>DASXLR010000164.1:0-44554 GCA_036496075.1 Paenibacillus sp. | reverse complement strand
TGCTTGATCTATCTGTCCATCTTGGACCTGTTTACGTGCAGATTGTAGAACTTGAAGTAAATCTTTGATCGAATGTTTGTCGGTGGTGATACTGTTGCTAATTTTACCTGCTGAGTAATCTTCGAGCAGGGTGATAAGCTTCTGCATCTGCAGTTTAGCTTGATCTCCTTTAATAGGATCTGCCTGAAGATTTATACGGATTAGACTAATGTGTGTTTCTAATTGTCCATATACATTAAATTGGTCTTGACGGATAGCAGACTCAGCCTTCTTCCAATCTGTCACTATAGCTTGGTAGCTTTCTTTTGCCTTTGTCCAATCTTCCTGCTCCATGCCGACCATACTTTCTTTGGCATAAGGAAGAAGCTTTCTAGCTGTTTCGGGTCCGCTAGTAGTGTCCTGCTCTGACTTAGGTTTAACAGCAGAAATATATTGATCTATGGATTTTGCTAACAAGGATAAAGCTTGTTTAGATCCTTGCACATCTTTGGCTTCAAGCTTTTGTCTAGCTTCGCTTAATGCGGAGCTAACATCGTTAGCCAAGGTGGTTTCAGTAGCAGGTTCTTTAAGTTGTAACGTATCCCACAGTTGTTGCACATGCTGTAAATCGTCTAACGCCGTATCCCATTGTTGTTGACCTGTTTCTACAAGAATACTACCAACAGCAGGCATGAGTTGATCGATAGCGGAATTGTTGTCATTTTCTGCTGAAACAGAAATGGGACAAGCCCATATGCAACAGACGATGAGGAGGGCACTCATCCATGCCGTAATTCTTATGCGTGAGAGTCGAACGGGTAATAGCATTGAAATAGGTCTCCTTGGTTTGTATTTCTTAAAGTTATAATAAAGAATCACCTATATATCTTCCTTGTTCAACGCCGGGAAAACAAGCAAAAACTGCACTTCCAATATTAGAAATGTACTCGTTAAGCTTATCCCCAGCAGCAAGCTTCTGCTGGATAGGCACAAATTGTTTATATAGATCTCTTTGAAAGCTTATAAAGAGTAATCCTGCATCTAGCTGACCTCTGGTTGAATCTATCCCACTTGAATAAGAATAAGAACGTCGTAGTATCTTTAAGGTTCCATCGCCATGAGATAAAGCCACATGGGAATTAGCTGGAATCTGGAGCTCACCCTCAGGCGTTGTGGCATGAACGTCTACAGGATCGAATTCTTGTTGAGATCCCATCGGTGCACCGCTATCACGATAACGCCCGAAGGTTGCTTCCTGATCTTTGAGACTAGATCGATCCCACACTTCGATGAGCATACGGACACGTCTTACAACCATGTAACTGCCGCCAGTCATCCATGCAGCGCCATCTGTATTTTGAGCCCATACGACTTGATTCATGAGATCAGGGTCAGATACATCTGGATTGCCGGTACCATCCTTAAATCCAAGAAGATTACGAGGCGTTCCTGCAGATGGATCTGCTTGAGTCGTGCGCTGAAATCCATCTTGGGTCCAGCGAAGTACGGCTTTACCTCTAGCGATTCTCGTTAAATTTCGAATGGCATGAAAGGCAACCTGCATATCGTCGGCACAGACTTGTACCATCAGATCACCTCCACACCATTGGGGCTGGAGCTGATCCCCGCGGAAGGAGGGAAGATCTTGAAAGGTAGCAGGGCGCTTTGACTGCAAGCCAAATCGTGAATCGAAGAAGGAGGGACCAACACCAAAGGTAATGGTGCTTCTTGAAGGTGAGAGTCCTGCAGCTTCACCTGTATCTGAGGGCGGAAGGTTCTGGTGATTATTATTACTACCAATCAGACTCCCTTGTGTCATGGTGACAGCAGCCTCAGTCCATACTTGAAACAGTTTGCGTACTTCACCAATATCAGTAGTAGTGATATCAAAAGCTGCACAGCAAATGAAATTCTGACCAGGCGTAACAATCCCAGCCTGATGCTTACCATGAAATGGAATACGATCTATGTTGGAAATGATAGCTTCCTCAGACTTTACTTTGGTGCGTGTAGACAGAAGGCTGCCAATCCCAGTCCCGCCGAGCACGAGGCCAATCCCACCCACGCTAGCGATTCGCAATAGTTCGCGACGATTGATTTTTTTCTTAAGAATAGATTCGGGTTGATTCTTAGATTCAGAAGGCTCCATCATTTACACTCCTAGAATAGTGCCCATATTTGAGAGGGGTTCGGCAAGAGCATCTAAATTTTGACTTAGTGTACGAACTTCTTCCTCTTTCAACTGCTCGTATGAAATATATCCTTCGCCTTTCTTGAAGGGCTCAAGCTCTTTCAGTAGCGCAGCAAAACGTTCGCCGATTTGTTTTTCCAGATCAGCATCTTTTGTTGCTAGTGTAGGTTTTAAGATTTCATAGATTTTACTTGCGCCTTCTACGTTGGCTACGAAATCATATAAATCGGTATGAGAGTATAGTTCTTCCTCTCCTGTAACTTTAGAAGATGATATTTCATTTAGTAGTTCAACCGCACCTGTTACCATCATGGCGGCATCAATTTCTACGGTCTCTACTTTGGCTCGTAGCAATTGAGCGTCTTTAAGTAATTGATCAGCATATTCTTCCTGCCCATCTGTTGTGCCATCTTCCCAGAGACTTTTCTCTATGCGGTGAAATCCTCGCCAATTGGCTTCTTCAACATCATTCACACGAGCATCGATATTAGGATCAAGATCGCCTAGTGCCTCTGCAATAGGTTCAATTCGTTCATAATACATACGGGTTGGGGCATATAAAGCTTTGGCTTCCTCCAACTTACCTTCCTTAACTGCGTTCGTAAACTTCTCCGTTTCCTTCACAAACATATCGCATTGCTCAATAACAAAGTTACGGTATTGATCAATGGCTGAGGTGAAATCGATTGAGACCGCCTGATCCGTTGTGACAGTCTTTGCAGTTGTAGGCTTGTTATCAGCAGATGAGGTTGATTCATTTACAGAGCCGGTAGCGTTACTAGCGTCGTCCTTGTTAGCACATCCGGTAAATAGAATAGAAGCGGCAAGAAGACTAGCGGGAACAGCAGAATTAAATTTCATGAGAACACCCCTTATATATATATGACTGATAATGATTATCAATTAATCTTGGTTTATCATAAGTCCACAACCTTTTACTGTCAATATAAAAATGTGAATTCTTGTTGGAAGTTATAGCTAAGAGGGGATTTAGCCGTTTGTGATGGTAATCTATTAACTGCTGCAATACAGAGAATTAATGATAGAGGGTGTGTTAATGAGGGGGACAGAGTAGCAACGACATAATACCCTGCCGAATCTAGTATCCGCCTTTCGTTCAAATATAAGAAAGTATAAGTTTTCACTATACTTTGCTTATATTTCTACGAGAAACGGTTACCGTCCCTTTAAGACGGCGAAGCCGTTTCTTCTTGAGTCCTTAAATTACTGGCTTGTATTACACAGTAGAGCGCTCTATTATGCGATAATCCAGTTTCCGGTATACAGGTTGTTCTCCACCCTCTCCGGTAATCTGTCCGTGAATGATCCGAAATGCGGTGGCGCCCATCTCGAATAGCTGATTATCTATTGTCGTTAGTCCTAGCAGTCTGCCAATAGGCTGGTTATCAAATCCGATCACTGCGAGGTCTTCGGGGATGCGAATGTGATGCTTCCCTGCTTCAATGATCAGACCGGCAGCGACATGATCCCCGGCAACAATGATTGCGTCAGGCCGCTCTGTCATATTTAACAGTCTATGCAGCACTTTAGCGCCGTCCTCTTCATTCAGACAGTCAAATATCATCCACTCCTCATGAAAAGGGAGGTCAGATTCTGCAAGGAAGTCATTGAAAGCGGATAGTCTAATGGGGTTACTACTGCCAAGTTGTCTTCCCATACAGCATCCAATTTTACGGTGTCCCTTGTCGGCTAAATATTGTAGACCGTGGCGGAAGGCGGAATAATGTTCAATATATACAGAGGAAAAGCTGCGTTTTCCGCTATTCTGACAGGTTACAATGGGGCCGTAAATGGTATATTCCTCAATGACTTCAGGCTTCAGTGCTGTGGACACGATGACAACACCGTCAATTTCCTTGTTGCGCAGCATATCGAGTACCTTGATTTCCTCTTCGGAACGATAATCAGTTTGACACAAAATCAGCCGGTATTGCGATAGCAACGCTTCATGAGCAAGACCCTCCATAATGACAGAGAAATAAAAAAGATTAATATAGGGCATAATCACAGCAATTGTTTTCGTGCGGCCGGTAATCAGATGTACGGCGTTCATATTCCGGGTGTAGTTTAATTGCTCTATCGTGTGCTGCACAGCGGCTCTTTTGTCTTTGCTGACATAAGGATGATTATTGAGTACACGCGATACGGTAGTTACGGAAACACCGGCGATTTGGGCGATTTCTTTTATGTTAGCCATCTATGCAGTTGCCTCCCTAGAGTGCGAGATTGTAGTATTTTTATTGTAATATATTGTCCAAACGGCTTCCGAAATAAAAGACTTGCTATGAAATCCATTTCATAAATTACACTTAGATTGTACCAGCGTTATCGGACTAAATCGGCGTGACCGAAAGGGCGTGACGGACCGGTAAGGTTAGTTCTGTACACCGCCATTATGGCGGTGTTTTTGTTTTTACCTTCGCCCATTTTAGAAGTGTAACGGCACCATTAACCTTCCCAATACATAATATGTGTTGACTGTATCCCTTTACCTTGTTAGACCATATAAACCCGGGCAAGGAGGGGTGACACCATTGAAGGGAAATAACGACCACAAGAGCAAATTTTTGTTGACCCACCGTGAACGAGAAGTATTTGAATTACTTGTTCAAGACAAAACGACACGAGATATCGCCGGGCAGTTATTCATAAGCGAAAAAACGGTGCGTAACCACATCTCAAACGTCATGCAAAAACTAAATGTCAAGGGACGTTCTCAAGCTGTTGTCGAGCTGATTAAGCTTGGCGAACTTGTAATTTGACCTAAGACCTAAGCCTTCAATTTCCCCTTGGCCTTCTGAAATGTGTCTCCCTTTAAATTAGGTAGTTCACAGTCAGAAGGTTATTTGTTATTCTTCTACTTCGTCGAATTTTGATCCAAATGAGTAAACATAACCTCAAGCATACTTAATGCCATTTGCTGCTCATGAATTGGACGGTCTTGGAGCAATTGTGTAATTTTATGAATGAAGTGACTTTCCTTCATTTTGAGGGATGAGTGGAGTAAATCATCTGCTGTTACTCCCAATTGATTGGCTAACTTGATAAGGGTTTCGAGTGTGAGGCTTCGTTCTCCTCGTTCAATCTGTCCAATGTAGGCATGAGAGACGTCGATCTTCTCAGCCAATCTTTCTTGGGTAAGGTTATGTTTAAGTCTTTCTTGACGCAACCGCGATCCTAATTGCATATAATCCATCGTTATATCACCCTCCACCCTAAACAGTAGTGAAAGGTTAACAGAAATTTAATATACTGCTAGTTTCAATGTGTTTACTGTTAGTTTCATATGGTATATAATTACTTTAATGGGTTGTTATTCATTGATATGAATGAAAGGAGAATGGACTTGAACTGTCTTAAATGTAACTTTGAGAACAGCAATACAGCCAAATTTTGTGATCATTGTGGCAATTTGTTATATGCATCTTTTAAAGCACATCTTAGAAATAACGAAGTAAGAACGGAAGAAATTATAACTTCTTTACCCGCTAAGAAAAAAAGAGGCAAAAGATTAAAGCTCCCTCTTATCGCCATATTTATTGTAGGGATCATTCTGCTAATTACAATTCTGTTGGAATGAATATATAATGCAGCTTACAATTATAAAGATTTATCTTGAAATCGGAAAGAGTAGATAGAGGCAAAGTGTGATTTATAGCAGAACTTACATAGGTGAATAGACATGAAGAACCGCCTTCTATAATTTTTGGAAGGCGGTTCTAAGTTACTAAATATCAAGATCTTAATGTTCTAATTGTTTATTCATTTCATGTACAGGATTCTCTTCACTATGTTCTTCATTCTTGCTGCTTAAGAACCAACCTAAGACAGCGATTAAGACTAGAACGACATAGAAGGTAACTTTCCAAGGCGCGCTATGTGCAAAGGATTCGGATATAACACCCAGGGATGGGTGAGCAAGTGTGATTACAGCAAGCTTGACACCTACCCAACCTACGATGAAGAAGGCTGCAATTTCTAGACCCGGACGAGAATGTAACAATTTCACGAAGAAGGATGCTGCGAAACGCATGATGATCAATCCAATTAATCCTCCGGCAAAGACGACCAGGAATTGTCCGCCATCCAATCCTCCGATTTTCGGTAGACCACTTTTCGGTAATGCTACTGCCAATGCTACAGCAGCTAGTATAGAGTCTACGGCAAAAGCGATATCAGCCACTTCAACTTTAAATACCGTAAGCCAGAAGCCGGCTTTCTTTTTGGGTTGATCTGAACTGCCATGAAGGGCCTCTTCTGTTTTTGTTTTTTTGAAAACAACCTTTCGTAGAATATGATTTGCTGCGATGAATAAGAGATAAAGTGCACCAATAGCCTGTACCTGCCAAATGTCTACTAAGTATGAGATAACAAATAATGAACCGAAGCGGAAAACAAATGCTCCTGCTAATCCGTAAAAAAGTGCTTTTTTCCGTTCTTTATCCGGAAGATGCTTCACCATGATTGCTAACACCAGCGCATTATCTGCTGCGAGTAACCCCTCTAATCCAACGAGTACAAGAAGTACCCATCCATATTCCAATAATAATCCCAAATCCAACGTTGTTTCCTCCCTTTTATATATCTAGTTAAGTAGTATAAACATCTACGGTTTTTTAAGCCGCGCGTTTAGCAAAATAATGACGTGTTACTTATTACTCTCTAAATTGCTGTGAAAAAATCGCCAATTAATGTATCTTCCTAGCTAATAACATCAAAAAAGACCTTTACCAAGAAAGTAAAAACCTCTAAAAATAAAGGATTTACTACTTGGTAAAGGTCTCGCTAACAGTTGTGAATTGTCAACAAAGCCGGAGAAGTTTCTCTCGTATTGACGACTTTATTGTACAGCTACTCCCCTTTACAGGTGGAAGATATTTAATTGTTGAAGTAAATGAAAGAATAATATAGCAAAATCATATATAAAATATGTTCTCATGTCAATGGCTAGGCGTTCTAAATTATAGATTGTTATTATAAACGCCAATTAGGCATGTTATTTAAAATATAGGAAAGGTTAAGCTTTCAATAATACTTTACTGATATTTCTTCTTGATTTTGAGTTTACTACTGAAAGGCGATACAATTAGAATAACTTACAAGTGCGGGGGAGTCTTAGCAAGAGCAAGATTAGAGGGGATTCATTCTAGTACATTTATAGAGAAAGAAGGTTGTTATAACAGTGGAAATACCGGAATTGACCAAATGGGAGCATGGAATAACACAGGTTAAAATATCAATGTCTTATCCATTACGTTGGGTGAATAGTTACGTTCTACAGGGTACATCGGGGGTGGCAATCATTGATCCGGGTCCACGCAGTAGAGAAGCGGAAGAGGAATGGAGTAAGGCACTCGGAGGTATGGGATTAACTGTCTTAGATGTGAGTGAGGTCTTGCTTACGCATCATCATCCCGATCATTACGGACTTGCAGGCTGGATACAAACTCAAAGTAGCTGTCGTGTGTACATGTCACAAAGGGCTTATGAAGAGACATTATTGACATGGGGGAGCGCTGCTACTCTAAATCATGAGCTACCTTCTTGGTTTAGACAACATGGATTACCTGAACTTTTAATTAATCAAATAGTAGAACATATGGAAGTCTTTCTGTCACAGGTTTCGCCTCAGCCTGAAGTGACGTTGTTAGAAGAGGGGGTAGCTTTTGAATTCGGAGGACGTTCATGGATTCCTGTAGAGACGGGGGGCCATGCACCAGGGCATATATCTCTGTATGATAAAGAACTTGGTATCATGGTATGCGGTGATGCCGTTCTACCACAGATATCACCTAATGTAAGCCTTATCCCAGGGAGCGATCCAGATCCTTTACATACCTTCATACAGGGATTGAACAGACTTAGACAATATGAAGTAAGACTTGCCTTTCCAGGCCATCGCAATCCGTTTACGACCTTTCACAAACGAATAGACGATTTATTAGCACATCATGAAGAGAGGCTTGACATGGTGGAAGAACTGCTCGTTGGTTCACCTCGTAGTGGATATGAAATATGTATGTCTCTTTTTCGAAGTAAGTTGACCATTCATCAAATGAGATTTGCCATGTGCGAAGCGCTGGCTCATATACAAGAATTGGTACGCCGTGGTAAAGCAGAGGTGGCTTACCCAGATGACGAAACAAGCCCAATTAAATATATTGCACTCTTATAGATCGTTATAGAGTCATAATCCCAAAGCCATCCCACGCTTTCTAGAGCCGGGGATGGCTTATTTATTGAAGCTGGGACATTAAACCTGTGGAGGATTAGAATGTTGTGCGGCCTCAGCAATCTGTTCTCTTTCAGCTTGCTTCCGGTGGGCAATGCGACTGCTAGCCGCAGCAGCCACTGCACCTACGATGTCGTCCAGGAAGGTATGAACTTGTCCTGAGGTTTTATCATTAAGTCTTTCTAACACACCAGGTTTTAACTTGTCTACATAACCGTAATTCGTAAATCCAATGCTTCCATATACATTTACGATAGAAAAAGCAAGAATTTCATCCACGCCATAAAGTCCCTCATCATTCACTAACATTTCCTGTAGAGGAGAGATTAGTTTTCCCTCTTCTGCGAGAACGTCTAACTGAATTCCTGTTATTACAGCATTCTGTACTTCACGTTTATTGAGTACCATCTCAACATTCTCAATACACTCTTCCATAGTTAGGTTTGGATAATATTTTTGTTGCAAAAACATCACCAGCTCAGCGATTTCTGTGATTTTGACGCCCCTTTTATGTAACCATTCATGAGTCGCATTTGCTACTGCTTTACTGTTTAGACTATATGGAATTTTTTTAATATCCATAAACTCACCTCATTTTCTTATAGTGTACTCCTTGTTCCTAAATAAAAAGTAGTTATTTTTTCGATAAGGGGCTCGTATATATACTAGTACAAACTGTACAAAATTGTTAGGAGGAGAACATAGATTATGTCTAAAATTTATAGAATACGTAGGATTTCTGCTGCTGGATTGTTGGCCGTACCTATTATTCTGTCCGGATGTAGCGGTTTTAGTAAAGAATCTAAGGAAGTGGATCCCCCGCCAGCGCAGCAGGAGGCACAAATGTTACAGATGGTGAATGGTGCTGTTACTGATGGGGTGACGAAGACCACGGCTGTTGCACCTACGGCTACCGTTTATTTATCCAATGAGAATGGCTTATTGGTCCCAGTGTCGTTAGCTCTTCCACAATCAGATGATAAGAACATTGGCGCCTCCCTTCGCGTAGCACTCGAATCTATTGTGAAGGATGGCCTTTACAAGACGCTTATACCTGAAGGATTTACGGGTGTGTTGCCAGCAGGAACAGAAGTGAAGAATGTTAGCGTAGAGAAGGACAAAAAGCTTGCCATTGTGGAATTTAGTAAGCCATTCGTTACGTATGATGCCAAGAATGAACGCGCTATGTTAGAAGCAATCACATGGACGCTCACTGGAGACGCTAATATTAAGCATGTCCAAATTTGGGTAGATGGTGAGAAACTCACGCAAATGCCTATAAATCAAACACCGCTTGATCAACCGCTTGGCCGTGAATTTGGGATTAACCTTGAAAAGGGAGAGGGGGCAAATTATTTGACTTCAAGCCCGGTAGTTGTATATTTCTCTGCTTTATCGCCAGCAGGAATTCCATACTATGTACCGATCACACGGTTGGTGGACCCTGGTCAGAATAAGCTACATACGGCGCTTGGTGAACTTATTCATGGACCGGGAATAAGAGGGGATTTGGTAGAGGTCATGACTTCAGGGACTTCTTTAGAATCGGTGAAGTCATCTAAGGACGGAACGGTGACGGTAGCCCTAAAGGATGATATGTTTGCTGAAGGAGAACAGGTGCCGCAAGAAATGTTACAGTCAGTTGTTCTAACCGTTGCGGAGAATGCGGGCAACCCGAAAGTGAAAATCCAATTGAACGGAACGGCTCCGGTTATTGGATCAGATCAATTAAATTATAGCGAACCTGTATCTAGACCAGAGTATATTAACGAAATTCCCCTCTAACATATATCGCATCGAATCTGAGTTCAACCCTCACAAGTCCGTTGCTCATGTAGGTTTTGCGAGCGTATACTTACGAAGTCGTTTTCTTCGGCCCTAAACTCACCTTCTGGAGCGTTTTGTAGAAACGCCGCATCGTAAGCATAAGCTATGGTGCTGAATCGTCGACTTTTTAAACATGCACTAAGAGACATGACATTTCTCTAAAAGATGCTTTTATGTTAACACTTTGATAAAATGGGGTTGGTTTGCTTGATTTAAAGGATCGCTAATGATGTAGGAGGCAGAAAATATGAGATCAGACGGACGAGATAACGATCAGCTGCGCCCGATGAATTTAACAACAAATGTTAACAAATATGCGGAGGGTTCCGTTTATATTGAGATGGGAGATACCAAAGTTATTTGTACAGCTACTGTAGATGAGAAGGTACCCCCATTTTTAAAAGGGCAAGGAAAAGGCTGGGTAACGGCAGAATATTCTATGCTCCCACGGGCAACGCATTCACGTAATCAGCGGGAAGCTGCTAGGGGTAAACTTAGTGGTCGTACAATGGAAATTCAAAGGTTGATTGGCAGAGCGCTTCGTTCCATTGTGAATCTGAAGGCCTTGGGTGAACGTACGATTACGATCGATTGTGATGTTATACAAGCAGATGGTGGTACGCGTACGACATCCATTACAGGTGCTTTTGTAGCCCTGTCCATTGCCGTAAATAAAATTGCTCAGCAACATCGTCTTCCTGTTTTCCCGATTACTGATTTCTTGGCATCGGTCAGCGTAGGTGTTGTCGGAGGACAGTCACGATTAGACTTGAATTATGAAGAAGATTCTAAGGCTAAAGTGGATATGAATCTAGTGATGACGGGTAATGGGAAATTTGTAGAGCTTCAAGGCACGGGTGAAGAGAGTCCCTTTTCACGAGAGGAATTAAACGAATTGCTTCAACTTGGAGAACAAGGTATTCAGGACATTATTATTCGCCAGAAGGAAGCTTTGGGTCCTATTGCATTGATGATTGGTTCCGCTCAAGCAGCTAAAGGAGTGTAACGATGAAGTTCGATCAGGATACAATTATAGTTGCAACAAAGAATAAAGGGAAAGTTCGGGAATTTGAGCATGCTTTTGCTCCACTTGGATTAAAGGTGAAGAGTATGTTTGATTACATTGAATTGCCTGACGTGATTGAAGACGGACATACGTTTGTTCAGAATGCGTTAAAAAAGGCTACAACCGTAGGTGATGCTCTCGGCTTACCTGTTCTTGCTGATGATTCTGGATTGTGTGTAGATGCACTAGAAGGTCGCCCTGGTGTATATTCTGCACGATATGCTGGCGAGAACGCTACTGACCAAGAAAATAATGACAAGCTTCTACAAGAGCTTGGGGAACTGAAGCAAGGGGAAGATACAGAACAGGTGTTGCTTAGTCCTGCTCGTTTCGAATGTTCTCTTGTACTATATGACCCCTCTACAAAAGAGCATATAGAGGCATCGGGTTCAGTAGAAGGTTGGATCACGTCTGAAGTAGCCGGACAAGGAGGATTTGGTTATGATCCTCTGTTCTTTCTACCTCAGTATGAGCAAAATATGGCCGAATTGACATTAGAGCAGAAGCAATCCAGTAGTCATCGTGGTGCTGCATTGCGGAAATTAGTAGCTAAGATATCGGAGTCATAGTATTAGAAAAGGCTGCCCCTGTTTCATAAAGGGGCAGCCTTTTTTGTGAATAATGAAACTAACGGATGGAAACATTATAGGTACGGAGCCAGTGGTTCACTTGCCCTAAATAGGCGAACAATTGAGGGCCAGACATAAGTTGCCCAAACCAAGGAAGGTTTGTAGACGCATCAGCCGATGAAGCTAACTCTCGAATTTTAACGGTATCAATAAGAGGTAGCAATGGAGAGGATGGATCATCTAATATCGATAGGATCTGGTTTTTAACGGCAGATAGAAAATCGGGATTGTGCGTTTTGGGATAAGGACTCTTTTTACGATAGAGAACATCTTCAGGGAGCATACCTTCGAGTGATTTGCGAAGAATTCCTTTTTCACGGTCACCAGTCATTTTGATATCCCACGGAATATTCCATACATATTGGACTAATCGATGATCACAGAAAGGGACGCGTACTTCTAGACCAACACCCATACTCATACGGTCTTTTCTATCTAATAAAGTTGGCATGAAGCGTGTGATATTAAGGTAAGACATGATTCGCATCTGAGCTTGCTTCTCTGTCTCTCCCTTTAGTGTGGGAACTTCGTGTACAGCTTCGCTGTAGCGGTCTCCAAGGTACTCCAGAGGAGAAATCCAGTCTCTAATTTCCGGGGACAGCAAGCTTGCTCTCATATCGGGAGCGACAGCCCAAGGAAATGTGCCTGAATTCAACATATCATCACGGTGAAACCAAGGATAACCACCGAATATTTCATCTGCTGCTTCACCTGAGATAGCTACTGTAGCATCTTTCTTGATCTCACGGCAGAATAAATACAGGGAGGAGTCAACATCTGCCATACCTGGTAAATCTCTTGCTAATGTTGAGGCATTTAATGCTGCAACAAGTTCTGGGGTATCAATTTCCATTGCATGATGTTGTGTTTCTAATTCATCCACCATTCGTTTAATCCAAGGAGCATCTGCTCCAGGTTGGAAGGAATGAGATTTGAAATGTTTGTCGTTATCTACATAGTCTACAGAATAGGTGTGAAGATTGCCTTGACCATTCCGATGATAGTAGTCTACAGCAAGTGCAGATAGGGCGCTTGAATCTAGCCCGCCAGAGAGTAGAGAACATACAGGAACATCAGATATAAGTTGACGATCCATTGTATCCTGTAACAATTCCCTTAGCTTGGCTGCTGTAGCTTCCACATTATCTTCATGATGATGGCTTTCCAGTTTCCAGTAAGTATAATTCCGAAGTCCACTGCGACTAAAAATCATAGCGTGCCCTGGACGTAACTCTGATATATCTCGGTAAACACCGTGACCGGGCGTTCTTGCAGGACCAACAATAAATATTTCTGCTAAGCCTTCGGATCCAACAACAGGTTCTACCTTTGGATGCTGGAGTAAAGCTTTAGGTTCTGATCCAAATATGAGTGTTCCATCTATATGACTGTAAAAGAGGGGTTTGACACCGACTCTATCACGCGCAAAAAAGACTTGCTCTTGTACACTGTCCCATATCGCAAATGCGAATATGCCATTAAGACGCTCAATACAATCAGGACCCCATTCAATGTAAGAGACTAGAAGCACTTCCGTGTCACAGTGTGTGCGGAATTGATGTCCTCGCTGGCGTAATTCTGCAGTGAGTTCAGCTGCATTATATAGTTCTCCATTATATACGATGGCATATACATCTTCATCTCGATGAACAATCATTGGCTGAGCACCATTCTCTGGGTCGATAACAGAAAGCCGTCTATGACCAAAGGCACAGGGATTCGAAATCCATGTCCCGGCAGCGTCAGGACCACGATGATACAAGCTCTCTGTCATTTGGACAAGTAGCTGCGAATCCTGTGTTAAATCGCCACTCCATTGTATAAAACCAGTTATTCCGCACATGATGGTTCATCCTCTCTTCGTCGTTTGTCCATGCTGTCCTTTCTTTTACTAAAGTGATACCAGATATATGACGAAGTTAGGCATAAAATGTCTGTCCTTATATAAAACTATAGGGAAGCACATAGTTCGCAACAGGAGGTGGTTGACCTTGGACAAACATAAATATTATGTATCCGTACATGGAAGATCCGTATTACCTGATAAGACACTGGCAGCTTATGAATGGGAGATTTATGCGACACCAGCGCAAGCTGAGGAACTGTTACTGCTAATGGGATTAGTGCAAGAGAAGGAAGAAGAAGCCTTTCCCGGTTATGTTTTTCCTTGGCCGGATACTCCGGAACAAGTTGTCAACGTTAAGTATGAGGATGTACTGGATGATGTATATCAGAAAATTTATGAACTAGGTTCAGAAGATACACGCGAACAGATGAAAGATTCAGGGATTAAGGGGAGAAATTAATCACTGGATTGAGCTCCTTGAGAAAAACCAATAATTTAAACTCATAACTCCTCTTCGGCAAATCCATACTATCCTTAAGGGGGTGGTGAAGATGGCAGAAAAGTATAAGAAGGTTAAAGGGAATAAATACGCACATCAATATGAATTTGCTGAAGAAGTGATAGCCAAAAATCAAGCTCAACATACGCAAGATAAAACAAACTGGCGACGCGGTAATAAGTAAAGAACGGACTAAGCCCCTTCAATAATGAAGGGGTTTAAAAATAATGTTTGATTATATTCAGATATGTGATACAATACTTCTTGCAGACTTTTCAGAGTATGGAGTTTGAAAAATATGTCTCAGTAGCTCAGCTGGATAGAGCAACGCCCTTCTAAGGCGTCGGTCGGGGGTTCGAATCCCTCCTGGGACACTTATGTAATACAAAAAATCCATTCCTTATTAGGAATGGATTTTTTGTTGAGATTTTACAGTCTTAGTTCAAGATTTAAATGAAACAAACTAGTCACCAATAGCAATTGCGGTGAATGTTATCGGCCCAATAACAGTAGCGGTAGAAGCTGCATTACGGTTCTCCACAATTAATTGATAGTTTTGTGTTCCTAGCGGAGCATGTTCAATCATTTGCAAGGATACGAGAGAGAATTCATCCACAGAATCAAATGCATCCCCTGCTAGCGCATAGTAGATTTCGGTACCTGCACGCCAAAGGCGGACAATAACTTCAGGTGCCCCTGTGAGAGAACGATAACCAAATGTCGCAGTCAATTCCACCTTATTTGTAGATGAGGCGGGGTTTGCAGGATCAATGAACACCGAAGTGGTTGCAATGGAGACTCCTACAGGGGTAGTTGGGATTGGGATGTTCACCCCGTTTGCAATTGGTGTTACTACTGTTGCATTGTAATCTATGATTACTTTTGTCATTTCTTTCAACTCCTTCTCTGTTGATGCTCTATTCTATGAGAACTTAGAGAAATAGATTGGACGATAGGAATGATAACAAAATATTTTTTAATAGATTATTAGGTTTAACACGAAAAAAGAGGGTATCCCAAGCCAGTTTTTATGGCTTTCGGATACCCTCTTTTGAAACTTTCTACTTAACTCAGCAGCATCAGAATGATAGAGGATAGTGATAAACATGCGCTGATGAGATAAATGAAAAGTACGGCCTGCTTAGGGCTTAATCCCCAAGAGAGAAGTCGGTAGTGAATTTGACTACGGTCAGCCTTATACACAGGTTGTCCATTTAAATGCCGTTTGATGACGACGTATATATTGTCGAAAATGGGAACACCCAGTGCTAGTACCGGAACTAGAATGGAAATGACTGTGACCTGCTTAAACGCTCCGTCTAGAGCGATAATACCGAGCATGAACCCAATAAATGTAGCTCCGGCATCACCCATGTATATTTTGGCAGGAGGTTTATTGTATTTGAGATAACCTAATGTGATTCCGACAAGTATGATTGCCATGATAGCCGATTGAGGTTGTCCTTTAACGATAGCTACGATGAACAGTGTCAATGCAGAGATCGCAGATACCCCTCCAGAAAGTCCATCCAAACCATCCATAAAGTTAATAACGGTAGTTACTCCAAAAATCCAGAGAATGGTGAGCAGAAACTGTAGCCACGCAGGAAAGATAATCATGTGACCAGAGAATGGGACACTCATACCTTCGAATGAAATACCTGCAGAATACACGATGACGGCTGCGGACACCTGAATTAGCGTTTTGGGAAGAGCACCGAAATCTTTACCCTTTGTTTTATACCAATCATCAATCATACCGATCCCTAGGATTAATAAAGATCCTATAATAATGCCAGCCATCTCTTTATCCCAATGTTTTGAGAGCAGAATATAAGGAATCATGAATCCAAGAAATATAGCAATACTGGCCAAATGCGGAACGGGCTCTTTGTGTATTTTTCTACTCGTAGGCCTGTCCACAAAATCCATACGGAGCGCTATTCTTCGTAATGGTGGAATTAATACGAGAACAATAATCATTGAAAGAATAAATGCGACAGCATACAACAATGTTTTCGGCTCCTTACATTTTGGAATAACATCTTTTTAACAGAATAAATCTTATTTTTCAAAAAAACAACGCATTTAATAATTTGATAACAATTCAATGGTACAGATTTAACAATGATAGACGACAATGAACCTGTAGCTTGAATGATAAGAAAAGGGTGAAGCCAAATCATGAGAAATTGTAAAGTGTTCGCGGTGATGGTAGCAGGTGCGCTCGTAACTTCTGCTTTATCGGTTGGAGTAGTAGAGGCAGCAAGCACTACCAAACAAACAATTAAGACTTCAGGTACGAAGGTAACAGCAGCTAAATACAAAGTGGATAGTACTGTAGTTAGTGTAAATGGAGTCAATGTCACCATGAAATCTATTCTCGTCAAACAAGTGTCATTATACGCGCTTAGTGACATTGCGCAGGCTGTTGGAGCTTCGATCAAGTCATCCAAGGGAACGATCACCCTTACAGATGCAACGTCAACCAACACGATTCAAATGGATTCGAAGTCTTCGAAGTATCAAGTGAATGGGAGTAGCAACACGTTCAAATTTGCGCCTGTAATGCAAGATGGAAGAACATACGTGGAACTTCCTTCTATTGTTGAAGCACTGGGTGGTGAATGGATTAGTGATGCAGGTCAAGAGAATCAATTGTTAAGTGTGAAAAGACTTACGGGTGAGTTTGACTCTCTTCATTGGGATGCCTCAGGCCATATTATCGCAGTTAAGCAAGATGAGGAAGTACCTCAAGTATACAAATTGAATAAATCTTATCACGCTGAATTGTTATCTACGAGTGCAGAAGTAGCCGGCATGGAGGTATCTCCGAATGGCCAGTGGGGGATTTACACGGATGACAAAGATCATTTGGTTCTACTAACCTTATCCAATGGACAAGTGCAAACTCTTGGTGAGGATACGTCGGTGAAGACGGATCTTACGTGGTCTTCTGATAATTCTAAGGTGTACTTTATTCAAGGAGATAAGCAGGATAAGATTTCTTACATAGACGTTAACTCCGCGAAAATAACTCAAGTACTAGAAGACAAAGTAGAGAATAAATCTGAAGTGCATCTATCTGCTGATGGAACAAAGCTAGTCTATATTGTAAATATTACGGGTGTTGCTAAGAATGATAGCGGCAGTTCCGAGGATTCTTTAACTATTGACTACTCTAGTGCTGGAGCGCAGCTCTACTCCCTTGATTTAGTTGCAAAGGATGCTAAACCTAAAGCATTAACAACAAGTAATGATAATAAGCTCTATCCTTCTCTAGTGAGTGGCGGTAATGTTGTATACCTTAGCGCAGACCCTGATAATTCAACAGCTTCTAATATACTGAAGATCGTAACCCAAGATGGGAAATCGCAGAATCTAGTTCAGAATTTGGACGTTACTTATGTTAATACATCCTACAGTGGAACAAGTATTGTGGTTGGTCTGGCTCAAGATGGTCGGATGAAAGTATCCAAGGTTACAGCTGAGGGTGCTATTCAGGAATTATATAGTACAGTGAGTAACATTACGGAAGCCAGCCTTTCGCCAGATGGAAGTCAATTGGCGTTGATCGCTGATGGTCGGTTAATTCTCGTAGTTAACGAGCAAGTCTTACAGCTTACACAATAATAGGTGAATTTGAGAGGGGTTTAATATAATGAAATTATTCAAAAGAGTATCTTTAGTAGCAGTAACATCAGTAATGCTGGTGTCTACATTGATGGGATCAGCTTCAGCAGCAAGCACATTAAGCGGTAAAATTACAGTGAATGGTTCTACAGCTTTACTGCCTTTAACGTTACAAGCGGCTAAAGAATTCCAAAAGTTAAATCCCAAAGTTAGAATTGCTGCTTCCGGTAAAGGATCAGTAACAGGACCTCAGGCTGTAAAAAAAGGAATCGCGGATATTGGTGCTTGTGACTGGGATGCCAGTATGGATGTACCAGGGTTTAAAGCATTTGATGGACAGGTAGCGAATAAAGTTGCAGTTATTCCATTTGCTACGGTTGTTAACAAGAATGTCAGTGTAAGTAACCTAACTACGGACCAATTAAAAGGAATTTATTCAGGTAAAATTACGAATTGGAAAGATGTAGGTGGGGATAACGCTGATATCGTAGTCGTTACTCGCGCTTTCGGTTCTGGAACTCGTGTTAATTACCAAGCTAAGGCACTTGGTGGTGGCGAAATTACGAAGAAAGAAAAAAGCTATAAAGAAGTGGGATCAAGTGGTGATATGAAAACAGCTGTGGCAACTACACCAAACGCGATAGGTTATATTGATCTTGTATATGTAAACAGTGATTTGAAAGCTGTGAGTCATAATGGAGTTGAGCCAACTACAGATAACGTTATCAATGGTAAATACAAAGTATGGGCTTATGGATACTATATGACTAAGGGGCAACCAACGGGAGCTACTAAAGCGTTCATTGAGTACGTACAGAGCCAAAAGTTTCAACAAGGATCACTTAAGAAGTTGAAATTCATTCCGATATCCGCAATGAAATAAGCCTGTAGTACTGTATAGCATACTCCAGCAGCCAGCCTCGGAACAATGAGGCTGGCTGCTGTATGGGAGGATTAAGATGAGCGGTCCTATTCAACACTTGCTGCCCCAAGATACTGATATTCCACAGAAATTTGCTAGGAAACTTCGCTTTAACCGATATGCACGGGTGCATTTAACGAATAGGGTGTTCAAGTATTATTTTCTATTCAGTATTATGGCCCTATGCTTTGTACTAGGACTCGTTATTTTCTTTATTGGTAGAACAGCATTGTTAACATTTCAGCACGTCTCGATCGCAGATTTCTTTTTTTCCTTCGACTGGACACCAGAAGAAGGAAGGTTTGGTGCAGCTTTATTTATCGTAAACACCCTGTCTTTAACGTTCTTAACGCTTCTGGTCGCTGTACCGGTATCCGTGGGAATGGCTATTCTTATTGCTGAGATTGCACCTAACTGGTTCAGGTCCTTTATGCGCCCTGTGTTAGATTTGTTAGTGGGCATACCATCTATTGTGTATGGATACTTAGGCTTGACCGTACTCATCCCTTTCTTACGTGAATTAAGTGGAGAGAGTTTAGGTGACGGTCTGCTTGCGGCTGCTCTAGTATTAGCATTAATGGTTCTGCCTACGATTAGCCGCATTAGTGACGAGGCTATCTCTTCTGTCCCCAAAAAATATCGAGATGCCGCATATGCCATGGGGTCCACTCGTCTTCAGGTCATTACGAGAGTTGTCCTGCCAGCAGCAGGGAGGGGGATCATCTCAGCGATTATTATGGGCATGACCCGTGCCATTGGTGAGACGATGGCCGTCGTGATGGTTATCGGAAATACGGCGCAACTTGCGAAATCTTTATTTTCTCCAACTTCCGTACTGACAAGCAACATTGTGATGCAAATCTCGAATGTAGATTTTGATTCGACATGGAATTATGCCTTGCATATGATGGCCTTTCTATTACTACTGATCTCATTTTCACTGATCTTGTTTATTCGATTCCTTGGTAAAAGAGGAGGGGATGTGACATGAGTGGATTTACACGTTCTGCTAAAATGGCTCGATCCCTGTGGCTTAACAAATTAGCTACGATTGGATTTTACGGGCTTGGTGTACTCGTTCTGCTCATTATATCTTGGTTGCTTCTTACCATTCTAAGTAAAGGACTCCCAAGTCTTTCTTTAGGATTTCTAACAAAGCTACCAGAAGAAATGGATATCGGTGGTGGGATTGGGCCTGTCTTATTTAATTCATTCTATATACTAGGGTTATCCTTAGTCCTTTCTATCCCAATCGGGGTAGGAGCAGGGATTTATATGGCAGAGTATGCACCTCAGAATAAATGGACAGACCTCCTACGTATTTGCGTAGAAAGTTTATCATCTGTTCCCTCGATTGTGTTTGGGATGCTTGGACTCGCTATTTTTGCCGAATACTTTCAGGTGGGTCTAACAATATTAGGAGGGGCTGTTAGTTTAGCTTTTTTAAATTTGCCGATGTTAGCACGTGTAACGGAGGAAGCTGTTCGTGCAGTACCCAATGATCTTCGCAACGCCTCATATGCACTTGGAATGACCAAATTCCAGTGTATTCGTACTGCGGTGCTACCGATGGCAATGCAAGGCATCGTAACGGGCATTTGCTTAGTGGCAGGGCGTGCATTTGGTGAATCTGCGGTTATATTACTAACGGCAGGCTTAAGTACCTCTGGTGAGATGTGGGACTTCAACCTCTTCTCACCCGGAGAGACGTTGGCAGTTCATCTTTGGTACGTTCAATCAGAAGCAATTGTAGAGGACGCACATCAAATTGCTGATCGATCAGCTGCCGTGCTTGTGATTGTAGTTCTCCTTATCAATGCCTTGTTTCGGATACCCCTGTGGATAAATAATAGATATTTAAAGCGTTAGAAGCATGGACTCTTCATAAATTTCATGGCGTAGTTAAGGCTCTGACGAACGTTCTGGGGTTTCTCAATCCCAGAACGCAAAAACAGCCTTCCAGAAGGAAGGCTGCTTTTTTGTATGTCCCAGGAGGGATTCGAACCCCCGACCGACGCCTTAGAAGGGCGTTGCTCTATCCAGCTGAGCTACTGAGACAAGAAAAATTCACGCAAGAAGTATCTTATCATGTGAGAATCTAAATTTCAACCCTTTTACATATTATATTTGATGTGAGAAGAAAATAGACCTTTTTTTAATCTTTAAAGTTGGGTATGCTATAATTTACAAAATAACAGAAGCATCGGAAGAAAAAGGAGGGTTACTTATAGACGGCACTAATTCCCCCGCCCGGGATAACATTGTACTGTTTCCGAAGACTCTTGACTATTATCAGATTCAATTAACAGTCATGCTGGAAAATGAACGATATGGGGAAGCAATGGAGCTCTTACGTTTTCTACTACAATGCCAAGGTCAGGAAGAAAGGTATTATGAAGAATGGCAGGCGCTACTAGAATGGTTAGAAACTGCATTTCCCCAATATATTAATCCAGCTGAGGGTACAGATTCTGATTTGGATCAAGATGAACCGGATGAAGAAGAGATCTCCCGTCGTAATGCACATTCGAAGCTTGCTGAGGACTCTTTATATGCAGACAAACTACTTCGTATCGTCAAGGAAGAGCCTCTATCCGAACAGACGATGTTAGCACTAGGACAACTTTCTCATCTGACAGGAAGTACCATAGACTTGGCTCTAGTGGAATGGTTACAGACTAATAAGTTGCATTCTCTCTTGCAATTTCGTGTTCTACAGACGCTTCATAAACGTGGAATGCAAGGCAATGTAATGTTTACGCGTGGACAAGAAGAAGTAGATATTGACATTGAGACGGTTCCTTTGAACCCAGCTGAGTTTCCGCTGGCCATACAACAAATATTAGATCGAGTAGCTCAACATACGGAAGTAAAAGAGCCTACGCTTTATTACTTTGCTCAAGAGTTATGGTCCCAATTTGTCATGTCAGTCTTTGGAACACATGATTATCAATCGATGCTTATAGAGGAAGACCTTGCGATGGATATTTGGGCTGCTACGTTGCACCAGATTGTGTCTGAGAGTCTGACAGGAAGCCGCAATGAAGAAGAGATTAGGGCAATGTATGGGATTACTGAAAATATTCGTTTTCAATTCGAGCAAGCCTATAGAACAATGAAACAATTTATATCAGTAGGTTCAGGCGAATAAGGAGCATGTTAATGTTTGCTTTCTTGTCATTTGGAGCGTTGCCTGCTATTGTAAAAGAATTGAATGTTGTTTATACTAGAATGGTTGTTCTGTGCGTGATAATATGTTAATAGTGTTAACCATGTGAATTATTTTTGGAGGGGAAAGCATAAAATGAAAGCAACTTGGGAAAAAATAGAGAAGAACCTTGGCGTTCTTGAAGTAGAAGTTGGAGCAGATCGTGTTTCCGACGCGTTAGATAAGGCTTTTAATAAAGTCGTTAAAAAAGCAAATGTATCTGGTTTCCGTAAAGGTAAAGTACCTCGCTCCATTTTTGAAGCACGTTATGGAGTAGAAAGTTTGTATCAAGATGCCATTGATATTTTACTTCCAGAAGTATATACAGAGGCTGTTGATCAAACAGATATCTTCCCAGTAGACCGCCCTGATATTGATATCGACCAATTTGCTAAAGGTGAAACTTTCAAGTTCAAAGCTAAAGTTACTGTTAAACCTGAAGTACAATTAGGCGAATACAAAGGTGTAGAAGTACCGGTAGAGAAGGTAGTTGTTACTGAAGAAGAATTGAATGATGAACTTGTTCGTCTTCAAGAACGTCATGCAGAACTTATTGTAATCGAAGAAGGCGTTGCTGAGAGTGGCGACATCGCGATTATCGACTTTGATGGTTCTGTAGACGGCGTACCTTTCGAAGGTGGACAAGCTGAGCGTTATTCTTTGGAACTTGGAAGTAATACTTTCATTCCAGGATTTGAAGAGCAAGTTGTAGGTTTGGCTACTGGCGATCTGAAAGACGTTGAAGTAACGTTCCCAGATAGCTACCATGCTGAAGAGCTAGCTGGTAAAGTAGCTGTGTTTAAAGTAAAAATTCACGAAATCAAACGTAAACAGCTTCCAGCATTGGATGATGAATTTGCGAAAGATGTAAGTGAATTCGAAACTTTGAACGAATACAAAGAAGATTTGAACAAACAACTAGAGGCTCGTAAACAACAAGAAGCACAAGGCGTTCGTGAAAGTGCTGTTGTTGACAAAGTATCGGAACTTGCTGAAATTGAAATTCCTGAATCCATGGTTGCTAGTGAAGTTCAGAATATGATGCGTGATTTCGATAATCGTTTAAAAGCTCAAGGTATGAATCTTGAAATGTTCCTCAGCTTCTCTGGTCAGACTACAGCAGATCTGCAAGAACAAATGAAAGAAGATGCATTGAAGCGTGTTCGTAACAATCTCGTTCTTGAGCAAGTAGCTAAGGAAGAGAAGATTGAAGTTACGGAAGAAGATGTTACTAAAGAATTGGAAACTATGGCTAGCACTTACAAACGTTCTGCTGAAGAGCTTCGTAACGTTCTTGCGGCTAATGGTTCACTTAACAGCCTACGTGAAGAAATTTCTTTACGCAAAACGATTGAATTCTTGCTTGCTAATAGTATCGAAGGCGCTCCTGTAGAGAGCACTGAAGAATCAACTAAGGAATAACTACAGAAGACAAATAAAGAAGGCTAATCTCTTTATTTTTCATATTTAGATTAAGGCACGTATTTCTTTTTGCGTGCCTTATTTTTACCTTGTGACATCCATTTTATGGTCTATATTAGTAAGGAATGGCTGTTTTTGCCCATACATATTGTTTTTTAGAGTGATCATGTGCTGTAAGTAGGTGAAAAAATGACATCATGCTTCTAACGTGTTAAAATACCCTTGAAAGCTCAAGATTGTTTAATCTTTATGATGTCATTTTTAAAAGAGAAAAGAGGTTGGACAAATGAGTCTGGTACCTATGGTTGTAGAACAAACCAGTCGAGGAGAAAGATCTTACGATATTTACTCCAGATTACTTAAGGATCGCATTATCTTTTTGAGTAATGCAATTGATGATGATGTTGCCAATCTCGTCATTGCACAGCTCTTGTTCCTAGCTGCTGAAGATCCGGAGAAGGACATTAGTCTATATATAAATTCACCGGGTGGCTCTGTGACTGCGGGAATGGGTATATTCGATACGATGCAATATATTAAGCCAGATGTATCTACCATTTGTGTAGGTATGGCTGCAAGTATGGGATCGCTTCTTCTAACAGCAGGGGCTAAGGGTAAGAGATATGCACTAAACAACAGCGAAGTTATGATTCACCAGCCATTAGGTGGTGTACAAGGGCAGGCAACGGATATCCAAATTCATGCTTCTTGGATCATTAAGACTAGAGAAAAGCTTAACCAAATATATGTGGAACGTACAGGTCAGCCCCTTGAAAAAATTGAACGCGATACGGATCGTGATTTTTTCATGAGTGCGGAGGAAGCGATGGCTTACGGCCTCATTGACCAAGTTCTCACGTCACCGATCAAATCTTAAAGGGGTGGTTAGATGTTTAAATTTAATGATGAAAAAGGACAGCTTAAATGTTCTTTCTGTGGTAAAACACAGGAACAGGTACGTAAACTAGTTGCCGGTCCTGGTGTTTATATATGTGATGAATGTATTGAATTGTGCACTGAGATTGTGGAAGAAGAGCTCGGGCATGAAGAGGGCGAATTAGATCTTAAGGATATCCCGAAGCCTAAAGACATTTGCGATATTCTCGATCAATATGTGATCGGACAGGACCAGGCGAAGAAGTCGCTTTCTGTTGCGGTATATAACCACTACAAACGGATTAACACGCAAAACAAAATTGAAGACGTAGAACTCTCTAAGAGTAATATTCTTCTTTTGGGTCCTACGGGTTCAGGTAAAACGTTGCTTGCTCAGACCATGGCTAGAATTCTAAATGTTCCTTTTGCTATTGCTGACGCAACTTCATTAACAGAAGCGGGTTATGTAGGTGAAGATGTAGAGAATATCTTGCTTAAATTAATTCAAGCAGCAGATTATGACGTGGAAAAGGCAGAACGCGGCATTATCTACATTGATGAAATCGATAAGGTAGCGCGGAAGTCTGAGAATCCTTCTATTACTCGTGATGTTTCGGGTGAGGGTGTGCAACAAGCACTCTTGAAGATCCTTGAAGGTACTGTAGCTTCAGTTCCACCTCAGGGTGGACGTAAGCATCCACATCAAGAGTTCATCCAAATCGACACAACGAATGTATTGTTCATTTGTGGTGGTGCCTTTGACGGACTAGAGCAACTTATTAAGCGCCGTATTGGTAAGAAGGTTATTGGATTTAGCTCCGCTGGTGAAGGTCAAAAGGACCTTAAACCAGGTGAGTATCTATCCATGGTTCTACCTGAAGATCTGCTTAAATTCGGTTTGATTCCTGAATTCGTAGGTCGTTTACCTGTTATTTCAAGTTTGGAACCTCTTGATGAGAACACACTTGTTCGCATCTTATCGGAGCCGAAGAACGCTTTGACTAGACAATACGAGAAGCTGCTTGAAATGGACAACGTAAAACTTAAATTTGAACCTGAAGCTTTGGTTGCCATTGCGAAGGAAGCCATCAAACGTAATACAGGTGCCCGTGGTCTAAGAGCCATTATTGAGGGTATTATGTTGGATGTCATGTATGAGGTTCCTTCTCGTGATGATATTAAGGAATGTGTTATTACGGAGCAAGTGGTTCGTGACAAGAACATTCCAGAGCTTCAGAATTCTAAAGAAGATAAAAAACAAGAAGAAAGTGCCTAAGATCGTAATGATCTCAAGGTGCTTGTAAATTGATTGCCCGTTCTCCACTTTCACCCATCATGTCGTGATATTTACGTCAGGGTAGGAGGTGGAGAATTGGCGTTATGGGAGAGAGTAATCATGTTCTTGAGAAAAGACACGCGTCCTGTTAAAGTTGGGAACCTGACTATAGGTGGAAACAACGACGTTATTATCCAAAGCATGTGTACTACCAAAACTGCCGATGTGGAAGCGACGGTTGCCGAAATTTTGCGGTTAGAAGAAGCTGGATGTCAGATGGTTCGAGTGACCGTCAACAATGAGGAAGCTGCAGCTGCAATCAAAGAAATTAAGAAAAGCATTCATATTCCGCTCGTGGCGGATATTCATTTTAATTATAGATTAGCTCTGGCTGCGATAGAGAATGGGATTGATAAAGTTCGAATTAATCCAGGTAATATCGGACGTAGGGATAAAGTGGAACAAGTGGTAAGAGCTTGTAAAGAACGTAATATTCCCATTCGTATCGGAGTTAATGCAGGGTCGTTAGAGAATCATTTACTAGAGAAGTACGGTTATCCAACGCCAGATGCAATGGTTGAAAGTGCACTTTATCATATTGGTATTCTTGAGGAATTAGATTTCCACGATATTATCGTATCTCTTAAAGCGTCTGACGTACCTATGGCTATTGAAGCTTATCATAAAGCATCTGAAGTGATTCCTTATCCATTGCATTTAGGGATTACTGAAGCGGGGACACTGTTCTCAGGCACGATTAAAAGTGCTGCCGGAATTGGTGCTTTGTTAAATTTAGGAATAGGTAACACATTACGAATTTCACTTTCTGCTGATCCAGTGGAAGAAGTGAAGGTTGCTCGTGAGATTTTGAAGACTTATGGACTTATTTCTAATGCTCCAACACTTATCTCTTGTCCGACATGTGGGCGACTTGATATTGATTTATTCTCCATTGCCAATGAAGTCGAAGAATATATTTCTAATTTGAAAGTTCCCATTAAGGTTTCTGTGCTTGGGTGTGCTGTGAACGGCCCCGGAGAAGCACGTGAAGCAGACATCGGAATTGCTGGGGCGCGTGGAGAAGGAATGCTTTTCCGTTACGGAGAAATGATACGTAAAGTTCCAGAAGCGGATTTGGTAAGTGAATTAAAGAAAGAAATTGATCATATTGTCGAAGTGTACGAAGCGACCGGAGAAATTCCAGGGCGTAAAGAACATCATTAAACGATGCATAATTAAGCCACAGACCCAATACATGGGTTTGTGGTTTTTTGAATACTTTCTTATATTTCCACGAGAAACAGTTACCGTCCCTTTAAGGACGGCGAAGCCGTCTCTTCTTGTTTCTACTCGACCTCTTAACGAAATTCGCATGAACTGCGTTTATGGGATACGGAAAAGGCAATACTATGAAGTATTAGCCAAAAAGAGGCAATGGATAAAAGGGAGGGTTTAGGATGAATTTAAGTATGATTTTTATGTTAATTCAATTGTTTTTTGGTATTGTTATCGGGATTTATTTCTGGAATTTGCTTCGTGGCCAGAAGACGAACCGTACCGCTGTTGATCGAGAGTCTCGTAAGGAGTTAGATAAGCTCCGTAAGCTCCGTTCTATTTCATTAACCAAGCCTCTCGCGGAGAAGACTCGTCCACAAACCTTACAAGATATTGTAGGACAAAAGGATGGTCTGAGGGCTTTAAAGGCAGCACTATGCAGTGCTAATCCTCAGCATGTGATTATATACGGTCCACCAGGTGTAGGGAAAACAGCGGCTGCACGTGTAGTATTGCAGGAGGCAAAGAAGAACGCTAACTCTCCTTTTAAGAATGAGGCTAAATTTACAGAGATAGATGCTACGACAGCAAGGTTCGATGAACGGGGAATCGCGGATCCTTTAATTGGTTCAGTACATGATCCTATATATCAAGGAGCAGGCTCGATGGGAGTTGCGGGTATCCCTCAGCCTAAACCCGGTGCAGTTACCAAAGCACATGGTGGAATTCTGTTCATTGATGAGATTGGTGAATTACATTCCATTCAGATGAATAAACTGTTAAAGGTTCTAGAAGATCGTAAGGTCTTATTGGAAAGTGCGTATTATAACTCGGAGGACAGTAACACACCTGCGTATATCCATGATATTTTTCAAAATGGACTACCTGCTGATTTTCGGCTTGTTGGAGCGACTACACGTTCTCCGCAAGAAATATCACCCGCGCTCCGTTCGCGTTGTATGGAAATATTCTTTCGTCCGCTGCTACCAGAGGAGATTGGCACGATCACAGAGGATGCTATTCTGAAGATTGGATTAGAGCCTTGTCCTGAAGCGGTTGAGGTGGTAAAGCAATATGCGACGAATGGAAGAGAAGCCGTTAACATTATTCAACTTGCTGCGGGTATGGCATTAACGGAGAATAGAAATACGCTTGTGGCGGCTGATGTGGAGTGGGTGGCTAACAGCAGTCAGCTACAGCCTCGACCAGAGCGGACCATTCATCCACAACCACAGATTGGTGTCGTTAACGGGTTAGCCGTGTATGGTCCTAATATGGGTACACTACTTGAGATTGAAGTGTCAGCGATACCGGCTTCTGTCAAAGGACAAGGTAAATTTAATATAACAGGTGTGGTTGAAGAAGAAGAGATAGGTTCTGGAGCTAGAACGATTCGTCGTAAGAGCATGGCTAGAGGATCTATAGAAAATGTTCTAACGGTTCTGCGATTAATGGGTCTGGATACGGCAGACTATGAGCTTCATATTAATTTTCCAGGAGGCACCCCTATTGATGGACCTTCTGCAGGTATTGCTATGGCGACAGCTATCGTATCGGCAGTTAAGGGGATCCCTGTGGATAATAGGATTGCTATGACAGGTGAGATTAGCATTCATAGTAAAGTAAAACCTATTGGTGGTGTCATTGCTAAAGTTGAAGCAGCGTTTCAGGCTGGTGCAACGACGGTCATCATCCCTAAAGAGAACTGGCAATCTCTTTTTGCGGATTTAGAGGGTTTGTGTGTCATTCCAGTAGAATCCGTACAGGAAGTATTTCATCACGTATTCGGCAAGGAACTCGCAAACAATTTGCAGGAAACACTTGTATCCGATGTCTATACGGATATGCCTGCTGCTTTCTTACACGCTAAACCGGTTCGGCCCGGTCAAGTTACGGATGCAGGGAATTACTGAACGTCGTAGTGCATTGGTGTTTTATAGTTTCTTTTGTTAAAATAAAACAATGTCATAACCTGAGAGCAACTGGAGGTGCGAAAGCGATGGGGGCTAGTAAATCTAAAGGTCGTCGTTTTCCTTTACTGCCTTTGAGAGGACTTCTTGTTTACCCAAGTATGGTGTTACACCTGGATGTGGGTCGCGAGAAATCAGTCAAGGCTTTGGAAAAAGCAATGGTGGAAGATAGTTTGATTCTCCTTTGTTCTCAATCTGAAGTGAACATTGAAGAACCAGCACAAGAAGATATATTTAGGATAGGTACAGTAGCAAATGTAAGACAGATGTTGAAACTGCCGAATGGGACGATTCGAGTACTTGTGGAAGGAATGGAACGGGCTGAAATTCTTCATTATACAGACAATGAGGAATATTACGAAGTAGTGGCCATGGAACTTCCTGAGCAAGAGACAGATGATCCTGAGGTAGACGCATTAATGCGCACAGTACTTACCCAATTCGAACATTATATTAATTTGTCTAAGAAAGTTACACCAGAGACATTGGCGGCGGTATCAGATATTGAGGAACCGGGTCGTTTATCTGACGTTATTACGAGCCATCTGGCTTTGAAGATTAAGGAAAAACAAGAGATTCTAGAGACCGTTGATGTTCGTAAACGACTGGAGAAGCTACTTGATATTCTAAATAATGAACGTGAAGTGCTGGAATTAGAACGTAAAATAAGCCAACGGGTTAAGAAACAGATGGAGAAGACCCAGAAGGAATATTATTTACGGGAGCAAATGAAGGCTATTCAGAAAGAACTTGGTGAAAAGGAAGGCAGAGCTGGCGAAGTAGATGAGCTTCGTGAGCAAATGGATAGCCAAGAACTACCGGAGAAAGTTAAAGAAAAGCTTGAGAAGGAAATTGATCGTCTGGAGAAAATGCCAACGAGTTCAGCTGAAGGTGGCGTGATCCGCAATTATGTGGATTGGTTATTAAGTTTACCTTGGTCGAACAAGACGGAGGATGACCTTGATATTAAGAAGGCAGAAGACGTGTTGGACGAAGATCATTACGGCCTTGAGAAACCTAAGGAACGAGTACTTGAATACTTAGCAGTACAGAAACTTGTTAAGAAAATGAAAGGTCCTATTCTATGCTTGGTTGGTCCTCCGGGAGTCGGAAAAACGTCACTGGCTAGATCTATAGCAAGATCATTAGATCGTAAGTTTGTGCGAATTTCGCTTGGTGGTGTACGGGATGAAGCGGAGATTCGTGGGCATCGTAGAACCTACGTAGGCGCGATGCCAGGGCGTATTATTCAAGGAATGAAATCAGCAGGAACGCTAAATCCTGTGTTTTTACTGGACGAAATTGATAAAATGGCGTCGGATTTCCGAGGTGACCCTTCTTCAGCATTACTTGAAGTGCTTGATCCAGAGCAGAACAACACATTTAGTGATCATTTCATTGAAACTCCCTTTGACTTATCACAAGTCATGTTTATTACCACTGCAAATGCCATTCATAATATTCCACGTCCTTTATTGGACCGGATGGAAATTCTTAATATTGCTGGTTATACGGAGCTTGAGAAGTTGCAAATTGCAAAGCGATATTTGCTTCCTAAGCAACTAAGCGGTCATGGACTTGATCCTGAGCAACTACAAGTAAGTGAAGAGGCTCTATTTGTAGTTATACGTGAATATACTCGGGAGTCTGGGGTTCGGAATTTGGAACAACAGATTGCCGCACTGTGCCGTAAAGCCGCTAAGAAAATTGTTTCCAATGAACAATTGAACATTATGATCGAACCTGATATGATAAAGGATTATTTGGGGATCGCTAGATTCCGTCATGGTATTGCAGATTTGGAAGATCAAGTTGGGACAGTGACTGGCCTTGCTTGGACAGAGGTGGGTGGAGAAACACTCATGATTGAAGTGACAGTTGTCTTAGGTTCTGGCAAACTAATCTTGACAGGACAATTGGGTGATGTCATGAAAGAGTCTGCACAGGCAGCATTTAGTTACATACGTACTAAAGCTGATGATTTGGGCATTGCTGCTGATTTCCATGAGAAGAATGATATTCATATCCATATTCCTGAAGGGGCCATACCTAAGGATGGTCCGTCCGCCGGAATTACGATTGCGACAGCGTTAGTTTCTGCTTTAACGAAGAGAGCTGTATCTAAAGACGTGGCCATGACAGGTGAAATAACCTTGCGCGGACGTGTATTGCCTATTGGCGGACTGAAGGAAAAGTCTCTTGCTGCTCACCGAGCAGGTTACAAGAAGATACTACTTCCTAAGGATAATGAACGGGATTTACGTGATATTCCTGATAGCATAAAGAATGAAGTGGAATTTGTTCCTGTAGCTCATATGGATCAAGTATTGCAACATGCGCTTGTGGAACAAACGAAAGTGCAATAGAGAGGAAATATAACTATGAAAGTAACTAAATCCGAGTTTGTGATTAGTGCTGTTAGCCCTGATCAATACCCGGAGGACGCCTTGCCAGAGATTGCTCTGGCAGGGCGTTCCAATGTGGGTAAGTCATCCTTAATCAACAAAATGATTAATCGTAAAAATCTAGCGCGTACAAGCTCTACACCAGGTAAAACGCAACAATTAAACTATTACCGTATTAATGATGAAGTATATTTCGTGGATTTCCCGGGTTATGGATTTGCTAAAGTATCCAAAGTGCAGAGACTAGCTTGGGGTGCAATGATTGAAAAGTATCTATTAGAGCGCGAACCATTAAAGCTGCTCTTATTAGTTGTGGACTTGCGTCACCCGCCCTCTAAGGATGACGTTATAATGTATGACTGGGTATCGCATTATGATCTTCCGATATGTGTCGTAGCTACCAAAGCGGATAAAATTCCACGAAGTCGTTGGGCGAAGCAAATTAAGCAGATGAAAGAATGTTTAAGTCTGCGTGTGGATCATCCTCTAGTATTGTTTTCATCTGACACAGGATTGGGTAAAGATGAATTGTGGAGCGTTATTCTATCGCACACAAATAACAAAGATGAAGAGGAATTGGATGCTGAAGTGTGAACCATCTCTATTTTTTCGATGCATGATGTAGCATTTTAACGTTTTACAGGCAGGAAAGTGAGCATCCTATAAGAATTTTGCTATACAATCCAGATTAATCCGTTATTTTATGAAATATGGTGGAAAATCATCGATTTGTTAACGAGAAATGATTTTGATTTGTGCTGTATAATAATACTTAGGATTAGGATTGTTAAAAAGAATTGGGGAGATTTTTATGGCTCAGCGGTTAGCCACAGAATATGTAAAAGCCACTGTACAGTTAACAGAACTTCAAATGAAACAATTTCTGCATTCTGCGGAAAGCTACCATGTACATTCTTTGGTGAAAGTGATAGGTAGTGGAGAACAAGAAATTGTACTCGAAGACATGAATGGGGAGGAAGTTCATTTACCTATTGTATGTAAAGATGGCGTATACGTCTGTGAGTTATCATGCCGCTTGGTGAACCCTCGACTGACGAATGCGGTGCGTAAACTTTTCGTTGCTTTCAAAGGGGACGGAATGGTGAACCGTATTTATCAAGGATTCACAATGATGTATTATTATGAACAAGGCTCAGTCAGAAGAATTGCTGAAATCACACCTAAGGGTTCTCGCTTGGTATATGAATATAAGAACACTGTAAGTGATTTGGAACAGTTATATCAATGCACTGAAGCAGAGAATGAGATATCGCTATTATACAGAGATATTAACTTTTGGCTAGACCAACGCAACAAAGCTGTGAGCAATGAAGATATTACTAACATAGACGAAATGCTACGATTGCATAGTAATAAGTTGTTTATTTTAGAAGCATAAGCTGTTCTAAATCGAAGGAACTCTTTTCTGTCATAGAAAAGGGTTCCTTTTTTATAAGTTCAATTGCATCCGTGTGGAAAGCCACTTCGAAAGCATAAGTTCACTCCTGAATTTTTATTAAAATCCATATAAATTAATTAAATTTAAGAAATCCCAAAAAAAGTATTGCATTTTATATCGATAGATGTTATTTTTAATCTCGTTGAAAAGAATAAATAGGAACCAGGATTCACTCAGGACATTATGTTACGAGAGATTAATCCCTCGAGAAGTGAATGACGTAGGTCCTAGCGGATGAAATTTTTCAAACATTTTATTCCTAGGAAGGGGGAAACCGAGAGATGGAAATGGAATACTCAACTTTCGGAAGACACGTTGCTGTAGATACTTGGGGAGTCGATTTCCGACTACTGAACAATGCTGAATTTTTACAATCTCAAATGGTGGAAGCCGCGGAAGCATGCGGAGCAACGGTGATGTCCGTACAATCCAAGCAATTTGAACCACAAGGCGCTACTGTGCTGGTGTTGTTGTCAGAAAGTCACATATCGATTCATACTTACCCTGAAAGAGGTTTTGCAGCAATTGATTGTTACACCTGCGGCGAAACAGTAGATCCACAATTGGCAATTGATTATCTAGTATCAGTGCTGAAACCTGACAAAACTTATGCTAAGAAACTTGTTCGTGGCTTGGGAGATATAACTGTAGAAACTCCAGTAATGGAACAAGCAGAACTCGTATAACAACGTCATTTAATTTTTTATATACAATAACCATGGAGAAGTCCATGGTTATTTGTTTTTTTACACCCCCATACACTGTTATATAGATAGAATGAACTAAGACGAGCCGTAAACTTTATTTCATTCTATATAGACAGCTTGAACTAAAGTTATGAATGTAACAGGGGGCGTTGAACTTGGGTAGAAGAAAAGGTAAAGATAGGTTGTTCTTATGTGTACTTATCGTTTTAGTCGCGTTTGTAGTGTATGAGGGTTACCGAATAGTCAGGCCCACTGCGACGCAAGAAGATGCGGGTAAGATGCTCTTTGAAGTCACTCATTTCCAAATGGAAGTGCTGAACACTTCACTAATGGATGCACTTCAGATCAGTTATACTGAGGACCTCAACGCTTTAAAGCTTGCAGCGTATTCAGCTCATTATAGTCATGAACGGATGGTTAGGGCTTACGGTAAGGGGCACTTACAATCCTTATCTGCTCTAGGACATTTGCTCGATACGATCACGAAATGGCAGATTGGTGGTAATCGTCCACTTACAGACAGTGAACGTACTCTGCTAACGCAATACAGCACAAACTTCGCGGAATTGCTCCCTGTATATAGTTTACTTCTAGATCACAACAATAGAATAGCATCCTCTCAAGCAGATCATATAAACCAGATAAATGATAATTTAGATGGTCTTTTCTCAGGGTCATAACGTGGTATACTAATTGTAGTTCCAACCAAGACTAAGGGTATGGCTATTTCGGTTCATAAACATGTCATAAAATCGACAGGTTACGTTGAGTGATTGTGATATAGTTAACATATAGATTTTATGAATGATGATTTATTAAAATATTTGAAAGCATAAACTTTCATGCATATTTCATCGGTAAACGATGGCCGTCTTTATAGGACGACGAAGTCGTTTATCCTTGTCCAAACATCATACTCGGATATTTATCATAATTAAGGCAGGTGACATCGTAATGCACATCGTTGTTGTAGGGTTGAATTATCGCACGGCACCTGTTGAAGTGAGGGAACGATTTACTTTCGCTGATAAGGATTTGCCGGAAGCGCTGCACCAATTGAAGCTGACCAAGAGCGTGTTGGAAGGAGTCATTGTTGCAACCTGCAACCGTACAGAAATTTATGTGGTCGTGGATCGGCTTCACATGTGTGGCTATTTTATACGTAGCTTCATGGAGCAATGGTTTGGCATTCCGCGGGAAGAGTTTACTCAACATCTATATATTTATGAAGATAAACAAGCGATTTCCCATCTTTTTCGGGTAACTTGTAGCTTAGACTCCATGGTTATTGGAGAGACACAAATTTTGGGTCAGGTTCGTAATGCTTTTATAGAAGCTCAAGATAACAAGGCCACGGCTTCTTGGTTTAATATGTTGTTCAAACAAGCGGTTACTTTAGGGAAACGAGCTCATTCCGAAACTTCTATTGGAGAGAGTGCTGTGTCAGTTAGTTATGCAGCGGTAGAATTAGGTAAGCGTATTTTTGGTATGTTCACGGATAAGAAAGTGCTTATTCTGGGCGCAGGGAAGATGAGTGAGCTTACGGTGAAGCATTTGTATGCTAATGGAGCAGATGAAGTCATTGTCGCGAATCGCACACTTTCACGGGCTAATGAGCTCGCACAGAAATTTAATGGTACACCGTGTACGATTGAGAAGGCTATTGAACGTTTGCATGAGGTTGATATTATCATAAGTTCCACCGGGGCTGAGGAATATGTTCTTAAGGCATCACAAGTTAGAAACAGCATGAAGAATCGTCAAGCTCGTCCTCTTTTCCTTATTGATATTGCAGTACCTCGAGACATAGACCCAGCGATTGGTGATCAACCTAATGTATTTTTATATGATATTGATGATTTGGAAGGCATTGTAGAGAGCAATCTTGAAATGCGCCGTACCGAATCTGCCAAAATAGAAGTCATGATCAAGGAAGAAATGGACGTGTTCTATCATTGGTTGAAGACATTAGGCGTTAGACCGGCCATTCGCGCCTTGCAGGAGAAGTCTTCCATGATTCATGAAGAAACAATGGAGAGTCTGTTCAATAAGCTACCAGAACTGGATGACCATCAGCGTAAGGTGATTCGACGATTAACGAAGAGTGTCGTGAATCAGATGATGCATGACCCGATTAACCGGATTAAGGAATTGACAGGCGGTAATCAAGGAAATGAAGCACTGGATTTCTTTACCCAAATATTTGCTCTTGAAGATCAGATGGGTGATGGGCCAGAAAGTCAGAATGATAAGGAACTCAAAGAATCTAAACGTGAAGTGTCAAGTATAGGGAGTAAGTATTCAGAGGTGATTTCTCCCCTCACCTACAATAAGTCGTTGACGCCAGCAGGTCTGTAAGGACGGTGAGAGGCATGATACTACTTAGTGGAATTTATGATGCAGGCATTTATATTTATGCCCTGAGCCTTCTGTTTTTTTTCTTGGATTGCATACGACGCAATCTGAGTGCGAAGCGGATGGGCACAGGGCTTCTTATCGTTGTATGGCTAATCCAATTGATTACGCTTGGTATGAGTAGTTGGCAGGAAGGTAGGCTGCCTTTGTTTACTGTTTATGATTTTTTGTTTATATTTTCTTTTAGTTTAGTCACTTCATCACTTTGTATGAGCTTTTTTAGACGAGCAGAGTTTGCCGTATTATTACTTAGTGTTATTGGGTTTTGTGTGATGGTACTCAGTCAATGGTATCCTGTAAGTGATAGTCTGCTACCGAGTTGGGAAGCGGTCCACGGATTATTAATATTTCACATTGTCCTTGCAAATCTAAGTTTTGCAGCATTTACGGTAGCAGCTGTATTCGCTACAATGTATTTATTTCTACACAGGAAGCTTAAATACAAAAAGTGGAATGATACGGTAAGACGCTTGCCGAGTCTTGAGATGATGGATAAATACTCCTATTATGGCATGTTAGCAGGGACTCCGATACTTAGTGTCTCGCTCCTTATAGCTGTGGTGTCCATTATTGCTGAAGGTCGATTTACTTTATTTCTTGATTTAAAAGTATTGTCGACATTTGTAGGTTTAGGCATATTTATATATTATTTTATTAAGAGAAGTTCTAAACAGAATTCTGGGACAACCATGGCAAAATGGGCTTTAATTGGGTACGTTTTTATTATGTTAAATTTTTTGTTTAATTTGGGTTCTAATTTTCACTGATAGATAGATTGAACTAAAGTTTGCGTTCACAAGTTCAATTACTCCAATAGAATATAAGGGTTTGTCTTTAGTTCAATCTATATGGATGGGAGCGTGTCCCCATGGCTACTTATTTGCCTATTATGCTGGATTGTGAAGATCGGCTTTGTCTCATTGTGGGAGGAGGAACAGTCGCTGAACGCAAGGCGATACGTCTCCTTGAAGCTAAGGCTAAGGTGACGATTATCGGCCCTGAGCTCACAAAGGAACTGCTAGAGCTTTACGAGGTCGGGAAGATCCATTGGATACGTAGAAACTTTGAGTCTGGTGACACAGATGGATATTCGCTAGTTCATGCTACTACTCATAACGAAAGTGTAAATGTAGAGATCGCAAGGGAAGCTAGCGATAAAGGAATTCCAGTAAATGTGGCAAGTGATTCTGCTGCAAGCACATTCATGAATCCTGCCTTAATAAAGCGTGGGCGGCTTACAATTGCTGTATCAACGGAAGGAGCAGGTCCGGCAGCAGCCGTTCATATCTGTTCCCTTCTAAAGGAACAATTCGGAAAAGAATATGAAACGTATCTTGATTTCCTATATAGCGTACGTACAGAAATTAAGCGAGTAGTACCATCTCCTGCACAAAGGCATAAGCTCTTAAAGAAATTGATTCAATGTCCTATTCTTGATGATATAAGGCATGGAAAATATGTGGAGTGGAGCCAGGCAGATATACAAACATGGATTGTGAATAATGAGGAGGAATAGTGTCATGCGGACCATTGTAGTGGGTAGTAGACAAAGTGCGCTAGCGTTAACGCAAACAGGACAAGTCATTCATGATTTAGAGAAGTTGTGTGCTACGCATGGGTTTCATTTTGATTTTGAGGTTAAAAGAATAGTGACCAAAGGTGATCGCATCCTAGATGTGACACTTTCAAAAATAGGTGGTAAAGGGTTGTTCGTTAAGGAAATCGAGCAGGCGATGCTTGATCGAGAGATTGATATAGCCGTACATAGTATGAAGGATATGCCTTCAGAGTTGCCGGAAGGCTTAATTAATGGTGCTGTTCCCCGCCGCGTGGATAGTCGTGATTGCTTCATTTCTCGTGAAGGCCTGAGTCTAGAAGACCTTCCACGAGGGGCAAAGGTCGGAACAAGTAGTTTGCGCAGGTCAAGCCAGCTTAAAGCATACCGACCAGATCTACAGCTAGAGCCTATACGTGGAAATATTGATTCACGGCTACGAAAACTAGAGAGTGGTGAATTCGATGCGATTATACTGGCAGCAGCAGGACTCTATCGTATGGGATGGGAAGATCGGATGACGTCTTACATTTCAATAGAGGATTGTCTTCCAGCGGTAGGTCAAGGCGCGTTAGGTATAGAGTGTAGAGAAGACGATGTGGAGCTACGTAAGCTTCTTGCCCTATATAACGATGAGTTGACTTCACTGACAGTAGCGGCTGAACGTAAATTTCTAAGTGTGCTAAATGGTGGATGCCAAGTCCCTATTGGAGCTCATGCAACATGGGTTCAAAGTGTATCAGATCACTCACAAGGTGCAGCAAATACGATACAATTGACAGGGATGGTGGGATCGCCAGATGGAGGCCTCATTTTGAAAGAAACACTACTTGGAGATGATCCTGAGAAATTGGGTCAAGCTGTCGCAGACAAGCTAATATCTCAGGGAGCAGAGAAGATATTGGCACAGGTAAGGGGCTGATTTAGATGGTGGGAAAAGTATATTTGGTAGGTGCGGGGCCTGGAGATGCAAGATTGATTACGGTTAAAGGATTGCAATGTATCAAGAAGGCAGACGTAGTTGTCTACGATCGTCTTGCTAACCCTCAACTGTTGAAGTCAATGAAATTAGGCGCAGAGAAAGTATATGTGGGTAAGCTTCCAGATCGTCATACCATGAAGCAAGAAGAAATTAATCAGTTGTTAGTTGACTTAGCATTAGAGGGAAAGATTGTTACTAGACTCAAGGGTGGAGATCCTACGATCTTCGGGCGTGTAGGTGAGGAAGCGGATTTACTTCGGAAGAATGGGATTTTTTACGAGATCATTCCCGGGATCACATCAGCTATCAGTGTTCCGGCCTACGCAGGGATTCCAGTCACTCATCGAGACATGGCTTCTTCATTATCTATTATCACAGGACATGAAAGTCAAGATAAGCTAGATCAGTCTATTCATTGGGATAAACTCACGAATGCAACGGGAACACTAATTTTTATGATGGGTGTAGCTAAGATCGGGTACATTAGCCAGCAATTGATCGCTCATGGCAGACCAGCTACGACACCGGTGGCACTCGTACGATGGGGAACACGTGCAGAGCAGGAGACACTTATAGGCACTCTTTCAGATATTGAAGAGAAGGTGTTAGCTGCTGCTTTCAAGCCACCAGCTGTTATTGTTGTTGGAGATGTTGTATTGCAACGTGAGCAGCTCATGTGGGCAGAATCCCTTCCTCTGTTTGGTAAACGAATTCTTGTTACTCGGGCCCGTTCTCAGGCAAGTGAACTCGTGAGTATGATTGAAGAACTGGGTGGTGAGCCGTACGAATTCCCTGTTATTGAAATGGTTAAATCTACAGATCCTCAGGATATGTTAGGCATAGAGAATGCTTTCTCGCAATTGGATCAATACGATTGGATCTTCTTCACGAGCACTAACGGTGTAGATTTCTTCTTTCAACACTTGATGGAACAACAATGTGATGTTCGTACGTTACATCGAGCAAGAGTGGTTGCTGTAGGTCCTGCAACTGCTGAATCTCTTAAATCGAGGGGGATTATTTCAGAATCCCTCCCTGAACGCTTTCAAGCTGAGGGGATGGTGGAGATGTTAGCTCATCGTTTAGAGGCTGGACAGAAGGTGCTTCTACCTAGAGGAAATAGAGGGCGTACGTGGCTACCGGAGAAGCTCACAGAAATGGGGCTCGAAGTAACGGAAGCCGTAACCTATCAGACGGTAATCAGTGGTGAAGATGATGATGAGTTGCTGAGGATGTTTGAGGAACGCAGAATACATGCGGTAACCTTTACAAGCTCTTCTACAGTGACATATTTGTTGGAGATTATGAAGAGGATGGGAATTGAAGATCCATTGCAGCAACTTGAAGGTATCGAAACGGCTTGTATTGGAGAAATTACAGCTCGGACGGCTGAGGAAGCTGGTCTCTCTATTGGAATGATGGCAGAGGAAGCCACGCTTAGCAGTTTAGTCGAAGCTTTGTGCCGCTGGAATAACAATACGCATACTTACGCTAACATATAATTACATAAGTTAGCATTTTTGAGGCTGGTTTTGAATTCATACAACAAAGAAATGAAGCTACAATAGATGCCTTTACAGGCATGAATATTTAGGAGGCTATAAATATGAGTTTTCCCATTATGCGTCACCGTCGTTTACGTCAATCCGTTGGCATACGTAATATGGTTCGCGAAACGGTTCTGAATGTGCAAGATTTAGTACAACCTATCTTCGTGACTTATGGTACAAATGTTAGAAATGAAATTTCCTCTATGCCTGGGGTATATCACTTCTCATTGGATACCTTAAAGACTGAAGTTGACGAAATTGCAGCTTTAGGGATTCCAGCAGTGCTGTTATTCGGTATACCCGAAACGAAAGATAGTATCGGTTCTTCTGCGTTTGCTGAAGATGGTATTGTGCAAGAAGCAACAAGATTGATCAAATCTTGGTACCCAGAGCTATTGGTGATTGCAGATACTTGCCTATGTGAATTTACGGACCACGGACACTGTGGAATGGTTCATACGTTTGAACATGAAGGTCACATTCAGGGGGATGTGCTGAATGATGAGTCCCTTAGTTTACTTGTACAGACGGCTGTATCTCAAGCAAAAGCAGGGGCAGATATTATTGCACCTTCTAACATGATGGATGGATTCGTGCAAGCCATACGTAGTGGGTTGGACGAGGCGGGATTTCTGAATATTCCCATTATGTCTTATTCGGTTAAATATGCTTCTGCATTCTATGGTCCGTTTCGTGAAGCAGCAGACTCAGCTCCTCAATTTGGAGATCGCAAAACCTATCAAATGGACCCTGCGAATGTCAGAGAAGCGCTTAGAGAAGCGGAATCAGACGTTCTTGAAGGTGCAGATATGTTAATGGTTAAGCCCGCGCTCGCTTATTTGGATGTTATGCGTATGATCAAAGATCAATTCGATCTGCCATTAGTTGCTTATAATGTTAGTGGTGAGTATTCCATGGTTAAGGCTGCGGCACTACAGGGGTGGATTAACGAGAAAGCAATTGTGCAAGAAATGTTGACAGGAATGAAGCGTGCAGGAGCAGATATCATTATCACATATTTTGCTAAAGATTCAGCTCGCTGGTTACGTGAACAATAAATTTACTTAGAGATGATGGGAGTGTCGAGAATGAGCAATGGTTCTGGTATTCGTAAGGAAGAGGCTTCGCGAACAGCTTTTGAAGAAGCTAAACAGTACATTCCAGGTGGAGTGAATAGCCCCGTACGTGCGTTTAAAAGTGTTGGGTTAACGCCCATCTATGTTGAGCGTGGTGAAGGCTCAACCATTTATGATATAGATGGAAATAGTTTCATAGATTACGTCTGCTCTTGGGGGCCCTTAATTATGGGACATGCCCATCCTGAGGTTATCTCAGCGATTCGTGAGACAGCCTTGAAGGGCACAAGTTTCGGTGCACCTACCTTAATTGAGACGGAAATGGCAAAGTTAGTCTGTGAACGTGTTCCGTCCATTGATATTGTTAGAATGGTCAATTCAGGTACTGAAGCGACGATGAGCGCGATTCGTTTAGCACGTGGTTATACGGGAAGAAGCAAAATTTTGAAATTTGAAGGTTCTTATCATGGACATGCAGATAGTCTTCTTATCAAAGCAGGTTCCGGTGTTGCAACGCTTGGATTACCAGACAGTCCTGGTGTACCTGAAGGTGTAGCAACGAACACGATCACTGTTTCTTATAATGATTTGGAATCTGTTAAGGTTGCATTTGAACGCTATGGAGAAGAGCTGGCTTGCGTCATTGTTGAACCTATAGCTGGAAATATGGGGGTTGTTCCTCCTTTACCTGGGTTTTTACAAGGGTTACGTGATATCACTAGCCAGTACGGCTCTTTATTAATCTTTGATGAAGTGATGACGGGATTCCGTGTCGATATGAATTGTGCACAGGGATTGTTCGGTATTACACCAGATTTGACTTGCCTTGGTAAGGTTATTGGCGGAGGTCTACCTGTAGGCGCTTATGGTGGCAAAAGAGAGATCATGGAGCAAATATCGCCAACGGGACCTATTTATCAAGCCGGGACACTTAGCGGTAATCCTTTGGCTATGATTGCAGGATATACAACGCTTAAGCTGCTTACTCCAGAAGTATACGAGCAATTAGAAGTGCGTGCTGCACGTTTGCAGGCTGGATTAGAGAGCAATGCTCAGAAGCTAGGAGTTCCGATCACCATTAACCGCGTAGGTTCAATGGTATGTCCATTCTTCACAGATAGCGACGTTATTAACTTCGATACGGCTAAGAGTAGTAATACTGATCACTTCCGCCGTTATTTTGCAGCTATGGTTCAGAATGGTGTTAGTGTAGCCCCTTCTCAGTACGAAGGAATGTTCGTGTCAGCTGCCCATAGTATTGAGGATATCGATATGACGATTGCGGCCAATTATAAGGCTCTTGAAAGCCTTTGATTCATCTAGCGAATTGGAACCGGCGAGGTGAATGGCTGGAATTGATTCCAGGTAAAGCCATCTCAAGTGCAGAGAATCCTGACACTGCTGTGTTGGAGTGGTTACTTCATTCAGCAGAGATCCCTGAGAAGCTATTGAAGCGCCTCAAACATGAGAAGAGGATTCAATGGAAAGGCGACAGGATACAAATACATCTTTTTTCACCTCAAGCTCTAGGTATTAAGCCTGTTTGGCAGGACCTTGAGGTTCTGTACGAGGATGATTTCTGCTTAGTTGTTCACAAACCTGCGGGAATGTCTATTCACCCCGATGGTCGTAAGGGGTTGGTCTCGCTTGATCATGTTGTGGCCGCACATTATCAGGCTACGGGTCAAGAAGTGACAGTAAAGCATATTCATCGATTGGATCAGGATACAACAGGTCCCGTGCTTTATGCTAAGAATGAATGGGCTCAATTAAAGCTGGATGAGGATATGCGAGATAAGAGAATTGACCGTAAATATGTTGCTTTTGTGCAAGGAAACGTTAAAGAGAATTTATCTGTGATAGATCTTGCCATTGGTAAGGATAGACATCATGCACAGCGTCGTCGTATTTCGCCCACAGGGCAGTCAGCGATTACACATGTTCAGCTAGTGGAACTATTCAAGGAAGCAAGTCTTGTTCGTCTTAGACTGGAGACAGGAAGAACACATCAAATTCGTGTTCATTTAAGTCATGTGGGGCATCCGCTCATTGGGGATGTACTATATGGTGGCAATGCTAATTTAATGACAAGACAGTCGCTACATGGTGAAAGGTTAGCTTTTACACATCCATTAACCAAAGAGTATATCGAGATTGATGATCCGTGGCCTGAAGATATGCGCAAATTACACGATCTTTTACGAGCGTAAAAGGATAACGTCAAAAGAGTCATGCTCTCCTTTTTATAGCATATAAATAAAATGAGTTAACAATATTGGGCTCATGCCGTGAGTAGACTCATGGTTATAAGAATATGCCAAAAAGGAGGACGTTAACTGTGTTTGACCAGTCCTACGGTTTGCGCTTTGATATTTATGAACGTATACAACTATCGGACAATGTTGCAGGAATTGCGGAACTAGAGGAGATTGAATTACTTCCGCATATTGAAGTGATCAGTCAAGAAGACCAAGCTACGTTAAGAGGTCATTTACTTCTGAACGGTTTGTACAGAGGAGAAGGTGAGGAGGACGTGATTCAGCGTTTGGAACACTTTATTCCTGTTGAAATCACTGTTCCTTTGAGCCGCGTTACTTCGATTGATGAAATTGCTGTAGAGATTGAGAATTTTGACATCGATCTTCTATCTACGCGGAGCCTCAACATTACAGGTGTTCTCTCATTACGGGGGATTGAGGCTCCGCCTAATGATCCTGCAACATGGAATGCCGAGGAGTTTACGGTTGTGCACGCTCCAGATTGGTCTGTAGAACAGGATGCAACTGCTCAATCTACCTCACAGAACAACACTCTCATGGAGCAGTCAGAAGAACTGGAATATTCTGCCGAAGAGAACGCGGTCTCTGTCCCTGAGCACTCGGCCAACAAGGAGGTACCTGACACATCCGTATTACATACGGAGAATCACTCCATTGATGCAGATAGAGCTAAACCAGTATCTAATGTGTGGCATTTCGAACCCGAAGATGAGACGGAATTGATGTATCCTGAGATCGACATGAATTTAGTGGATGCAGAAGTGAGTGGAGAGAACCCTTATGCTGGCATCTCGGTACATTCATTGGAGAACGATAGCTCAGAAGAAAGTGATCATTCTTTTGCAAGCACACCAGGACTCCCATCTACTGAGTTGAATGATGAGAAATTGGAGATGCGGATCGCTGTAGGGAGTAAGCAACAACCTGCAGTGGAAGCGAAAGAGAACTTTGGATTGTCGTCTATTCTGTCATCTAGTCGTTCTATGAGAGATTTAGAGCAACAAGCCCAGGAAGTGCAACAATTAGCGGAAGAGATCGAACTGGATAAAACGGGAACTGAGGATGTCCAATGGAAGAGTCTTTTTCTGGGTAGCTCAGCAGAGAAAAGCCCATTTAGTAAGGTTCGGTTATGTATCGTACAAAAGGAAGAGACGCTTGATATGATTGCAGATCGATATCAAATGAGCTCGCGTGAGCTGCTTTTGTACAATCGCTTGTCGGAGCAGACGATTGAAGAGGGGCAAGTACTTTATA
>DASXLR010000163.1:0-28737 GCA_036496075.1 Paenibacillus sp. | reverse complement strand
AATCGCCTTCACTTTTAAAGATTCTGGATAATGTTTAAACTTTTGACCTTTGATTGCCATGTAAAATGCACCCCCTAGTATTTCATCGGTTAAACCCGGGGGTTTTTCCAATGTCTATTCTAAGGGGTGCACTTCATTATGCCTCTGTGGTCTCTTGTATCGTATGAGGTTATTTAAGAATACACATTAGTTTAGAAACAGAACGCACTGGTAATAATGACCAGTAAAATGAATAATACTAATATTGCTGCTGTACTTCCACCGCCAAATCCACCAAGAACTCCGCCCATAGTAATTCCTCCTTTCCAATCTGGTACACCTTACTATATGTGCAGATATTAACTGGAGATTAGGTTTAACGGCAAAAAAAGATTTTAGCCTTAACCCCGCATTTACGGGCTCGGGTAAGGATGAGTAATTGGACCAAATCAGGGTTGCTTCGTAGTCTAGAATTTACGGAGTTTATCGTATAAACCAAAATACCCCGCAGAGTATAATATCTGACGGGGTATCTCTTTAATTAATTTTGTGTAGACTCACTCTGAATTCAGATCCGTGACGTATGTAATATGTATCAGCGATCTTAACGGCGTCCGGTGTATATTTCTAGATCGCTCCACCATACTCAATAATGCAATCAGACTGATACTCACTGATCTGCACGACATATACTCGGACTTGAGTGAGAGCTGCGGCGAATAATTCAGCGTCCGTGGTGAGAACTTTGTATGAAGTGTTCAAGTTATCACTCCTATGTAATAAAATGCCCCGCTAGTCTTGGCAGGGCACGGCGCTTCCGTTAAATTTATTTTAACCTTACTGAAACAAAGTGTAAATGCTACTCTTTAGCAGAATACTCATCAATATTAAAGGTTAGAATTTTATCGAAAATTACATATTCGGTACGTTTACTGAATGGACCTTTATTCCAGGTTTTATTGAATGCATACTTGGCAGGGCCAACTCCTGCATCCTTGCTATCGTACCAATCAATAAAGGCAGCCACTTTAGCTTGGGAGAGATCGTATTCTTTCTCTGTTCCGTTGGTAAGATAAATGGTAAGAATTGCTCGGTCACCAGAAGGCTCCGGATCAGGTTGTACGGGTGCCTGCGGTGTTGCAGAAGCTTCGTTTGAATAATCTGACTCTACACCATTAACAGTCGCGCTTACTACAAAATAGTAAGTCGTGCCATTTGTTAAGCCAGGGATTACATAATTTCCATATGCGTCTTTTGTCGCTGTGACTGTTTGAGTATAAACTCCTGATTCCGTTCCGTATTTAACGATGTAGCTCTCAGCACCTTTAACAGCATCCCACTTTAATGTTGCTTGGCTATCACCAGCATTAGCCGTTAAATTTATTGGGGTATTAACATCAACTAAATAACCCTGTTCATCAATGTCTATTGCGTCAACCATAAGCATTGAATCATCGAAAGAAACTTCAACTTTATGATATCCGAGTGGTAAATTAAGCTTCTCGTAATTTATAGTTAAGTACGTGTCTACTCCTCGTTGGGTAAAAGTTTCCTCTATTCCATCTACTTTAATTCTCATTATTTTTGCTTTGTTGCTATATGTTTGACCAATATACCTTAACTTCGTTCCATAAAAATCAAAACTGAGCTTACCTTTACTAATATCAGTGGTATAGCTATACGTATCTTTAAAATGATGATCTAATAGCGAGCTTCTCCCTTTAGTCCATTGTCCTGAGAATCGCAGAAATCCTGAGGTGTCATCATACCTTTGCCTTTCCAAAAATATTGATCTCCCAAATTGTCGATAATGTCCTTTAGACGCGAAAAGTCCGAAGTATTCATATTTTGATAGTTGTGAGCTTAGAGCATCATTCAACAATAAAGGCACTCCAACCTAATTAAGGTGTGGACTGCCTTTATTATTATAGATTATTTACTGAATGATAGTCTGCACGCGTCCAACTTGACCGCTAGTTAATCTAACCTTAATGCCATGCGGGTGCTTCGGTGAGTTAGTCAATAGATCCTTGACGATGCCTCTTGTTAACTTACCTATCGGTTGATCCTGCTTCAATACAATATCTACCTCTAGCCCCGGACGAATATTAGCGCGAATTTGTCCATTCATTGATATTCACTTCCCATATGTCTTTTAGTAATGATGTTCATAACAAGAAACGATACAGGAACCACTCCGTTTATGCAAATGGTTACGAATTATTATTGTTGTTGGAAATTCTCATCTGCTGATAATCCAAGCTTCTTCAAAAGAACAATCGCATCCTTCTTCTCAGCTTCATTTAACCCCTTTACCGCGTTGACAAGAACCTTCTGATGCTGAGGAAACATTTGTTCAATAAATGATCTTCCTTCTTCAGTCAGATCTGCGAATATCACCCGTCTATCATCTGGTGATGCAATTCGAATTAATAAATTCTTCTTTTGCAATTTATCTGCAACATATGTAATATTCCCACTGGAAATAAGAACTCTCTCACCTATTTTTTGTAATGGTTGAGGTCCTTTGTGATATAACAAATCAAGAACACCAAATTCAGTAGAATTAAGCCCATAGCTGTGAATACTTCGTGTAGAATGTGCAAACACAGAGTTGTAAGCACGCGCTAACACAATAAATAAATCCAGTGAAAGTCCATCCCCTTTCTCCCCCAAGGGTTCATTCGAATTATTCATGTTGTCATTCATGATAGAAACCTCCAAATAAATTATCTTAACACCAAGATAATACAATCGTTATTTGATGTCAAATGTCCAATTTTTCTATAAGAAACGTTTTACGATGAAATAGCCTATCCATACTCCTAACAAATTAAGAATAACATCATCTATATCGAAGCTTCCTACCCTTAATATCATTTGGCAGAATTCTAGCGCGATCACACAAGGCACAAATAATAAGGCCAGTCTCATATATGATCTTAGCCTTTTACTTAGGATAGGTAAAAATAAACCAAAAGGTACAAATACACCTACATTACCAAACAAATTAATTAACCACGTCGAAGTAGAAATATCATTATGGTGACGTACATATAAGCTTATCGTTTCGAATGGAATGAGATTATAACTAAGGGGTGCCCCTACATGGCGAACACGGCCGAAACCTATAAACATCCAATACAGAAGACATAAGCTATAGCCGAAGATCATAGTCCGTAACATGACCCTAATGAATAATCTAGACATGTTACTTTCGTTCCACAATAGCTACAGAACCGTCTGAATGACCGATTACAGCAACATCCGCAAGCCCAATAAATAACCCATGATCTACAACCCCAGGTATACGTGAAATATCATTTTGCAGATCGGTTGGTGAATTTATACTACCAAACGGGCAGTCTGCGATATAATTTCCGTTATCCGTCACAACTAATTTCTCGCCATCTGTACGAAGCTGCGGTCGGCATCCTAATTGCTGCAATGAGTTAAGGGTCCATTCTACTGCAAAGGGTATGACCTCCACCGGTAACGGAAAGCGGCCTAACTTGTCCACAAATTTACTCTCATCCGCTACAATGATTAATTTATGACTGTGGAAGGCTACAATTTTCTCTCTTAATAAAGCCCCTCCACCACCTTTGATAAGTTGCAAATGTGAATCTAATTCATCCGCGCCATCAATCGTTAGATCTAAGTGGTCTATCTGGTTAAATGGAATCATGGGGATGCCAAGCTCGACCGCATGCCTTTCGGATGTTTTGGAAGTAGCTACGGCTTGAATAGATAACCCTTCTTTGACTCGTTCACCAATCTTTTGAATGGCCCAATAAGCTGTAGAGCCTGTTCCCAGTCCAATTTTCATCCCATCCTGAATATACTGGACAGCGTGTTCTGCAGAAATTCTTTTCATATTCACGTCTAACGCACCCCCGTTCAAGTTATCCAAGCATAGTACAGAGCAACGAGCTCGCTCTTAGCCCTGCACCCTAGGGTGCATCAGGTCAAGAACGAGCTCAACTACCTACGTATTATTTAAACACTAACACAACCGAATCCGCTTTAGGTTCGTATCCAATATTCATATATATACGATTCGAGACTGGATTACTCAAATCTGTATATAGACTAGTAAATTCATACGGACCACGCAACATATTCCTTGTTAGCGTTGCCACACAAGAGCTGCCGTATCCCTTATTACGATGCTCAGGAGGTGTATATACCAAATTAACTACCGCTCCATGCAAGGTTGGTCTAGTCTGCTGAGCCATAGACACAGGTTCACCATCATCTATCCATAGATAGATCGCTGATTTGTCAGTAGCATCCTTAGCCATCTTGATGGCACGATCTATGGACATGATCTCCAGCGCTTCAGCAGCAAATTCATAAATCCATTGACCCAGCAATGGAATATCTCTAAACTCAGCCGCTCTAAAAATACCAGGGCTCAACTTGATATCCTTCACTTCGGTACAAGCATATATCCGTTGGTCCATTTGTATTTCATAGCTATGGCCGGTAATTAATTGCCACTCCTTAGCAAAGAGAAACGCCGTTTCACGTAAAGCGATAATACTAGGAACAGAGATCACCTCTTGTTCCACAATGTACTGAATGGCCTTAGAGCAGGCCTCAGTAACAAGTTCATCATTCACCCCCTTTTCACTATTGTAAATGATTAGGTGCTCCAACGTTTTGACTAAGACTAGGATATCTTGCTCATCGTTACTCACCACTGCCATGAAGGGAAGCGGACCTTCATGTTGTGCGTTCTTGGCCGCATACTTATATGACTCGACCAGACGATAGATAATACCTAGGGGAAGATTATTAAGCATTTCATTTTCCAGTAGCACAGGTTCAACACGATTCAAGAAATCGGATGGATCGCTATAACTGAGTACATGCATAATTTAATCTCCCTTCATTAGCCATTTTTCTACCATAGCACAAATAAGGATAAATATATAGAATGAACTAAAGACGAATCCTCATATTCAGATTCACTTTAGAATCTATAGGACATGGAGAGCGAAAACCTTAGTTCATTCTATGTAACAGCAGGATATTTTATCCTCTTCACACGATTATCGTTGGGCTAGCTCTTGCTCTAGTTCTATGATCATGTTCTTCTCTTCATCATTTATAGCTGATTCGTGTTTAGAAGCACTGGATGTCAACAGATTCTTCTGAACAGCATGTCTAATTTTGTGAATCATAACATTCTTAGCCTCTTGTAATTTCAGCTCACCCCTAGTACCTGTTACACGGCAAAGATAAACATGTAGCTCCTCTTCCCCATCCCTATATGATACATGAAACAACGGTAGGAGCTGTGACTGTTCTCGATCTGTCCATTGATCTGACAGGTGAATAGTATATTGTATTGAAGAAGTTGTCTCAGTACTCATTAACCCACGTTTCTCTGCTATAATCTGTGAATTTTTTCGTGCCAACACCCCAGCTGCAAACAGCAGTATAATACCGACTACTAATGCAACATATATCAAGCTGTACACTCCTTTTTCAATCTATTTTATCATCCTTATTCTTCTATCAAAATATTAACAAGTGCTTGTCTTAGCTGCTCTCGATCACACGGAGAGTTATCAATGATCGTTGATGTTAGAGACAACGCCGTCATAATTTGCTCTTCCAATTGCTTTCTAGCATACAATACTTTCAAAGTACCCTCGATACCAGAATACCCATGTGCTTGTCCATACCCCTGCGAGGTATAATAATCCATAAATCCATTAGACCATTCAACGGGCCGTTCTGCTACAACCTTATTGAAGGTAACATCATACTCCTGCTTATCCATATAAATGAGTAACGGATGAAGTGGTGCTATAGCTTTCTCTAACTGCTGCACATAGTGAAGAGATTCCTCCGCTCTTCGATTATGTTTGATCATACTAACCGTTACGGGATTCTGGATGAAGCAACATTCAAACACATAGACTTTATTCTGAGATACGATCGCCTCTGCGAACTTGTTCCATTTAGCTGAAATTAGTTGCATGTGGCGTTCAAGGGATATCTCGTAAATATCTTGTTTACAAAGATCATCCAAGAGCAAGGGAGGCAGTTGCTCGGGATCATCTTGTTGTATCTTACGATAAGGTAAGAAATAATTACCTTCTTCATAAAAAGCTCTAGTACACAAAAGCGTCTGATATTCCTCATGTTTATGACACAGTGTCTCCCACTCCTCAGGAGTGAAGCTGGCAACGCCATTATAATCTGCCGGATGATCCAGATCGTCTTCTAGCACCAGCACAACATTCTTACCATGCTCTTCAAGAATATCAGCAAGTAGGCGGGCCCCTGTCGATTTACCCGAACCGGGTAATCCTTCTATCATTATTAATTGCGCATTCATTTATGATCCCCCCTTGAGACATTCTAACATGGAAGTATCGACATATGTGCAAATCTCTTGGTCGTTTGTTATCACAACCCTTACTCCATCGAAAGAGTCATTTTCTTAATAAGCAATGGACCTGGCATGAATCACAGATGATAACAAACAGACTCCGCAGGATCGCCTTGTAGCATATAAGACCTCATCACAGGGTAATGATCGTGAGCATGGTTAGTACCCTTTTGAGCATATTCGATCCTATGCCACGCTTACTATAACTCGGAAGCACCAACCCTTGATAAATCCAGTATGGTTCTCGATCTAAATTGATCTTATACAACATTTCTTGGCTATAGCTATGATATTCAGCATTGTAATAAATAGAGCAGAACACTTCCCACGCATCCCTGTTCGCCTTCTGCAATGAAAATTCATCTGACATCTCGTATCGGTCGAACTTGCCGGAGCCGTGAACAAGTCCCATTCTAATATCACTCCTTCAAATGTTTATCCTTTCACAGAACCGCCCATCAATCCCCATGATAAAGTTAGACCGTCGCATGAAGGCTGATGGATACATCGTCCTCTATGAACTTATGCGCCTTGTCTCCATTTCAACTCTTAAAACACAAAAAAAGCAGCCCTATCCTTATTCAGGAATGGCTGTCTTCAAAGTAACTAATCACTATTTTTATTGGCTTTATTTATGGGTTGATGATCACATTAATATGGAAAAGGCATCTGTGAGCTCTGCTACCGTTCTATACGTGTAAGTCGGATTACACTCTAGCAATTCTTCAGAATTTCCATATCCATATTCAACAGCAATAGACGAGATCCCATTGTTATTCGCTCCAATGATATCATGTTTCCGATCTCCGATCATGATCGTTTTCTCTATATTTAGTTCCTTATCCACAATAATGCTTCGAATAATAGAAGTTTTATCTGCCATCGTTCCATCGAGATTGCTACCATATAGAGCTGCGAAATAATGATCAATTTCGAAATGTCTTACGATTTGCTCAGCGTATACTGTTGGCTTCGAAGTTGCAATCATAAGTGTTCTTCCTTGATTAAGCAGCATTTGCAATAGCTCAGGAATCCCTGAATACACTGCGTTATCGAACATTCCTTTGTCTACGAAATACTCTCTGAAATAAGTAACAGCTTGGCTAACCTCTGCCTCAGCGAAACCATAAAAATCTGCAAAAGAAACGGCAAGCGGAGGCCCTATAAACATCTCAAGCTTGTCTAAATCAGGCTCATGAATATCAAATTTAGATAACGCATACTGTACTGATTTCGTAATTCCTAACTTTGGGTCAGTAAGTGTCCCATCTAGATCAAATAAAATAATTTCAGCATTCAAGAATATCAACCTCTTTTCTTAAAAAATCAATCCACTCAGTACGAATAATACATTCATGATGAAATGGAGAATGATCACAGGAAGCAATCCTTGTGATCTAATCACTATTCCGCCAAGCAACATCCCTAATACTGCAAATAATGCACATATACTCCAAGGAAATCCCAATGAATAATGGTACATCCCAAACACAATACTGCCTATTATTAATCCCTGTTTCTCACCTAGCCCATCAACAAATCGAGAAAGCACATATCCTCTCCAGAGAAACTCTTCTAGAATAGCATTAATAAATGCGAAGACTAATCCAAATAGGAGAAGCGAGAGAAAGTCTTCTCGCCCCCAGTGAATAACTGGAATAAACGACGATATTATGACGACCACACCTACAAGTAGAAATCTCCACATCGGGTCCTTCAATCCAACCCATATGAATGGGAAATGAATGGGTTCGGTAAAGCTCCCATAGGCAAAGTAGCGTGTTTGAGTAGGACGAAATTTATCCCATAGTATAAAAGGCAGAAGAAACCCAATGAGGCTAAGCCGTGATAAAGCGATAACTAACTCTTGTGTAAGGTTAGCATACCGTTAGTAAGGTAGTCATTGTTGAATCCAAGTACACCGCTGTCCAGTAACCTATGATGTATATAACACTCATATGTACAATGTCCCTAATCCCTTGAGAAACAGGTGTATAACATGAGATCAGCGCTATCCCAAGCGCCAATATCAGACTTTCCTTAATCGTTATTAATTGAACAGTGATCCCTGTGGCAATCATAAGGATACAAGCACTATATAACCTCATTCGTTCTAAAGTTCGCTTTACCCTTGGACATTACGGCTCTCCTTCAGGCGATTTACTAATTACGATAAGTAAATTATACTCGTTCTCTATCTTCTTTTCTCAAATATTCTACACTGGATAGCTCAACTTTCACAGAAAAAAAAATCCGTAACGTAGCAAAAGCAGCCCCTCCTCTGACGAGGAATGAACTGCTTTTGTTAGTTATTTTCTTCTAACCAAGTAAGCTGTTTATTCAGATGATGGTGATTTACTCAATTGAACGCGCGCTTTACCCATAAGGAACACAACAATAACAGCCACACCAACAGGAATTAAAGCAATATAGAAGATATGAGCTATCGACGTTGACATGGCATTCACAATTTTATCAAGAACTTCAGCTGGAATCTGTGAACGAACACCCGCTTGAAAAATTTGCTTCGGATCTTCAAAATTAGACAATGCAGAAGAGGCATCACCCATTCCCCTGAAATTCTCTGCAAGCTTACTTGTGAACACAGAATTCTGAATTGTACCAAAAATCGTAATTCCAAGCGTCATCCCGAGCGAACGAAGAAATTGATTCGTCGAATTCGCAGTTCCACGGTAACGAGGTTCAAGATTATGTGTTGAAGATGTTGGCAGAAGGGAGAAAGAGAAGCCCATTCCGAATCCAACGACGATCATAGCCATGGTTAAGAAGGAGCGAGCCGTATCTGGAGCCAACGTACTTAACATAAACATACCGACGAAATATGAAATGACGGATAGAAACATCAAGTTGCGATAGCTCGTTTTGGCTACAAATATTCCCCCTATGGAGCTACCTACGACAGACCCTAACATCATAGGTGTTAGAATTAACCCCGCATTCGTAGCGGACCCGCCATAGACAGCTTGAACAAAAATCGGAATATACACCGTCATAATGATAAAAGTGCCCCCATATAGAAAGGCTAATATTTGGGTTGTAGCAAATAAGCGACGTTTAAACAACCAGAAAGGTACAATAGGCTCTTGTGCTTTCAGTTCAACAAAGAAAAATACGATAAAAAATACAACAAAGCTAGTAAATAATGAAATAACTATGGAGGAGTTCCAAGCATATTCTTTGCCTCCAAGCTCTAGAGCAAACATCAAACTAATGACTGCAATAACGAGAGTTGCAGCACCCCACCAATCAATCTTTTGTTTCACATGCTGTTTAGATTCATGATAAGAACGAATAATAAATAGCAAAGCTACGATCCCAATAGGAACATTGATGTAAAATATCCATTCCCATCCAATGTATTGCGTAATATAAGCACCAAGCAACGGACCTACGACACTTGCCGCTCCGAATACTGCGCCTAGTAAAGCCGTCATTTTACCACGATTCTCAGGAGGGAATATATCAAAAATAATCGCAAAAGCTATTGGCATCAACGCGCCGCCACCAATACCTTGAATGGCACGATAAATGCTAAGTTGCTCGATGCTTTGGGCAAAACCACACAATATAGAACCAAATAGAAATACCACGATCCCAAAAATAAAAAACCTTTTACGTCCATACATATCAGATAACTTACCGAAGATCGGCATACCTGCCATCGTAGTAATCATATACGCTGACGTTACCCATATAAATTTATCAAAACCTCCAAGCTTAGACACGATAGTACCCATAGCTGTAGCCACGATGGTATTATCAATGGCCGCCATAAATATGGCGAGCAATAGCCCTGCCACGACTAGCTTAATATTACTTTTTGATGTTTCCACGCTTTCAACTCTCCCTTTTTCCATATCTTATGTACTCTTTCATTCTTTTGAATATTATACCCCTACCAACAAAACTACAAGCACTACAACGTATAAGATCCAGCACTCATGAACAAGTGCTGGATCTTATATCTCATACTTTATATCATACATGTTTAAGGAATAAATTGCTGAACAATCTTAACTACTTTTCCATCCTTCACCGTTAGATGATAAGGGAATACGCTAGCATCTAACAGATCATTGTTGTGATATATGGCTTCAAATTTATGTAATGAGACCGGCTCATTCCACTCCACTTGCATGCTTTCGTAAGTGCCATCGTGGTCATAAATTTGCATGAACACTTCAGCATCTGCAGCTACTTCTAACTTCTGTAATTGTGGATCGTCGTTGATCACATAATATCCATCAGGGGGACCTGTCATGTCGCCCGTATCTTGCTCACGTTCTAGAAACTTCTCATTCGCAGCTTCACCTTCATACCACTGGATGTGGTCTGCTTCAATATATAAATGACCATTCTCTTGTACTATACTAGTAATCATTGCAGTGGATGTATCGTCCTTAGGTTCAACAGGCTGATATCCAATTGCACTTGTCGTAGTAATAGATGTTAAAAGAACAATAACCATTATCGTCATAAAGAGTGCTGATTTTCTCATCATAATTCTCCTTTACTACTTACATGATATGACTCTATATTGCTCATTACCCTTACACAGAACTTGAAAACGCTAATCCAAAAAGTTTATTTTTTATCCTCCTTAATTATATACGAACAATAATGACTAAACGTTGCAATATAGTTACAAGGAGGTTATATTTTTGTGTTTTTAATCTCCGTTATAATTGCCAAAAAGCCCGCAGCTTACACGGACTAGATTGGACCCTATTTGATGTATATGCCAGCCTCATTCGAGATATTCGCTAGTTCCCACCTGCTCTGGTTGTCTTCTGATCTGCCTTCATCGTGAAGCACAGCATCAGACCTATACAATACACGAAAGCCCCAAAACAATAAGCCCCAGTATAACCTCCCATTTGATCGATTATCCATCCAGCCAACCCAGGTCCAATCATTTGACCAAAGGCATAAAAAACAGAAATAAATCCAATAGCTACAGATATATATTTTTGAGGAACCTCATGAGAAGCACTTACCTGAATCAATCCTAAAACTCCTCCCATTGTGGAACCCCATATGACCGCTGAAATTATAAACCCAGTCAAATTATTCATGAGTAAAGGAACTATATTTCCAATAATGGCACATGATAATGCTAGAAGTAATGCTCTACGTGACCCGATCCGATCTGAAACGATTCCCCAAATCGGTCCCCCTACAATAGAGAATGCACCTGCAATAGCAAAGGTAGTTCCTGTGACGGAATCGGAAATTCCAACTTCTTTCATGAACCCCGTCTGATATAGATTCGGAATTAGATACACTATACCTACCGCGAAATAAAGCCAAGCTATTTTCATTAGTCTTTTATTTTGTAGCCATTTCGGTTTTTCTTTATCATTACTATTATGTTCTGTCACGGGTGGATTCTTCAAAATAAACGTAGCTAAGATAAGAACTAACAAAGCAATAAGTCCAAATACGATCCACACTGCACGCCAACCTAGATCTGGCCATTGCCGCATAATATAGGGGACGAGAATTCCGCTCAAGAACATCCCTAAACCCGCACCACTTAGCAGAAACCCTAACACAATTCCCCTTTTATTCGGAAACCAAGTAATCATGAGCGACATCAATGGCGTGAATACTAATGAACTGCCCGCACCTATAATGAGCATAAGAAGAGCTGCCCACCAAAAGGACGTCGCCGTAGCAAGGCCCAGTAAACTGACTACGACACTCCATCCACCTATAAGTAATACCGCCTTGGCTCCCCAGCGAAATGCAAGAATACCCGATAGACCAACGGTTAACAAATAGCCTAAGAACATAATCGTTCCTAACATACCCGATTGTGAGACCGTTAAAGACAACCCTTCCTGCATATAGGGAAGAACCGCTCCATAGGCGACCCGTGCCAATCCTGTTGTTGCCATAATCAGAAGCAACCCTATCATTACATTTATCCAAAAGGGCTGCTGTGCCTGTTCTAATTTTTTAACCATTCTATATTCTCCTTTGTTGTGTTTCTTTATATTTGCCCATTGCCTTCATGGTTCCATCAATTCCATCCTAGCCCCATATTACTATCGCATAGCTTCATGCATCTACCTGTGTGCGGAATCTATTACTGGTTATCGGGATAAGAAATTTGCCTCCCCTCATTACACAACAAAAAAAGCTGCCACTCAGCGATTACCAATAGCTGAGGACAGCAATTCAGAGTCCGTAATTATTTTTTTGTTCAATGTTGAAGTAGCATAGATGAACGTCGCACAAACTCACCAGGATTTACGCCGTACTTTTCGCGGAAGGCTTCTGCAAAATAGCTTGGATTAGAATATCCAACCGCACAAGAAACTTCTCCTACCGTAATATTGCCCTGCTGTAATAATAGTAGTGCTTTCTCTAGGCGTTTATCTCGTAAATATCCAAATACCGTTGCACCATACATCTCTTTAAAACCAACCTTTAATTTATAATCATTTAATGCAATCATATGGGACAGTTGTAAGAGTGTAGGTGGTTCGGCCATACAATTCAATATAATGTCTCGCGCTTGTTGAATCTTCTGTACATCACTCTTCGATAAAGAAGTTGATTCTGACTTCCCTTCACATAGAAATGACCGAAATGACGAAGACAATAATTCTAGAACATTGCATTCCATCTCTATATTCCTGGTTACGTTAGATTTGGCAGCCTTTAATATCTTATTAAGAACGATGGTAGAGGAAGGATCAATGGTTTCCTGGAACGTACGAAAAGACTTATTTCCAACAATATTAAGAAAATCCACCGATCTCGAACCACTCATTTCACCCATAAAGTGATGAAAAGTCGCAACGGGAATACCAATTCCCAGCATTAAAAAGGGTCGATTCGCACTAAATTCAAAGCTTGCATCCACTTCATTCATAAACTGTAGCGTACAACTCCCTGGAAGGAGTTCATGCCGATCTCCACTAATGCTAGTCTCTCTGGCACCTTGTATACAATAAGTTAGCTCTACCATAGGGACATCTGAAACGATATTTAAGTGCCGCGTCTGATGAAATTCATATTCCGATAGTACCACTTCAAGATCGAATCGAGGTACGAATCGCTGGATGGAGCCGTTGCCCATACTTGATTGCAGGTTCATATGCTCCGTTCGATCCTCGTTCTCTCTTACTAATTGAAGACCATCAAAAAACAGATTATAGTTATCGTGGAAATTAGACTTCTCTATCATATGATCACTCCAGTTAAAGCTTAGGTTTCTAACACATTTACATTGCTGATAATCATTATCAATATATTCATTATAACGAATGAATGATTCTCTGTTCAACCCGAAGTTTGGAAACCCTAGCGATAAAGGTCCGTTCGGGGAGCGTAAGCTCATAATCTACCCTGCTTACTCGTACAAAAACAAAGAAGGTGTCCGGTAAGCCATTTATCATGGCTTACCGGACACCTTCTATCTAAACTCCGCTGTTATATGCTTACTTCGAATTAGCATTTCATTCTTCAAGACAAGGTTCAGGAACCTATCATTCAGGAGGTCATCTTCCAGCCATTCGTGTTCTGCTGCAAGTTCCACAACCGAGCATACAAACCTTCTTCTCTTAACAGTTCTTCATGACCGCCTTGTTCTACAATTCGGCCATTGTCGAGCACCACAATATTATCCGCATTCCTCACCGTTCTTAATCGATGGGCAATGACAATGACCGTTCTGCCCTGAATAAGTTGATCAATGGCCTTCTGAATCTCTACTTCATTCTCAGGATCAAGAGAAGCTGTCGCTTCATCTAGTAGTACGATGGGGGCATTCTTGAGAATTGCGCGAGCAATCGAAATTCGCTGTTTCTCTCCTCCTGATAAGGTGCTACCCCCTTCACCCACCAGAGTGTCATATCCCTGTGGTAATCTCATGATGAAGTCATGACAGCAGGTTCGTCTTGCAGCATCTTCCACTTCCTCTACCGTGGCTTCACTATTACCGAATTTTATATTATTCATAATGGTATCTTGAAATAGATAGACGTCTTGAAATACCATAGACACTTTTCTTAGCAATTCCTCAGGATCGAGTTGACGAATATCCTCACCACCTAATAACACTGTTCCTTTATTCGGATCGTAGAAACGAGCTATTAGACGCATCAGAGTACTTTTCCCACTACCCGATGGACCGACTAGCGCTGTGAACGATCCAATAGGCATTCGTACGCTCACATCATCTAGTATTGTCTGTTCGCTATATCCGAAGGTCACATTTCTCAATTCGAGATCATGATTCTCAGAAGGTTTTCCATTTCCCGTCATTGGTGACTCATTGAGAAGTTCAACAATCCTCTCCCCAGCCTGCTCATGATAACGAAATTCAGCATAATTCACGAGTGCCGTGGTCAACGGATCAAAAATACGTGTACCCATAATAAGAAAGGTTACAAAGGTTACTAAGTCTAACGTACCTCCAAGCAGTAGATGAACACCTATAATAATCATGACTGTAAGCCCACTTCGTATACACCCCACCGCAGTAAGCACAATAGGTCCCAGTAATCCTTCAATCCGAATACTACGGCGCATCAACTCTTTGAATGATTGTTCCAAGCGGACGAATCGGTCTCCCGTCAAGTTATACGCCTTAATGACACGAATACCATTCAGATATTCTTGGAGACGATTGGCTGCATTGATCTTAGCTCTCATATGCTCAGCGCCCAACTTACGTTGAATACGGGAAGTGCTTAGAACGATAACAATCGCAACGGGTAAAGTAACGAACATCGCAATAGCCATACGCCAATCTAGAAACGAGAGTCCTAACAATGCAATGACAGGCATAATCACGGCCCCAATCATCTGTGGCACAAGATGGGAAATACCATGTTCTATCATTGTGAAATCACCCATCATCATATTCGCCAGATCACCAGGATCTCTCTTATTCAAATATCCAAGGGGAAGTTTCCTAAGATGCTCAGCTAGATTAGTACGGCCTTCAGCCGCTGCGCTATATGCACTTCGGAACTGAGAACGATAGGCCGGAATTTCAAGTAAGTATAGTAGAATAAGCGTTAACACCATGGCTCCGCTGATCCACCATAGCCTTGTAATATCCATCGAAACGTCGGGATAAATAAAGGGTTCAAAGATGATTCTAGCGCTCTCAACCAATAATGCAAAAGGAATAATACCTGCTAAATTTGCAAGCGTGGTATATATAATTGGTTTTACTAGTTTACGAGGATTACCTACTGTTATATTATACAGAATGCTCAAAATTTGATCCCTCCGCTCCGATATGCCATTGCCCAGCTTCTGTATATGCATACCACATCCGGGCATATAATCCGTCCTCAGCAACGAGTACATCATGGGTACCCCGCTCCGTTAATCGTCCATCGTTAAGTACAATGATCTGATCAGCATCTCTTATAGAAGAAAGACGATGGGCAATAACGATTACCGTTTTATTGTGCATTAACTCTTTCAGCGCCAATTGCATTTCATATTCATTCTCTGGATCAGCAAAAGCTGTTGCCTCATCCAATACAAGGATAGGAGCATTCTTCAGGATCGCTCTAGCTACAGCGATACGTTGCTCCTCCCCACCCGATAGATATATGCCTCCCTCTCCGATCAAGGTATCGTATCCTTGGGGGAGATTATCAATAAACGTATGACATTGCGCTGCCTTTGCAGCTGCATATACTGCCTCCCTAGAGGCATCAGGCTGACCGACCGCTATATTGTTGTATAAGGTGTCATAGAACAGAAAGGTATCTTGGAATACAAAAGCTACACTATCCATTAAATGATGGGTCAGCATTTCACGTATATCCACTCCACCAATGCTAATCTGCCCAGCATCAACATCCCAGAAACGAGGTATCAAGTTCGCAACCGTTGATTTACCAGAACCCGAGGGCCCAACCAATGCTGTAACTTTTCCCTGTCTAGCGACAAAGGAAATATCGGTCAATGCTTCTTTCCGGGTAGCTACTCCTTCTGCTCGATACGAGAAAGACACATGATCAAAAGTGACATCATATGTACTTGGAATCTTTGGTTCTTTAGGTTCAGGAATAGGCTGTTCTGCAAAAATAAGATCCATCCGCTCCACACCTTCATTAATATCACGGAGCGCGGATGAGATATACATAAGTTTAAACATTGGAGCTGATATACCAGGAGCCATAATCAGAAAGAATAATAGAACCGTGGCAAATGCTACACTACTCGGATCCTTACTCAATAGGAATACGCCAACCGGCAGGACAAATGCCGTAAATGAGCCAATAATCACTTTAAAAATAATAAAACCGTTCTGAAACTGATCTGTGTATTTCAAACAATAATCACGATAATGGATCATATCAGAGTAAAACCGCCGGAATGAATGCACCGTTTGTCCAAACACTTTGACAGCAGGCATACCACGAACATACTGAACAGCTGAACCGTTCATTTGTTCTAAGAAATCATAATATTCCTTAATGTTCTTCTTCGTCTTGGCTCCTGTCATTAAGTACATCTGGATACCTAATCCAAGCATTATCGGAATAATACAGGCCAAAGCTAACCATGGATTCAAATAGAACATAACGATAATCATAATTGTGGTGCTTACGAGTACCTGTACTAAATCCGGTAGCTGGTGAGCGATGAAGGTCTCCACCTTCTCCACATTTTGTTCTAATGTTTTCTTTACTGCCCCTGTTGAAGTCCCATTCAACCATCCTAAAGGTAGCCTTCCGATATGCGCGGATAACTTAACACGCAGACCATATAGAATACGAAAAGCAGCAACATGAGAAGCCATTCCACCCGCATACATTGTCACTAACCCACCAAGAACACCGAGTAAAGCAACAATGCCCCATCTAATCATCATTTCTCCATCTACCATTGCAGAATTCGAGGCATGTTGTAATAATTCCTTAAGAATAAAGTACACCGATACGTAGGGTATTAGCATGCAGATCGCACTTAGAGAAGCTAGCGCAGCTGAGACGATTAGCATGCCTCGCTTCTCATCGGCTATTTCCACCAATCTGGCGATCCCCGCTTTCTTCGTCATTCATTCTCCTCCTCACTCAAATTATCTAAGATTGACCCTCTTTGTGATCCTCTCAGTAGTTATTGAGAAAGATTATCACTTATTAAGAGCAACGTCTCCCTTGTGACGGATTATTTAGGCGGTTATACGGAATCTCGATTGAATGATGACAAAAATCAAAAAAGCTCAACCTTTATAGGCTGAGCTTTGTTTCCTGCAAATTAAATTCATTTAAGAAACAGCTGGGCATTTATCCCTATTATCATTAGCTTTAATATTGCAAGAATTACAAACACCTTGAAAATCAAGACGGTGATCCGTAACGGTGAACCCAAATTCGCGCTCAACCCTTTTCTCCATCGGCAATAACCAGTCTTCCAGAATCTCCTGAACACCACCACATTCTGTGCAAATTAAATGATGATGGAAGTGAGGCTGGTTCATAAAACGTAAATCAAAGCGAGCAATGCCATCACCAAAATTAATTTTCTCAACAACATGCAGCTCTTTCAGTAATTCCAATGTCCGATAAACAGTGGCAATTCCAATATCTGGACAACTCTTTTTGACAAGCATATAAACTTCTTCTGTAGTTAAATGATTCTCTTCGTTCTCCAGTAATACTCGAACTGTCGCCTCACGTTGCGATGTCAGCTTGTAACCTTTGGCAGTCAGTTGCCTTTTGATCTCTTCAATATGCTCATTAATCATCATGGCTGAATACCACCTCCATTAAGCTTTTTCATTATAACAATTTTATATAAAAAATTACAAATCACTTATTTATAATAACTATTATATAATAATAACTCAACGATGTTCATATTTCAAGTCCATAACTAAAACTTAACACTTACCCTTTATTATATCTGATGATTTATGACATAACTATGATGTAACATACTTTCTTACCCTAGTATGCCATCCATAATATTGTGAAAATAGACATTCCTACCACGCTTTTAAGTACAATAGCTACCGCATTGTTAGCGGTAGCTATTGTCTTTCTCCATGCTACTTTACTTAATTAAACCTTTTTCTTTCAGGAAATCGAGCGATACGTTCTCTTCTTTCAATCCTTCTGAATCCACCTTTGAATTCAGTTCTTGCATGGTTGTCTCATCAAGCACGCCTTGAAGTTTATTCAATGCTTCTGTTATTTCCGGATATTTTGTCAATACATCCTCACGTACAAGTGGTCCTGCATCATATGGAGGGAAGAATGATTGGTCATCCTCCAAGATAACTAAATTATTAACCTTAATCTGACCATCCGTCGCAAAAGCATCAATCACATCCACATTGTTATCTACTATTGAACGATACATAATGCCATGATCCATACCCTTTACTTCTTTAAAGATCATTCCATATTCCTTACTCAATCCTGGATAGCCATCAGGACGATCCTTAAATTCAAACTCACTGCCTAACACTAAGTCAGTAGATACTTTTGCTAGATCACTAAATGTTGTAAGCTTATATTTCTCTGCTGTTTCTTGGGTGACAGCTAAAGTATACGTATTATTGAAGCCCATTTGATTCGTAAAAACGAGCTTGTCTTGTTTGAGCAACTCTTGTGTTCTAGCTAATGTTTCTTCTGAAGTTCCCGTTTCTTCTTGGTAGTAGTTAGATACAATCGTTCCCGTGTAGTCAGGATATAGCTGAATGTCATCGTTCAACAATGCTTTCCAAGCTACATTAGATCCACCCAAATTTACTTTACGTACTACTTTCAAATCGGTATTACTCTCAATAATATCAGCCATCATATGCGCTAAGAGGATGTTCTCCGTAAAGTTCTTGGAGCCGACTGTAATAATGTCCTTCTTATTACCTGAACCACACGCAGCTAATGCCATTGACAAACAAACAATAAAACTGATAACTAACCCTTTTTTAATATTCATATAATTCCTCCATTAATATATTATAGTTTCAAACCTTTCGGTGTTGTCACTTTCTCCATCCGTCCAAGCAAAAAGTCAAGAATCAACGCAAGAATTGCTGCAGGTACAGCACCCATCAGAATCAAAGCATCGATATTCCGTTGGATTCCTAAGAATATAAAATCACCTAGCCCACCAGCACCAATAAAGGCTGCTAAAGTAGCTGTACCTACATTTATTACTGTAGCCGTCCGAATACCAGCCATAATAACGGACAGAGATAATGGAATTTCTATTTTGAACAAAATCTGTGCATTCGTCATTCCCATACCTCTAGCCGCTTCTATTGTGGCTCTATCTACATCTTGAATACCTGCGAATGTGTTTCTAATGATAGGTAATAAAGAATATAAGAAAAGTGCAGCTATAGCGGTATTAAGACCTATTCCAAACAACGGAATCATAAATCCTAATAAGGCCAGACTAGGTATCGTTTGCAGAATCCCTGCTCCACCTAGAATTAATGTCTTCAAGACTGGATAACGTGAAACAATAATCCCGAGTGGAATACCCACAACAATGGCTATCGCCATCGATATTAGGACAAGTTGCATATGCTGACCCGTTGCTGTTAATAAATCTCCCCAACGCATGGATAGTTGTTTAACAAACTGTTCCCAAAGTGATTCGTTCATTCGTTCTCCCTCCTACCAGCCCAGTGATCTGCGAAAGTAGTGAGTAAAGTTGATCTTGTTATCACACCCACTACTTTTTTACTTTTCCCAACAATGGGGATAATACCGAATCTAGCATCCCCAATGGCAATGAGTGCGTCTTGAGCCGTTGCATCCTCATCTAAATAAGGAACAGCAGGAACACTTATTTCTTGAATGGTCTGTATTTGTTCCAACTTCGATTGTAGGTCATATATAGAGACGATGCCGGTCAATTGATCATTATCATCACTTAATATTAACGTATCTGTCCGTCGTTTTCTCATGGAAGCTAAAGCACGAACGGGAGAGAAACTAGGAAGGGCTGTCGCAGGATTATCACGCATAATATCCTTAACCGATATAAAGGCGGGGTTCTGGTAAATTCGATTCTTACCTATGAACTCTTCTACGAATCCATGTGTAGGCTCCTTAAGAAGCTTCTCTGGCGTATCTAGCTGTAATAATGATCCTTCTTTCATGACTGCAATCCGATCTCCTAATTTCAAGGCTTCATCCATATCATGTGTCACGAATACGATTGTTTTTTTCACTGTCTTTTGAAGTCTAATTAATTCATCCTGTAATTGCTCTCTTGTGATTGGATCTAATGCACCAAAAGGTTCATCCATCAGTACAATCTCGGGATCCGCTGCTAATGCACGAGCGACACCCACTCGTTGCTGTTGTCCACCTGAAAGTTGGCGTGGATATCGTGAAGCAAATACAGAGGGTTCAAGACCCACCATATCTAGCAATTCATGTACACGAGCTTTGGTCTTCGCTGCGTCCCAACCCTTGAGGTGCGGAATAAGGGCAATATTCTGTTCAATCGTATAGTGAGGAAATAGTCCCACCTGCTGAATGACGTAACCAATGTTCCGTCTTAATTCAACTGGATTCTCTTGCGTAATGTCTTTGCCTCTAATGCTAATCGTACCTTCCGTATGCGGCATTAAGCGGTTTATCATCTTCATCGTTGTAGTCTTACCACAACCACTTGGACCAATAAGTACGATTAATTCTCCCTCTTCAATCTCAAAGCTAACAGACTTTACAGCTTGATAGCCGTTGGCATAAGTTTTGCTAACATTCTCAAATTTAAGCATAGTAGCCCCCCAATTTCATAGATTCTCTGTGATGATAGTAGCTATAAATAGCTTTAACACTGCTCTCGGTGTGAGAAGCAGGCTCAAACATTTATAATGTCTGAGCCCATCAAATATAGAACTCAATTTGATTGAGTTCTGCAGTTTTTCGATTGGTAATGCCGTTGATTCCGACTCAACTTCGTCTCCAGATATACTTAACTATAACAAAGGAACCCCCAACTGACAACCTATAAATAAAAAATAGGTTGTCAGTTGGGGTCCCTCGGGTAAATAAATCACATCGAAATGGATATTATATGCAACAAAAAAACCGTTCATAAAATGAACGGCTTGACATACAAGATGATTCTCTTTGTCGTTGCATCATCTTGATTTATTCTTCTGTTGATTCACCATTATTCATGAAATCCACGGTCCGCTGAAATACTTGACCGTCACCAACCACCACGATCACATCATTCTCTTGAAGAATAACATGGGGTCCCGGAGAAATTGTGACTTGTATTCCCCGCCTCAGCGCAACAATCGTTCCTCCTGTTTGCTGCCAAAATCTAAGATTAGAAATCGTCTGACCCACAGCATGAGAACCTGTATTTACTTTAATTTCTACTGGATGATATGCCTTTAAATTCTGTAACCTGTCGGAGAAATCAATGATATCCTTAAGAACGACCTCAAATTTATGATCCATAGACTTCTTCTCTTGAAGCAACAATTCTAAATCCTGCTTCAATGAGTATACTGATTTCATATAATTACTTTTAGTGATATAATCATGCGCCTGTAGATCAGATGTAACGATAATTTCTTTCCCCTGAGATACGGACACAATATTCTCATCTTTCAGAAGGGCTACAGCCTTTCTAATCGTTTCTGGCGACACATGATAATGGCTTGCTAATAAAGACCGTCCTGAAATTTTTGAATGGACTGGAAATTCACCACTTACAATCCTATGAGCAATATCTAGAGCAATAGCCTTATATCCAGCAATCTCCTGCATATATTCTCCTACCTTTTATCTTTCATTTGCAATCACATGTATTATATCAATCTTCACTAATGTTTCAATACGTAATTTTTCATGAATCAGTGAGGATACAGTAGCCAAGCAACTAAGGGAGCTGCACATGATCCCGCAATGGCGCATACGGTCATCGCTACTGAGCTCATGGATACGGATCGTTCACCATATTCCAACGATTTGGCAGTACCCAATGCATGGGAAGCTGTTCCCAAGCCGATCCCGATTCCTGCCTCACCTCGAATTCTAAACAGCTGTAAGATATAGGGTCCGGCAATGGCTCCCGTAAACCCAGCAATCATGACAAATACGGAAGTTAAGGAAGACTCCCCGCCTAGGCTACCCGAGATTTGTATCGCTACTGGTGTGGTAATCGATTTAGGTAATAAGGAAAGAACATAAGATTTAGGGAATCCCATACTTATAGCCATCAACATCCCACTAAACATCCCCACAAACAAGCCCACAAGTGTCCCCCCCAAGATAGGCAGGAAATTACGGCGCAACACTTGACGCTGCTTATACAAAGGATAGGCTAAAGAAACGACAGCGGGTCCCAGTAGCTGGTTAATCCATTGACCACCGATCATATAGGTCTCATAGGGAATCCGAAAGTACAACAGCAGAATAACAACTGTCAATGTCGCTGTTAATGCTGGCATCAATATGGGAAAGCGAAAACGTCTATATATCATAGACATAACAATATAAATACTTACATTAACCAGAACAATCGCTGTAGCAGTCAAAACCATTATATTTCCTTTCCTTCCTCTCTACTAACCCTTTTACTCCTCGTGCTCCACCCTGCCAGCCATTGACTCGAATGTGCCGCTGCTACCATCGTTAATGCCGTACTTACGATGATGATAACGATCAACATCAGACCTTTGCCGCTGAATATGCCCAAGTGATTCACAATTCCTGCAGTCGCTGGAATAAAAAACAACGGAAGATATGACAATACAGCTGTTGACCCATGCTCAATCCACTTGATCGGAACTATCTTGCACAAAAGCAATACAAAAAGGAGCAGCAGACCTACGATACTTCCCGGAATTGGGAGGTGAAGCAGTTGTTGTACATAATTGCCAGCCAGGTAAAACAAATATAATAGCCCAACCTGCGCTATGATCTGAATGATTTTCATTATGTTTAAAGTCCCTTCATGAATTAAACTATCCTTTATGTCTGTAGAGGGTTTGAGCTCTTTCAGACTAACAGAGTTTTCATGATTATTACAATCTACTTCTGAAAATAATATGAATTATTTATACATGATTAATCAAAATAGATTGTTAATATATCCGGTTAGTAATTAAATTTGACTATATTATTGCTATATCGTAATATTACAATATAACAATTCAGAAAGGGCCGTGAACCCTATGAATAGCAATTTTAAAGACTACAATGAAGTTTCTGATATCCTGAAGGCCTTGGCACACCCTGTTCGTCTGTGCATTGTAAGAGGACTACTAGACAAGGGGAAATGTAACGTTTCACATATGCAGGCGTGTTTAGATTTACCACAATCGACCGTTTCACAGCATCTACAGAAGCTTCGGTCTATGGGTATCGTAGAAACAGACCGTAACGGTCTTGAAGTAAACTACAGCATTGCAGACATAAGAATTAAGAAGCTCGTATACATTTTTTTTGGGGAGGAAATAGAGAATGATTAACAAGAAGAAAATTTTAATCGTTGGTGGTGTCGCTGGAGGGGCTTCCGCTGCAGCTCGCCTACGTCGTTTAGATGAAGATGCGCATATTGTCATGTTTGAAAGAGATCCCTATATTTCTTTTGCAAACTGTGGACTGCCTTACTACATTGGAGACTCCATTAAGGAGAGGTCTAAGCTTCTCGTGCAAACTCCAGAAGCGATGCATAAACGCTTTAACATCGATGTTCGAACGGAAAGCGAAGTCACTAACATTAATCCCATGAGTAAAACCGTAAGTGTGCAAAGTAAAGAGCGTGGCGTGTATGAAGAAAGTTATGATTATGTTATTCTTTCACCCGGAGCTAAGCCTACTCATCCCAACTTACCTGGTATAGATAGTTCAAGAATTTATAAGCTTCGTAATATCCCTGATACAGATGCCATTAAGAAGCGTGTTCAAGATGAGAAAACTCGGTCAGCTATCGTGATCGGGGGAGGATTTATTGGCGTTGAAATGGCTGAGAACCTTAAAGAAATCGGCTTAGATGTGACCCTCATCGAAGCAGGTCCTCAAATACTAGCCCCATTTGATGCTGAAATGTCCAATGTTCTGATCAAGGAGCTTGAAGAACACGAGGTTAACCTATTGTTCTCCGAAAGAGTTCAATCATTCCAAGAAACGAAGACCCATATTGAAGTCCATCTAGCAAGTGGTAAAGTTCTAACCAGTGACATGGTCATTCTAGCGATCGGAGTAACTCCAGATACGGGATTCTTGCAGGAAAGCGGTCTAGAGTTAGGCCCTCGTGGTCATATTATCGTCAATGATAAACTTGAAACGAACCTAGAGAACATCTACGCCGTAGGAGATGCTATTGAAGTCGTAGATTATATCAACGGGAATAAGACGGCGATCCCACTAGCTGGTCCTGCGAATAAACAAGGGAGAATTGCTGCGGATAACGTATGTGGATTAAATACGACTTATAAAGGTACACAAGGGACTTCGATCATTAAAGTATTCGGCATCACAGGGGCTGCAACCGGAAATAATGAGAAAACGCTACAACGTTTAGGTATTCCATATCAAATGATATATGTACATCCAAGCTCTCATGCCTCTTATTATCCCGGAGCTAGTCCACTTACCATCAAACTTCTGTTTAACGATGAAGGTACAATATTGGGAGCACAAGCAACCGGCTATGATGGGGTGGATAAAAGGATTGACGATATCGCAGCCGTGATCCATTTCCGAGGAACGGTTACAGACCTAACTGAGCTTGAGCTATCATATGCTCCTCCCTATTCTTCAGCTAAAGATCCTGTTAACATGGCTGGCTACACGGCGGAGAATGTATTAAAAAAAGCCACTCAAGTGGTCGTCCCCAAAGATTTGGAGACACGTGATCAAGAACATACGGTCCTTGTAGATGTACGGACCCAGATTGAGCATGATAATGGACATATTCCAGATTCAATCCTGATTCCTGTAGATGAACTACGTGAAAGACTGCATGAATTGGATCATACCAAAGAAATTTGGGTCTACTGTCAAGTCGGATTACGCGGATATACAGCTTCTAGGATTTTAGCACAAAAAGGCTTCAAGGTTCGTAATCTTACGGGGGGATATAAAACTTATCAAATAGCGAGCTATATACCTACATCATTAAAAGAGGTCAAGCCATCTGGCCCATCGGTAACAACAGTTACCAATGAACCTAAACAGGAAATTGCAGTGGCGAAGGAATCCGTTATTCAAGCCAATGTAGAGCTGGATGCCTGTGGACTAAGTTGCCCCGGACCTCTTATTCAACTCAAAAAGAAGATGGATCAACTTCAAGAGGGTGACATTCTGCGGGTGACTGCTTCTGATCCAGGCTTTTATGAAGATGTACAAGCATGGGCACAGATGTCTTCCAATCGTATATTGGAAGTTAAAAAAACTACAAACGGTATGATCGAAGCCCATCTCGCGAAGGGATCAATGACGCTCCCAGCTTCTACTGAGCAAACATCCGTAACTCCTGAAGGAGCCTCCATGGTCGTATTCAGCGGCGACTTAGATAAAGCTATTGCTGCCTTCATTATTGCTAACGGCGCGGCTGCAAGTGGTAAGAAGGTAACGCTCTTCTTTACTTTCTGGGGACTCAATGTCATTCGTAAGTCTAGTAAAGTATCCGTTGATAAAACGTTCATCGGAAAAATGTTCGGTGCCATCATGCCACGTGGAAGTCGTAAATTAGCGATGTCCAAGATGAATATGATGGGTATGGGTTCCAAAATGATCCGGGGTGTTATGCGTAAGAATAACGTATCCTCTCTTGAAGAATTGATAGAGACCGCTATCGAACAAGGTGTAGAAATCGTAGCCTGCCAAATGTCTATGGACATTATGGGTATAACACGAGAAGAACTCATCGATCACGTTCAAATCGGCGGAGTCGGTTACTACTTGGGCAAAGCAGATCAATCAGGAATTAATCTCTTTATATAATATGTATACAGGAAGCTCCTCCGTGAAACGGGGGAGCTTCCTGTATAATGGTCAGTGACATTATTTTAAAGCCGGTCCGAGTGTTCCGGCAATCCCAAGAAGTCTAGTTCAACAAGCTTTTCAAGAGGATTTTATTGATACTTCTACGGGTGCATTGGAATTGTAAAAGATATGTAATATCTACATATTATGTGATATCGCTAGCACCTCATGCATAATTTGAAGTACGTAGTGATAAATGTTGGCCAACGTTACTGCTACATAAAAAGTAAAAAATGACTAGGAGGTTTTCTATGAAGGCTATTTTTAACAAGCGAATACTGTCTGCTTTTCTATTGTTATTGGTGCTCGTTGTAAGTGCTTCGGTTCCAGTATACGCAATCAGCAACGTTGGGGGAACCACTGTTAGTTATCCTAATGAGGGTTACGTAGGAGGCCCTCCAGGCGCTATCTATTGGACTCAACGCTCGGATGCTACAGCGGCTCAACTCTTTATTAGCTCGTATGATGGCACCTTCTCTTGGAACTCAGGTCCCATCTATACGAATGCTGGTTTATCAAATGCTTTTTACTATATCCCAGCTAGCGTTCAAGCCTCAATTCCGAAAGGAAAATCACTGCTCGTTGGCGTTGAAACTTACCATTACAGCGGCAATACGTATCTGGGCTGGGCCTCCGATACCAATACATTCCTTGTAGTTAATTAATACTACTTACTTAATGTCCCTGTTCGGGCGAAGTCTTTTATTTGAATCAATTTTATAATTCTAAAGCCTTACTCTGACTGAGCTTTTAGGGTAATAAAAAAGGAGTGCTTCCCCAAATCTCGAAGTGTAAAGTTACCACACAAAACACCGAGATCGAAAGGAGCACTCCTGATGTATAGTATTCGACAAGAAATCTGTTCAATGACCCCTTGCCAATCCTAAAGGGTATCATCCTCACTTAATGGAGGTAAGAATCCGATGGATGCTCCATCCTTCTCACATTCATGAGTATGTAGCTAATTCTTCTAATAGTGAAGGTTCCATTAAGCTTACCGCTCTGATCTCAATCATATGATCAACTCCCATTTCTCTTCCACAAGCTCTTGCCCAGATAGAATCTGCGTTCTTGTCTCAGATAGCTTAAAACCATATGAATCATATAACCTTCTGGCTCCTTCTAAGCTACTATTCGTCCATAATATAATGGTTGAATAGCCGTGCTCGATACTGAAATCGATAGCCTTCTGTATTAACTGCTTACCATATCCACCCTTTCTTGTAGAGGGTTCCACTAGAAACCACCTTAATTGCGCAATATCCTTATCCACCTTAACAATACCAATAGATCCTGCAGGTGATCCCGCTACTTCCAATATCCATAAATTTTCGTGTTCAGGGTCACATCTCTTCTCAAATTCATTTAAGGTTCCCCTAATGAAAATCTCAAATGAATGATCATACTTATATTCCTCACCGAAAATTCTAGTATGTGCTTCAATAACATAATCAATCTCTCCACTATGGTATGAACGTATCATTCTTGTTCTCCATTCCAAGCATCGTCTATAGCATCCCATTCAGCATAAAACTGCTCCACATATTCCTTCATATATTCATGCCTCTGCCTTGCTATTAATTTGCCATACTCGGTATTCATTAAATCCTTCAACTTAAATAACTTCTCATAAAAATGGTGAATTGCCGTACCCTCGTCACTCCTATATTCCTCTTGTGACATGGCATCCCTAGGCGCGCTTTCAGGAATGTGCATGAGTCGTCCCTTCGATCCTCCATAAGCAAACGTACGTGCAATCCCAATAGCTCCCAAGGCATCCAATCGATCTGCATCTTGTACAATTTGTCCTTCGATTGTATTCATGGGGGGATTATGACCTCCGTTGTAAGACATTGTGGAAATAATGAGCAGGACTTGCTCCCTGATCTGAATGTCCGCTACATACGTATTAAGCCAATCCTTCACCTTGTTCATTCCTGCTTCTTTCGATATATTGAGCTTCTCATCAGCTACGTCATGCAATAATGAGGCAAGTTCACAAATAAGTTCATGGCCTCCCTCCTTCTTAGCCATTCTCAATGCCATCTGCCTTACGCGATGTATATGCCACCAATCGTGACCACTAGGGTCATTTTGTAGTTGTTCTTTAACAAACTTTTCCGCACGTTTAATAATATCTATGTGTGAATTCATGTATAATCCTCCAGTACAATTCCAGCCTTTACGCTACGTAAAAGTCTGGAATCGTCTTCCAAGCCTAAATTTTATATTTCCTCGTTCTTGCTCCTTAGATAAGGAATAACACGTTTCGTCTAATTTATGTTGATTCTGATTCCTCATCATTAGCCTCTTCTGAGGTTGAACCATAGAGATCTTTCATCAACTGTTTTCCTGTAGGTGTTG
>DASXLR010000162.1:0-22548 GCA_036496075.1 Paenibacillus sp. | reverse complement strand
TGGTGATGATGCTTTGCTGTATCTGTTCGTAGGTCATAACGAGCGACGCCGTCACCGAAGTTAATTTTCTCCACAACATGAAGTTCACTCAGAAGCTCTAGTGTACGATACACCGTAGCGAGACCGATCTCGGGAGCTATTTCCCTGACTAACATGAACACATCTTCTGCGCTTAAATGATCTTCTTCATTCTCAAGTAGAATTCTGACCGTCGCTTCCCGCTGGGGTGTCAGCTTGTAGCCTTGGGATTGTAATTGTTGTTTAATTTTGTCGATCCGAGCTTGCATCTTCTCCCTCCCCCTAGGAAATTACTGCATTTAATAATCACTTCCTTCATTATAGTGGGATTAGATAAACAAAGTCAAACCATTCTATTGTAGAAATGAGAGTCTTAAAGAGTGGATTAGCATAGGTGTGACCCATCGCATCATCTTTGAAGTTAGCTCTATTCATCTGAACGCATTACCGTAAGCCTGCCATTCTTTTTCCCACAACATTTCGATATGATTAGTTTTTAATTTTAAGAGCTGGCGCCAAACGAATATACATATACAAGCCCGAAATAATAAAATATAAACATCCACTTATTATAAATCTTGTTATATCTATCAAAGTTTCTTGAAATGAATGAATAAAAAAATAGGATAGCAACATCATGAAAAAAATAACGGCAGTATCTAGAAAAATATAAGGGAACATTTTCTTCAACTCATATTTGCTTATATTTAAAGCTTTAAAGTTCCAAATCATCGATATAATCTCCATTGATAGAATACCAGCTGCTGCGCCAATATAGCCCAATCCAGGGATTCCTATTAGGAAATATTGTAAAGCTATAGAGCATGAAATCCCAACAACGAGCCCTATAAAGGGAGTTTCCCTAACATCCTTTGACCATAATATACTTGTCGATATTTCCCGAAATCCGACGATAAGCGGGATTGCTGCCAAGTATTTTATCGGTAGATAGGCATCTTCGGTGTTGAATATGAATAACGAAAGCTCTTTAGCATAAACAAATAAAAATGTTGAGGAGAATAATCCCCATAACCACCCTATTTTTAGAGAAAGTCGTGAAAGTCGTTGAAAGTTATCAAAGTTTCCTTGCTGCCAGTGGGATGCAATTCGCATGGTGATGGTATGGCTCAGTGCTCCTGTTACAAGGGTAGGGGTATAGGCAATGATTGTCGCCATTCCAATAATGATACCGTATATTGAGGTAGCCTCTGAGGTACTATATCCCGCTGAAATTAATCGATTAGGAATAAGAATAGCATCAATAAATTCAGAAGCTGGGATAAGCATACGAGTGAATGAAATAATAAAGGAAGTTCTGAAAAACCAGACAAACGGCAGGGTTGAGGATTTGTAAGGAGAGCGAAATAACTTTTTCTTATCCATCGAGACATAAATAGTTAAAGTAACAAATGAGATAAATGATCCTATAAAAGTAGCATAAATTCCGCCTCCTACCGCTCGGTCTATTCCAAACGGCAACAAGTGATAGACAATTAACAGCATACAAGAAATTCGACAGGCTTGTTCAATTACTTCCGAAGCTGCAATAATACCAAATTGCTCTTGACCTTGCAGATAACCCCTCAACAAGCCTAATAAAGGTGCTGCCAAAATGGCCGGCGCAAGACTGCGCAGAGCATAATCCAAGCGGGGGTTACCCAACAACTCTGCTATTAGGGTCGAATTCCAAAAAACGATCAAACTTATACAACTGCCTAAAAGTACAAGAAAAAGAGAAATTATTTTTAGAAACTGCCATCCAACCTCAGTTTTTTTTGCTGTTATAATAGCCAATGCCGTGGGTAATCCCCCTGAAAGCATAATTAAAAAACCATAAAAGGAGTAGGCAATTTGATACATTCCGATTCCTTCGGCACCAACAAATCTTGTTAAGATCACACGACCAATCAGACCAATCAGTTTGACAATTATCATTGCAGTAGCTCTGGTGAAGGATTGCTTCAACAAGCGGGGTATTTTCATATTGCCTCCCAGCATAACCATCAATATCATTTGTCTTTATTTTATGACATTGAAAAAAGGTTATGCTGACAAGCTACAATTTTCTTAGTCCTTAATGTGAATCAGTACATACTTTGTGTTCTTGTCCCAACCTAAGTCGAATGGAACCCGATAGCGATCTGCTGTATGTGAATTTACAAGAGGGTACCCATATTTATCAAAATCAACAACAATTGAAAAATGATCGACATCGTTATTGTCTATTATATATCCAATTAAGTCTCCTGGTTGAATATGCGAAATAGCTCCATCGGGATGCTTTCTAGTTGGAGTAACAATGTGACGCAAGTCTCCTTTAGACACGAGTTCACCGTAACCACTACGTAAAATGTAATTACTAAAGGAATCGGTTCGGATCCAACTTTGGCTGCCACCAGCCCCTTTAATGTAACGCCATGCACCAGTCATAGGTAACCCACCTGCTTCTACATCACCAATTACTTGAGAAGAGAAATTTGTACAATCGCCACCTTGACCAGTGTAATCTAAATACTTTTTGTTGTAACGATGATTGTTGCCGACTCCCAGAGCTGCCCCAGCATATTTATTAGCATAACTAATCGCTTGCGAACGATTATATTTTTTACCTTTGTAAATTTCTGGATTTGTTTTAGCTGATGGAGCAATTCCATTAGGAGTTTCTGCAATTTTGTTCGGATTTTCATCGAGAGGGTCTAAGTACCATTCTTTGTGAATTATCCATTTCCCATCGATTTTTTTCAGTGTAATAAAGTGCCGAGTGCCTACACCGAAGGTCTGTATCGGAACAATCTTGTTTAAGTAATCATAACTAAGTTTAAATGATTGAACCAGTGAAACAATAGCCTTGTTCTCGCTTATATTCAAACGAACTAAACGAATATCACTATTGGCATCCACCAACCTTATCGATCTTTTTTTAGCCCATTCATTGACATAGTTAATCCGGTTCTTCTCGTTTCGATAGGCGTTGCTACTCAATTGTTGATTCATTAAGTAATGAGTCTCTAACTCATGGATGTTTTGATTTATCATTATTCCGGCTCTTTGTTTAAAAATATAGTTCAGTGTCTCTTCAATTTCTTTCTTTTGCTTATTTTCATTTTCATTAGCATCGATTTTTTCTGTAAGGCTAAAAAATAAGGCTAGAAAAATCAAAATATAAACCAATCTAATTTTTTCAAAGGCTCTCATTTCTCACCATCCAGCTTCGCAAAGACAATAAGTCTTTGTTCATGTTCTTTTGTCTTTCGGCTATATCTTCCAGTACAAGTAATAAGGTTTAAACGTATTTCATCTGTTTCCCCAAAAATCCGCTGTATAGGGGCTTTCGAAGTAATAAACGCTTCGACGGACTCAACTCTATAGGTTAACTGGTGATCCTTATCATCACGAACAATAATTACGTCTCTGGGTTTCAGTTTTTTCAAATTAAAAAAAACCGCTGGACCCGTATAACTGTCAACATGCCCATCAAGAACCAAGTTTCCTTTTGCACCAGCCAGAATACCAGGATGTAAAATACCTACGACATCAGTCGCTTTTAAAATGTCCATTTGACCATTTTCAAGAACTCCTACCGGCTTGATATTGGCGGATACTTTGATAGTTGGAATAATGAGGTATTTCGGCATAAAGGGTTGTGGAAGGGAAACCTTTGATTCGATTTGTTTTTGTTGCGGTATTTCCGTGTTGGTCTGTTTTCTTTGATTAGACTTCCACTGGACAGAATCAGATGTAATATTGTGGTTCGTCTTTTTTTGCTGACCCGAACGGAAACAACCCGTAAAGATTAATGTGAACATCACTAACATCAGCACTACATATAGCCATCGCCAAGTTTTCATAATTTAAAAAAAGAAAGAGGGGTTTTATTCCCTCTTTCATCCTCCTTATTCTGTTTGCTCACTTGCACCGCCAAAACCAGACTTCGGCATTTTTGTGGCTTTGGTTTTGATGGTTTTTGTTTTATGGCTCTTCATGTGAAGTTCTTTCTCTTTCTTCTTATGTGCCTTTTCCTTATGCAACGATTTGGCATGGATTTTTTTCTCATGCATTTTCTTTTCATGAGTTTCGTGTAGCGGAGCAGCGCTTGCTGCAGAAACAGTGGAAAGCAATAAACAAGCCGATAAAATGGCAACAGAAATCTTTTTCATGGTAAGCCCTCCTAAATTTTTTTTCCCCAAATATATTGTCTCCCTTTCGAAAAAATTTATGTTAAAAAAATAACTTAACTTTTAATTAGAATTTGAAATACATGAAACTAACAATCGACGCGCCTATTCCCAGCTGAGCGATTAATCTACACTTAAAAGTAAAATTATGTTGCGGATTAGCTTGATTCAGCCCTGTTACCTTAATCGCGCTGGCTTTTGACCAAAAGAAAATAAAGATCCACCTTTGAATGTAGGTGTTTCCAGACGTTATAAGCCCTAATATTATTAACTTATAGGCTAATGCCGTGAACATTATAGGTTGCAGTCCATAGACTGTTGTCGAGGTACACTTAACTCAAGGAGGTTATCCATGGATACAAATTACTATCAACAAGTCAGTTGGAATAGCATGAATAAATATGTTGGGATAATAACGACTGATGGTCATTCGCATGACGGGTTTATTGCTCACGTCGATCAGAACTGTGTTACCCTTGCTGTTCCTACCAATGAAATGATAGATCGTTTAAACGGAATGCCGACTCAAGAATCTGCCTATAGACAATTCGGGTTCCATCCAGGCTTTTTCCCAAGACGCCGCTTTTTCAATCGACGTATTCCTTTTCTCGGAATTAGGGATTTATTTCTGCTCCCATTTTTCATATGACAGGTTGGAGGGGGATGAATACTCATATCCCTTTTCGTATCGTTTCAACGATTTCAAATCATAAAAGGTGTGACCCAGCGCATCATGTATTACCATTCAGCTATATCCGCATGCAATCATTACTCTAAGCATTTCATCATTTTATAGAATACTATCAATTATTAATTTCATTCATATTCACGTTTGTATGCAGAGAATGTGATTTTCGTGTGATTTTCTTTAGATAAAATCACTTCATTAGGATCAACAACGATTCTATATTATTTTCTACTATCTTATATACTTGTATCTACAATCAGCAAGCTGATCAGACTACTACTTACCAAGATAGTCTCGGATATCTTATTTAGGAATCGTTGAAGGAATTACAGAAATATTGTCGAAATCTCATTCTGAGGTGACTTATTAGATGAAGTAAGAATTTCATATAGCTGCATCTAGTAATCAAATGGTGAATGCGGAGCTTAATAACTGGAGGAATAACCGTGGATTATGCAGATTTCGAAGCATTTCAAGCAATGGTCAAGTTTTTAGAAAAACACTATTTTAGAACCTATTCAGATGATATAGTCGCTTTACTCGGCGATTTGAGACTATTGGAAGATGGACCAACAGCGGACCCAGCGGATGGAAAGATTGGTCAGATAGCATGCAAGAAGTTAGATCTGAAACATCATCCTAATACCAATAACCCCGTCAGGCTTAATGCCTAACGGGGTTTCTGTGTTCAATGAGCTTTGGATACATGCACTTTGGGTACATGCACTCTGAATTCAAATCCGTGACGTATGTAATATGTATCAGCGATCTTAACGGCGTCCGGTGTATATTTCTGGATCGCTCCACCATAATCAATAATGAAATCAGGCTGCTACTCACTTATCTGTACAACAGGACCAATTTCTTTATATTTCTCTTTAAATCAGTAATGTGTTAAACCTAATTCAATTAATTAATCAAAATATACTGCTCTATACTGTTTTTTTGAATTATTATCTCCTAACATGATATACCAGCCCGTATAAACTGAACTACTTCAACTTAATGTGAATTCAAACAACATTTTTTGTATTTCTTACCACTTCCACAAAAACACTTATCATTCCGTCCTATTTCCCCTAATTTTTTTTGGTTCTAATTCATAATCAGCGCTTGCTGAAAATAGAATTTCATGCTGATCGTAGCTTCGATACTGGAATTGTCGTGGAGAAGCGTAGCGTTCGCCTTTGCCCCTGAATTTTAACCGCAAAGAGCGGTAGATTCAAAAAAATTTGGGGGCAACAGCGATCGGAAGGACAATCCATCCACGTAGCGGTCTCTTATCAACTCGATACATTTGTCAAGCACTGATTTTGGTGTTGAGCCATTATTACGATGAAAACTTTGTGTTTTGCCGACCTAACGGAAGACCTATTAACCAAAAAGTTTTACTCGAAAGAATGAATCGTTTACTTAAACGAACAAGTATACAAAAAAAGGCACCTCCACATATTTTCAGACACACTCATGTTAGCATGTTAGCCGAGGGAGGAGTGAATCTCAGAACAATCATGCAACGTGTCGGTCACGATGATTCTAAAACTACTCTGAAAGTCTATACACATGTTACAGACAGAATGAAAAAAAATGCCACCGAGAAGATCAAAATTCACTTCGGCAACATCCTTAATCCCGAATAATGCAGGGAATGTGATTTTTTTGTGATTTTTCATATTTCTCAGTATTAATAAACCCTATACTATCAATGATTTCAACGATCTCAAATCATAAAAGGTGTGACCCAGCGCATCATCGCTGGTGTGACCCAAGTTTCAAATAAAGATATTCCTAGCATGAGTGTAGCCATAACTAACGTAAGCCCCACATATCTTACAAACGGACGTTTAAAGTTGTTATTATGGTGCATCAGCACTCTATTCTTAATAATGTGAAGTGAAAAAGTAATGGCAGCCACACTGCAGATAAGTAGCACTGGAATAATCAATAAATTATGTGGTGCCACGGATACCATGGCAAATAATAATCCTTTCCAAGAGAATTGCCCTACCAAATAGCCTACCGTGAAGCCGATGAGTACACCTTTTAGAAAATCTAGAATTAAAATTCCCGGTAACCCAATGACAGATAAACCACAAATCCAAATCAAGCCTACCCATTTCAAATGCAGTCCAGCAATACTCCAATAGGTATCCTGTAGAGACATCCCATTCCCTTGATCCACAGTCACAAAATAATTACCCAAATATCTAGCTAAATCCTGTTGCTGCTCAAGCGAAAGGGCGTTAACCATTAACGCACCGAAGATTACCCCGACTAAGAATAACACCGCTACAAAGATGTAGAGCGTGGTCTGATCCTTAAAGGAATGGCGTAAAGATTGCATAACTTAAGAGTCTCCCTTCCTATCACATACTTTAGGTTATGAGAGACTTCCGTAAACTATGACTTGTCCTCTCTCTTCTCTGTCGTAGCTCATATTCCATCTATTTTTTAATTATTTTGCTTACGTGAAAGCATCTCATTTTTCCTTAAAAAAACAAAAAAACAAGGACAGAAGTTTATGTTTTGTCCTTGTTTTATAAAAGGGACTTACCTTTTTTTGTAGAAAAGCTAACCTATTCAAGCTCATCGCTTCGTTTCATAACTTGCAAGGCTCTAGATAATTATTTCTTGGACGGGGCCACAGTAAGAATACTTTCTTTACCGGCGGTTACTTGACCGTAATGACAATCCACATCCCAAGTGAATTCCTCGCTAGTGGTAACAATAACCGGCGAGATGGTACGAAGTCCGGCTGCACGAATGGCATCCAGATCAAATTCAATCAGCGTTTGCCCTGCTTTGATAATGTCTCCACTAGCAATATGACTGGTGAATCCCTTGCCTTTCAAGCTAACGGTATCAATCCCGATATGTAAGAGTAGCTGCAAGCCAGAGGGATGCTCCAAAATAACGGCATGATTTGTTTTCACCACATGGGCTACCTTACCATCAAAAGGAGCAATGAGTTTTCCTTCTATAGGGTCAATGGCAATTCCCTTACCCATATGTCCACCTGCAAAAGTTTCATCTGGTACTTCCGTTAGTGGTACGGAAGTACCGCTTAGTGGTGTAGTTATCTCCATATTTTCAGTACGTTTCTCTTCTTTTTTTGATCTCCATTTGGAAAACATAATGTATCCTTCTCTCCGCTACTATTTTTTGTTTTTCTCTAGGGTCTGGAACAACCGATGTAAATGCATGGCAAGGAAACACAACTCTTCTTCAGGAATGTCAGTCTTCAGTTTATTCTGCATGACTTCCCCCAGCTTCTTGGCCAGCTTGTATTCTTCTTTGTACTCTCTCTTAATATGTTTCACGAAAGGATTATCAATTAGTGATCCATGCAGAATTCGTTCTATTGAGAACCGCAGGTGAATCATCAATCTAACGTGATTCATACTTCCATGCTCAAAGGTAATATTACGGTCCATCCGAATCATTTCAAGCAGTTCACTCACAATATTTGAGGCTTTTACCAGTTGCCCTACCGGAACATTGCTTACAGCTGAGTAGACGTGATAGGTCAAGAATCCAACCTCATCTTCAGGAATTTGCACCTGAAACTCTGCATTAATTTTCTCAGCAGCCCTGTAAGCGATCTCAAATTCCTTCGGAAAAGTTAGCTTCGTTTCCTGTAAAAAAGGATTGACAATGTCCATGCCGTTTCGCAGACGGTAAAGAGTAAATTGGATATGGCTTGGGAGTGCCAAATATATTTTGTCATTTAACTTGTCGGGAAACTCATGGGCGATGTCTGCAATAATCTCATCGCTTATTCTCATAATCTTAGGATCAATATCTTCCAACAGAACCTGATACTGACTCCATTCTTCACGGTCTTCCAACCGAAACAACTTCTCAATCCGGTGATCATTCCCTTCGATCACCCCTGAATCTTTCACTGCAAAACCAATGCCCTTACCGATGATGACATACTCTTTCCCATTCTTACCACCTTGAACCATCACAACGTTGTTCCCGATGACACGTTGTACTTGAAATTGCTCGATTTCCCGCGCCAAGTTCTCCCTCCTTTCCAGTTATAATTCTATATAAGCAAAAAAAAAGCCAAAAGCAGATCAACTTGATAAAGTCAATCCTTAGCTCATGCCCATTACGGTAACACGCCTCAAATATATAAATGATCATAAATCATAGTCCATCTTCTCGTCAATGGCTTTTTTTTGTCAAGTTTACTCTCTATTCTATAGATTAGGGGCGAAATGACGTTTATCATCATATCATCGGACCGAATTTTACTCTAACTATCTAACACTCATCTCAATCATGGTTTAATCACCTTGCCATACGTCCCGCCTCCACCAGAAGTAAGGGATAACATACCACTGCGAGCCAATACGATTTGAGAGGCCATATTTGCTCCAACAACTTCGGCAATGAACTCTTGCTTCGCTTGATGGAGAATCGCCATTTCTGTACCAAATACGTCAAGCAATCTTGCCATAGTGGCCTTACCAAGACCGGGAATAAATTCTAGTGGAACCTGATAGTGATAAGGGGGGCGATGTTCAGGAATATAGGGTTCCTGCCTGTCAGCGATACTGAGGATGCGATCAAGCACACCCTGTACCAACTTCTTACTTCCACAATATGGACATACGTGTTCAGATGCTGAGGATTCTTCAACAATGGCATGGCAATGGTTACAATAGGTGCGGTGATATTTACCTAAACGCGGATTTAATCCATAGTTCGCTGTTACCTCTCGCCCATCTATCCTAGACAGTGCCTTACTGAATTCACTAAAGGAAGGCATACACAATCTTAATTGATTATATTCCCGCCCTATTTTGCCAAGTGAATGCGCATCTGAATTACTCAGGAAAGTAAACTGATCAAGCTCGCTCAATGATCCTGCCATCGTGGAATCTGCGCTTAGACCGAGTTCTATCCCACTTACCATGCTCAGATCTAACACATCTTCCATCTTACTTGTCACATTTCCGTAGATTCCTTTATGTGGGGTAAACACATGAGCTGGAATCATCAAGCCCCCACGCGCATAGATTTCTTCCTGTAATTTACGAGCTGGAACATACAACCGCTGTGAGCTAAGATTCACATTCTTCATATAGGAACTCATCCATCTCGTAAAATGCTGCATAGCTTCCAGATTCGGAAAATAGGCAAGTAGATGCGCTGCCCCCTTATCCGGCTCATAGATCTCAATTTCAGTCCCAAGCAGGATTGTGGTACCTCTATATGATATCCCACCCCCTACAACTTCAGACATTTCACCGGAGTGTAAGCTTGATATAATGTCGTTCTGCACTGAAGGAGAATGGCAATCAATAATACCAATCAACTCAATCCCCTTCCGCTCAGAAGCTTCTCTAGCAATATTCTCAAATGTAAGATTACGGCTACCGCTGATCTTTACCGCTTGCCCATCTGAGGCTCGTCCAATGTGTATGTGCAGGTCTGCATAATACTCTTTAAGTATCTTATCACTTAATGCATTTTCGCTTATCTTATTCACCGAATTTACCTGTCAACGTATAGAGATGCCACGCATACACAGCCATAATGGTCTTAGCATCACTGATCCGCCCCTCTTGAATATAGCGATAAGCTTCTTCCAACGTGAGTTCTGACATCTCCAGAAATTCATCTTCATCTGGCGCCATTTCGCCAACCGTAAGATCCTCAGTTACATATAAGTGAATCAACTCATCTGCGAAACCAGGAGATGTATAAAAGGATTGAAGATGCTTCATTTCACCGCAGCTATATCCCGTCTCTTCCTTTAATTCTCGGACGGCTGCTTCCAGCGGATCTTCCCCTTGCTCTAGCTTTCCTGCTGGAATCTCCACTTCACAACGGCCCAAAGGTTGGCGATATTGATCAACCACAATTAACTTCCCCTCATGTAAGGCAAGCACAGCAACGGCCCCTGGATGTCTAACAACTTCACGTGTGGCTGTATTTCCGTTCGGTAATTGCACCGTATCCACCTGAAGAGAAATAATCTTCCCCTGAAATATAGATTGTGTCGATAACGTGATCTCCTCTAGTGAGGATGAAGCTGAATTAGAAATGGATTCATTTGAATTTTTCACAAAACATAACCTCCTTGATATAAAACAAGTATGAACGCTTGGGCTAGTACATATGCTGTTATTATAACAAACCTTATTCGAAAGAAGGTAAACCATGAAGAGCTATCGCTCCGCTGACTCATTTCGTATGGTTGGACAAGCTTGGCAGATTAGCATTATGCTCAAACAATGGCAGAAACAATACGGACCTGATGTAACCATTAAACAATTACTGCAAGGAACCAAAAATTAGATTTCTCTAGGCGTAGGCTCACCCTGTTGATCACATTGTGTACTCATTAGTCACAAAAACCCGGACTCCATCCATAATCTGGATCCGGGTTTTTGTTTTATCAGAGCTGAGATATTCTTTCTATTTAGCAGATTCCTGAATAATCGCAACAACCACTTCAGCTGCTTTTGCCATATCTGCGGCTTTGATTCGTTCTTTCGTTGTATGAATATCTTCATAGCCAAGTGCTAAATTCACGGTAGGAATACCAAATCCGTTAAATATATTAGCGTCGCTACCCCCACCAGAATGGAATAAACGACTAGTCAATCCCAAACTTGTAATGGCGCGCTCTGCAAGCTGTACGACAGCATCGTTCTCAGTAAAGTTAAAAGCAGGATATACGATCTCGCCCTGAAATTCACACTGAGCTCCACATTCACGAGCTGTTATTTCAAGTGCTTCTCTCATATCTGATATTTGTTTATTTACTTTTTCTTGTACGATACTACGTGCCTCTGCATCCAGTTCCACGTAATCACAAACAATATTCGTAGCCCCACCGCCGGAGAATTTACCAATATTCGCTGTCGTCTCATGATCAATTCTACCTAAATTCATTCGCGCTATCGCTTTGGACGCCACTTGAATAGCACTAATCCCATCTTCTGGGTTTACGCCGGCATGAGCAGATTTACCTGTAATACTCATCTTGATTTTGGCTTGCGTAGGAGCCGCTACAGCAATCGCACCAATCTCGCCATTAGAATCTAACGCATATCCGAATTCGGCATCTATATTTGCAGGATCGAAAGACCGCGCACCCTTAAGCCCAGACTCTTCACCCGCTGTAATAATAAATTGAACCTGACCATGAGGAATCTTCTGCTCTTGAATTACGCGAATCGCTTCCAAAAGAGCAGCAATACCCGCCTTATCATCCGCGCCAAGAATAGTTGTACCATCACTAGTAATCCAACCATCTTCATGCAGGGTAGGTTTAATGCCCTTGCCCGGTGTAACAGTATCCATATGACAGGTAAAGAAGATATGCGGAGCATTATTTAATTGATCCGCTTCCCAAGTAATGATCAAATTACCTGCACCGTGACCCGTAAGCTTGTGACTATCATCTTCAACAACATGAAGCCCAAGCTCGCTAAACTTTCTCTTAAGGACTACCGCGATTTCTTGCTCTTGCATGGTCTCGCTGTCTATTTGAACTAATTCTATAAATTCTTTAACAATTCGCTCTTGTGAAATCAATGGACTTCCCTCTCTCTCTTAGATACGTTACAATAGGATTAGATTTTCTAATTGTTTATAATTTAATTAAACCAAACATAAAGGAGTTACTCATGCAACGTAAAAAATGGTTTCGTGTCGTTATTTATCTCATGTTAATAGCCATGTTAGGCTCTTCACTACTCATGGTGTTCCAACTTTTTTAGCCCGTTAATCAACGGGCTTTCTTTAATGCTTAGCTCACATCTATATCATTATGAATAAACTGCCCTTCATATTGATCAAATACTTGGGTAAATAAAGGAATAATCTCCTCTGCTACTTGCCTCATTGTGAACTGTCTACCTGTACAATCCTCTAATGAAGTCACTCCGAAACTATCTATTCCACAAGGAATAATACCTTGAAATCCTTCATCTTGAATACCGGATTTAACATTAAAGGCAAAACCATGACTTGTAACAAAACCTCTTTGCTTTCGGCATTTATTAAATTTTACGCCTATCGCACAAATTTTGAGATCCCCGATCCATACCCCCGTGTATTTCGGCTTACGTACAGCCTCAATACCATACTGAGCGAGATAATTCATGATCACCTGTTCTAGACTCCGCAAATACCCATGTAGATCCAAACCCATTTGTCCATCTAGTAGCAACAAAGGATAACCCACTAACTGCCCAGGTCCATGATATGTAATATCTCCTCCGCGGTCAATTTCAAACAATTGAATACCACGTTCTTGTAATTGCTCTTTACTTAGAAGAAGATGCTCTGGATGTCGTTGTGAGCCCACTGTATATGTCGGTGGATGCTGTAAGAGCAGCAGACTTTCCTGCTGCTCTCCTTGATCAATACGACGTACTAACTCTTTTTGTAAATCCCAAGCCTCGCCATAGTCCACCATCGGTGTATAAGATATCTCAAGTATTCTGCGCATTGCAGGTCCCGCCTTTTCTTAATGAAGAATTAACCTTCTGCTTATGGCTATTCAAATATAGCGATCTTAATACACTTTCGTATCTAGTGTATAACTTTCCAAATTCTCCTTCACACGCTGTAGGAATCGCCCACAAATAACGCCATCCAGAATACGATGATCCAAAGATAAACAGAGATTAGCCATGGAACGAACCGCAATCATATCATTAATAACAACAGGCCTTTTCACAATCGATTCGAAAGTCAATATAGCAGCTTGTGGATAATTAATGATTGGGTAGGACAACACAGAGCCGAAAGAACCCGTATTGTTTACGGTAAACGTTCCACCTTGCATATCATCAAGCTTTAATTTACCTTGCCGTGTCTTGGTCGCTAATTCTTCAATTTCTCTTGCAAGACCGGCAATATTTTTCTGGTCTGCTTTTTTAATAACCGGGGTCATAACCGTATCTTCTGTACCTACGGCAAGCGCAATATTAATATCACGTTTGACGATAATCTTATCGACACCCCAGACAGAGTTCATAATAGGGTAATCTTTAATGGCATTTACAACAGCCTTTATCAAAAAGGAAAGATATGTTAAATTAAAACCTTCATTTCGCTTAAATTCATCTTTTATCTTATTGCGAAGTAGCACCAAGTTGGTGAGATCGACCTCTATCATCGTCCACGCATGTGGAATTTCTGACACACTTTGCCGCATCCTAGTAGCAATTGTATTACGGACAGGAGTAATATCGATCATCGTATCCGCTCTTCCTTGCTGACTTGCCACAACGTTATTCGGGATTTGTGGACTTTCATTAAAGTGGAGTCCTGAATTCCGTGGTGCTGCACCTTGTTTCTCCACGTATTGTTCCGGCGTTACTGATGGATTACTATTTTGCATGCCTTGGAACGGTGAACCTGAATTTGTGTTACTTTCTAACGATTGGGAAGACTTTGTTGCTTGTCTTGAAGAACTTTGCTCTATAAAGGTCAAAACATCTTTACGAGTAATACGTCCCCCCATTCCCGTACCCGGTATATCAGCTAAATTCAATTGATGCTCAAGCGCTAGACTTTGAACAGCGGGAGAATACCTAGCACGCATCGAATGATCTGCTCCTGTCGAAGAGTCATTCTGAGCTATTTGGTTCGACATTGAAGTCGGCGCTATATCTCCAGAGACTTCATCCGTTGCATTTACTACAATGCTACAAATGATCTGACCTACATCTATAGTCTGACCTTCTTGCGCAATCAGCTCACCCATAATCCCATCCACAGTAGACGGAATTTCTGCATTAACTTTATCTGTAATCACTTCACAGATCGGGTCGTATTGTTCTATGACATCTCCCGGTTTCTTAAGCCATTTGCCAATCGTTGCAGATACGAGTGATTCGGCAAGCTGTGGCATAAACACATCGATTTTCTTCTGATTAGACATATTCTCACTCCTCAGCTTCCTAGTAGTTCGCCAACTCAATCATCGCTTTTTTTACTTTATCTTTACTTAGCATGAAGAATTTCTCCATCGGTGGACTGATCGGCATTGCAGGAACATCCGGACTACAGAGTCTCGTAATCGGAGCATCTAGATCATACAAGCATTCCTCAGAAATGATCGCTGACACCTCTGCTCCAACCCCACCTGTCTTATTATCTTCATGAACAATTAACACTTTACCTGTCTTCTTTACTGCCGCAATAATAGCATCTCGATCCAGTGGCTGGAGCGTACGAAGGTCTAGAATATGAGCTGTAATACCAGACTCCTTCTCGATCTCCTCTGCAGCTTGCATACAGAAATGCAGTGGCATACTATAACCAATGATCGTAATATCTTCCCCCTCGCGCAGCACATTCGCTTGGCCAAGTGGAACGATATAATCATCTAAAGGTACATCTTCTTTAATCAATTTATAGCATTTCTTATTCTCAAAGAAGAGAACTGGATCAGGATCGCGGATAGCAGCCTTGAGCAATCCCTTCGCATCATATGCCGAATAGGGAGCAACAATCTTAAGCCCTGGTGTACCGAAAAAGATCGATTCTGGACATTGCGAATGGTACAACCCACCGAATATACCACCACCAATAGGAGCTCTAACCACAATCGGACAGTTCCAGTCATTGTTCGAGCGATAGCGAATTTTGGCTGCTTCACTAATGATCTGATTCGTTGCAGGCAACATAAAATCAGAATACTGCATTTCAGCAATCGGCTTCATACCATACATAGCAGCGCCAATAGCCACTCCCGCAATTGCGGACTCTGCAAGCGGCGTATCCATGACACGCATCTCACCGAATTCATCTAACAGTCCTTTAGTCGTTGTAAACACGCCGCCTTTAACACCAACGTCCTCACCTAATACAAATACGTTCTCGTCACGTTCCATCTCTTCTTTAATTGCTAGTCGAATCGCATCAATATACTCCATTACTGCCATGATTTCGCCTCCTTATCATTTTCCTTAGGAGAACTAGCACCATATGAATTCGCTTCGGAATCAGCATAAACATGCAGAAGTGTATCCTCTGGTTTCGGGAATGGGGCACGGTCTGCATATTCCGTAGCTTCCTTAATCTCCATATTGATCTGAACAACTAAGTCCGCATCCTGCTCTTCATTCCAAATCCCAAGATTGATGAGATACATCTTCATGCGAGCTACGCCATCTTTCTTCCAGTTCTCATCCACTTCTTCCTGAGTCCGGTATGCCAGATCATTATCAGAGGTCGAATGGGGCGAAAGTCGGTACATCATAGCTTCGATCAGGGTAGGACCTTCTCCGCGGACTGCGCGCTCTCTAGCTTCTTTTACCACACGATAGACTTCAAGTGCATCATTACCATCTACCCGGATACCTGGGAATCCGTATCCTAGAGCACGATCGCTAATTTTACCACTAATCTGCTTGTGAAGAGGAACGGAAATTGCATATTGATTGTTCTCACACATTAGAATGACAGGTAGTTTATGTACGCCTGCAAAGTTACAACCTTCATGGAAGTCCCCTTGGTTACTCGACCCTTCCCCAAAAGTAACAAACGATACAAAGTCTTTCTTTTTCATCTTGGCAGCAAGCGCTAACCCTACAGCATGTGGCACTTGCGTCGTAACGGGACTTGAACCTGTCACGATCCGAAGACGTTTGCTTCCAAAATGTCCTGGCATTTGTCGTCCACCACTATTTGGATCCTCTGCTTTAGCAAAAGCCGATAGCATTAGCTCACGAGGAGTCATACCCACAGCAAGAACAAATCCATAATCACGATAATAAGGAAGATAATAATCCTTCTCGCGATCAAGGGCAAAAGCTGCCGCTACTTGAGCCGTCTCCTGACCTACACCAGACACGTGGAAGTTGATTTTCCCTGCCCGCTGCAATAGTAAGTTACGCTCATCAAATTTCCGTGCAAGCAGCATATATCTGTACATATCAATCACTTGTCCATCACTTAGCCCAAGTTTCTCATGTTGGTTTACATTCGTAGTATCTTTATTATCATTCATGGGAGATACCTCCTTATTCATAGCGCCTTTCCTCTTCTCTGATCTGATCTTAAAACCAGGTACTAAGACTAGACTTAACCCTATTATAATCCCTTTTTCCTCAAAAAGAAAAGCCCATATGTTGAAACGAGCTCTTTTCCAACCATTCTCAGGTCTACATTCCTATCGCTTTGCCATCAACAGCAAGCATCGCCTCGCCCATAATTTCTGATAAGGTAGGATGCGGATGAATCATCTGGCTAACTTCCCAAGGTGTTGCATCAAGAATCTGCGCTAAGGCAGCTTCACTAATAAGATCCGTAACATGAACACCAATCATATGCACACCAAGGATATCGTTTGTGCTATGATCTGCAATAACTTTAACGAACCCATCTTTACTCCCTTGAACTAAGGATTTACCAATCGCTTGAAATGGAAACTTCCCTACTCTCACATCATATCCTAACTCCCGTGACTCTTTCTCTGTGTAACCAACACTCGCTACTTCGGGTCTCGTGTATACGCATCGTGGTATGAGATGAGATGGGTACACATGTACTGTCTCACCTGCTAGATGGTTCACAGCGGCAATTCCTTCATGGCTTGCAGCATGAGCTAGTTGTAAGCCACCAATAACGTCACCAATCGCATAAATATGCGCTTCCCCCGTCTGCATGAAAGAATTAACGGCAATGAATCCACGCTCAGTCCGAACATCGGTATTTTCAATTCCGATATTCTCCACATTCGCTTGTCTGCCAATCGATACAAGTAACTGATCAGCCTCAAGGCTCTGTTGCTCATCTCCCATTTTCACTTCTATGGAAATCTGCCCATCCTGAACCACATATGTATCTGCGAGCACCTGACCGCCTGTTATCACTTTAATCCCGCGACGGGTAAATATTTTGTGAAGTTCTCGCGCGATATCTTCATCTTCAAGAGGTAGTAATTGACTCGCAGTTTCCACTATCGTTACTTCCACTCCGAAATCATTCAGCATCGAAGCCCACTCTACACCAATAACACCGCCACCTACGATAACTATAGATTTCGGTAATTGCTCCATCACTAAAGCTTCATCACTACTTAAAATATGAATCCCATCCGGTTCTAGCCCTGGCAGTATACGCGGTCTTGAGCCCGTAGCAATAATCAGGTTGGTTGCAATCACAGTCTCCATCTCTCCATCGGACAACTCCACCGCCACTGCTCCACTTTTCGGTGAGAAAATAGATGGACCTGTCACGCGTCCCTTACCATATAGTACTTTTATTTTGTTTTTACGCATGAGATATTGCACACCTTGATGCAATTGCTCCACGATATCCGTCTTTCGTTGCTGTACTTTAGGAAATACTAATGTTGCTCCACCCGTCTCAATACCATAACTTTCGCTATCTTTAATTTCTGCATATACTTCCGCACTACGTAACAAAGACTTACTCGGAATGCAGCCTCGGTGCAGACATGTTCCTCCAAGCTTGTCCTCTTCTATAATAACGACATCTTTGCCGAGTTGAGCAGCGCGAATAGCCGCTACATACCCCCCTGTCCCCCCACCAAGCACTGCAACATCACAAGTAATAGACATAAACAACCTCCATGAATTCATTTTTCTAATTATATTGTACTCTCTTTTGCCTGCATTACAAATGTTTGGACACTTCACAAATGGACAGACAAACACGAACACGTTATGATACAAGTAGATCAACATTTCAACCATAGGAAGGATTTCAGCTATGAAATTACTTATTACCCGCTTCATTGCCATAATCATTCTAGTTGTTCCAGGTCTGATGGCGATGGTCGGATTTCTGATGATGAAAGATTCTATATATGACTACGTTGTAGTCCATGGAGATGACACGATCACCAACCCCACCTTTCAATGGCTCCATTTTGGAGGAGGATTACTCCTCTTTGTTGCAGGCATGGCCTTCCTTGGCGGATGGATATTATCCCGCGATCGTAAACGTAATTATGTTGGCCCACGCTTTAAGCAAAAACGTAAACCCCCAGAATCTAAGTCACCTGTACAGCCATAGTAATAATTACAGCTCAACATCGAACAACCCGGCGTAGCTGATCGTATCCCTTCTCAACAAACAGGGCAACCGTCCAGCACGAACTCGGGTTTTTTTGTATGATTATGAGTCAGTCCATTATGAACTCATTTCAATCAGGGCCACTTATGATCACATCAAATGCATCCTCTTCTAAATTCACATTAGGTAATCCCGTTATCATATCACTAGTCAGAACAACTTTCACTTCATTATCACGGTTATATAGAACCGATTCAATCTCAAAAAAACCAGACAGTAATGCCGCAGCAACAGCTATCTTCTGAGGTGATAAAGAGGTCTGAGTATGGTTAGGTGAAGCAGGTTTTTCTACTTTTCCTGATAAGCGTGTTACTTTATTAGATGTCTTTCTATTGGAACGTCGTGCCATATGATCTCACCTCTCACCGAAAGATCTCTTTCTATAGCATATAGTGCAAGATCACGATCGGTGTAAAAAAACTATAATTATTTACCGATTTGTCTATTCCATGAGTGCATCTCTAAGCTTAGTGGACATTCTGGACTCTTTGGAATTAGATTTCAATACGGCTTTCCTCAGGGAAAGATTCTGCTGATAACACTTTTCCAAATCCTCCATCAGATTGTTCAGCAACAGCAACATGCTAGGGTCCTGATTTCCTTGATTCTCTATAGCCGCGATCAGCTCTTTATAATGCTCTATCGTATCATTCATTGTTTGTTCCTCCGTTTATACTTAACTTGACCTTATCCACCATAACACTACAAGGATAGAAACTTCAATGATGAGGAGTGAGGAACTCGTTAATTATACAGAATATCCTTAAGACGAACCCTCATAAACATTAGTTCATTCTGTTTAGGTATTGTTTATATTAATTGAATTTTGTTATTATGAAGAAATGACAAAAAAGTAGGTTTGAAAGGAAGATGAAACCTTGGCACAGTTATTTTTCAAATATGGGGCTATGAACAGTGGTAAATCCATTGAAATTCTAAAGGTGGCTCACAATTATGAGGAACAGAACAAACATGTATTAATATTCACTTCCGCCATGGATAATCGAGATGAGGTCGGTTATGTTTCTTCTAGAATTGGCCTTAGACGCGAAGCGATTCCTATATATCAGGATACGGACATTTTTAGCATCGTTAAGAAATATCAACCTAAACCATCATGTGTACTAGTGGATGAATGCCAGTTCATGAGTCAAGAGGGGATTCAGCAGCTTGTTCGCATTGTAGATGAACTTGATGTACCCGTCATGGGATTTGGGCTAAAAAATGATTTTCAGAATAATCTTTTTGAGGGTAGTAAGCATATGCTAATCTATGCGGACAAAATAGAAGAATTGAAAACGATATGTTGGTTCTGTGAGCGAAAAGCGACAATGACCTTACGTGTTAAGGATGGTAGACCTATTTATACCGGAGAACAAATCCAGATTGGTGGGAATGAAGCCTACTACCCTGTATGCCGTAAATGTCATGCGAATCCTACACTATAAAAAATATCCACATATTACCTGATCTTAACCCTTGAAATAACCAAAGGAGTTTTCATGTGGAAACAGCTATACTTGGAAGTTTTATATCTGCCATGGCTACAGTATTGGGCGCAGTCCCTCTTTTGTTTGTGAAGAGTCTTTCAGAGAAATGGAAAGACATCCTGATCGCCTTCACAGCAGGAATCATGGTCTCAGCCTGCACTTTTGGACTTATGCCACAAGCTATGAATGAATCTGGCATTTGGGTGTTAACGATCGGTTTCATGATGGGGATTATCGTGTTAGACGTCATCGAGAAGAACATCCCGCATATCGATGTAGAGAACGATTCAGGTATTAGCACCTTTGATTCCAAATCACTGCTAGTCATTATCGCCCTCTTTATTCATAACATTCCTGAGGGACTGAGTACAGGATTTAGCTTCGCTAGTGAGAATGAGAGTCTCGGTCTTATGGTTGCGATATCTATTGGAGCTCAGAATATGCCGGAGGGACTCATACTTGCCGTGTTTCTTCTCAACTCTAATGTAACGAAGCTGAATGCCTTCCTTCTCGTTGCTGTAACCGGATTTATGGAAGTTATTTCAGCCATTGTTGGTTACTTCGCTGCCAGCTATATCGAGTCATTAATTGGCTACGGATTAGCCTTTGCTGCCGGTGCCATGATGTTCATTGTCTATAAAGAATTGATTCCTGAAAGTCATAGCCATGGCTATGAAAGACCCTCTACCTATTCATTTATTATCGGTCTACTTATTATGGTATATATCAGTTACATATTCGGATAAACACGAATAGACTAGTGCAATACAGCACTAGTCTTCATATGGAATAAAAGAGGCCGTTCCCCCTTGTAGAACATTATCCTTGAACACATACTGAACCTGTAACTCACCAGCATAATCCGAGAACAATCTAGGAACAGCTGTCGTTGCCTTCAGTATGTTGTTCTCCACCTCATATCTAATGATACTGCCAACCTCTATTTTCTGGTTTCCATCCTTATATACAGCGCTTACTTCAGCATCAGGAATGAGTATATGTTGCTTATTTAGATCAAATTCAATGCCTTTAGCTGTCAAATTCCCCTCACTAAACTGCTTACTAAATACGGATAAAGCATTCTCAGTATGAATTCCATGTCCTGTATTTCCTTCCAATACTCGAACTTCACTTTGATAAACCCCGGTACCATAACCCGTAGTTAGAATAATCACGATCTCGTCCTTACCATCCCCATTTACATCAGCTAATAAGATCTCTGGAGCATAGGAAGGATTGATAACATTGTAACTTCCGAGTAAATTCTGGCTGAAATTTTCTGTTACAAGCGTCAAATGCTCATAAATACCATTCTCCCCCTGATCAGCGGTAACTTTCATTTCTCCTGATTCTGATTCAGCAATGGTCACATGTTGGATATTCTTTATATTTACGTTCTTAGCATGCTTATCATATGTTGTTTCCTTACCAAACACATCCGATATAACGCTAAGAGGGACCATAACTCGTCCATTCATAATTTGTGGAGGTACCTCAGTATAATGTTCCGTATCATTGATCATTAATTTTATTGGATTAGAAGCGAAAGCCATCACAGAAGTCCCAAATAATACGCACGCAGTAGTAGTAACGATAAACCATTTTCTTTTCAAGGATGACTCACCTTCTTTATTTATAGTGGTTTGTTCCCTCCTATCGTATGCTTAATTTAGCAATATTTCCAGAAAAAAGTTTGTAACTATTCTAACAAAATGTTACAGAGTCATTATTTCATGTGTTTTGGTAGAAAAAAGGGTAAAAACGCACAAAAAAGCATGACAAATGACCATGCTTAACTGAGTTTGTATTGAATAATAGGAATGACTTACTGGTAGTGTTAATGGTCTCCTATAAACCTAACCCTACTTCCAAGTTCTTTTATCATTAATCTCCATCTTCTTTTTGAAGGCTTGGTCTAAATCAATGTTAAGCTTATTCGCTAAGTCAAAGATATTCCATACCACATCATACATCTCCAATCCCAAATTCTCTTTCGTTTCAGTATCTGGATTGAAGGAGACCGTCAAAACCTCCTTAGATAACTCACCTACTTCCGTCATTAGGTACAACATCCTTTGCTCAATAGAACTCT
>DASXLR010000161.1:0-1953 GCA_036496075.1 Paenibacillus sp. | reverse complement strand
GTCACTTTAACTATATCACCAAACATGTTATTAACTCGTGAATACATTTCTTTCACTTCATCCCAACGCTCGCTAAGGCTAACTGCTCTAGCCTGTTGTTGGAGATTGCTATATTGCCCGCCTGGCATTTCATGTTGATAGACTTCAGTATGAGGTGAAATCATTCCACTTTCAAAATCCTGATAATACTTGCGGACATCCTCCCAATAATATGACAATTTTTCTAGTGATCCTATGTTAACTTTTGGTTTACGAGGAGTCCCTTCAAGCGCATAATATAGCGAATTAGCACTAGGCTGTGAAGTTAATCCAGCCATTGTCCCCATGGCAGTATCAACAATATCAACTCCTCCTTCAATTGCACGTGCATAAGTAAAGAGACCATTTCCACTGGTGTCATGTGTATGGAGATGAATAGGAATACTGACCGTTTCCTTTAACTCAGAAACAAGTCTGTACGCTGCTTCAGGCTTCAATAAGCCTGCCATATCCTTAATTCCTAGGATGTGGGCACCTTGTTCTTCAAGCTCTCTTGCCAAGTCTTTATAGTAATCAAGATTGTATTTCGTCTTTGTCCTATCTAATATGTCCCCAGTATAACAAATCGAAGCTTCAGCTATTTTACCGCTTTGACGGACCGCATCAATCGCAACTTCCATTCCTTTAACCCAGTTTAAGCTATCGAAAATCCGAAAAACATCTATTCCAGCGAACGCAGATTGATCAACAAATTCGCGAATTAAATTATCAGGATAATTCTTATATCCCACTGCATTGGCACCACGGATTAACATTTGGAATAATACATTTGGAATTTTCTTACGCAGTGACACTAATCTATCCCAAGGATCTTCTTTTAAGAATCTGTAAGCAACATCAAATGTTGCTCCTCCCCACATTTCATAAGAGAATAAATCAGGCAAAAGTTTTGCAGAAGGCTCAGCGATATGCAGAATATCTGTCGTCCGCATACGGGTAGCTAATAATGACTGATGGGCGTCTCGAAATGTGGTATCGGTCAATAATACCTGTTTTTGATTCTTCACCCATTCCACAAGTCCATCGGCTCCAAACTTGTCAAGAATTTGCTTCGTCCCCTCTTGATATGGTAAATCATAAGGTAAATTAGGAATTCTTGGCTTTGGAAAAACTGGTCTTTTCTTCTTTTCAATACCTGGAAAACCGTTTACTGTGACTGTACCAATGTATGAGAGCATTTTAGTCCCGCGGTCTTTTCGAAACGGAAAAATGAACAATTCCGGTGTTGTATCAATAAAAGAAGTATCATATTCGCCATTCCTAAACTTCTCATGCTTCACAACGTTTTCTAAGAACGGGATATTTGTTTTAATCCCTCTAATCCTAAATTCCTGCAAATTACGAACCATTTTTGACGCAGCTTGTTCGAAGGTTAAAGCCCATGTAGAAAGCTTTACTAATAAAGAGTCATAATAAGGTGTAATTACTGCACCTTGAAAGCCATTTCCAGCATCGAGCCTTACTCCAAAACCGCCACCTGAGCGATAGGCCATAATTTTTCCAGTATCAGGCATGAAATTATTGAGCGGGTCCTCTGTTGTTACCCTTGATTGTATAGCAAATCCATTGATCTGAATTTTATCTTGCTGTGGTATTCCAATAATTGGACCGTGTAATTCATGCCCCTCCGATACCAATATTTGTGTCTGGACGATATCAATGCCTGTTACCATCTCAGTTACAGTATGTTCAACTTGTACTCGCGGATTTACTTCTATGAAATAAAAGTCATTTCCTGAAACTAGAAACTCTACCGTACCTGCATTCAGGTAAGCAACATTTTTCATCAATTTTACAGCAGCTTCACATATTCTAGCTCGTAACTCATCAGAAATGGAAACACTCGGAGCAACCTCTACAACCTTTTGATGACGTCTTTGAACAGAACAATCGCGGTCAAAGAGATGGACAATA
>DASXLR010000160.1:0-12679 GCA_036496075.1 Paenibacillus sp. | reverse complement strand
GGCCAAATCACTAACACCGGCTCGTTACCTTTTAGTGGTAACTGGCCTTCATCCTTAACAAGCGTTATCACGCTGTCTGTGATTTCAGTGAGCAAGCTCTGATGTGACCCACTTATCTCAACTTGATGTTCTATAACATTTGTATGACTACCATCTTCACTATATCTAGATCCCAGTCGTTTATCTTTCATAGCTAAAATTCGGGTAACTGCATCATCGATGGTACTTTCCTTAATGACGCCCGTCTCTACAGCCTTCTTAACAGCCTCTAGAGCCGCAACCTGTTCACTGTAAGTATGCGATACCAATATACAATCAGCTCCTGCGTTAATCGCTCTGATCGCGCCTTCAGGTATACCGTATGTCTGAGAAATAGCATGCATTTCTAAACAATCTGTCATAATCAATCCCTGAAATCCTAATTCTTTTCTAAGCAAATCGGTAAGCACTGCAGATGATAGTGTAGCTGGAATTTGATTCGGTTCGATTGCCGGAAATATGACGTGAGCAGTCATTATAGCATCAATACCATATTCAATAGCTTTTACAAAAGGTTTTAATTCGATTTTTCTCAATCTATCCATATCATGAGGTATTATCGCTACTCCAAAATGTGAGTCCGCCATCGTGTCCCCATGACCTGGAAAATGCTTACCAACAGCTGATAAACCTTGTTCCTGATATGCTCGAATAACGGCTTGGCCGTGTTCACTTACCTGATCTGGATCTTCCCCAAAGGAGCGAATTCCAATAATGGGGTTCATTGGATTATTATTTATATCTAGACAAGGTGCCAAATTCATATTAATTCCAAGCGACAATAATTCAGAAGCATTTACCGAACCTGCCTTGAAACTATATTCAGTATTAGCTGTTGCTCCAAGTGCCATGTTTCCAGGAATGGAGCTCATTTCTTCCACATCAATTCGAGCAACCATTCCGCCCTCTTGATCTATTGCAATCCACAACGGAGGTTGCCCATCACGAAGGGCTAGACTTTGAAGTGAGTCTGACAACGCTTCCATTTGAGCCAAACTCTTAACGTTACGTCTAAAATAAATAATGCCACCCACATAATAATCTTCAATTAAAGTTTGGATATTTGGGTCAGGCTGGTCGGCCAGAAAACCACAAATAAACATCTGACCAATTTTTTGTTCTAAAGACATGCTAGAAATATGTAACAATTATTCCCATCCTTTCTAATAAAAGAAATTGTTGTTCGTATATAATATCATTGTGAAAAGGGACACTCTTTCTATAAGAAAGAATGCCCTTGATATTAATTTATCCATATAGAATGAACTAAAGACTAACATTATTATTGATTTCTTTAGAATTTATAGAACTCTGGGGTGAAAACTTTAGTTCAATCTATCTAACTATACTTGTTTGTCTACGACCTTCTTCAATAAGGCGGTAAGCTCGTTGCACTTCTTCATCAGAAGGTGAAGGAACACCTTGTAACGGGTATTCTCTGCCAAGTGCTTCCCACTTATAAATCCCCATTTGATGATAAGGTAGAATTTCGAATTTCTCTACTCCATTTAGCGTACCAATAAACTGGCCTAAATGAATCAAATCTTCTTCTTGATCATGAATTCCTGGAACATATACGTGACGTATCCACATCGCATGACCATGTTCTGACAACCAATTCGCTGTCTTGAGTGTTCGTTCGTTGCTTCTAGCTGTCAGCTTGATGTGCTTCTCGTCATCTATATGCTTAATATCTAGAAGTACCAAATCAGTAACATCCAATAATTCATGAATCTTGTCGGCATCATTAAACCCGTTACTATCTAGTGTTGTATGAAGATTCCAGCGACGCTTAGCTTCCTTGAACACCTCAGCAACGAAATGAGCCTGCAATGAAGGTTCGCCTCCAGAGACTGTAAGCCCTCCACCAGAAGAACGATAATAGTTGATATATGGCTCAATCTCAGACAGTACATCTTCGACCGTCATCTCTTTGCCCTCATTCAGCGCCCATGTATCTGGGTTATGGCAGTATTGACATTTCATTAGGCATCCCTGCATGAATAGGACAAAGCGGATGCCCGGTCCATCAACTGTCCCGAAGGTCTCCATTGAGTGAATATGTCCTTTAATCATATGAAGTCACCCTCTCCGCATCCGCTGTCTTAAAAGTATTGTTGTTGTTTACCTGACTTACATCGAACCATGGAATGTACGATTAATAACATCCAACTGTTGCTCGCGAGTAAGTTTAATGAAGTTAACTGCATAACCAGATACACGAATCGTCAATTGTGGATATTCTTCTGGGTGATCCATCGCATCCATTAATTGCTCCCGGTTGAATACGTTGACGTTAAGATGATGAGCACCACTACCAAAGTATCCATCCATCATAGCAACGAGATTAGATTTGCGTGTTTCTTCTTCTTTACCCAGTGCTTTCGGTACGATGGAGAATGTATTGGAGATACCGTCTAAGCTATCTTCATACGGCAACTTGGCAACAGAACTTAAGGAAGCCAAAGCGCCTTTCTTATCACGCCCGTGCATTGGGTTAGCACCTGGTGCAAAAGGTTCCCCTGCTTTACGTCCATCAGGAGTTGTACCCGTTTTCTTACCATAAACTACATTAGAAGTAATTGTCAAGATAGACTGAGTAGGCAAAGCATTGCGATAAGCTTTATTGTTACGGATCATGCCCATGAACGTTTCAACCAGCTCAATCGCGATATTATCTACACGATCATCATTGTTACCATAGCAAGGGTATTCACCTTCAACGATGAAATCAACTGCAATACCTTGCTCATTACGGATTGGTTTAACCGTTGCATATTTAATTGCACTTAATGAATCAGCTGCTACGGATAGTCCTGCAATCCCACATGCCATAGTACGAAGAATATCACGGTCATGAAGCGCCATTTCAATTCTTTCGTAAGCATATTTATCATGCATATAATGAATGACATTTAGTGAGTTCATATAAAGCTTAGCAAGCCACTTCATCATTGGTTTGAAACGTTTCAGTACTTCATCATAATTCAGTACCTCATCCGTAATAGGTTGAAACTCTGGACCGACTTGTGCGCCAGATTTCTCATCCACACCACCATTGATGGCATACAGCAAACATTTAGCTAGGTTAGCGCGAGCACCAAAGAATTGCATTTGCTTACCGATACGCATAGCAGATACGCAACAAGCAATACCATAGTCATCGCCATAGATTGGACGCATCAAATCATCATTCTCATATTGGATAGCACTTGTTTCTATGGATACTTTAGAACAATATTTCTTGAAGGCTTCTGGAAGTTGTTCTGACCACAATACAGTCAAGTTAGGTTCCGGTGCCGCACCCAAGTTATATAGTGTATGAAGGAAACGGAAACTGCTCTTAGTTACACGAGTCTTACCATTGTTGGACATACCCCCAATGGATTCTGTAACCCAAGTAGGGTCTCCACTGAATAGTTCATTATAATCTGGTGTACGAAGGAACTTAACAATACGCAATTTCATTACGAAATGGTCGACTAATTCTTGCGCTTGTTCTTCTGTTAAAGTACCTTCTTCCAGATCACGTTGTACGTAAATGTCAAGGAATGAAGATACACGACCAAGAGACATCGCAGCACCATTTTGTTCTTTGATTGCAGCCAAGTATCCGAAATATACCCATTGGAATGCTTCTTTAGCCGTTTTAGCTGGCTCTGAAATATCAAACCCATGCATTTCAGCCATCTTCTTCAATTCAGCAAGAGCACGTATTTGTTCTGATAACTCTTCACGTAGACGAATCACGTCTTCATCAATTACGTCAACTTCCAAGTCATTTAGTTCACGTTTCTTATCCTGAATTAGAAATTTAATACCATAGAGTGCAACACGACGATAGTCACCAATAATACGACCGCGACCGTAAGCATCTGGAAGACCTGTAATAATACCCGCTTTACGAGCTGCTCTCATATCCGAGGTATAAGCATCAAACACACCTTGGTTATGCGTTTTACGGAAGTCTGTAAATGTCTTCACAACATCATCAGAAAGTTTAAAACCATATGCCTCGCACGCGTCGATCATCATACGAATGCCGCCTAGAGGTTGAATAGAACGTTTGAATGGCTCATCCGTTTGGACACCAACAATTTGTTCTTTGTCTTTGTCCAAATATCCTGGGTCATGAGAGACAATAGTAGCTGGCGTGTTGACATCGACATCTAAGACACCGCCGTTATCTCTTTCTTGCTTCGTTAGATCAGATACAATCTTCCATAGTTCAGTTGTATTCTGTGTGGGACCTACCAAAAATGATTCATCACCTAGATAAGGGTTAATGTTAGTTAGAATGAAATCATTAACATTAATCTTTCTTTCCCATTTACCCTTCTTAAAGCTTCTCCAACCAGATTGCATGTCTTTCATCTCTTTTTCAATTACCGACATCTTAATCCCTCCATCTATATATTTATATTATAGAGATCATGAGCTTGAAGGTTATCTCAGGGTCTCTTCAATCCTGGAAAAGATAAATTGTGACTTTTTTCACATTGTCATTTCCATTGTGTTCAATGTTGTGAGAATGGATGTCTATTCTTTATCGTTCCAGAACCTTTATCCACACTCAGCATACTTCAAATCAAGGGAAATAACTGTGACAAATATCACTTTTGAGGTGATATTTGTCACGTTTAGTTCAATGGTATTACGTTATAATCTTTTATTAAACTCTTCCGTAGAAAGCGTCCCGATATACATCAGCAAGTTCTGTTACTAATGGTAATTTAGGGTTAGCTGTTGTACATTGATCCTCAAACGCACGGTCAGCCAAGTAATCTACACGAGATTCAAAGACCTTCGGATCGAATCCAAGCTGTTGGAAAGATTCCTCTATTCCTAGAACCTTGTTAAGGTCACGAATAGCTTTAATCAAGCTGTTTACCCCTTCTTCAGTAGTGCGAGCTGGTAGACCTAGAATGCGCGCAATCTCAGCATAACGCTCATCAGCTATGAAGTGAGAATATTTAGGGAAAGAAGCAAATTTGGTTGGTTTCTTAGCGTTATAACGAATAACATAAGGCATCAAGATAGCATTCGTACGTCCGTGTGCCGTATGGAACTCTCCACCCCATTTATGTGCCAAGCTGTGATTGATTCCTAAGAATGCATTGGCAAAGGCCATACCTGCAATGGTCGAAGCATTATGCATTTTCTCACGAGCTAAAGGATCTGCATGTAGAGCTGACTTCTCTAAATATTGGAACACGAGTTGGATAGCTTTGATAGCTAGACCATCTGTGAAATCGTTAGCCATAACAGATACATAAGCTTCAATCGCATGTGTTAATACATCCATACCTGTATCCGCTACTGCTACCTTAGGAAGCGAGTATACGAACTCTGGGTCTACAATCGCTACGTCTGGAGTCAATTCATAATCAGCTAATGGATACTTCGTATTTCCTTGATCCTTATCTGTGATCACTGCGAAAGATGTGAGTTCAGAACCTGTTCCCGATGTCGTTGGAATCGCAACAAATTGTGCTTTTTGTCCTAGACGAGGGTATTTGTATATCCGTTTGCGGATATCCATAAATTTCTGTTTCAAGCCTTCAAAATCAGTATCAGGGTATTCATAGAATAACCACATTGCTTTGGCAGCATCCATTGGAGATCCACCGCCTAGTGCGATAATACAGTCTGGCTGAAATCTGTTCATCATTTCTGTACCACGACTTACTGTAGCCGTCGAAGGATCTGGTTCCACTTCAGAGAATACTTCAATAACAACAGGTGACTGGCGTTGACGAAGATAATGTTCTACTCTTTCAACATAACCTAGTTTGACCATCATTGGGTCTGTAATTATTGCTACACGAGTGATGTCAGGCATTTTAGTCAAATATTGTGTTGCGCCTTTTTCAAAATAAATTTTATTAGGAACTTTGAACCATTGCATATTCACAGTACGACGAGCCACCCTTTTAATATTAACCAAATTGACTGCACCTACATTGGAAGATGTCGAGTTACGACCATATGATCCGCAACCTAATGTCAATGATGGTAAATTAGTATTATAGATATCTCCGATCGCACCGTGTGTGGAAGGAGAATTCACGATAATCCGACCTGTTTGCAGACGATCAGAGAACTTCATAATAACTTCTTCATTATGGGAGTGAATAACGGAGGAGTGACCCATGCCACCGAATTCAACAATCTCAGCTGCGCGTGCAATCCCTTGAGCTGCGTTCTTCACTTTATAGCAAGCAAGCACCGGACTCAATTTCTCTGCGGACAGCGGGAATTTCGGACCTACGCCTTCAATTTCAGCAACCAATATTTTAGTTCCAGCTGGAACTTGAATACCAGATAATTCTGCAATTTTAACAGCTGATTGACCTACAATCGCAGGATTAACTGCACATTTATCTGTGTTCATTGCACCAGTAGTTAATTTAGCTGCTTCTTCTTTATTTACAAAATAACAGCCATTTGCTATCATTTTTTTCTTCACTTGGTCAAAGATTGACTCTTCTATAATAACGGCTTGTTCAGAAGCGCAAATCATACCATTATCAAACGATTTAGAAAGAATAAGGTCTGTGACAGCTTGATCGATATCCGCGCTCTTCTCAATGAAGCAAGGAACGTTACCTGGTCCTACGCCGAGAGCTGGTTTACCACAGCTATACGCTGCTTTTACCATACCTGATCCACCTGTTGCTAATATAAGAGCCACATCAGGATGGTTCATCAGTGCATTCGTTTTATCCATCGAAGGAAGATCAATCCATTGGATACAATTTGCAGGCGCACCATTTTTAACCGCTGCTTCCACTAAGATTCTAGCTGCTTCCCTACTACACTCTTGCGCGGATGGATGAAAACCGAATATAATTGGATTACGTGTTTTTATAGAGATGAGAGATTTAAACATCGTTGTTGAAGTCGGATTAGTTACTGGAGTAATTCCCATGATGATTCCGACAGGTTCAGCAATTTTTTGGAAGTTTTCATATTGATTATCTTCAATGACACCTACCGTTTTATCGTATTTAATACTGTGGTAGACGTACTCCGTTGAGAACATATTCTTGGTTATTTTATCTTCATAAATACCTCGACCTGTTTCTTCAACCGCTAGTTTTGCCAGATACATATGTTTGTCTAGACCAGCAAGAGCCATTGCCTGTACAACATTATCTACTTGTTCCTGATCCATCTTCATGAATTCTGCTTGGGCTATGTTGGCTTTGTCGATTAAGGACTGGATATACTCCTCTGCTCCTTGTTTCTTCTCTTGGACAACTTCATTTTTTACTGTCATTTTCTCTCATCCTCCTAGGTGAAGTTCGTTATCTCTTTCATGAATCCATCATAACATACCTCGTTTGAGATTTAAAGTGAAAACTTTCACAAACTTTAATTTATTTTCTTTTTGTATTTCATAGCGCTTACATTTACATATATTGAATATATAATATATTATTACGAATGATCACCTGTAATATTAATGAGCCCTAATTTACTTTGCTTTAATTAGGGAAATAAGGAAACTATTCTCGGAAATATCATTTAAATCACTTGCTTTAACGTAATAAAAGTGAAATTTATCACAATGTTTAAAAATTCGCCACTTTTTAGGGCATTGACACCCCCACAAAAGTGATTTTTAACGGTATAATTAGTTTAAAATTTATCGAAAATTAAAGATAAGGGGATACAACTATGAAAGAACATTTGAATGATACCCAAGCTCGTGGAAATACCAGTTGCTTTTCTGAACAAAACTTTAACCATCTACTCGTTACTATGAAAGACAGAATCCTTCCAGAAGGATCACATCTTTTCTGGGAAGGAGATTTATCTGATAAGCTCTTCTATATTAAACGTGGCCGGATTAAATTAACGAAGTCGACAGATGAAGGTAAAGAACTCATCCTCTATATGTATCAAACAGGAGATATGGTCGGTCAGGCAGATCCTTTCTTTAGCTCCAAGCATAGCTTTAATGCTGAAGTAATTGAAGAAAGTGAGATCGGTGTTATCGAACAGAAGGATCTAGAAATTCTCATCTGTCAGCATTGTGAATTTGCAATTGATTTCATGAAATGGATGGGTATTCACCACCGACTTACGCAAACTAAATTCCGTGATTTAATGCTATATGGCAAACCGGGCGCTCTCAGCTCTACCTTGATACGTCTTGGAAATACCTATGGTGAAGAACGGGATGGAAACACGCTAATTAACAAAAAAATTACCCATACCGATCTCTCCAATATGATTGGTGCTACTCGTGAAAGTGTTAACCGCATGCTAAGTGATCTACGTAAAAAAGATGCTGTAGAGTATGAGAATGGAATGATCGTTATTAAAAACATCACTATGCTACAAGAGATATGTCACTGTGAAATGTGCTCCAAAGAAATATGCAGAATTTAGAAATAAAGACTGCTCTCCACACTTATAACCAATATTCTTATTGCGGTCGTACTCGCTTCATATACAAGCATCTGCAGTTTTCTCCCGATCTATTGTTAGGGTCTCATACTGAACGAACAAAAAGAGCCATATCTCTCATTTGATATGACTCTTTTTGTTGATTTTTTTCACACAACAAAAGAGGCTGCCCTCAATGGACTGCCTCTTTTGCTATGTGAATGATAAGTTCAACACATATCAATCATGGTTTATTTCTTCTTACTGCGGACCGGCGAAATAACCCAATAGGCCATCCCGACGAATAATCCTCCGCCTACAATATTACCTAATGTCACCGGAATCATATTATGCAACCAACCCGCAATGGAAATGGTTTCTGGATGATTAGGAAGTAAAGTCGCTACACTGAGTAATGTCATATTCGCAACACTATGTTCATATCCGCTAGCAATAAAGGCGAATAGACACCACCAGATCAGGGCGATTTTGGCCATTTCGTCCTTAGCCCGAGAAGACATCCAAATCGCTAAACATACTAACCAGTTACAAAGAATACCCCGAAAGAACAGTTCAGACATTGGTAAATGCATTTTCTTAGCGGTTGCCGCAAATAGCAAATGGTCCGCTGAAATGTCCTTGAACAATCCTGTACCGAGAATGAGTAAACTAAGGAGTACAGCCCCAAGTAAATTTCCAAAGAAGACGATTGTCCAGTTCTTAGCTGTATCCTTAACACTCGTTCGCCCTGCTAGAGTACTCATGGTAAAAAACATATTGTTTCCCGTAAATAATTCTGAACCGGCGAAAATAACTAGCGTCAAGGCAATCCCAAAGGAGGCCCCCATTACCAGAGGTTGAAACGGTGATTTAATGGCTGCTAGTGGGGCTCCCAAGGAAAATATTAAGATGATACCTATTCCAATATATGCTCCTGCTAATGCAGCTGCAATCGTATATCGAATTAAACTCTCGTTCATTTTGTCTTTCTTTTTGACCGCCGCTTCCACTATGGCTTCTACACCTTGTGTATACAAGAGGGCCACCTCCTGGATTCTGTTTAGTAGTCGTTTGGTTCATCCTATCTAGCTAAAGACCAATGTGAACTCCCTGTTCGTTAACAATAACAGGATACGTATCTACTTTGCCGCTATCAGGCGCTTGAACCAACCCACTAACAAGATCAATCTTCCAATCATGGAGTGGATCATAGATATAATGGCCTGATACAATCGCTTCCGCCAAAGGGCCTCCCTTCGGATGAGGACTCTTGTTCTCTAAGGCATAAATCCCTCCATCTGACGTATGAAAGACGGCTATCTCATGGTTCTCAACGGTCACTACCTGACCTAACTGTATCAAATATTCGTCTACGGATCCGATCAAATAATAGTTCATAGTCATATCTAATCTCCTTTCCTAAGTCTCCAGTTATTTACCTGCTGTGACAGAATTCTTATTCTCAAAAAGAGCAACCCGTGTTTTATCATCATTCAACATTTTTCTCCACGGTTCTTCTACCTGCGCCAATGCAATTTCAATTCGTTCAACAAGAGCTGCACGGTTATCCAGATCGGTTAAGATAGCAGCTTGAATCTGCTCTAAGCCCATTCGTTCTACCCATTCCGATGTTCTCTCAAGATAATTCCCTGTCTCACGGTAGTGTTGCATGACAGCAGCGCAGATTTCAATCAACTCTTCATCACTTTTCACTTTACAGAATAAATCCGCAATCCGAGATTTAATCCCACCGTTACCCCCGATAAAGATTTCCCAGCCTCCATCATTTCCAACGATACCGATATCTTTCGTACACGATTCTGCACAGTTCCGAGGACAACCATTCACGCCATATTTAAACTTCGCCGGTAGATCGAGACGCTCAAATTTACGTTCTAGTATAGCCCCCATTCCCATGGAATCCTGTGTACCAAATCGGCAAAATTGATTACCTACACATGTTTTAACCGTACGTAGTGATTTGGCATAGGCATAACCCGAAGGCATATCTAGCTCTTCCCACACTTTAGGAAGATCTTCTTTCTGTACTCCGATTAAAGCGAGACGTGTTCCTCCAGTAAATTTGATCACTTTCACATCATATTTCAACGAAACATCTGCAATTATTTTGAGGTCCATCGGTGTAGTTACCCCTCCATACATTCTTGGAACAACTGTGTAGGTCCCATCCTTCTGAATGTTGGCATTCATGCGTTCATTAACAAACCGGGATTCTTTCTCATCCTCATGGGTTTCAGGATAAATCATTCCTAGATAATAGTTGATCGCTGGACGACACTTCGAGCAACCTTCAGGATTATCCCAGCCAAGTACATTCATAACTTCCCGAGTTGTACTCAAGCCCTTATCCTTTATTTCCGCTACTACCTCATCACGATCCATTGTTGTACAGCCACAAATCCCTTGTTTAGCTGCTATTTTGAAACCATCTCCAAGCACGTATTGCAATATCTGCTCTACAACGGGCTTACACCCCCCGCAAGAGCGAGTTGCACCTGTACAGGCTTTGATTTCGTCTACAGTCGTTAATCCCTGATCTGTTATAACGTCTACGATCGTTTTCTTGGTAACACCATTACAACCACACACAATCTCATCATCTGCCATCGTTTCAACCGAGGATTGTTTCTTAGCTCCACCACCGCAACACCCTGTACCCATAACCGTGGCATAAATATCGTCTGTCATCTGTGTTTGCTGTTTAATTAATTTCTGTAAATTAGAAGATTCCGTCACATCTCCGAACAAGACAGCGCCGACAATTACATCATCATGAAGAAGGATTTTCTTATAGGTTCTCTTCCAGTCGTCCTTTGCAGCAATCACCGTATGTTGCGGTCCTTCAATAAATTCCCCTGCTGAGAATACATCAACCCCAGAAATTTTAAGCTTGGTCGACACTACCGACCCTTCATAAGGAAGTGTATCCACACCACATAAGTGTTTCGCTAACACGTTCCCTTGTTCAAAGAGTGGCGCTACCAGCCCGTAGCATACGCCTCTATGTTCAGTACATTCTCCAACTGAATATACGCCATCCATAGATGTAAGCATATAATCATCTACTAGAATACCTCTGCCTACATCAATACCACTCTCTTGAGCCATAGCTACGTTAGGTTTAATCCCTACAGCCATCACGACGAGCTGTGCCTCAAGTGTACTCTCATCACTGAAGCGTAATCCGCTTACATGTTCTTCACCCATAACTTCAACTGTTTGTTTGCCCATAGCAAACTTAATTCCTTGACGTTCCAATTCATTCTTTAGCATCAACGATGCACTATGATCTAATTGACGTTCCATCAAATCTTCCATTAAATGAACAACCGTTACATCCATACCTAGATTCACAAGACCCTTAGCTGCTTCTAGTCCTAATAATCCCCCACCAATAACTGCAGCTTTCTTATACTTCTGAGCAGCGAGGAGCATTTGATTACAATCATTAATGTCCCGGAAGCCAACAACACCCTTCTTATCACTCCCCGGTACGGGAAGAATAAAAGGATTCGAGCCAGTTGCGATAATGACCTTATCGTAAGAAACTCTTAATCCATCTTCTGTAACAACTTGCTTATTTACCTCATCGATCTTGAGTACAGTAGTATCTGTGTGTAGCGTAATTTGATTGTCTTCATACCAATTCCAGTCGTTTAGGACGATATCATCGATGGCTTTACTACCTTCTAGCACATAAGATAACATAATCCGATTGTAGTTAGGATGAGGTTCACTACCGAACACTGTAATATCAAAAGAACTTTTTAGCTTTAAAATTTGCTCCACCGCACTAATGCCGGCCATACCATTTCCAATCACTACTAGTTTCTCTCTTTTTGTTTGTATCATAAGAAGTTCTCCTTCCTTTCTTACCTAACTTTATAATATGATTATATCAAATTTAAAGCTTTTCTTTGTGAATTTATTCACAAATTTTTCGTGAATTTATGAAAAATGTAAGAATAGCTTCGTAAATAAAGGAAACTATCCTTACCGATTTTCCCCTAAGCTTGAGGATAACGTGGAAATAGAATGTTGTTCTCTAAGTGAACGTGTTCATAAGTCATTCGTTCTAACTCAGCAAGACGCTCATACGTCAATCGATAGGTTGTGCAGGCGTTAACTGGAGGTGTGAAACCATTCGTAATTTCACGCAATTTCTTCAGTATATTTCCAGCTTCATCATGTTCAGCCTCCAGTCCTGAAATAGCCTCTCTTA
>DASXLR010000159.1:0-31836 GCA_036496075.1 Paenibacillus sp. | reverse complement strand
AGATAAAGGCCTTTGTGTGATTGGCATGGTGAAGGAAATGAAGCAGCGATACCTCGTTCAGGGACAACGAATGACGTTACGCGAAGTCTTTCAAAGCCTTCCAAACATAAGAATTCGGACATAAAGAGTTCCATGATCGTCCACACGACCTGCGGTCTGCCTGTAAAAATGGTTTTTATACGAAACCGGAATAAACGACAGGAATGGCTTGCGATTTTGAGCACAGAAGTAACCTTTGATTCTGCTGAAATCGTACGGATTTACGGGATGCGCTGGAGCATAGAGACCTTCTTCAAGGTAACAAAAAGATTTTTGAAACTGGGAACAGAGTTTCAAGGTCGTTTGTTTGACCAACTGATTAGCCATACCACCAACCATTGTAGCCGCTATTTAGCGATGGAATATGAACGACGGCAAACCAATGGCAACCGAACACTGGGTGGACTTTTCTTTCTCTTTGCCGATGAAGTCCGCGATCTAGATTTCCAGACTGCGCTTCAGCAACTCATGGTTTTATTCCTCGAAATGACCCAAGCAAAGACGACGAAGAACAAAACGTCTGTTTTTTGTCAACTACAAGATTGGACCGCTAGTTTACCCAGTTATATCAAGGGTTTGTTTAAAGATTTAAACTGCGGAAGTCTAGAAACTGATAAGTGATAACCTACCTACTCAGGCCGCTAAAAAAATTTATTCATGAATAATAACGGCTAACTATCAAATAATAATTTCAACCTTCACACAACAAGGAGGACAAACACATCCATAATCATTCTAAAAAAATCGTATCTTGTATTCTAATGACACTGTTATCGATCTCCATCATCACATCGGGCATGATCTACGCTGATCCAGCGTATGCCAAATGGGGTAACCTTGCAGTCCATGAAGCTCATAAGAGATATGAGGCCTCGGTTGTTGATTATCTTCATTTGGGGCGTACAACGATCTCTACGAACACAGCTACAGAAAAATTTAAACTCATACTCCAAAAAGGAGATAAAGAATTCGGCGTATTTGTAACGATTACCTTCAATCCTCTAAATGATAAATTACAGTCCATTCAGTTTAGTGATACTGAGCAATAAAGCATACCGACACAGCTACCCATCAATCCCCGCTAAGATACTATCAGATAAAACCTAAACAGGACATTATTAACATAACACAAACCACATATGAAATTTCATATGTGGTTTGTGTTATGTTTTATATTTTTTTACAAAAGATGATCCTCTATGCCATCCAGCCAATTCTCAATCTGACCAATAACAGAAGCTACACATCCATTCTCGAAAGGAGAGATTAGACCTGCAACTTTAACTAGCCCTGTGAAAGACTGACTTCCTCCAGATTGGCACAATTTCAAATAATCTACCCATGCTAATTTCCAATCCTCGTTCATGCGTTTCCAGAATTGCATTGCGCAGATCTGAGCAAGCGTGTAATCGATATAATAGAATGGCATTTCGAAGATGTGAGCCTGCTTCTGCCAAAACCCACCACGTAATAAATAATCATTATTCTCCTGATCACGGTAAGGCAAGTATTTCTTCTCAAGAGAACGCCATGCACTCTTACGTTCCGCTGGTGTTGCCTCTGGATTTCCATATACATAGTGTTGGAATTCATCCACCGCAACCCCATAAGGGATAAATAATAATGATTCTGCGAGATGGTTGAACCGATATTTTTCTGCATCCTCCTTGAAGAAGAGCTCCATCCAAGGCCAAGTGAAGAATTCCATACTCATGGAGTGTATTTCTGCTGCTTCAAAAGTAGGCCAATTGTATTCCGGTACCTCATAATGTCTACTCTCATACACTTGGAAGGCATGACCTGCCTCATGGGTTAGAACGTCAATATCACCTGAAGTTCCATTGAAATTGGAGAAAATGAAAGGTGAACCATACTCACTTAAAAACGTACAGTAACCCCCACCTTGTTTCCCTTTCTTGCTAACGAGATCCATCAATTCATTATCGACCATATACGTAAAAAACTCAGTCATTTCTGGTGACAATTCACTATACATCTTCGAACCATTCTGAAGAATCCATTCCGGATCTCCTTTAGGTGTAGCATTTCCTGATTTGAAGCTGAAGGCATCATCGTAATAGTACATTTGCTCTACACCGATACGAGTCTTCTGACGTTCCTTCAACTTAGCTGCTACAGGAACAATATGTTCCAACACTTGGTCTCTGAAATTAGCGACCATCTCTGCGTTATAATCTGTACGATTCATACGTGCATAACCCAGTCCAATATAATCATCAAAACCAAGCTTATGAGCCATTTTCGTCCGTACTTTTACCAAATCATCATAAATACGATCAAAGGTCTCTTCATTCTCAGCCATAAATCCGAATCTTGCCTCCGCAGCGCGACGTCTCATATCTCGATCCGTGGATTGTTCGAACGGAATCAATTGAGGTAATGTACGTTCCTCACCTTCAAACATAATTTTAGCAGATGCAATAAGCTGTGAATATTCTGTTGTTAGCTTATTCTCAAGCTGTAGATCTTCTATGATCTCAGGTTTGAACGTCTTGAGTGAAAGTTCAGCTAACTGAAAGAGTTGACTTCCCCATTTGTTCTCGAGGTCCACTTTGAACTTAGAGTTGACAAGCCCTCGGTAAAATTCCGTTATGTATTCCTGAATGACCGGTTCAGTCTCATCCATGTAATCCTGTTCTGCCTTATAGAACGCATCATGGGTATCCATAGAATGGCGAATGCCTACGATTTCTCCTTGTGTCGAAATTTCGCTACGTAGTTTATTAATAGATGTCATGATCTGATCCTGCTCTATAAAGCTACTGGCATTGTTAAATTCACTGAGCAATGACTTGAATTTCTGTTCCACTTCTTCTAAGTTAGGGCGTTCATAACGATATTCGCTAAATTTCATGAGTACATACATCCTCTCTTTTAGAAACAATCTATCTTCTATTATAATGAATAGTGACTCCGAATTTCCATAACAATCATGTATAATTAATATTTCCACGGATTAAACCCATTTTAAGGTATTTATCAAAACATATAACAACTCAGATATGTCAATCTCCAATCCAAAAACACAAAATTCCTTTGATTCTATGACTCAGCTCAACTCCATACCATGTCGGCTGAACGCTACGCACTTTTATGATCCGACATTTATTTCTATGGTTAATATATCCATACTAGCACATTCCCTCTTCATCATTCACTAAAACAAAAAGCAATGCACAAATAAATGTGCATTGCTTTTAATAATTATCGCTCTTAATATTTTGTGAACCTTATGCGTGCGTTCTTCTTTTACTAAAAATGTGATTGCCATTCTGTAGAAATTGTTTGCGTGAATGTCTCAATGCTTCAATACGTTCAAGTGCCAATTGATCTGCCGCCACATAAGTTGGCACATTGTCCCGTTTAGATATATCAAACACACGAGTAATACTATGGTAAATATCGCCTATCTTACTCATCGCGCGCTCTGCATTGTAACCATTGAATTCATCAGCAATGTTAATAACGCCTCCGGCATTGATGACATAATCAGGTGCATAGAATATACCCCATTCATGAACTGCATCCCCATGACGAGCTTCTTTCAACTGATTATTTGCAGAACCTGCAATCACTTTTGCTTTTAGCAAAGGAATAGATTCATCGTTAATCGTAGCTCCCAATGCGCATGGAGAATAAATATCACAATCCACACCTATAATCTCATTGGGGTCCACCACTTTGGCAGGAAATAACTCCAGCGCACGTTTAACAGCCTCTTTATGTATATCTGTAATAACTAGCTGTGCACCTTCTTGATGTAAATGCTTACAGAGGCTCAACGCTACATTCCCTACCCCTTGGACAGCCACGACCTTACCTTCTAGTGAATCCGATCCAAAAGCTTCTTTAGCTGCGGCTTTCATACCTTGATATACCCCGTAAGCTGTTGCTGGGGAAGGATTACCCGAAGAACCAAATGTTGGAGAGATCCCCGCTACATAATCGGTTTCCTGATAGACGATATCCATATCTGCAACCGTTGTACCCACATCTTCTGCTGTAATATAACGACCATTCAACCCTTGGATATAGCGACCGAAGGCACGGAACATAGCTTCATTCTTATTTTTACGGGGATCTCCAATAATGACTGTTTTACCACCGCCGAAATTCAGACCCGCGACAGAATTCTTATAAGTCATACCTTTGGCTAGTCTGAGTGCATCCTCAATAGCCGCCTCTTCTGTAGCATATGTCCACATTCTCGTACCTCCAAGTGCAGGTCCAAGAGTAGTGTCGTGAATAGCGATGATCGCTTTTAACCCCGACTGCTTGTCTTGACAAAATACTACCTCTTCATAGTCATGCTGTTCCATAGCTTCAAATAGCTTCATTTCTCTGATCCTCCATCTGCTCATTCTGCTGATTAACTTTACATTAATATGAGCTGTACTTGATTATAGTTATCCAAAAACCAAATCTGTACAGCAGTAAAATATCCAGTCTCGCAATTAGAGACTGGATTGCATAAAACCAACGGAAATATAGTCACATTTGACTCCCTTTAAAGGAAAGATAACCTCACATAAAAATCAATGTTTTTGTATATCAAAACAAAATTTAAGTAAATATTTAGGTAACATATAAATAAAAAGTAACCCATTTAATAATGGATGTCAATTAAATAAAAAAATAGCTATTATGAGTTTGCATCAAAAAACAAGTCATTTCATATCACTAATTATGACATAAAATGACTTGCTAAGACCGTGGAATATGTTACTTTTTTAAACACCCTTTATTCTCGCCTTTAAAATAGATACGAAGCGAGATTTATAAAATGCTTTCTTCTTTTTCTAGGCTCATGGCCATAATGCGCTTACAAGTTTTTCAGTACAGGATTCATTTAATATGTAAATTTGCTCAGTTAATGTTCTCCTTCGTCTATACCCAATGAATTGAATATACATTCTTTGCAATTTTGAAATGTCTTAGAAAGACAAAAAAACCTTGATATACAAGGTTTTTCCGTAAGTAATGCGCGTAGAGGGACTTGAACCCCCACGTCGTAAAACGCTAGATCCTAAGTCTAGTGCGTCTGCCAATTCCGCCATACGCGCGCAATATTGTGTAACAATCTAATATGTATTTTACAACGTGAAGAGGACTATTGCAACTATAATTTTATAGTCGCAATTCCGTTGATTTAACCCTCTATACACATCCGTTCTAAGTTTTTTCATATAAGCTTCAACTTAAGGCATAACACCTTTATTATTCAGCATCGATCGAACGTATAGTCGCTACAATCGTATCTGTAAATCTTCTGAGTTGATTATCTTCCACTAATCTAAAATAAAGGCTTCTTAAGAAACATTTGATATTCTTATGCAGAAAGTCATCTTCGGGATGCTTCCCAAGTTTCCCTGCCTTACTAAAACTATGAATCCAGCCGTTAATGTCCATATCTTCAAGTACATTACGTTTGAAAATACTCACCGTTGCAGTTACCATTCTTTCATCCTCACCATTGATATATAAATAATCATTCACAGCAATTGTTTCATGTATAGCATGTAGAATTTCGATTAAGCAAGTTTCATCCATATGGATCGATTGTGAGAGATCTTCGAGTGCATCTGCTGTATGAGCTATAGCATGTGCCCAGCCCTTATTCTCAACATATCCTCTCCTATCTTTCTCAAGCATAATATAGTTCAACAATTTGTTCTTAATCATCCTAACTTCTTCTTGAGCTAGAAAAGGGTATTTCCTATCCATATCAAGAACGAGCGGAATCATCAACATGGAAAAGGAACGCGTAAATACCGAATCCGTACCTATCTCTCCTATTTTCCAAAATAAATGCTGGTCATCAAGACTTATATTTAACAACTCTCGCATCTGCTGAGTATTAAATACATCCTGAGTTACCCAATTTAAAATTGTAGAATAAATAAGATTGTCACGTAGTTCAGAATCAACATCGCCAATATGTTCCATCATATCTACAGCTAGATCAAATGCATTCAGATTTACAGGAACCTTGTATTGATTTGCTTTAATCTTACTTAATTCGTCTTTCAAAATATAACAGCTGCTGATCATATTTCTCCCCCATTTAACTATAGTGATGATCTATCCAATACCTCTTTTTCACTTTTCCATCCAATTCAATTAACTTTGTAATAAACCAGCTACTATTCTATCTCCCTCAGAGTAACGTTGGTCGTCATAATGCACTCAATTTCTGTCTAATCAGATTTACAATTTCCTGCTTCTCTTTCTCAGGTATCCATTCGGTTAAACGAGCTGCTGAAATGGGTAGCATCCAATGTTCTATTTCTTCATAGCTGATATATGTCTTTTGTAAATAATGGGAAATATATTGTTTGAGTAATTGATTTCTTATCCATGTCGTTAAGTACAGCAATAATTTGGGTGTTTCTTCTGGCATAGTTCCTAATTTCAACAGTAACACCGTTCGAGCCACATCTCCAGCAGGATTGCCACTCATTCCAGTCATCCAATCGATTGTCCATTCCCTTTCATCTATCATAATATTATCTGGATGGTAATCACCATGACATAACTTCCTGTCTTCCTTAAGACTCTGCAGATAATGAACAATGATTTGTTTCTCATCTCTACTGAGTATTGGAGCTTCTTCAATTCGTCCCATTAATACATCTTTTTGATTAGGCAGACCGGCAACATGCTTACTATGCATATCTGCATGTATTTGCGCCATTCTAGCGGACTGTTTATTCATAGTCCATGGTTTCTTAGCTATGATTTTGAGCATTGTAGCTCCCGTTACTCTTTCATAAACAATACCCTTTCGACCATGATAATCAACGATCTCAAGCGGTTGGGGAGTTGAAAAACCTGATTCATATACGCTTACACTTATACGAAATTCTTCTTCCGCCAAATTTGCTGGTATCCCTATTCTAAATAGCTTTAACACACAATTATTATGATAGGCTAACAATTCTGCAGTTCTACCATATGCTATGACTTTATGCTCACTCTGCATAGTATGGTCTCCTTTTTGCAATATTTAATTACAACTCTTTCCATGGTTGATTAACCAACGTCTAGATATTACCGTTGAGCTGTTTCACCTTTATTTCTCTGTCCACATGGCTCTTGTATAAGCAATTTTCAACCCTACTTGTTCCATATTTCGATGACTCTGTGATACGGATCCTGCTTGGCTCACCAATAAATCACATCCACTCTGTATGGACTCTTCCATTCTTGCTTGTAATAAGGCAGCGTGTATTTCCTGCCGTCTAAATTCAGGGAGTGTAGCTGCAAATGTGCAAGAACCTACGCCTTCCTCAATATACATCACGCCGACTCCTGCTGGTTGATTATGAACAGGCCCAAGGAAAAACTTCCAACCAGATCTAGCAAATAGCACTTGATTATTCTGAAAGATGTAGGGAATTCCTTCGTCCGATAATCCAGTACCCGGCAGTGAATTGTAGCGTACAGTTCAGCTTCACTCTGAGAAAGCTCTCTAATTTGAATGACATTGGAATCGGTCAGCTTTTCTAGGGTCGATCCCATGGTCAGGAGTTAGGAGTTTATATAATGAAGTATGAAATCCAGACTGATATAATCCTTTTTCTGATAACGCTTTTAATAACATAGGACTCGCTTTAGAAGGAACGATTTCGAGCTGCACTTTACGATGAGATGTATGAACAAAATGAATTATTTCATCAAGCTGATCCAGATTGTGTTCACCTATTCCGGCTCAACACCAAAATCAGTGCTTGAAAAATGTATCGTGTTAATAACTGACCGCTACGCGGACGGATTGTCCTTCCGATCGCTGTTGCCCCCCAAATTTTTTGAATATACCGCTGTTTGCGGTAAAAATTTAGGGGCAAAGGCGAACGCTTCGCTTCTACAAGACAATTCCGTCCTCTCCGCTACGATCAGCATAGCATCCTGTTTTCGGCAAGCACTGATTATGAATTAGAGCCCCTATTCCTTTGATCGTATTAAATTGCGACCATGGCATCGTTCTACTTGTCATAGCAACCGCTCCATTATACTCCTTCAGTTCAATACCTTCTGGGTTTCCTTGACGTTGTTGTATTGCTCTCATTCGATCCACCATATATGTTATTTCAGAACGTTCAATTCTATGTATTAACTCCTCATTCAATTTCACAGAAACCAATCGCTCCACCCCACATTTATTTCATTTATTCTATGCAACGCCACACCGCGCGCTGGGAGCTACGCTTTAACTAACTACCAAGTATCAAACAGATTGATCATCTTGCTACACTTGATATTTCTGTTGTACTTACGGTAGCAGCGTTACTACTTGAATCAAATTACTATTCCCATGATTGCCAATCCACCCATCACAGCACTTATACCGAGAAAAAGATGAAGAACCACTAACAAGCTAGAGCTCTTAGATTGTTTATTTAGCATATTCAATTGTACAACCTCCCGTGAAATATTCTAACAAACTATATTCGGGAAGCCTAGAATTCATCCTGCATAAATCAAAAATTAAAATTGTACAAATTACAACATTATGTAAAACAACGCCAATCTCATACGATTGGCGTTGTTTAGTTAATTTATAAAGCACTGGATTATTCTCTTTATGAAACGATTTGTGCCACAAATTGAACGATTTCAAGAATAATTGGCGTACCTAAATAAATAATATCTTCATTAACATTCAGATTCAAAGTCTTTTCAGTTAGAATGTATAAACTGCCCTCTTGTAAAATCCCATTGATAGTTACATTTGAATAACTATTAATGCCAATACCCTTAAAACTATGGCTTAAATTCCCCTCATCATCAAAGAATTGATTAGCTTGGATGACTATTGGAGACTCAATATCGAAAGTAGCAAAGTAAAAATATCTTTTCGCACTAGGAATAATGGAGATCGCCGATATCGTACCCGGTGGCCCTGGAGGACCCGGAATACCTTGCGGACCTTGTATCCCTGCCAAACCTTGAATGCCTTGCGGACCCTGAGGTCCTACAGGACCCGTAACCCCAGCGATTCCCTCAGGACCTACAGCCCCCTCATTTCCTTGAGAGCCAGTAGCTCCTGCAATCCCTTGTTGACCTTGCAATCCTACAGGACCTTGATCCCCTCTCATACCTTGAGGTCCTTGAGGTCCTTGAGAATTTTGAATCCTTAACCTACATCTAGGTTTAACTACTTTACAGCAGATGAGCCCACCTTTTACAATTAGTTGTGATTTTGGTTTTGGTCTTGGTTTTTTTAAGATTCTCCTAGTACATATCTTCACGCTACTATTTTTTCGATGCTTAGGACTATTTTTAGTTTTCACTTTATTTTTTTTCACTTTTTTTTTGTTATTGTTCTCACGACCTGCCAATTAGAACACCTCCTCATATCTTATTGATTCATAGTATGTTGTTTACCTATGTGGAGGATTGGACATCTTCAAAATCCATATGATTTAAATAAATAATAGTAGATACGCCGTTTCGAATCGCTCTTTTTTACATTAACTATTGTATAACCAAAAAATCTTTTGGTTATTTATAAATGAGAGGGGGTGATCCCATGCCTGTTATTAAACCGGTCTATACGGCTACATCTACTACTCCGGTTGCGACTGGTGGAGTTATTACTACCAACGTTAACCCAACCGTATCTCGTTACTTCGCAACCATAACTGCTGGAATGATAACAACAAATACAACTATTCCTGCAGCAAGTTTTGCTGACGATAACGATGCCCCCATCGTTGCTCTGCCCGCATTAACTGTAGATGACTATTACAATGTCTACATTAATGGTGTACTCCAACAAGGTGCGCTATCTACGCTAACAACAGCTAGTTTAGTATTAAATACAACTGATGTTTCCGTAAATGTGCCCATTTTGCTAGAAATAGCAAACTTCGGAAATGCAGCATCAACTATAACCACTCAACCTACGATTTCTACTCCAACTATTACTATTATTACTTGATATGACTTAGTGAATAGTAACTATTTCATTGTTGTATGTTATGTTCAATAGATTCGAACATGGTATATTGAATGTACAAAGAAATCGCTCCTTTTGGTTTGGTTGGTGGACTTCCATTTCACCAAAAAGAGCGGTTTTTTTGCTTTATTAAAAAGATTGAACATACGTTGCTGGAAGCCGCGGAGAGGACGGAACGATTTCGGGAAAGCGGTAGCGGTCGCCTAAAGCTTTCCGAAGGAAAGCTACTCCGTAAGCATATGCCTTGGTCCCCGAATTTCAACCGCTTCGCGAGTTTTATTCAGAAATTTGGAGACCACAACGATTGGAGAAACGATCCGTTCGTGGAGCGACCTCCCAAAACACTAAACTTCTCACACAAAACAAAAGAGGCTATCCCTAGCCATTTCAAATGACTTTTGGGACAGCCCCTTCTCGTAGAAATATAAGCAAAATATAGTGAAAACTTAACCTTTCTTATATTTTAAACAAGGATATTCCTGATGGTTAAGGAATGTCCTTGTTTATAAAGCTTTCATTATATTAGGAATAAGAGCATGCCGCCAGCAATGCCTTTGTATAATCTGAATTCGGATTTTTTAATAGGGCATCTGTATAACCTTCTTCCAGAATGGACCCATCCTTCATCACGGCTACACGGTCAGCGAACCCGCTGATGGTCTCCAGACGGTGCGTAATGTATAGAATTGACATCTTCTGTTCACGCTTCAGTGAGAGAAGTAAATCTAATATTTCTTGCTCCGTCTTTGGATCAAGTGCTGATGTAATCTCATCGGCAATAAGTAAAGTTGGTGAGAGAGTAAGTGCGCGTGCAATGGCTATGCGCTGTTTCTGCCCTCCAGAACACTCAGAGGCTCTGCGCTCCAGCAGATCCTTCGGTAGGCGAACCTTCTCCAACATCTCTTCAACACGCGTAGAGACTGCAGAACGTGAATAATGGTTAAGAACAAGCGGCTCGGCAATTAGATCTTTTACTTTCCAATAAGGATTAAGCGATCGGTCGGGATTCTGAAATACCATTTGAATCCGTGCAGCCTGATGAGAATGAGAGTCCCCTTCTCCTTGCCATACCACTTCTCCTTGCGTCGGTCTTTCTAAGCCGACGATGATTTCTGCCAGAGTCGATTTTCCTGATCCACTCTCGCCAATCAAGGCGAATATTTCATTCTCAAGCAGTGTTAAAGTAACGTCCTTTACAGCTATAAGCTTCTTGCCCCTCTTCCCAAATTCCTTGGTCACATTCTGCACATTCAACATCCTATTTCCTCCGCTATTCTTTCTTCTGATGGCCCATTTATACCGATATCTTTCTTACTCTGAGACCAGTCTTCATTGATAGAATAATCAATCACCTTTCCATGCTGGAGTACCATGATATTATTGGCAACATGTTTAGCAGCTAACATATCATGAGTAATTAGTAGCAATGTCATTCCATGCTCCCTGACTTTAGCCACGAGCAGCTCTAAGATTTCCCGCTTCACAATCGGATCTAGCGCCCCTGTTGGTTCGTCTGCAATCAGCACCCCAGGTTTGTTAATCAGCGCAAGTGCGATCAAAGCCCGACTTAACATCCCGCCACTAAGTTCGTGCGGATAGCAGTCTAGTACCCTCTCGTCAAGCTGTACCTCCTGCAATCCTTGAACAGCCCGCACTCGTTTATCATGAGCTGATTGTTTCTCAGGAATAGCCTCTATAAACTGCTTACCGATCGTTAGAAGCGGATTGAAGCTAGTTCTAGGATCCTGGAATATGTAAGCCGCATCCACCCATCGTTGCATGCGATCCTGCCCTACACCGTCATATATGTGCTTCCCTCCAATATAGACATCTCCCTTTACCTCACCCTCCAGCAATAATCCGTAAATCGCTTTAGCTAGTGTTGTTTTGCCCGATCCCGACTCACCTATCAACGCGGTAACACTTCCAGCAGCTACAGAGAATGACATGGGATGCACGATAGGACGATCCCCATACGTTACACTCAGTTGATCACATACAATAGCTGCACTTGTAGTCCATATTGGCTTCGGGTCTGTCTTTATCTTATTTCTTGTTGCCTTTACTACCTTCTTATGAGAATCACTGGTTTCTCCCAATAATGCCAAGCCGACAGTAACTAATAATATTCCCACTACTGGTGGAAGTACTGTCCACTGCCATACATTGGTCATCCAGGTTTCACCACTTCCGAACGCTTGCTGGAGTATTTTCCCCCATGAAGGAACATTCGGATCGCCGATACCGATAAATGAAAGACTTGCCTCCATGACAACAGCTTGTCTGAATGACATCACAAATTTTGTTCGTAGAAGGGGCCATATGAAAGGGAGCACATGTTTACGTAGAATATATAACGTATTCCCTTGAAACAGTAGCGCCGATTTCACAAATTCTCGTTCCTTCAAAGACAATACCGATGCACGAATTAAGCGCATATATGCCGGCCATGTTAGCAGACCCAGTGTAAAGATCAGTTGCCATATTCCCCCACCGGTGAAAGAGGCCACAATTAGAATAAGCAGTAGTGAAGGAAGCACTAACAACATATTGGCAAACGAGTTGAGGATCAGATCGAGCTTCTTCAGGTAACCCGACAGTAAACCCAGAAAGCCACTTAAGAACGTACTTAGTAGTGATACGAACAATCCAACAAATAACGTTGTGCGTGCCCCATGAACAAATCCACTGAACACATCCTGTCCTAGCATGTTAGTACCTAACCAGTGTTCTTTGGAAGGCGTCATGAAACGCTCACCACTCAGGGCAAACGGTCCATACAAAGTCACCGATGGTCCGAATATGGCTACTGCTATAAACAGAGTCAGAATGGTTCCTCCTACTGCTTTGCTCCATTTCATGACTGACCCCCCTTATGTGCGGCACGTATGCGCGGATCAAGATGAGGATAAATGAGATCTGCTAACATATTCAAGCAAAGTATGCTCACTGTCATCATTAGGAATAGCCCATGGAGCAAGGGATAGTCCCTTGCGAGAATAGCCTCTTGCAGTAACTTGCCAATCCCAGGATATGAGAATACCGTCTCCACAATGACAGAACCAGCCAACAGTCCGCCTATTCGTATGAAGATAATAGTTACGAGCGGAAGTGCCGAATTACGAGCTACATGCCTAAGCAAGACAGCACGTTCTCCAATGCCCTTCGCAGCCGCGAATTCAATAAACGGCTCTTGAAACACTCGAATGGCTTCATTACGCATTAATAGGTACAGACCCGCAAGACTACCCACCGTTAGTGTAGTGATGGGTAGTAAAGCATGCTTGGCTACATCTAATATACGATCAAGTCCATTCTCTGACGACAGGAACGCTGTCTCTGCCCCACTGAGGGGGAGTAAACCTCCATTTACAGAGAATACGATGAGTAGAATCATTCCGATCAAGAACTCTGGTACTGCGCTGAGTACCATCATAACGATAAAAATCAGGCGATCAATACGTCTAGGATGCTTCCACGCTGATAACAGCCCCAGAGCCAATCCAATAATAATGGAAAGAAGAGTGGATATACCCACAATAAGCAACGTCCAAGGCAATCGGATCGAAATAACGTCATAGACTGGAGATTTATAAGTAAACGACAATCCGAAATCAAACGTGAACAATCCCTTCAAATACTGCGTAAATTGTACCCATAACGTGTCGTTCAGATGATAATACTGGAGCAACGCCTGCTTTTGAACTTCAGAAACAAATACCACTCCTTGTTTTCCACCACCGATGAGGAAATCGACGGGTCCACCTGGCAAAATCCGGGGAAGCCAAAAGTTGAGTAGCACGACGAATATCAAAACACTAACATACGTAACTGCCTGTCTAATTATCCTCATCGATCAGCGCTGCCTTGTTATCCCATAGTGGAATTCCATCCGCTATACCACCGGCTGTATTGAACCACCCATTGAAGCTACTTGATTTAAACAAGTAATAGAATGGACGATGATAAAGAACGAGAGTAGGTAGTTCCTCTGCCAGGATGTTCTGCATTTCTCCAACAATTTCTTTCCGCTTATCTTCATCTAATTCTGACATCTGCTCGATTGCTAACTGCTGGAACTCGGGATTATCAAACTGCTTCTCTCTTGCTGCCCAAGTATTGCTGGCCTCACCAAGGAACCATAACCGCAAATAATCAGGATCTCCACTTAATCCAATATGCCCGGTTATGGCCATATCATATTTATTCTCTCCCATAGCTGTAGTGAACGTTGCCGAATCTATTTGCTGAATATTCAGTACAATGCCTACCTTCTTAAGCATTTCCTGCATCACCTGTGCCTCCGGTGAATTGGAAGATACCATTACATTCAGCTTCAACCCATCGCGTTCTCCATTGGCATTCTTGGCATATCCAAGCTCATCAAGAATACGCTCTGCTTCCGTAGTATTATATTCATATTGTTTCACAGAAGAGTTATACCATGGTGAATCTGGAGGAATGATACCGGCATTTCCAACTATTGGATCGCCTCCGCTAATCTTCTGTGCCATTTCAGCGCGATCGAGCGCATAAGCCATTGCCTGACGCAGACGCTTATCCTTCAATTGAGGATGATCTAGATTAAATGTTAAACGTAACGCACTGCCGGTCGGTGCGCTCTTGATTACATCAAATCCCTCTTTCTGTAATTGTTGAACCTCAGAATAATTGGTCAACATAGCTGTATCTATTTCCCCTTTTTGCAATGCGAGTATCTTATTCTCAGGGTTTAAGTATGCCACTTCCTTCACCAGTACTTTTCCTTTGAAATAATGATTATTTGCAGTAAACAAATATTGTCCAGACTTCTCATCATACTGCTTCAGTGTGTAGGGACCCGTACCGACAAGAGCGGAAGGATCGCGGAACTCTAACGGACTATCCACATTTGTCCACACGTGCTTAGGAATGATAGGCACGATACCTACCAAATCGCTCAAAAAGGGCGCATAACCATTATTCAATGTGAATTGAACTTTATGATCATCGATAGCCGTTACAGATTGGATCTGACTGATGTCACCTGTCCACATAAAGGGATGTATTTGATAATATTCAAAGCTGAATACGACATCATCCGCTGTGAGCGAATGACCGTCATGCCATAGGACATTCTCCTCCAATTCAAATGTATATTGAAGGCCATCTTCCGAAATGCTCCATGATTTCGCTAGCCATGGAATAACTCCATTCTCATCCTTCCAAGTTAACGTATCGAATAGGAAGGAGTTACGTAGGAAGCCACCAGGTCCTGATGAACTAAAGGCAAAGGGGGAAGGATAGCCACTGTTACCCCAAGACATACGCAACTGGGAAATGGGATCAGAAGTTGCCGATGTATCCTTGATTGTATCCGCTGTTGTAGTTACTTCGGTTGTAACTTGTTGAACCTCAGAGGTCTTCCCATTCGACGAACACCCCGTGACGATTGCTACTATACAGAACAGGATCAACAGGCTGAATTTATTGCGGTTTATCATGATGTCCACTCCTTAAATTTGTTATCTCTCTATTAAGATCACTATTGATATTGCTACTTCTTATAGTTTCCCTTCTGCAAGCCACGGAAGAAACCCATCCAGAAAACGCTCCGTTGCAGGCATGAAATAAGATCCATAATGATACTCAGGGTCTAATGTCGTCATAATAAGTGTACCTGCCGTACTCACTTTATCCACATACATAATGGCGCCGCCATCTTCGACACTGATAATAATATCCGATCCTGCGGGAGGGAAGAACACACCATGATAATGCCATGTAGCATCATTAAGTGTTAGATAACGGAAAAAGTCATGGTCGGGTCGTTCTGCAACTAATCCACTTCGCGCATGAGATTCCAGCCACCACCAAAAATTGGTTGGTCTGATTTCCCAGTTATTCCCGGGAAGCCATTGATTCGGTTGAGCTCCTAAAGCAGTCACAATGCCCCCGCGACTAATAAAGGCATCAATGATATGTTGTGATTCACTTACGAGACACTGGTGAAGCTGTGACGGAATGAGAAGAACATCGATATCATCGAGAGACGTATATTGAAGTTCAGGCAAATAAATAATACTATGAATATAGCGATGATACTTAGGCTCATAAAGCGTACGAAACTGATGAGAATTCCCTCCGTATAGAACAGCAATCTTCCTCATAACGGTCTTTTCCCCTCTTGAATATTCCTGTATTCCTCGCCAATCCAATTCTGTAACTGGCTACCGATTCGACCCACTGTGCTGCTTGGGTTCCTATATGCAAATAGGTTATTTCCAGAATGGACAAGAATCGTTCCCTCAGTGCTGTGTCTATCAATATAGGTAATTGGTTCTCCTCCAGGTAATGTTAACAACACTTCGGCATGTGGCGGAAGAGGATGATGTCCCCTTGCAAAAAAACCTGAAACACCCTTCGTATACGTCATATCTCCAGGCTTTACGCTGTCAAATATCGGATGCGGTTGTGCAATGGATACTTCATAATCACGATGATTATGAATCTGCTTAGGCACAAATATCGAAGCTCCTGGAAGCCAAGGAAGAAATAAATGTCCACTAAAGATTAGTACTTTTCCCTGATTCAGAAATTTCCATATCCGTTCACGCTCACGATACAGCAACTCCTGATCGACATAGCTATCGATAACCAGACAACAATATGACGACAAATCGAATTCCGGCAGATCGTAGAGATCCAGTACGAAGCAATCATCCTGTCGCTTAGCAGCTTGAACCATCTGTTCACTGAAATAACACCCTGTATCTAAAATGACAACATTAGTTGTTGTCCCACGTGCAGTCATTGTCATTGTATCCTCCGTGTCGTGAAGAGCTCTCCAAGTGGGGTAGACAATGCTTGCTCGGCTAATACCCGCTTAAGTTTATCAAATGTTGCGACATCCTCCTGTGTCATTGTCTCTTCCCGTCCCTTCTTCAAATAATCATAAAACGTCATAGGAAGAAAATTCTCATTCAGGACGATCTCGACGGAGGCTCCCGTCTCTGAGGTAATCAAAAATGCGTAGGCCTGAGGTCGGTATGGATCATACTGTCCTGCTGGATAGGCTGTATCTACCTGGTATGCGCCACGAGTAACCGCGCGTGTCACGAATTCGAATGCATCACGAAAACCTGGTCCACCATGCCCAGAACATATCGAAATAGCTCCACGTTCAGGAATCTCGTCATCGAATAATTCTTTGAAGGCTGCCTGTAAACTACGATAACCTACGGCAACAGCCATAAGCGCAATTCCCCCATGATACTTGCAGATATCTGAAAAACCGATTTCTAAAATATCTTGTCTATCTCTTATATGTATTACTGACATTTCCACTTACACTCCCTTTGTTGTTATGATCAGCAGTTGTGCTGCTAAGATAATATACTAACCTATATGATAATGATTATCAATATCATATAAGCTAGTATACGAAAAAAATCACATATGCATCAAGCCTTTAGGGTGTATTATTAAAAATTTTGAATATTTCAAAAAAATGAATAGAAGCAGAATTCAGTGGATTTCCCCCCAATACCAGCCTCCGATTACCGTTACGTGGTCAGAGCTATAACTTTAAAATGGGGCTATTCCTTTAACACGAAAAAGCCGCCCTATTGAAGTTACCCCTTCAAGTGGACAGCTTAAATAAAGCCTTTTATGAGACGACTTTAATTCGATATTGTACCGGACTAAGCGTTTTCTCCCATATAAAAATCCCCTTCAAGTAAACTGTAGTGCGCTTGTTACACACTGTCTACTTAAAGGGGATCCTATCCGATGAATATGAATTCAGGTTCTTTAATAACTATTAAATTTTAAATTGTGATAGTTTCTCTAGAAGCTCCTGTACCAACATACTGAGCGAATCTGCCGACGCAGATATTTCCTCCATAGAAGCAAGCTGTTCTTCGGAAGCAGCGGCAACGTCATGCGAATTAGAAGAGGATTCGTGAGCGATTTCTGCCAACTGCTCTACACTCCCCGTAATTTGTTCAGAACTTGCCATCATTTGTTCCGCAGCTGCAGAAACTTCATGAACTTGGCTCTTGACATCCGCCATCTCTGTCATGATTGAGGTAAACAAGTAACCACTATCTGTTACGGTTTGTACACCACTGTTCACCTCGGTAGAGCCAATTGCCATTGTATGCGCTGCAAGTTCAGTGTCACTACGTATATCACCAACTAATTTAGTCACTTGATCAGCAGCCGATTTTGTCTGTTCTGCCAATTTCCGTACTTCGGTAGCTACAACCGCAAATCCCTTTCCTTGTTCTCCAACTCGGGCAGCTTCAATCGCTGCATTTAATGCCAATAAATTGGTCTGTGTACTGATGTTAGTAATGAGTCCAATCATTCCACCAATCTCTTCGGATCTTTCACTCAATCGGTGAATGGCTTGTTCTGTAGCTCCCACAGCCTCTTGAACTTGATTCATTTGACCGACAGCTTCACGAATACGTAAATGACCTTTCTCTGTTTGCAAAGTTACATCATCCACAGAAGAAGAAACAGCAACAGATGATTCAGCAATTCTTTTTACACCCATAGCCATCTCAGTCATAGCTTCGCCCGTTTCTTTGGCATAATGCTTTTGTGTTTCTGCTCCCTCTGCCACTTGCTGAATGGATTCAGCAATCGTCTCTGCCGCTTTGCTAGACTCTTCAGAACTAGCCGTTAACTGCTGAGATGCAGCACCCACTGTCATCGATAAATCATTGACTAAGTGAAACATTCCTCTCAACTTCTGTGTCATGATATTGAAATACCCAGACATCACACCAAATTCATCTTGATTGTTCACAATGAGCTCTTGCGTTAGATCGCCATCAGCCATTAAACGAAGTTTATCCGATAGTATTCGGATATTACGAACGACCATATAACGTATCATTAGCACCGTGAGAATCCCAAGAATTAACATAGCCACAATAGCAATAATAATGGAGACGATTCTATTTTCTAAGTAAGATTTCAGGATCATACTTTTTTCTGCAACCGTTTGTATGTACCATACATCATCCGTTCCGGGTAAATAAAAACTTTCAAAAGATCTCATAACCTCAGCATCTTTACTATTCAACGTATACCCGACTGTACTTGTTCCATTCATTACCTTCTTTAATAACTCTTCTTTATCTGGCTGATCCCCAAAAGATTTCAAAATAGATTCGGGATCACTCGGATTAGCCACATAAGTACCTTTAGAGGATATAAGAGAAACGTATCCTCCCAGGGGCTTATATTTCTCAGCCTCTTTTTGCATATCCTCAAGTGAAAGATCAAGTCCCACCATCCCTAAATAAGCGCCATCCTTGTCCAATATCGGTTGGACTAGAGACATCATCATAAGGTCTTTCCCACCAACCTGATAAATATAAGGTTCAAGAAATGCATTTTTTTTGGTTTTCTTAGGCACTGAATAATAATCTCCAGTTCCCTCATAATTTTTTTGCGCTTCAACAGTTACCTTTCCATTACTTCGAACAACATAAGGAATAAATCGTCCCGTTTTATCATCATAAGCTGTTTTTGAAATATGTTCTTTATCGTTATTATCGAATGCATTGGGTTCCCACAAGGTTGAAATACCTAGCACTTCTGGGCGCTTATCCAGCATACTCTTCATCATGGATACAACATCTTCACGTGACATTGTATTGTTTATTCTTGCTTCCTGGAGCACTTCCAACAATACCTGCAGTGTCGCTTGAGCATTCACCAATTTATTTTGTAACGTCTCAGAATATTGTTTCCCAGCATTTTTCGCTTCTAATTCTCCCTTTTCAATACTCACTTGTTGAAGTTGCTGAAGATTTAAAGGAATCATAACTCCAAAAATCATTAGCATGAGTAATCCAAGGACGGAAACAAGCTTAGTAGATAAAGACAGATTATTAAAGTATTTCATTCATGTCGTCCCCTTTTTATCTTTAGTATAAGACATTTATCGACAAAAAACGACCTTATTTGTATAGGTGAAAAGACTTTTTCAGCGATTTGCATTGCATACCACCCTATTCCTATAAAAAAAACCTTCATGCTATCCTCACTCACGTGAAGAAACTGCATAAAGGGGATTTGTCAGATAAGAATATGTAACCATCTCTAGTCAATATATAAATGTTGTTCAGGACTCACTTTAGTTTTTAATTCTTTGATGTTGTTCTCTAAATTTACAATAATATTCTCTAATTGTCTTGGATCTATTTTGAATGAATCTGTGATATCTGGTTTAACTCCAACTTTCAAATCACGCATGACAATCTGCTGCTCTTGCCATTTATCCATTAAGTCTGCAATCGTGGCATAGAAGCGCTCATAATCTTTAATAACCTCATCTAAGAAACTGTTTACCTCTTCTGGGTCATACCCACGAAGCTTATTATTGAATTCCTTCTCATGGATCGTAAGCGCATCCAGATGAATCCCCAATTGATTAAATAATTTCTTCTGCTTGTCTAGGCGGCGTTGCATATGCTCATCCAATTAAATACCTCCAATAATCTGATGCCTTAAAATGTGTTAGATAATCTTCATATTAGTATCATTCCCATACACGGGCGTATACATTTAAGCATTCTTATTATATCTGTATTCCAACTCATATTTCAATATTTCAATACTTTTTATGGATCTGGTCTAATACATAAGCATAAATTAAAAATAATCATAAAATGATAAAAATGTGAAGTAGGTGATCGCTTGTCACAAAGAAATGATATCAGTAAATTAAACCTTGATGACCTAAATTTATCAGCATCAGATTTAGAAGTTGTTGCATCTGTCTTAGCTATATTAGCGGATGCCATTGCATTACTTGCTATCCTAAAGGCTAAAGAAGAAGTAGCTTTAGAAAAAAAGAAAGCCTTATGAGCATCTCATGATCATTAAGAATGAAAACTTTGATTGTAAATTTCATGAAATTATAAGTAGCAGGGACACACAGCCCCAATACCCCATGTCTTGGAACTGTGCCTGTGTGTTCAAAGGATTTCTGTTCTTAATCTCTAACAGTAGTTGTCACTTGCTGCTTTATTTAATATTCCGAGACAACGATCTAGGTCAATTTTAATTTGCTTCTTATATAAATCTGCCTTCTCTTTGCCACTATCTGTGAAATGATAGAGGACAATTTCTTGGAAATCGACTCGAGGATCATTCCCCTTTAATTGCTTTGTACGATAAAAAACTCCTTCTTGTACCAATTCATGCAAAGCACGGTATATTTCACTTTGAGGTGGTGAATATCCAAAACTGCTGAATTCTGCTCGGAGCTCTTCTAGCATTTGGTATCCATACCCTCTCTGCTGCTCTACCATCGTAATCAGATATACTTTGATAAAAGCACGTTGTGCTATCATAAACGCCATTTTCCAGTCCTCCTCTTCTATCTTTTAACCTTCTTCATTATTATATACTACTATTTCCCGTATTGCACAATAGTATAGATTCATGTATATAGGTACTCTTGTAACATATTAAATATAATGATCTAAATACATATAATAGAATCTTTAAGCAGGTATGATCTAAGATTATTTATTTGAATTTTCTATTATGAATTTTTCATATAATGAAATATTAGGTTGATGCTTGTTTAATAGCTTTCGTTGTCGATCGGCAAGATCCTTTCTATGACAAAAAAATCCCCTCTGAACTTCTAGCTTCAGAAGTTCAGAGGAGATTTCGCATCAGCTACATCGTAGCTATGTCTTTTTGCTTGGATTGGAGATACCTACAGTCCATTTACCAAACGGCAGTCTAGAAAGTAATAACACAAGTACGTAAGACAATAACACACAAATGACAAAGGATATGATCATTCGAATAATAACAGGCCAGTGAATAAACAGGGATACATCGAAATAGTAGCTATACTTCAGCATGAGCGCATGTACAAGATAAGCTCCGTAAGAATACTTTCCGATGGACAGTAAGAGGCTATTCCACCTTAACCCCTGATGACCTTTCATTCTGCTCGCCAGATTGTAGAACACAAAAATTGAACTCACTAGAAAAATGACCATCATCGGTCGCAGCAAAGATACACTGTTGAAGCCAATCTTCATTCCATCGGGTGTTGTTTGGAAACTCTGGACAACGATATACACGTAATATCCGAACAAAATAATAAAGACACTCCCATACAGCATACTTCCTTTATGAATCCATTGTTTCCATAGATCCGGATACAGACCGGCATAGGCACCAAGCACGAAATACAAAGAAAAATATAAAAAATTACGATCCGCATATTGTGTAAACCACGCTGTGACCACCGGAATGGGATTGGCAGATAAAAACCCTCCAATCGTAAAAATATTGGCAGTGAGCCACATAAAGAGAATTCCACCGCAAATTACAATAAACGTGTGTATTTTAATGCTACAATGACTTTTCACCTTATAAATAACATAACGGAATACAGGAAATAACAAATAAAATTGAAAAATCATGGCCACATACCACAAATGGTAGCTATTCTTACCTGTGAATAACATCTGAAACCATTTTAGACTTTGCGGAATTAACCCTTGCTGCCAACCATAGGAAATCGAGAAGTAAACGAATGACCAAAGAATATAGGGTACAAGAATATCTGTAGCTCGTTTCTTTAAAAAGGATATGTAGTTAAATCGCTCCCTGTAATTATAAAAGAGGACCATACCTGTGATAAATATAAATACCGGGACTGCGAATTTAGATAACATGAGGATAAGGGTCATCAGTACCCCATCTTCCAACCTAATCCCATCTACAATAGAGTAATGCGCGATAGCATGTTGAAGTGCAACAGCTAGAAAGGCCAATCCTCGGAGTAGCTCAATCTCAATGATTCTTTCTTTTTTAGACATCATAATCTCCTGTAATATAAATGTGCCTATCTGAAAACAAAAATTCAGCTTCTATAACTAGCTGAATTTTTGTTCTTCTTTATATCCATAAGTGAAGTATATACCTATGAGTTCTCTCTTAAACACCTTAGCGTTTATCAGAGCAAGAGTGAAGGCTAGTATTTCAAATCCGAGTTATATCGGCTCGAGTTAAGTGACTTATTCTCACGGAACACTTCATAAGCACCTGTTCCATATTGTCCTGAATCAACGAGCACTAGTATTTTACCACGATTCACATAGTATTCATATTCCTTAGCTTTATCTTCCGGATACCTAGACCTACTAATACACCACCTGTTGCAGCACCAGCTACCACACCTTCAGATGCTTTCGTTCCCATCTCATCGGTAATGGTCTTCAATTCTTCTCGATCTCTTCTTTCGGTTCTATCCCTTATTTATGTTGTTGTGGCTTTGCACGGCGAGTTGGAGTAGCTTCAAGTGGATCGTCTGGCCAAAAATGCTTAGGATAACGTCCCTTTAAATCTTTCTTCACATCAAAATAGGCTTCTTTCCAAAAACTTGCAAGATCTGCTGTTACTTGCACGGGGCGTTGTGCAGGTGACAACAAATGGAGCGTTAACCTCTTTGTCCCGCCGGCAATCCGAGGTGTATCCGAAAGACCGAACATCTCTTGTAATCTAACGGATACAATAGGCATTTGAGGATCACTATAATCTATCGGTATTCTAGATCCGCTTGGTACCACGAGATGTGTCGGTGCTTCTACATCAAGCTGTCGACGTTGCTCCCAAGTCAGACTTTGTTGTAGAACTTCAATCAAGTGTAACCGTTGCAGATCATTACGATTCCTCATCCCATATATCGAAGGTAATAACCATTCATCTAACGTAGCTAAGAGGGCTTCCTCAGTAACATTAGGCCAATCTAAAGCAACTGTCATATGCATGAATTGAAGTCGTTCTCTATATTGATTAGCAGCTTTACTCCACGGTAATATGTTAAGCCCTTCCACCTTGACTCCCGTCAATAAGACCTGTGAAATGTCCTCAGGTGACGGTTTCAATAGTGGCTGTTCACGAATAACAACAGCTCCAAGCGTGAGTCTCCTTCTAGCTTTGACTCCTTGGAGTTCCCGATCCCATATTAATTGATCATTTTCCTTGATATGAGACTGATGATACCGAAGTAGTAACTCTTCCTTAAGCATCGCTCCCATCATAATTCTACCATCAACACCCTTATCATCTACAACTGCCGCTACCATATAGGCTGCTCTGCTTAGAGGTTGGCTTACCGATAATTCAACGCCACGTCCACTAGTAAGAAGAAATTTACCATTTCCTCTGTTCTGACCAATTCTATCAGGATAAGCAAAAGATAAAAGTAAACCGCACCATTCTGTATATTCATTTACTTCACCTTGAATATGTAGAATAGACTGCAAATTACGACTTTCTTGTAGAATACGATGCATGGTTGTTATATCTACCGAGGAATCAGGAATATCCGCCATCCCTCCCCGCTCCCATTGAAGAATCGAATCCATTCTTAACATTACATCACAGTCTTGCATCGCCTTATTCCCACGATAAGGGTCTCTGTCTTGTAGTAAAGCAGCTAGTCTACAGGCTAACGGCCCACATCCAAGCTCCATCGACTCCAACAACATATGAGCTAGTCGAGGATGCATTCCCAAGCGCACCATCTGGCGACCATATTCGGTAATATGACCATCTGGATTTAATGCGCCTAATCTTTGAAGTAGATCTACACCACGTTTAAAATCCTGTGCTGCCGGAGTGTCAAGCCATTCTAAATGAGTTGGATCATGTACCCCCCATGTAGCTAGTTCTAGTGCGAGTGGTGCAAGATCACTTCCTATAATCTCGGGTGTAGTAGCATCCTTAAGGAAATCATGTTCTTCTTGACTCCATAACCTGTAACACCAGCCTGCTTCTGTCCTTCCGGCTCTCCCCTTTCTTTGATCTGCAGCTGCCTTGGACACCTTCACCGTCGTTAAACGTGACATGCCACTACGAGGAGAAAAAGCTTCTGTTCTCATCAGACCACTATCCACTACAACCCTCACACCTTCAATGGTTAGGCTTGTTTCCGCAATAGAAGTAGCTAGAACAATTTTACGTCGTCCATCAGGTTCAGGTTGAATCGCAGCATCCTGTTCTGCTAATGACAATTGGCCATATAATGCTCTAATGACGGTGTTACTTGGCAGAGTGGTTAATTCAAGTAATCGTGCTACCCGTCTTATCTCACGAACGCCCGGTAGAAATACAAGCACATGACCAGGGTGCCTAGTTAAGCAGCTTAGAATAACCGGAGTTACAGATTTCTCTAGCAACGAATTCGTCGTCTGTGGAATATAGAATGATTCCACGGAAAATTGGCGTCCGGGACAATGAACAATAGGCGCATTATGAAGTAGCGAAGCAACGGGTGCTGCCTCCATCGTAGCTGACATGATAAGAATTCTAAGATCTTCTCTCAGCATTTCCTGGGATTGTAGAGCAAGTGCTAGTCCTAAATCCCCATGAATATTTCGTTCGTGAAATTCATCAAAAATAAGAATACCTGCATTCGTAAGCGCTTGATCATGCTGCAACATCCGAGTCAAAATCCCTTCAGTAACAACTTCTATTCGTGTTGCCTTGGAAGTCTTACTATCCATTCTAACGCGGTAACCAACCGTTTCTCCGACACTCTCTCCAAGCTGTCTCGCCATGAATTGTGCGGCAGATCGTGCAGCTAATCTCCGTGGTTCTAACATGATGATTTTTTTTCCCTCAAGCCAAGGCTCTTCTAGTAGAGCTAACGGTACTTGTGTCGTCTTTCCAGCACCCGGTTCTGCAATTAGCACAGCGGAAGATTGATCCGTCAATATACTTTTTAATTGGGGTATTACTTGAGTAATGGGTAGTCTTTGCATATCATCTTCTCCATGTGATCTTCATCACTGATTATGTATTACTAACACTCTCATTATAGTAGGAAGAACAGTGTTGTCCAACTCGGCCTAGATCAAACAGCTTAAAAAGGCCCTGTTCACAATGAACAGAACCTAAATCTTGAATATGAAAATTTACCTTTAACACAGAAGTGATTCAGCACCATCGATAAACATTTCCGTACCTGTAATATGAGATGCTTCTGCTGAGGCAAGGAACGCGACCAGATCTGCAACATGCTCTGGTTGTCCTGGAGCGTGCTTAAGCGGTTGACGTCCTTCAGGGAACTCCATGGGGATAACTATGTCTTTAAGCTGATCTGTTTTCTCTGTACTCTGATCAATATTTGTGGAAATAGCTCCTGGACAAATCACATTAACCCGAATTTTATATTTAGCTAACTCTAATGCCGCCATCTTAGCAAAAGCCACTTGTCCCGCCTTAGATGTACTATATGCTACCATGCCAAAACTTGAAAAGGTTCGATTTCCGTTAATAGAGCTAGTAATGATAACACTCCCCCCATTTTTCTTAAGGTGTGGAATCGTATACTTAACGGTTAAAAAGGTACCATTCAAATTAACATTAATCGTCTGTTGCCAATCCTCAAGCTTCAAGTCTTCAATCGGTGAAAGGACACCGTTAATACCCGCATTAGCGAATACGATATCTATTCCTCCGAACAATTCGACCGTCTCAAGTACCGCCTTCTCTACTCGTTCTGCATTAGAGGTATCTACATCGAAGGCGCGTGCGGCCCCCTCACGAATGTTATTAATTTCAGCTTCCGTCTCCATGGATCGTTCATCCTTTAGATCGAATAATGCCACATTAGCTCCTTGCTGAGCTAGCTTGATCGCTGTTGCTCTCCCAATGCCTGAACCCGCACCGGTTACAATAGCTGTTTTTCCTTCGAATCGCTGCTTATTTACCTGTCCCTTGCTCATATATATATCTCCTTTTTTTGTCTTGAATGTAAATGTAGTTATACAGTTGGTTTAGAACTTCAGTCTGTACCATGTATCTCAAGATTACCCAAAAAGGAGGGATGCTTAATCACTTACTTAAATAAAAAAAGAATTTGTAGGTTAGTCTATGTACAGGAACACAACAAATAGACCCTACACAGAGGTAGTCGGTCTAGTGTTGTACCTCTTCTGATTTCTTAGGATCTATCACCAATTCAGTTCTAAAAAGGCTGCATCATCCGTGAGTCCATGAGTATGCGGCGCATCAAATAAAATTTGGATTTGTTCATCAGGAAGCCGTTCACGTATAGGGTCTAGATCATGTAGGCCATCGGTATATAACTGAAGTCTCATGGGTACTCCATACTCTAAGCGGCTTTGATACACATGTGGAGCACTACCTAATACACCTTGAGCTGTTGACCAGCGCTCATTCGTCTGCATGGTTCTTTGAAAATACTCGCTGATCTCTTCATCATCACGCCAAAATCTCAATCGACAATCCCCCTGCCAAGCCATCCATATTCTTCCCACTTGTGTGGAGGTGGGCAATTCTATGCGTCCGCATATATACATCGTATGACTTCCCAGTCGTCGCTTATCTGTCAATACCTCTTTTAGTAGTGCTGGTAAATCATCTGGAATATCAACTAAATTTAACTCTTCAGTCGCTGTTCTGGTTAAACTCTGCATATAGGAAGCAAAACCTGCAGATGTCCAATCCTCCGTTGTATCTAACCAATTCAACAGTGTATTCCCAACAAATCTCGAGGCAAAATCTCCTTGATAACTCATTCCTACACCATCACATAATACGAAATTACAAACATCGCCTTTTATATGTACACCTACGAAATCCTGGCCCTTTTCACCATGAGTAGCCGTTTCTGAGGCACGTCCATAACCATAGCGGCATTTGAATATACCGTCATAGCAAGAGACCAACTGTTCTTCGGACTGTGAACTAACATAACGAAATGTATCCAGCCATTGTAAATTCGTTGTCATCATATCCCCCCTATGCCCTTATCGGTGTGGCTGCCGACATCTGAAAACCAATAGATACTAATTCTGAGTGACTACCTGGCAACATCATAATTGCACCTTGACTAAGCTGATAATCAGATTCAATTAACATTTCACGATAACTTTCTGGTAATACAGAAGACATCCCACGTAATTTAACAGCCTGTTCGTCCAATAGTGCCGTATCTGGTAGTATTCCTTTCCATCTACGGGGTTGTGTAATCGATTGTTCAAGAATATGATCCGAAATAAAAATATGTTCTATAAGTACATTTCCATCGGGTACACTCATCTCCATAATTCGCTTCGCTATAGGTTCAGGATCTTCACCTGTCGCCACACCATCGGTCATATGGCATATAAGTGGAGCTGGGCAATCCTGCATATGAGGTAATTCAGCTTGCAATATGCGTTCTGCTTGCAGAAATGCCTTAGCCGAATCAGAGAAACGTACCGGAGTTAAATCAGGCAATGATCCAGCAGCAGCAATTTCATCAATTCCTTTTATACCATTCAGAAGATCATAAACATCATCACTATACGCAAGAATAGCAATCCGATATCTCGGTGTCAGCCGTTTCCCCTTCGTAGAGCGAAATACCATCTGTCTAATAGCTAGAGAAAGAGCGTTATAAACAATATCAATTCTACGTTTATTATCCATTAACATGTTCATGGACGCACTGATATCAATTAAATAAATAATTAATGCCGGCGTTCGCTGAGAAGCTTGAATCGTATAGCTCATGGTGGATTCTGTCACCCCTAAGTTCTGTTTGTTGTCATCATTATCTTAGATGTTCGGTAATTTATAATTTTGATTACTCAACAATTTATAAATACTCGATGCGCGTTTACTGACATTCCCAACAGTCTTATAATAAGATGCATCTTTCTCATAACGGTTTACGAACTCAAGTGCATATTCCCTCGCCTTAACCTTATTTCCCGCCGATCTTGCATTGTATGCTTGATTATAAGAAGCGATTAGTTTCACAACATTTTGAGCTCTGCTCTTCTTTAACTGCTGGGTACGAGCCGTTTGCTCCTTCTCCGCCTGTGCTGCCGCTAAACGCTTAGCTTCACGCTCTTGCTGCTCTTGTTTCTCTTGAGCTACCTTAGCTTGAAATTTCTTGAGCTCTTCGGCTTTCTGTTTCGCAAGCTTTCGCTGTGATAGATAAGCATCATATTTAACTTGTTTATCATATTTATCCTGTAATTCCTTACGTTTGAGAGCGTCCTTTTCTTTATGTAGTGCCTCAGATTCTTTAGCTTCAATAGCCTTCTTCTCATCCTCTGCCTTGGTTTGCTCTTCTGTTTCCTTCTTGAGAGCTTCCTCCTGCTTACGAGCTTCTTCTAATTTCGTAGCTTCAGCAGTCTGTTTCTCCGATTCAAGCTGAGCAGCCTTCTTCTGTCCTTCCTCATTCTGAACAGCTACTAGATGATTCACAGTCAGACCTAAACCAACCAGCACAATAAGTACAGTTACAATACTGATTAAGAACTTTCTCGAACGCCAGAAAGGCCCTTTCACAGGAGATTCTCCATCAGTAGAAGGATTTAGTTGTTGCTCTAATCCCCGAATAGCAGCCGCTAATTCAACCTGCATTGGAGAATTCATATCAACAAAGTGATAAGCTGAACGATATACTTCCAGCGCACCGCTTAAATGACCTTTCTTCTCCATCACTCTAGCTTGGTCAAAAAGCTTCCGTACAACAACTTCATCCCCTACAAATCCACTAGATTCAATATCCATGTCAACCCAAGGAATAATAGGGCCCTCATCTACAGGTAGTTCTTCTGGAGCTGTAGATAATGCAACTAGCCACTCACCAAACGTCGGGCAACTACTTAAATCTTGACTATCCCATGCTCGACTAAATAGTTCAGCAAGATTCGTTCCCCAATTCTGCTCCAATGACTGCTTAAGAAGAACATAACGAGCACAGGGATTCTGCATTTCATGCTGATCGAAGTAACTTTCTCCCCAAGCTTCATTGACAATATTAGCGTCACACCAGCCCAACATCTCTGACAAAATAATCGCTCCCGCGAATCGATCCGCATATGCACTCCATAAACCGCTAGTTACCGTTCGATGTGCTGCATAACCTGCAGAACCTGCAAGAAGAACATCCGGTCGATCCAGCTTAGGACTATACATCTGCTCTACGTCAACAAGTTCTACAGGTGAGCCCCCGTCGGGTAGTTCAACATCTGAGAAATAGGGTAACATCACATTCGGTGCAGAAAGATCACAATGAGATAGCCCCCTCTGTTCCATTCCTGAACCGATGGCTGCTAGCGCTTTGGATAAGGTCAAGCTTTCCTTACGCTGAAGAACGCGTTGTTCTGTAATAATATCAAACCATGTGGACCCATATATCCATGGCATAAAAACAGCGTATAACAGATCTGGATGTGCAGCTATTAACTCCCCATTCTTCTCTGGAGTGAGCACGTCACGATGGCAGACTCTCAGACCTGGATTGGTACTGAAACTCTCCATACTGTCAGTTTGATATACCATAGCAGGAATACGGAATTTAGGAAAAAACACTTTCAGTGCTTTAGCCTCATGGATTGCTCCATCAACAGGCATCAGTTGATACACAATCCCCTGCCTCCCAGCTTGGGCATACGCAATACCTGGTGCTACAGGATGTTGTCCTACGATGTAGGCCGCTCCGTTAATAAATAATTCATCACCCGGATTCGGCTGAAAAGACATGGTCATCACTCTCTCTATAACATGATCAATACAAGGATAAGCGTATTCTATGTAACCATTGCTTTAACTTTGAAATATCAGAAAGTACAATAGTGACTTATACTTTCTGATATTTCAAGAAAACCGGGAGTAGTGATCACACCCGGTTTTCTTAACTATAGTCCGTAGTAAGAAGATGATCATTTCGATTAACGATTGTGGTCAACCGTACGGAATTTCGTTGAAATTGCGGTCAATTCTTAGCTAATGCTATTAAAGTTTGTACAAACAATTGCATTTCTTTGCTAGCTTCTTGGAATTATTGGAAGAAACGTTATTTCGTATCCCTTCTTATTGTCCTTCCATACTATAATTCCTACTTTTAGTTGCATTCTAATGGCATCCCGACTTACTATACATGAGTCTTCTATAATTTCCAAAAGACCATTGTCCTGATTCTAAATACCCTACTCTTCTGCAGATGAAACATAATCCAATAATATTTGAAAATCTTTCTCTTCATCATTTAAATAACCTACATATTTCACCACTTCAATGTCTTCGTGGTTGAATAAAAAACAGTAGTCGGGGTCTATATAACCTTCAGGAAACATCACACCTAAATAGTCATAAACCTTATTAGTATCTATATGTACTTGTTTACGACCATAAACCACTAGTTTCTTATAGGCTCCCTTCAATAAGACCACAGACCCCAGTGGAAGCAATCCCTTGTATTGTTCCTCGTTTTTCATAATATGTCCATCCCTCTCGTTTGACACTATGTAAGTGATTAGTTTAGAAGAGACAATTGAGGCTTCTTCTGATTAAATATTTCTTCTAATCAGAATATATTTGTGTAGATTGCTTGATATCAGCATATAGATAAGAGAGAAGATGCACAATAGAAGGATCACTACTATATAATGATAGAATTATATCCATGTAACCAATGCAGCCATTAGAATAGTACATACTCTCGTTTATGAGAACATTTTACTAAGAAAACCTAATCTTTCTTTAACTCTAGTCACGCTTCTACTTGCTCCGGACGAGACTGTACCTACAGTGCCTGATACGGCTTCCGCAGCTTCGGTTGCTGTATCATTCATTCCATCAACAGCTGTTTCCATTCCACTAATAACGCCTTCAATAGCAATACCAACACCGTCCACAGCATGCGTCTTTAGAGATCTACCATTAATTCCGATCTCCGTTACAGCTGATAAAGTAACTCCTACACCAAGGCCTATCGCTGCTCCGACAGCAGTTCCCGCGATGGGTAACAC
>DASXLR010000158.1:0-5960 GCA_036496075.1 Paenibacillus sp. | reverse complement strand
ATGATACCATGTCCGTACTGCTCGAGCAATATCTTCATGAAATCACCACTGAAGGCGGTGATAACCGTCTTTCCGAGCTGTTTTTCAAGGAAAGGCTCTTTGGTGCCAGCCTGAAGGTAAGTCACAACCGTAACATTAATCCATATGCTAGAAACTATTCTTCACTGCTTGGGAATGCCTGTATTCCCGGAAGCAGGATGTTCGTGGCTGTCGACGGCACCTTTCATATGTGTGAGAAGATAAGCTATCAATTTCCGATAGGCAACTGTGAAGACGGATTAGATATAAATGCAATCAGCGAGATCGTTGAGAAGTGGAGCAACAAATTTACAGAGCAGTGCAAGGAATGCCCTTATCAATCCGTTTGTGGACTCTGTTATGCAAGCTGTGCTGTAGGCGATAACTTCGATGTAAAAGGAATTTGTACAACCCGAAGAACGGATATTGAGAGACAGTTGTCCGTATTATACGGTGTCCTTGAGCAAAATCCAGATGCTATGCGTGACTTCTCGGTACACAAAGACAGCATTGACCGCAAGTACGAATCCTTTCGCTTTGTAATGGATAAATGCTGAGTTGAAGCTAATAGTGGGAATTGCATTTACAAATGGAGGTGTTTGATGTGTATTTTAAGACCGGAGCACACTGTTATATTGTACAGGGAGAACGCCAGGCTTCTATTTACGATCTGAGTGAAAATGTAATGCTGAATATACCGTCAGCAGACGCAGCGGTACTGTTCGAACTGAACAAGGGAGTTCCTGTTGAACAGGTGGAGAACATTAATTACTTGCTGTTGTCCCAGCTTGTAGACAAGGGGATGGGGAACTATTATGACAACAATGCTTATATCGACAAGGTACGGTTTGGCCTGCCACCTTCAATCAAAGATTTCGCAAAGAATAAAGTAAGAATAACTAATCTTTATCTCAACATTAACGATGAATGTAATCTGGAATGCACATTTTGCAGCACGGACAGCAGGGTAAAGCGGATGACCGGGTGCAAGCGGTACAGCAATTTCAGTCAAGATAACGTTATGGAGCAGAGTGACTACCGGGATGTATTGCAGCAGAGTTACAAATTAGGATGCAGGACTCTGCACATCACTGGCGGGGAACCGTTACTGAAATGGAATCTGCTCTCAGCAATATTGGACGATGCGCGTGTTCTGGGTTTTACCAGCATATTTATTTATACGAATTTGTTAAATATAGAACAGGTTAACTGGGTGGAACTTTCAATTGCGAGCCTTGTAATTCATGCCTCTGCCCATAATCAGGAATTATCCAACCAGCTGGTAAGGAATCGCCCCGACTTCTCGATATTTTACAAAAATATGAATAAATTAAAAATAACAGGAATTTCCTTCTATTTTAATGTAGTATTGAATAAAATGAACTATAAATTTCGTGAGGAAATTATAGAGTACTATAAACATTTTAATCCCTTGGGTATGCAGTACAGCTATATACATGAAACTGGTGATGACTCGGCGTATAACGAACTTTTATACAGTGATAAAGAGGCGGGGAGTTGTTTTACGGATCTCAGTTTTTTTCATAATGTTGACTTTCATCCTTGTTTGAACGGAAAGTTATCTGTATTTAGAAACGGCGATGTGACGGTATGTCCGATGATGAGGGATGAAGTGATTGGCAATGTGTTGAAGGATTCTTTTAGGCAAATCGTGGATAAGAGAAAATATCAGGAGTATTGGACTTATACGCTCGCTAAGGTAGATTCCTGCCAGAGCTGCGGTTCACGATATGCCTGCACAGATTGCCGGGCTATTGAAAAAAGTGCCGGGGGAGAATTGTCATCAAAAGTATATTGTAAGCATGCTTTAAAGGAGAGCTTGGTATGAACAATCTGACTATGATTCTGAGTATTATGGCAATTGGCATCTTTACAGTTGTTCTTAATCAAAAAGTGAAGAATAAGAGCAGGATGAGTATGATTCTTGCCATAATTTTTGTCCTGTATATCGCAACATTTCTTATTATTGGCATGTTCAAGGATTAGTTATGAAGAAACTTTTGAACAATATTATGTTTCTAAGACCGTATCTTGGGGGCAACAGGCTGCTGCTGATGCTGTCACTTGGATCACTTGCCGCGGTCTCATTAATCGCCATGCCGATTCCGCTCATTACCGGCAGGATTATTGACAACCTGTCTTCTACACAGGGGACTACAGACTTCTTATATCAACAAATAATACTTATACTGTGCTTGCATATCGTAAGATATTTCCTGTCACTCTTCGGTAAATACTATATTGTCAAGGCAGGGACAAATGCTTCCAATAAGCTCCGTATGGAGATGATTGGGCATACGGTGGATATGCCTATGGAATTTATAGACAAGCATGACAAGGGATATTTAATGTCAAGAATTTCTGAGAGCGGAAGTGTATCCAGTCTTTTTTCTCCGTCAGTTATAAATATTGCCATCGGCGTTTTTGATTGTGTAATTTCGGCAGTTCTACTTGTGCGTATCAATCCGAAGCTGTCGCTTATCGTTCTTGCTATCATTCCGCTGTATATTGCCGTGACAGTCTGGTACAGCCGGCGAATGAGTGCTAGTACAAGGAAGGTCAGTGAAAGCTCAGCGGAAATGGCGGGAGTAGTCTTTGAAACACTTAACGGACTTGAAGAAATCAAGGTTCTTGGCGCCAAGGATCGCTACATATCAGGAATCTATAACAAGACACACCATGTCATTGCAGCGATTCTTCAGCAGAACAGGAATGTTAATGGGTATATGGAAAGCTCTAGTTTCATCAGCTCCTTGTCTGGAGCGGTTGTGTTACTTTTCTCCGGGATTATGATCCTGGGGAAGACACTAACTTTAGGTGACTATGTGTCCTTCACAGGTTATCTAGCAAAAGTACTGGGCAATGTGCAGGCTATGGCTACTTTTGGTGTGACTATTAATCCTATAATGGTTAGTATTGATAGGGTTAGGGAATATATGGATAATAGAGATGAGGAATATGGAAGGGACGAAATTATTACAGGATCCATAGAGTCCGTGAATATCAATAATATCTCTTTTTCCTATGATGCTGCAAATGAATCACGGCCTTTGCTGGACAATTTGAATGAGAGCATTCGCGCAGGTGACATCATTATCCTTAATGGTGCTAATGGCTCGGGTAAAACTACCTTTATCAAATTGCTCCTGGGCTTATATCCCCTTAATAATGGAAGTATTTATTACAATGATAGGGATTTAGCAACGATTAAATTAGCTGACCTGCGCAGTAGAATCTCTTACGTATCACAGAACATCTATTTATTTCAAGGGACGATACTGGATAATATTCTGCTGAACTGCCGGCCGGAACAAATCAATCAATTAACTGATCTGATTGAGAAATATCAGCTTCATCCGTTCTTCTCCTTTTTTTCGAATGGACTGGATACAACAATTGGTCATGGAGGAGCCAATGTCTCGGGTGGACAGAGGCAGATGATTGCTTTTTTAAGGACCGTACTGGCGGGCAAGGATATTGTAATTCTGGATGAACCAACGGCGAACATGGATGATGTAACCAAGAAATGTGTTCTGAATATGATTGAAAACGAGGTTTTTTACAAAATTCTGATTATTATTTCCCATGATTCTGATTTCTTCTACTTAGGTAGGCAACTGAATGTCGGAGAACCGTCCAGTCAGTCAGCCGACTATAGTTACACATAAACCAGGCTATTTCTGGTAATGTTCAGGAGGGAACACCATGGCATCTCCGGTTATAGAAACACGCGGATTAAAATTGAACCTTGAAGGCAATCCCATACTTCAGCATATTGATATAATTACCCATCCGGCGCAGATCTGCGCTTTGATTGGTGAAAATGGGGCAGGCAAGACTTCAACAATCCGATGTATTACAGGCCTCTATCCTCCAACTGAGGGTATATGCACTATGTTTGGTGAGCCTTCCTACAACATGAGCCAAAAGAGCAGGAATCGATTTGGCATTGTGTTTGATGAGGGAGGACTCTATGGGGAAATGACAGCTTGGGAGCATGTGCTTTTTTTTGGAAAGCTCCGCGGATTGAACAAAGAGAGCATTACTAAACGATTCAACAGGCTTGTTCAACTTTTTGAGTTGAAAACTGCGGTGAAGGTGGGGCGTTATTCTAAAGGTATGAAGCAGAAGCTCATGATTATACGTGAATTATTGCACGAACCTGAGTTGCTTATCCTTGACGAGCCCTTCAATGGGCTTGACCCTGACTCTAAGATTTTCCTGCGGGACAAACTAAGTGGAATTTGCTCAGAGCAAGGTACTTCGATCCTCATCAGCTCCCATGATTTATTTGACATTGAGAAAATTGCCGATCAGGTGATCATGATCCACCAAGGCCGGATTGTGGCGGATCATGCACTTAAAGAAATCACAGGAATTAGTGAGCATTACATAGTTACCTGTAGCAATCCCGAAGAAGTGGTGGGCACACTACGGAGTATTAACGGGATTGCGGTAGTGAGTCATGATGGACGGTCTGTAACTTTTACGGTCAATTCAGAGCTCATCAAGCAGCCACTGCAAGTTTTGCTGGAGCATGGCATTGAGGTGGAGGAGTTTTTTAAGGAGAAAAGCTCTCTGGAGGATTTCTACAGGACGACAAAAAAAGCCGCTGCACAAATAAAGTAACCCATGCCGGGGGAAGGAGGGGCTGTACATGCTGCCATTATTAAGAAAAGATATGCAAATCCTGAATTGGAAACGATCTTTGACCATGCAGGTGCTGATGTTCGGCATTTTTTTCGTGTTTATGATCGGTCAACTGGGGGAACTGGAAGAAAGTCTGGGCCTGTCTATAGATGGTCTTGTTCCGCTTCTGCACAAATTAAATGGAACCCGTGAACACCGGCTGATGTTTACTAATTCGTTGATTGCTGTTAGTTTTCTGTCTTCTATACTTGTATTTGCGCTGTATGTAGGTATCCCACATGTGCTGCAGTTCTTCACTAAAGAAAAGACTGAAAAGAACTTGAGCTTTCTTCTTGCAGTGGTCTCGCGGCCCGGTAAAATTATGATGGCAGTGTGGCTGTTTGCTCTAATCCGTGTTGTGGTGATGGCGCTCATTAACGGCCTTTTGATCTGGGGTATATTTACCGTACTAGGATTCCGATCAGTGTGGTCAGTCAGTCTGTTCTCCTCCACTTTGACTATAATTATGGTAGTAGCTGCATTCCTGTATATAGCCAACGCTATTGTATGGGCGACCAACGGGAGCGAAATCGTACTGAAGATTTTCAGAATGTTGATATTAGTAGGAATTGTAGCGGCATTTCCTGCGGTGAACTATCTTCAGATGGATTTCAGCTATCTGGATTTCAATTATGTCGCTGTCAGCGGGGGGATTTGTGTTATCACTGCACTAATTGCCCAAATCCTGATGAGATTCTTTAAAGTAGAAAAAGTAGTCTAGACGTTTACAGCATCTTATTTACAACAGTAAAAATGAACTCGCAGCGGTCCCCTGCTTTTAGAGGACCGCTGTTTCGCATATATTTAAGCTTCGGTTCTGAAACATGCAGCCACCCCTTCGATATCCGCTAGCCTACAATGTGGAGATTTAGTTACAGGTGAATAGGAATTGAGGTAATTACTCCATCTTAACAATATAAATGCAATCGTATATGCAGTGAAAGCCATAGATAATTTATTCATTCTTGTTTATAATAATTATTATCTGGATTTCATAAAGCGTTCAAAAAATCTGTAAAAAGTCGCATTTTCGTGTGATATACTTAACACAGCGTTTTGAGATGTTGTGAAAGTGTATTTAATGTAAGCTTTTAATTTATATAACTGGAATTCAGCAACTTATAGAGACTGGGATGGTGAACTATCGATGCACATCGTCGTCGTTGGCCTGAATTATCGTACGGCTCCCGTGGAGGTTAGGGAACAGTTTGCTTTTGCGGAGAGTGATCTTC
>DASXLR010000157.1:0-54069 GCA_036496075.1 Paenibacillus sp. | reverse complement strand
AAGAAGAATTGAGGAATTTATTCGATTCTACAATGAGGGAAGAGCACAACGAAAATTAAAAAAACTGACGCCGATGGAGTATCGGCGTCAGTTTATAGCCTAGGGCTTTTTCCAATGTCCACTAAATGGGGTCTTGACCATAATTGGTCAGCGAGGTGTTTTTATTATATGCGATTCTCTCCTTATTTAATAAGTACATGCCCACAACTTGCCCACAAAACACAACTACTTTGGCATACTTCACAACTCTTCTAAAGCCGTAAAAACCGCATAGATAAAGGATTTCACGTTTTCAAAACGAATTAAATATACTATATACCTTAAGAGCTATCTAAGGCCGGGCCGGGCCGGGTCGCAGATGCGGAAACGTTATACGAAACATGAAGCAAGGCATAAGTGGAATCAAGCGACTAACATCTTCAGCAATTCTGTATTATAATAAGATTGACTATTCTGACAAAAAGAGGTGAACTCCAATGAGTGTAAAAGATGAAGTGATAAGATTGATTCAGGATCTTCCCGATAATGCTACTGTTGAAGATATATTATACAAATTATACGCGCGTGCAAAGATTGAAGAGGGCATTAATGAACTTGATGCTGGTAAAGGATTCTCCCATGAAGAGGCAATGGAGAAGATAAATACATGGATGAATTAATATGGTCCCCAAGGTCTCTAAGAGACCTTGAAATAATTTACGAATATATTAAACAGGATTCAATTGAAGTGGCAAGCTTATTTGTTAATGAACTGATCTTGGAAATCAAAGGGATCACGGACTTCCCATATAAGGGGAGATCAGTGCCTGAACTAAAGAACGACCAAATAAGAGAGAAGATCTATAAAAGCTATAGAATTGTATACAGAATAACAAATACAAATATAGAGATAGTAACGTTTTTACATCAATCAAGAAGACTCATAAAACAAGAATACAAATGACATCATGATAATTAAATGAGCATGATGTTTTTTTGTTTTAGAAAGGGCTCTGTGGGAATGTTTAAGTATGCTTCGTATAACAAAATATTCGCACTGCGGGCCATGCATCCCTTGGTCTGCCCGAGGCATCTTCGAAGAGGAATAATCTAGCAGATACATCCCTCCCCCTAAGATAAGAGCTATCTAAGGGGAAGGGACGTCGTGAATACGACAACGTTAGTTGAAATTGCTGTAATAAAGTAAGTTGTTTTCGAAGAAGATCTCTGAAAGAAAATCTATGAAGAACTGGAGTAAGCTATGAAGTATTCAAATGTGTATTTGGACAAATTATTTAACTCAATAAATCAATATAGTTCTAAAGTGGAATTACTTGGCTTAGCTACCTCAAACAATAATAAGGCTAATGTTGAAGATTGGATAATTGTATTAACCCAAATTATGAATTGGCAAGTCATGTCAGATCGATCAGGGGTATGGACATATTATGAAGTGATAGATAATACTTCAGCAAATATTCTCATTACTTGGCTTAAAATTAATAACAATCGGAATATTCTAGAGGTTTATTGTAATGGTATTGGAAAGTATGAAGATGAAGAATTAATGAATGAAATAGACGAGTGGATACGTAATAACGAAAAGGTAATTGATAAATTTGTTGAGGAGATACTAATCCTACATAAGATGTGGTTCTATAAAGATTTGGAGGTATAGCAAAGATAATGCGTAAAAGCCTGTGAGAAGTAGCAACAATCGCGACTTTCGCCGGTTTGCCTTCATTGCGTTTTTGCTGATAAAATTGAAAGAGAATCGAATTTCTTGGGCCATGAATTTGCCTAGAAATCACGCAAATGGTAGCCTGGTATTGCCGGCAAATGACACGAAGTTGGTTGAACAGGATCGCTTAGCTCAAGTTGAAGTTGAGGAGATTGTAAGTAAAAGACATGAGCAATGCGAATGGCACCGATAGGGTCAGCAATTACTTTGAAGGAATCCCGAAGGGATAGCGTAGAAGTGGATTCAGGTGACACATTCAACATGATAAGTATGACGACCCGTTCTCTACGGTCACTTGACCTGTTTGAACGTCAGGAATACACTTAGGTTATGTGAAACACCTGAATATATCTTTTTACTAAAAGTATTCTCCGTTTATTTTTATAACACAAAGTGCTGAAACTAGGCAGAATCTCTGCTAGCTTTCAGCACTTTGTGTTTTTCTCTTAATAATCACTCAAAAAGGAGAGTAGTTTCATACTAAAATAACGCAACTAATGTATCAAGTATTCCAGTAATATCAAGAAATACGATGATAATGACTAAAGGAATAATGAACCTCATGATGAAAAACCATATATTAAATGCAGACGTCCCTAAACGAGAATGCTGTAATAGTTCCTCTCGCAAAGTGCTTTTCTTAATCTTTAGTGGTACGAAAATAGAAATTAATAACACGCCTAGTGGCATTAAAATATTACTAACTAAATAATCGGCTGAATCAAATAAATTCTTTGAGAAGATTAAAATATCAGCAAAAATACTATAGGATAATGCAGAGGGAATTCCTACTACAAAAATTAAAATACCAATAATAAATGCATATTTTTTTCTCTGATCCTCTTTACCTTTAACCATAGATGCAACAATGATTTCTAGCATAGAAAAAGCAGAAGTTAATGTGGCAAATAAAAATAATGCTAAAAAACCTAATAAGAAAACTTCTCCAAAAATAATTTGATCAAACACAGCAGGCAATACGACAAACAACAAACCAGGTCCTTCGGCGGGTTCTAAACCTAGTGAAAATACAGCTGGGAAGATGGCTAATCCTGCTAATAAAGCAATCAATAAATTCATGGCAACGATAGAAATAGCCGGTTGAATTAAACTTTCTTTTTTTGAAAGATATGAACTATAAGTGACCATTACGGATACCCCGACACTTAAGGAGAAAAAAGCTTGACCCATCGCAAATAGAATATTTTGAGATGTGATACTCGCGAAATCAGGTGCTAGAAAGAATTTCACACCTTCCATAGCGTTATCGAGTGTAAGTGAGCGAATGATAAGAACGATAAATAATACAAATAAAGTGGGCATCAAAATTTTACTCACTTTTTCAATGCCATTTTGAATCCCTTTTGCTACAACTAAAACGGTAATCGCCAAAAATATAAATTGAGCTCCAATAACCAAAATAGGATTTCCAATGGTCACGTTAAAGACAGATCTATAATCTGCGCCTGTACTAATGATTCCACCAAACAAACCTTTAACAAAATATATAACAATCCAACCGCCAATGACACTATAAAAAGACAATAGAAGAAAACAGGTAAATACCCCTAACTTTCCAATCCAGTGCCAATGACTATTAGGAGCTAAACTACGATAAGCACTAATTGCTTCTTTTTGTGTGCTTCTTCCTATAACAAACTCTGCTAATAACAATGGAAAACCCATAAACAAAGAAAATAAGATAAATAGAAGAAAGAATGCACCTCCTCCACTTATACCAGTCACATAAGGAAGCTTCCATATTGCGCCTACTCCTATAGCTGATCCTGCTGCTGATAAAATAAAACCAATCTTCGATGACCATTGCTCTGATGTTTGCATGCTAATCAATCCAATCTTTTTATAGTATGTCCTTTATAAAACAAAGTAAAAGACAAAAAAGCCACGTCTCTATCTTTAACGATAGGGACGTGGCTATTCACGCGGTACCACCCTAATTGGAAACAAACCTCGTTTCCCACTTGTTAAAATAACGGTTTAATCCGTTTTATACTACATTCTCTAAGATACAGTATAAAAAAAGCTCCAAGAATGAAATTCACCTAAATCGTTGTATCAGTTTCCACCAACCACTGATTCTCTGTTAACAGGGAGACCGGCTTAATAAGGTTCTTGTCGTCGCTCATTCGATATTTATAATAATAAACGAAATTATAGTATGATAGCTTCTAAAGGTCAAGCCCTTCTATCCAGAGTTTAATATTATTGAACCCAATTACACTTCTCCCCTCTTTACGTACACCATGTTTCGAGATATCTTTTATTTACAATCCACAATTCGAAGAAGTAGATGAACATCATCTACACCAGCTAATCAAAGTCAACTCTATAGATTCAGCCACCGACTGCATGGTTTCCAAGAGATCATTCATACAGTCCTGATAGGTCATAAGCAGTTGAATATAGTGCATGAGAACAATCTTCTGCGCCTGAATGGCATGAAGATCAGGAAGACTGTTGTTAGCAATGGCAAGCAGTTGTTCTAGTTTAGATTCATTCCAAGCCCGACCTCTGCGATTGGAAAGAAGTAAGGTGATGACCTCCTGAATGGCATCGATAGGGTTAGTTTTCACCGTACTGCTTTCTGTTTCAGTTGATGAGTGAGTATAGGGTTAAGAATGACGACGGAATAATCATGCGAAGAAAAGAAAGAAGAGATAGGTTTGGAATAGTTACCCGTGGCTTCTAGAACCACTTTTGGATCCTGACCGGAGACAATCTTCATTTGCTCCAAGATAGCTAGAAGATGATGTAGATCTTCATTGGAATGGGAAAATGGAAAAGGTTTGTACATACATTCGTGGTAGGAAAGAAAAGCAGCAGCGACACTTTTTCCTTTAGCAACATCGATACTTAGAACAGGATGTTCCATATAAGCTCCTTAATTTCACTGGGGCCAGCACTTTTGATCTCCACAGGTTGGCAAGGGTGATACGGGTTCAGAGACCCAACCAGCTGAATCGGGGTATGAACAAAAGGCGAGGACTTACAACACTTTATACGACGGGATCTTCGTCCCAGCAACGCATGCGTTTTTCAGCCCAGTGTTTTCTCCAGTATAAAGAAAAAGTCCATCCCCGAGCCAGTCGGGTATGAACTGAGAATACCAACAACGTATCTACGCTACGGGCTTTGCCCTTGGTTAGCAAGAAGTGACATACGGTGAAGTAGAATCAGCGAACAGCCCTGCGAGGCTAAGTTTTTGACCCGGCGCTTTGCGCCTTAAGCCTCTCGGTCTCGTAGATACATGAACGTTATGAATAATAATTGCAAAACAGATAAAAGGATATATAACAATGGGTGATTTATTAAATCTCTTACCAAGAGATAAACATGACTTTGAAAGAGTCAGTGAATTGAAAAATATAGATAAAAATGACCTAATAAAATTAATACCAGAATTATTAGAGTGGCTACAGGACATTAACTGGCCAATTGCTATAGAAGTAGCAAAATTACTTTTGACTATCCCACAAGCAACAATTCCGTTTATAAGTAATGTTCTTGCTGGCGGAGATGATATCTGGAAAGAATGGTGTTTAAGATATTTCGTAATGGAATTACCTGATGGATTAAGAAAAAGTCTACAAGAAGATCTTGAAAGAATTGCATATAGACCAACTAAAGGAGAAGAACTTGAAGAAGTACATTTAACTGCTCAAGAAATATTAAAGAAATAAATCGAATTTTGGAAGTTTTACATCATTGCTGATACCAATATATTCACGCTGCTGAGCTGAGCCTGACGGCTCCTTGTTTCGTCCGATGAGGATAAGCTGAGGGTGGAATCAGGAGACAACCCTGTGAACCTAACCGCAGTCGCAGCCTTAAGATTCTCGGATTGGTGAATACGAGAACCTTATCGGTAATCAATGCAAAAACAATTTTTGCCGGTTTCATTGGGACAAGCGTTATCCTTGGATGAAATACAATGCAATATTAATATTACATGTGATTATTAAATAAAAGCGAGGAGGAAGAGCTAGGATGCTTTACGATTTAAAAGGCGAAGCAAATATGGCACCTATTGTGGGTATATTATATTCTGCTGTAAAAGAGAATAGCCAACGATTACAATCAATCACTGATGGCATGTCGCAAGAAGAAGTAGATTACAAGGGACCTAATAACAATTTTAACAGTACCGCTCAGTTAATAAAACATATCATGTGCGTTGATCTGAATTGGGTTTATAGAATAAAGGGATTACCACTTCCTCAGTCATTAAAAGAGCAATATGGTCCCGTGATAGATGAAAATAATAGGCTTCCGATGGTCAAAGGGATGTCTTTGAACACACTTATGTCTAAATATGAAGGTGTATTAAAAGTGTTGACAGATTCATGTACACAATTAACAGATGCTGATCTAGATAAAGTTGTCACCTTTGGACATGAGAATGAAAAGCAAGCAACCATACGCTGGGGCCTATGGCATATGGCTGACCATAGCCGCTATCATCAAGCTCAAATTAATCAACTTAGAAGGTGGTATCATGAAAATTCTTTGTCAAACGAATGAGGCGAATGCTCAAAAGTGAAATCATCCATCAATATAACTGAGAAAGGACGTATAACGATGATGACACGAAAAGAAATGATACACATCGTACAATCTCAGCTTGCAATTGACCTAAATTGTACAATGGACGACTTGAACAGGGAAAAAGACAGTGTTATTTTTGTAGACGCAAAAGAAAATCCAGGACGCAGGCCGTATCCGAGAAAAGAGCGTTATTTTGAAATTTTGTCCATGGGCAAATCAATTGTGGTATCGGCTACGCCGGAACGACTGGCTATTGCCAAAACGCAGATGCAAGGAAAAGATAGGGATACTATATTTTCCTTACCATTTATTAGAGACTTATACTTGAATTTTCTTCCTGATTTGGATAAAATAAAGACGATGTCGCCGCCAGACCATTTTTCATATGAAGTGGTTGAGAAGGATGAGGTTGCCAAGTTATTGGGGCTTGAAGGATTTGATAATGCAATTATATCTGATAAGAATCATCCCTATCATACTGTATTGGTCGTGCTAGCGAAGAAAAATGGGAAAACTGTTGGCATGGCGGGGGCTTGTAATGTCTGTACAAAGATGTGGCAAATTGGTATAGAGGTACTTCCTGGATACCGTCATTTGGGATTGGCAACTTATCTTGTAAACAGTTTAACTTTTGAAATATTAGAACGTGGATGTGTACCAGTTTACGATGTTATCTCAAGTAATATTGCCTCACAAAGAGTGGCTTACCGGGTAGGATATTATCCGGCGTTTGTGACGGATTGGCGATGTAATTTTAAGGATTTTGAAACTTTATCTAATATATAACTAAGAATTTGGTACATACAAATAACGGACAGATAAAAAAGGTTTTTCTGAATATCACACCTTTAGCCGTGAGGGTTCGTAGATACAAGTAGGTTATAGGAAATATCCGCAAAAAATGAAAGAGAGGGAGTTTTCTATGGAACTTCAAGAAATCAATCTAAAATTAAAAGAAACAAGAGACGAATTACTTGGAATTCTTAAAGGATTGAGTGGAGATCAATTAAACAAACAGAAAGACGCATACAGTTGGAGTATTAGTCAGGTATGTCAACACCTATCTAAGACAGAAGAATTATATGTCGTAGCAATAAAGAAAGGACTAAAGAGCGAAGAAGATTCATTCATAGAAAATAAACCATTAGAATTTCTACTTGATAGAAGTAAAAAGTTAGAAGCTCCTGACATTGCTAAACCAACGGATGAATTTTTAGAATATCAAGAAATCATTGAAAAACTAAACAATTCAAGACAGAAGTTATATGAAATATTAAACATAGTAGAAGACCCATCAGTGCTGAGTAGAAGACATTTTATACACCCAGTATTTAAAGAGATGTTATTAATTGAATGGGTTAGATCACTGTACTTACATGAACAAAGACATATTAAACAAATTAATGAAATTAAAGATGGATTTAAGTAAGGCTTTGTATAACGAAGAAACAGTAAGAATGATAGAAGATAGCCATAACATAGATGCTTCAACAGGTGAAGAAGCATTGGCAGCAGCCGAAATCGTCGCTGCACTGAAAGGGAATCCAGATACTGAATTACCAGAAGAATTAGTTGATTGATTACTATTGATAAATCAGAATTAAATGATTTGTGGATTGAAAGTGCTGACTATGATGAATGGATTAATAATGTCAAAATCTTGAGATCCGGTTAAAAGGCTAAAATAAATGTGAAGTGAAACAATAATTTTTGTGGATTTCAAAGCAGATTTATAAAACTTAATTGAGTAATTCATTGATAATATCCTTAAACTTGATGCTTTCGCCATGAGCAAATGCATCTTTATCTTTTTTTATCTTTTCTTATGGTTTTCAAAATAATTAAAATATGTTAGAATTCATTTGGTTCAGTCATCCTATGTTTGGAGGTTTGAAGAGTGCTGCAAAAAACTACACGTCTTACCCTTGTTGATCAAGTCATTATTCAAATTGAATCCTTGATTGAATCTGGAACATGGCCGATAGGAAAAAAAATCCCGCCTGAACCGGATCTAGTCAATGAATTGAATGTCAGCCGCAATACATTGCGTGAAGGTATAAAAGCATTGTGTCATGCCGGAGTGCTGACAACGAAGCAAGGAGATGGTACTTATGTATCTTCTAATAGTGCACTTGGCACGGCTATTCAACGACGCGTCCAAAAATCGAGCTTATTGGAAACGCTGGAAGTTCGCAATGCTCTGGAGCAAGAAGCTGCAAAGCTATCCGCTAAAAGGCGGACCGAGGAGGACTTAGAGAAAATAAGGTTTTACCAACAGGAATGTAATTCGTTTAGCGCAATACGAGACTTAGAACGGTATGTGGACGCTGACATTAAGCTCCATCAGACCATTGTAGAATCGGCCGGAAATCGAATGTTGATTGACTTATATGCGCATATTACTGAAGCCATTCAGAATTCAATTACTGCTCTTATAAAGAAGCAATTTCATGAAAACCTTCCGCAAAAAAAGCATGATCAACTGGTAGACGCAATATACGCTCAAGATAGCGAAGCGGCAGCCCAAAGTGTATATCTGTTTATAAATGAATTAAAACGAGCAATAGAGATGGAGGAAATATAGTTGAAGTCCGAACAACCTAGAATCAATTCACAAACGAGTTCAACTTCTACAGGATGGCTACTTCTTCTTGGAATTATTTTGATCGCGATGAATTTACGCGCCCCTTTAACTTCAGTAGGTCCTTTGATTGGGATCATTCGGGATGACTTGGGTATATCGAATACGTTAGCGGGCTTGATTACCACGCTTCCGTTAATTGCGTTTGCTTTGCTATCACCGCTTGCGCCAAAGTTGGCTCGCCGTTTTGGAATGTCCCGTGTTCTATTTGGAGCGCTATCGCTGCTGGTCGTGGGCATTGTCTTGCGTTCCGCATGGAATATCGGATCATTGCTGATCGGGACGGTCATATTGGGTCTTGCGATATCCATGTGCAATGTATTGATGCCAAGTTTGATTAAAGAAAAGTATCCTTTAAAAATTGGAATAATGATCGGCGTTTATTCGGTTTCGATGAATTTTAGTGGTGCTATTGCATCCGGAATCAGTGTACCGGTGGCCAATCTAACAGGATTAGGCTGGAAGGGAGCTTTGGGAATTTGGGGTATGTTAGCTTTTATAGCGCTTCTCGTTTGGATACCCCAACTAGGACTTCGGCAACAAAAGGTGAGGACAACGACGTCGGACGAAAAGCGAACGAATTTGTGGAAGTCCTCTCTTGCTTGGCAAGTGACCCTGTTTATGGGTCTGCAATCGATGATTTTTTATGTTGTCGTTTCTTGGCTCCCTGATATTCTGAAAACTCAAGGGATGAGTTCGGATTCCGCAGGATGGACACTTTCTCTGATGCAACTCGCTATCCTTCCGGTTACCTTTATCGTGCCTATTCTAGCTGGACGCATGAAGAATCAGATTGGTCTTATGATCCTGACGGCCCTTTTTTTCTTTAGTGGTATTGGGGGGCTTCTCTCAGGAAATCATACGTTGGTTATTCTTTGGGCGATTCTAATCGGAATCGGCGGAGGGTGTGCGTTCAGTCTTGCGATGATGTTATTTGGACTTCGAACTACTAACGCGCATGACGCGGCCGAGTTGTCTGGTATGGCTCAATCGATAGGGTATCTGCTGGCCGCGTTAGGACCGATACTATTCGGCTATCTGCATGATGTAACCAACGGATGGAATGTACCGCTTATCGTGTTGCTTGTCATCACATCCTTGTTGCTCATTTTCGGTGTCGCTTCGGGTCGTAATCGATTAATCGGAGAAGAACACTCTTAAGACTCTTAGGTGAGAATTATAAATGGTCTAACATCGTTCAGAGGATGGTCCAGCCATTAGGCAAGCATCTATTTAGATTAGAAATAATAAAGGCCGTTCATAACTTCATCAGGTTATGGACGGCTTTATTATTATTTTGTGTGTATGGTATTTCACTAGGTTATTGGCCTATTAGCTCATCTTAAAATGCTCTATGTGATGCAACAGGTTTTCTTCGATAAGGATATCTTTCTGCTTTGGACCTATAAGATCAAAATGGGGGAAAGAGGATCTATTATGAATATATTGGGGTGGTAATCCATGATCGATACACCACTTAGATAACCTTTCAAAGTCTGAACAGCCCACTTTAGTGACTGTGGTGATATCGGGGAAGCGTGGATCTAGCCAATAGTGCGTTAGAAACGCAATCTCGCCTCTGTTTACAGCTTCTTTCCACGTGGTTAACTCTTCTCTTGTGATTCCAAAAGCCATATGATTGTCCCATCCTAATTGTTATAGTTAGATATAACTATAACACATCGAGAGAGAATTACAGATATCGACGGGGGTGGGGAAGATGGACACCAAGTAGTAGCTAGATTTCTAGGTTATTAGGATTCTGTACAGGAGTAACAGTTACCAAAATATGATAATATGGTAGTGTTAAGAGAAATAACTATATACAGGAGGCCATATGAGCCAAGAACTTTCTCCTTCAGGACAACCCATTTATCGATATAATGAAAGAAAAGAGGATTTTAAAATTACAGCTGGAGACGAAAACGCCATAAATAGTATTTCGGAACATGTTGAAAAGTACATAGGTGAAATTGATGGTGTCTATCATGAAATAATATCTGATCTTGTCCATATAGATATTCTTATTGTGAAACCAACGGAGAAAAGGAACTATTACACATTAGTTACATGTGGTATGAGTAACTTACCTATGACCGTTCCAGAGGGCGCGGAAAAATTCAAATTTGCTGAACTGATAATATGTCTTCCTAGTGATTGGAAAGTGTCCGATGAAGCATTTAAGCACGAAGAAAATTATTGGCCAGTATATTGGTTGAAGAAATTGACACGGTTTCCACACGAATATCAAACATGGTTATACCTTGACCATACCATTCCAAATGGTGATCCAGCGCAACCATACGCAACTAACACTCAATTTTCCGGAATGATGCTTACCTTTCCTTCAATAGTCGAAGATGCCAATCATTTCTTTACTCTAGACTTGCCTAATGGCAATGAGGTACATTTCTTTAATTTGATGCCACTTTATACGGAAGAAATGAATTATAAATTGAAAAATGGGGCTGATGCTCTCTTAGCCAAGCTTGAGAAAGCTGGAGTAGATGAGAAAGTAGATATAAAGAGAAGGAACGTTTGTAAAAAGTTATTTGGAATATTTTAAAAGAGAGCTTTAAGCTCTCTTTTTTTATAGATAAAAGGATGTAACGCAGGAGTACCTTTAACAATTTCATCTCTATTATTCGAGTTTATTTGGTATAATATTAAGGGCGAAATGGTACAAGAGCCATGATTACAATCCAAACAATAACATCTTATGGGAGGTCAGTATGGGACTATATGTTAAAGAATTCGGAAATAAGAATTCTCCAATCATGATATTTTTACATGGCGGGGGCGTAAGCGGTTGGATGTGGGATAAGCAGGTGGACTTTTTTAAAGAAAAATACTATGTACTGATTCCTGATATACCTAGTCACGGTAAAAGTGGAAGTGAGGAATTTCTATCTATAAACAAAGTAGCAAAAGATATCATCGGTATCATACAAGAAAGAAAAAATGGCCAAGAAATTACGATGGTAGGATTTTCTCTTGGTGCTCAAATAGCTTTAGAAATATTAAGTATGAAGGAAGAAATGATTGATCGCGCGATCATTGTGAGTGGACTTGTTAAGCCTATGAAGTATTTAAAATCTATTATTAAACCTATAACCCGGGTCATGATGCCATTAACCAAGAACAAATCTTTTGTAAAGCTTCAAGCCAAAGTATTATATGTTGGTGAAGAGTACTTTGATTTGTATTTTAATGATTCTAGACAAATGAGGGTGGATGCTTTACTTCAGATCTTAGAAGAGAATATGTCTTATCAATTATCAGATGAATTTATACATAGTCATGCAAAGATACTAGTGTTAGCTGGAGATAAAGAGAAAAAAATCATGAAAAAATCAGCTATCCTTATTGCTAAAAGCAACAATAATTGCCGAGGATACATCCTTCCAAAGGTTGGACACGGAGTTTCTCTAGCTAGCCCTGATTTGTTCAATAAAATAGTAGAAGCATGGATTAATGATCAAGAACTGCCAATGGACATGAAGTCTATTGAATAAGTGCTGAATAATCATGGAGCGAGGAGAGTGTTTCAATTGGAAATTGATATTAAACCATTAGATAACAGCGGGATTATTCCATATGATTTGCTGTTACTTGCAGATCCTTCAAAAATGTTAATAGATAATTATATGGATAGAGGCATATGTTACTTGGCTTATCATAAAGGTGATGTTGTAGGAGAGTTCGTATTAATTCATACTCTTCCACAAACCGTAGAAATAGTAAACATAGCCGTTAAGGAAACATACCAAGGACAAGGGATCGGAAGAAAACTCATAATAAAGGCTATTGAAGTAGCAAAACAGTTCAAAGCAACATCAATAGAGATCGGAACTGGTAATTCAAGTATTCAACAACTAAGACTATACCAAAAGTGCGGATTTAAAATAACAGGAATAGATCATGATTTTTTCATAAGAAATTATGAAGAAGAAATATTTGAAGATGGAATCCAGTGTAAGGATATGATAAGGCTCAGTATGGGTTTGTGAAGAGCCTATCCGTGTGTAGGTTTAGTCTGATTTTGAATGAATGACAACACAAGAAGAAACGGCTTCGCCGTCCTTAAAGGGATGGCGAAGCCGTTGATATTGATGCTGTCGAATTTGCCCAGATAAGGAGTATAAATTACTCCCTTTGAAGTAATACTTCGCCTGCTATACCCGGGTTCGTCATCTGATACGGATCGAGTATGATATTCAGTTCCTCTTCTGTCAGCACATTGTATAGCAGACACAGACTACGCACGGATTTACCGGTCATGATGGCTTCACGCGCGATTCGAGATACCGCCTCATAGCCCAAGTGAGGATTCAGCGCTGTTATGATGCCTACACTGTTCTCAACATGTTCACGACACCGATCTATGTTCGCCTGAATTCCTTCAATACAATACTCTCTAAAGACACGGAAGCCCTGATTCATAATTTCTAGCGACTGTAGTAAGTTGTACACCAGTACTGGTTCCATGACGTTCAGTTCAAGTTGACCGGCTTCTGACGCGAGACAAATGGTATGGTCGTTACCGATGACCTGAAAAGCAATCTGATTGATGACTTCGCACATGACGGGGTTTACTTTACCCGGCATAATGGATGAGCCTGGTTGGCGAGAGGGAAGCGTCAACTCGCCCAATCCGTCTCTTGGACCGGATGCCATCAGACGGATATCATTAGCCACTTTTGACATGTTCATCATGCAAATTTTCAACGCGGCTGAAACTTCTGTATAGGCGTCCGTGTTCTGCGTTGCATCTACAAGATGATCAGCAGGCTCTAGAGGAAAGCCACTCAGTTCTGCAAGTATTTCTGCGACCCGCTGAATATAGCGTACATTTGCATTTAGCCCGGTGCCGACCGCTGTTGCTCCCATATTAATATTAAGCAGATTGGTCCTCGTGGCTCCTAGCCGGTTAATATCTCTTCCTAGCACGCGAGCGTAAGCTTGGAACTCTTGTCCGAGGCGAATAGGTACTGCATCTTGCAAGTGGGTACGACCCATTTTGATAACACCGTCAAACTCCTCAGATTTATCGCTGAATGCTTTATGCAAATCTTTCATGGTCTCAAGCAGCTTCTCAATCATTGTCAGTACTGCTAAATGTACTGCAGTGGGGAAGGCATCATTCGTAGACTGAGCCATGTTTACATGATTGTTCGGATTGATATCTGCGTAACTGCCTTTTTCTTTGTTTGTTAGTTCAAGGGCACGATTGGCAATGACCTCGTTGGTATTCATATTAATCGACGTGCCTGCTCCGCCTTGAATGGGATCGACAATGAATTGATCGAACCATCTGCCTCGAATAATCTCATCGGCTGCTTGAACAATGGCATTTCCCTTGTCAGAGAGTAGCCGTTTGATTTCCATATTTGCAATGGCAGCGCCTTTCTTGACCATGGCCATGGCACGGATCAGCTCGGGGTGAATGCGCTGTCCGGTAATCGGAAAATTCTCCGCTGCTCGCATGGTTTGGATACCATAATAAGCTTCTGATGGAACTTCTTTAGTACCAAGAAAATCCTTTTCCAATCTCATAATATCAATTCCTCCGAGTGCGACAATTTGAAAATATAAGCCGATTGAAAGCGCTGTATTTACCGGACTTATTACTATTATACGTCCTTATTGACAGGTTTAGCTAGTCCTACGTCGAATGTGAATATAAGTGGAGTATGGCGAGCAAGCGGAGTTATGTTCAAAGTTAACGATTGTGGGTATTACGAGAAAAGGAAAACAGATTATCATAAGATAAAGAATGGCTAAGGATGAACATGAAGGATTATTTGAGAAGCCGTTTCTATGGGCAAGTCTGTGGAAGAAGAAGTAGTCTGATGATACACAAAAGAAGAGGTGTAATATGAAAAAGTTATTGTTTTGTTTTGTGATATTAGTTGTTTTGATAAGTGGTTGTAACAATGAAACTAATGAAGATAAATATATTACATTATCGGAAATTACCAATCATCTTGAAGAATCAGGGTTCGATTTAGAAAAGAGAGATCTTATCATCAAATCTGAGGTTGCGAGCGAACAAGTCACATTTAATATTGCTCCCCATCATATTGTTTCAATATATGTGTTTAACAAGGAAGCTAGTAAAGAACAGAGTGGAAGTGAACTTCATAACAAATATAATACAATGAATTTTGGTAATTCATTAATAGTAGCATCCATTAAAAACGCACAGATTTATTTGATAAAAGGTGATGAGAAGGATTTTGAAATTGAAAACAATGTATTCAAAGGGTTAGGGAATTTGTAGAGAGCGAGGATTAGATCAAAATAAAAAGGAGTTGTATCTAGATGAACAACACAAAGTCTTTATCTAAAGCATTTAACCAGGCGGCTTATCCAGTGGGAGAACATAGCAAACGAAACGTTCAAGTTTTAATGGAAGCCTTGAAAGATATCGATGTGAATCTGGAAAGTGATGTCTATGGCAAAGGTAAAGTAATCGAAGATTTTCAGGATCAGATGGCAGAATATTTAGGGAAAGAAACGTCTGTGTTTTTTCCGAGCGGAACGATGGCTCAGCAGATTGCTTTAAGAATATGGTGTGATCAAAAGGGTGCGAGACGAGTCGCCTATCATCCCTTATGTCATCTGGAGATTCATGAAGAAGATGGTCTAAAAGAATTGCATCACATCGAATCCGTCTTGCTCGCGGACAATAAGAGATTAATTGAATTGGAAGACGTTCAGCACATGCCGGAAGGCATTGCTTGTTTATTGCTGGAATTACCTCAGCGTGAGATCGGTGGACAATTACCGGACTACGCAGAACTTGAAGCCATTTCCGCCTATTGCCGTGAACAAGGGATCAGGCTGCATTTGGATGGAGCTAGACTTTTTGAAATCCTACCGTATTATCAAAAGTCAGCTGCTGAAGTCTGTGCACTCTTTGATAGTGTGTATGTATCCTTTTATAAGGGAATTGGCGGGATTGCAGGGGCCATTCTCGCAGGGGACAAGGATTTCACGAACGAATCAAAGGTATGGAAAAGACGACACGGCGGAGATTTAATCAGTTTGTATCCCTATATCTTAAGTTCCGATTATTATTTCAATCAGCGCATTCATAAGATGGGACAGTATTATGAAGAAGCCAAAGAACTAGCGGAGTTATACAACCAGTGCCATGGTGTTGTGACTATGCCATTAGTACCGGTATCGAATATGTTTCATGTTCATTTTGCTATGCCTATAGAGCAACTTGAGCCTATACTAATCCATATTTATGAGTCAACAGGTGTAGGTTTAACGAAATCACTAAGAAAAACCAGCGAAACAACTTGCTATTGTGAAGTAGGTATTGGAGATCACTATGCTGAACTACCCAAGGATAAGGTAAAGATAGCATTTCAGCGGTTGGATGAAGAAATGAGATCTAGCGTGGTTTAAATTTAAACAAGGACATTTGTGCTAATCTGCTGGCTCCCCGTCCCTAAATCCCAAGCTAATGACAGGAACTAAGGTAGCTGCTTGCGGTCACCTTAGTCCCTGTATATTTATTTGTTGGCTAACATGTCAGCAGAGGTTAATAAGTGATTATATCAACTTAGGCAGTCCAATTAAGGACTTTATTTCTTTTGTTTACGTGTTTGATTGAGACGGGTATATGCGCTTTTGTTGCCGCTGTTCCTCCAGTAAATGCATCATCCATTGTTGAATGCTTTGGGTATGCTGCGTTGCAAAAGTATGATATGCAAGATTGCGTGTTTCTAATGGATCATCTGTTAAGTTATATAGCTCATATTCATCATGAATCGGTTGTGTTTTGATCCGCGCGATCCTAAGAGAGTCACATCCGCAAGTCATACCATCAATTGGCTCAAAGGTTGCATCTTTCATCCCTGGATGGCTCCAAAATTGAGCGTTATCGAAATAGCGGGAGAACTTCCACAATTCTATCCTGCTATTCCTATGTAGGGTCGTGATTATGGTCTCGACGTGGTTAGGTTGAATAACAGAAGGATACGCTTTTCCTAGTGGGTTTACTTGGTGTTGACCTCGAGTAATATCGTCGTCGGTCATGAAATAAATAGGCTCATCTACTATCGCAGATGGATTCTGTCCTAGAATTAGAGGAGTGAGGTTGCGTCCTACAAAGGGATGCACCTCGCTAAAATTACTTTTCAAACGGTTCTGAATCTCTGCTATGTCAACATTCGCTAGTCCAAGCATGGTTGGTAGGAGATCTACGTGGCTTGTAAGTGTATGTGAATTATTATGTTGCGGAAAAAGATGTTTATGATGAATGACGAAAGGAACGTGCAGAGCCTCTTCGTAGGCACAGTAAAATTTTTGGTGAAGGTTACCATGAGCGCCTAGCAGATCCCCATGATCAGATGTAAAAATAACAATCGTATTATCATAGAAAGAGGAGCGGGTAAGAGCCTCAAACACCTTAAACATTTGCTGGTCGGCATTTTTTTGTAACTGGTAGTAGAGCTTACGGTAAAACGACTGATCGATAATGGGCTGTAAAGCTCGTGGGTAGATATCCCGATAACTTGCTTGACAGCGTGGTTTCGTGAATAGAGGTTCGTGTATGGTTGGAGGAGGGGACACCTCTGGCATAGGTTCCACCTCAAACCGAAACGTTGGCAGATGCGCAGTAAGAGCACCATATAAAACAATATCGTGCGGGTTCACAAATGATGCTACGGTAAACCAAGGCTTGGCATTCTGGTCATGGATTTTCTGGCGGTCGAGGGATTCAATGAGCTCGACGACTTCTGCAGCATAAACTTCGTCTCTGCCGCTTACTCCGAAAGAAGCGGAAGAACCGGAATTTCGAGGATCTTTGCCGTGAGGCTCCGGGCCGATCCAACCGGAAAATCCGAAATTGTCTAAGCGGTCAGTACGCCTATATAATCCTTCTCGTTCTTTATCAGGTACACCTGTCAATGGATTATAGCTAGAAAGGCCTTTATGCGTACCGGGGATGACAATATCTTCATAGGATATATGCCATTTCCCTTTATAGTAGGTCTGATATCCGGCCGCGCGAAAGTAATCGCCCATCGTAGGAACTGTGTTTCGATCCAGCCAAAACATATCGGAATCAAATGGTTCCTTTGCAATTCCGGTTGTCTGGCTGACGCCATGAAGAGACGGATAATGACCAGTTAATAAGGTAGCCCGACTAGGGGAGCATGCAGCGCTCCCAATATAATGCCTGTGGAATTCCAGCCCATGAGTCTTCAAAAGTTCCTGTGTAATCAGATTTTGTTGGCGCCATTTCTTCATTTCCGTGTTTTCATAAACGGGAGGATACCGTTCCTCATCCACGAGGAACACGAGAAAGTTAGGTTTTTTAAGATATCGTGAAAGAGGTTCAGCATCGTTCATGAGACACATCCTCGTTAGATGATTTTTATCCTAGGTTATGTTGGGAAGCCTCAAAACAGAAGTATTCTAGAAATCCTGTACAATAAGTATAAGCACAAACATCGAACTATCTACGTACAATAACCTATACTCAGAACGTACAACAGGGGGAGGAATTACGATGATCCAAATCTCGGGATATGATATAGAGCAATTAAATACGTTACCGTTATCGGATCTAGACAAGTATATTGTGAATCAAAAGGAAAAAAGCCCAGTAGTCTATCATTATGATTCGCTTGAGGCTTTGGAATTTGAATTGGAAATGAGAACGAACATCGTGGAGGCGGCCAGAGCGTTAGATGCTAGTCATGCAAGCTTTGCTACCTTCAAAAACTCCCGATGCAATAACCAATTATGGACACTTACAGAAAATGGAGGTTTCAGACTAAAGAGCGAAGTTTTACCTTCAGATGGGATCAATGATATTTTTGACAATGGGCATCTCTATGCCTTTGAATGTGCAACCGCAATGGTGATTATTTTGTACAAGGGAACACTCGATTCTATTCATCAGCAAACATTCAATGCATATTTTAGAAATTTGTTCTTAAGGGATTGGAAATATGATAGTGACTTGCGGTTAAGGATGACACATGATAAGAATGAGGCTTACCCGGGAGATGTCGTCTATTTCAGTAATCCAGACCATGACCCAGCAACGCCCGAATGGCAAGGGGAGAATACGATCTTGTTAGCTGACGACTTATATTTCGGCCATGGTATAGGAATAAGAACGTCAGAAGAAATGATTGCATCTCTGAATCACAAGAGAATTCCAGGGAGTCAAACATCCGCACATATTTCGGATATCGTGCTTTATCCAGATTTTGAATATCTGCGTAAATTATCTACGAGAGGAAATTGGGAAGTAACAAGACCATATATAGACAGTGTGTTTTTGGCTAAAATAGGGACTCACCGTTATAGGTTTAGTTGTTGAATGGTGATTATTGTAAGCGAAGGCCGAATTTCGATATAATCTAGTCATGATCGAAAGGTTGAGAGGATCACTAAGAGGTAAATAACAAACCAATGTAGTGAGGAGTTTTCATCGATGTCATTGTTACAAGTACAAGAGATTAGTATCAGGCTTCTAACACCTGCAGACGCTGTTCTATTGATGAAATGGCTGAGTGACCCTGTTGTATTGGAGTACTATGAAGGTCGTGATCGTTCACATGATATGGAACTAGTTCAAGAGCACTTTTATAAGGATAATGACAATGTAACCCAATGTATAATTCAATATCAATCCAAAGAAATTGGGTATATTCAGTTTTATCTAATAGAAGATGAAGAAATAAAGGAATATCAATATGAAGACTTCAAAGGCAAAATATATGGTATGGATCAATTTATAGGAGAGTCTGAATTCTGGAATCAAGGAATTGGAACTGCCTTAATTAAAGAAATGGTGAGATACTTAATAGAACAAAAAGGGGCAAAGAAAATTGTCATGGACCCTCAGACCTGGAATACAAGGGCATTGAAAGTCTATGAAAAAAATGGATTTGTAAAGAAGAGATTGCTTGAAAAACACGAATGGCATGAAGGAAAATTAATGGATTGTTGGCTAATTGAATATGACGTAATGACATAGATCCATCTAGACATATAGTTGAGTATAGCTAACCACAAAAATATTAAGAATGAGGTGTAGAGATATGAAGAATCAAATCAAATTAGAAGTGGTAACCCAGGATGATGCCGAGCAAATTAGAAATATGATGATTTTAATAGAGGCAGATGAAACGTCCAGGTGGTATTCTAACGGCGAAAGACCCTATATTCCTGGATTTGATTCGGTATCAATGCAGAAATACCATGCAAGAGAGGGGAATTACTACAAGATATTAATGAGTGAAATATCTATTGGAGTTATTCTTATATCTACAACAGGAAGAGAGCATGGAAGAATAGATCGCTTATATATTGATCCTAAGTATCAAGGTAAGAACATTGGCTCTGAAGTCCTTCGGCTCATTGAAGAGAAATATCCAAAGGTAAAGATTTGGACTTTGGACACGATTCAAAAAAGCGCTAGAAATCATCACTTTTATGAGAAAAATGGATATAAGGTAGTAGCAGAAAATGAATATGAAAGATATTACTGCAAAGAGATTGATGATCCAAATAGCGATGTAAATAGACTCATTAGTAATAAAGACTTTAGTAAACATAACTTTCGTGATTGTAATCTTCAGGAAGCTGATTTCCACAATATTAATTTAGAGAATTCCTGTTTTTCTGATGCGAATATGAGTGGCATTAAACTTCAAAATATTAACTTATCTAGAACATACATAACAAACACAAATTTGAGCAATTCAATTCTTGGCGATTCCAACATGAGTAACGTGGAAATTTGCCATGTTTCGTTAGCAGGTGCTTATATACATGATGTTAACTTAAACACAGGAAATGATAAGTTGCCTCTTGTCCTTGAAAGATGTGAAATGATTAATAGTACTATAGCTGATTCGAATCTACAGAACCTCTCTATAAAGAATTGTAACTTAGAAGGCATGAGAATTGATGGGATACTAGTCACTGATTTACTTGAGGTATACAGTATGAAACGTTAGGTGAAACCAATTGAAGGTCAACAGAAAATAAGATGATTAGAGGAAAATGGATATATGTTAAGTGAATTTGTTCTATATTCAAACAATTCCACTACAATGATCGAACATAATTACCCCTCCACTCTTTACAAACGTCATCACGCAACAAATTCGCGAATCGATGGAAACAACTGTCGGTTCTTCCGTAGCGTTCCTTTCGGTACAATGAAAGCGCATACTGTTCCGTAAAGGAGATAAACCATGAACTTTGATCTGAACATTGTACCTTTCAGCCGGAGAGAATCCTTTCTAGCGATCTCTATTCTGCCTGAAGCCAAAGATAGACAACAAGGACTATATCTGCGCATCGTGCGTGGGGGTGACGATAAATTCGGTGAGGCGTTCCATTTGGATATGATTGATGGAGGAGGCCAATCCGTATCGTTCGAGGCAGTTGCTTGCCCAGAGCTAATCCGGCTTGAATCACCGGCAGGCTTAACGGCTGAGATTTGTATCTCCGAACGCCGGACATTTAGGGTTCGTACGAAGGGCTGTGGAATCCGCTTGACCTTCCGTACGGCCGCTTACGATTATGCTTACCAAGCAGCTTCCAGCAGCTGGGAAGTAAACAGCTTTACCCATGAATGCAGATTTATGCTGACGGCGCTTATTGGCGACCTGCGGATGGAAGTGCCATGGGACAAAATTAAAAGCTCCTATGTGATCGCTGACTTCTTGCCAGACGCCAGTTCCGGCACGTCAGAGTTCGCAGTGGAGGAGTTCCGTACGGTTTGGGAGCCACGCACTGCCTGGGAACCTTTTGACGAAGCTGTCAAGCAAGTGAAAGAGGAATTTAACGAGTGGGTGGATCGCAGTCTACCCTTACCTGATTGCTGGCAAGAAAGTCGAGAGCTTGCCGCCTATATCACTTGGTCCTGCCTCGTTCCGGCAGAGGGCTGTCTGACTCGACCGGCTATGTACATGTCTAAGAATTGGATGACGAATATTTGGAGCTGGGACCACTGCTTCAATGCGATGGCGCTTGTTCGCCATGATCCGAAGCTGGCATGGGATCAGTTCATGATCTTCTTCGACAGGCAGGATGAGAGCGGCTTGATTCCTGATTTCATCAATGATAAGTATGAGCTCTGGAACTGCAACAAACCGCCCATACACGGATGGACGCTTGCCTGGATGATGGCCAGAACGGACTATATTAAGGACGCGCAGCTTCGTGAGGTCTATGGACCTCTTTCCAAATGGACCAAATGGTGGTTCCGATATCGTGATGGTGATGGAGACGGAATTCCTCAATACAATCACGGCAACGACTCTGGCTGGGACAACAGCACGGCGTTTAATAATGGCATTCCAGTAGAAAGCCCGGATTTAACGGCCTTTCTCATTCTGCAAGCGGAGCTTTTGGCAGAAATCGCGGGACTGCTCGGGCATACGACAGAAGCGAGCGAATGGCGATGGCTTGCTGAGGGCACGATGGAAAAGATGATTTGCCATTTCTGGAAGGATGGCCGATTTACGGCTTGCCGCTCTGGTACGCATGAGATTTCCGAAGGAGACAGTCTCCTCTTGTTCGTTCCAATTCTGCTGGGCAAACGTCTACCCGAGCCTATTCGTACAGCGTTGCTTAATGGGCTAAGGGAGGATGGGCGTTTCTTAACGGCTAATGGATGGGCGACAGAGAGCGTAAACAGTCCTTTCTATAATCCAGACGGCTATTGGCGCGGCCCAATTTGGGCACCATCGACCATGCTGCTCGTTGAAGGAGTGGCCGCAGCGGGAGATCGTGAGCTTGCAGAGGAGGTCGCACGCCGATTCTGTACCATGCTGCATCGCAGTGGAATGGCCGAGAATTTCGACGCGATCACAGGACAAGGATTACGGGATCGGGCGTTTACTTGGACATCGAGTGTGTTCCTAATTCTAGGAAATGAGTATACTACCTAAAAAGAATGCTGCACTTCCCCCCGCTACAAACTAGCCGAAGGGAGGTGCTTTTAACGTTTTTGGGGGATCTTATTTGGTTTGGTATAACTGCCGCTTAGGAACTACTAATGGGGAAAAGATACATTGTTCGCTCAAAGTGGTCCATGCTACACTTCAAGTATGATTTTGTAGGGAAACCGAGGGGGAGGATACCATCATGATAGGTTATTTGCTTAAGAAGCTCAACGTCCGCCTTCTGTCAGGCTCTTACCGGAGCATTCGAACCAAGCTACTCGTCTGTTTTCTCATTGTGACGATTATTCCACTACTCTCGCTGGGAGCCTTGTCCTATTACCAGTCTGCGAAGGTCATTAATTCTCAGTTTGGCAAATATGGAGAGAACGCTGTGGCACAATTGGAACAGCAGACGAGCTCTTATCTGAACCGGATGAATCAGACGACGGAGACCATCTATTCGTATTTACTTGGTCCTGCCCGAGTTGATCTGGGGAATCAGGTTCCGACTACTTATAAAGAGATTATGGACAAGGATGATTTTGAACTTCTTCTGAAAGCGCTTAAAACGGATCGGACGATCGGCATTTATATCATTACCCGCTCAGGCTATTATTATGGAGAAAATAATCTTGATGTCTCCAAGCTCAGTAGTATTCCTGCTTGGAAATCCATGTCAGATGCCTACGAAGGGAAATATTGGCTGGGATTCTACCCTCAGAATCATCGTACGAAGGACACGGATGAGCACGGGATACCCGTGCTTGGTATGGCTGTTCCGATCAACGCTCCTTATGGCGCGCTGCGAGACAGCAAGATTTTAATTGAGGAGAATGCCGAAGATCTGCTTCATATGTACCAGCTGTTCGAGAATGATACGAAGGCCCATTTGAGAATATCCGATCCACATGGTCGGACTATCTATGAGACGGCATCATTATTCGCTTCGCATGACACCGATATCGTCTGGAACAAAACACTTGCGGTTAATCACTGGACCCTTGAGGCGAGACTGCCGGCCAAATCGTTCTATCGTTCTTCTGGCATCATAAAGTCGAATACAATTATCGTCGCTGTTGCTTCATGTCTGCTAGCCTTCGGGCTGGCTTACCTGTTCTCTTCCCGGTTTACCGCGCGGATTCGGCGACTCAAAGATGCGATGCAGAAGGTCAGCTTCGGAAAGCTACATACGAGGACGCAGGTCGAAGCCAAGGATGAGCTTGGTAGTCTGGATATGAGCTTTAACAGCATGGTGCGCGGCATTCAATCGTTAATTAAGGAGGTTGAGCAAAGCGAGCGGCTAAAGAAGGAAGCGGAGCTAAAGGCATTCCATTATCAAATTAATCCCCATCTGCTGTTCAATACGCTAAACTCTATTCAATGGAAAGCGAGGTTGCAGGGAGCGGAAGATATCCGTCAAATGCTGTACCATCTTACGATGGTGCTCGAAGGGAATTTGGATATTTCGCAAGAGCTCATCCCCCTTGGACGAGAGCTTCGAATGATTGAACATTTTCTGAAGATCCAGGAAATTCGTTATGGTCCCGTATTCGAGTATGAGCTGGAGTGCGATGAGCTACTGAGGCACTATCTGATTCCTCGTATGACGTTGCAGCCGTTGTTTGAGAACATTTTCTTTCACGGATTCGAGGACGGCAAGGGAGTTATCCGCTTAAGCGTTCGTGAGAAAGGCGATCATTTGTTACTCACGTTATCTGATAACGGAGCTGGTATTCCAGCGGATAAGCTGAAGTGTTTACTCTTGCCAAGTATGACGAAACGTAAGGGCAGGGGAGGACTCGGTTTACAAAATGCAGATCAGAAATTCAAGTTGCATTTTGGCCTGCAGTATGGGTTAACGGTGCAATCAACCAAGGGTGAGGGGGCAATGATTAACATGGAATGGCCTATGAAGGAGGAGGGTTCGTATGGATACAACCAAAACCATTAAGGTGTTAATCGCAGATGACGAAAGCATCGTCCGTAAAGGACTTCGGTCTACCGTACCTTGGGATAAATACGGGATGGAAGTGGTGGCGGACGCCCCAAATGGCCGTAAAGCCTGGGAAGCCTTCCTGGAGCATAGGCCTCAAGTAGTTATTACTGATATCGTTATGCCCGAGATGGATGGCATCGAATTGTCCCGAAAAGTAAAGGAAACGGCTCCGGATACGAGAATTATTCTGCTCAGCTGCCACCGGGATTTCGATTATGCCCTGCAGGGAATCAAACTGGGAGCATCCGGCTACCTGCTCAAAACCGCCTTCGAGGATGAAGAGCTGGAAGGGATGCTAGAGAAGTTTCAAAGTGAGCTTATAGCTGCTTCGGCTCTTGTGGTTTCTGAGGAAAATGGAAACGATGCAGGTGAGCGGCTTGGCACCTTGCTTTATGCTTGGCTGAACGGACATCATGACAAGCTCGTTGGCGAGATGCAGACGCGTACCCGAAAGGAGTGGTCATTCCATGGTGAGTCGGTTTATATATATCTGATCAAGACTTCCGGGTGCCAGGCATCATGGCTTGATCTATTGAAGGAAGCTGTTTATGAAGATCGTCAGCTCTGCGAAGGGGCAGTTATTCCTTATGGAGAGGAGCGCTGCTACTGGATTGTGCCAAAATCACATCTGAATGCTGCGGACAGCTTGCTGGTAGAGCGGAAGAGCAAGAGTTCGAAGCTGCAGTGGGCCAGAAGAGGGCCACTCACGGGTACGGAAGAACGGCTTCAAGCGTTGTTAGTCTTGCATAAAGAAGCGGAACTGGAGAAAACCTACGGCGTGTCTGCAACGGATTGGCCAGATGCGATCTGGAGAGCGGTTAAATTGTTGCATGATAACCCAACGGCGGAATGGTCAGTCAGCGACGTGGCCGGACAGGTTGGCCTCAGTCGAAGCCATTTCTCGATTCTGTTCAAGAAAGCGGTGGGAGACAGCTTTGTCGCTTTTCAATACAAACGGAAACTCAAACTGGCATATGGATTATTGAAGGATACGACGCTTACGATGCAGGATATTGCCGAGCGTACGGGACTTGGCGATAGCAAATATTTTAGTAAATGGTTTAAACGCTGCACGAGTCAAACCCCGAGCCAGTACCGTGCACAACAAAGAGACGATATAGTCCGAACAGATGAACACCTTCCCTCATGAATCGAACAAAAACGCACAAACATTCGAATAGTTATCAGTTTTGAACCGCTTTCATTTTAGTTATGATGAAAGCGGTTCAATTATTATATACCCAGGGGAGCTGCTAGAATGATCAAGAAAATTTCTCTCATTGTTCTTACGACTGCGATGACGATGACCATGTTGACGGCGTGTGGCGGCAATAACGAAAGCACTAATGGCAAGACCACGCAGCCCGCGGACGGAAACGGGTCTGCCAAAGAGAAGACGCTTCGCTTTGCCACGTGGGATACTGGAGACGCACTCAAGATCGAGCAGGACATCGCTAAGAAATTCGAAGCGAACCATCCTGGAACGAAGGTTCAGGTAGAGACTTACGCGGATGGTTTCGATCAGAAGCTAGCCTCGGGCTTCGGCGCCCAGAATCCTCCGGATGTTATGTACATGTGGGATTTTCCAACGTATCACCAGTCACTTGAACCGCTCGATAGTTATGCAGACGGGGATAAAGATCTAAACAAGGATGATTTCTACAGCGGATTGTTCCATTATGCTACAATCGACAACAATCTCTACGGGATTCCAGCGGGTTTCACGACTCGTGTTGTGTACTATAACAAGAAGATGTTTGATGATAAGAAGATCCCTTATCCGAAGGATGGCTGGTCTTGGGACGACTTTCAGGATACGTCCAAGAAACTGACGGATAAAGCCACGAAGCAGTATGGTTTCGGTGTTCGCGCCGAGAACGATACTTATGACCTGCAAGGGTTTGTTTGGAGTAACGGTGGCTCTTATATTTCCGATGACGGTAAAACAATAAATGGCTTTATGAACAGCAAAGAAACGGCCGAAGCTATTCAACTGTTTGGCGATATGGTGAAGAATGGTTCTGCCGTGCTGGTTGGCGGCAAAGGACAGCAAAGCGGAGAGGATATCTTCAAAGGCGGTAAAATCGCTATGTGGGAAAGCGGTATCTGGCCATTGGAATCGTTCAAGAAAGCAGGCATTGATGTAGGCACAGTGGAAATGCCTGCTTTCTCAGGGAAACCGGTCAAAGGTGTAGTTTCCGAATCTGCACTATCCATTGCTAAGGATTCGAAGCAGAAGGATTTGGCTTGGGAGTTTATCAAATATTATGTTTCCAATGAAGCGATCAAGATGCGCGTAACGGATTTGCCGGTAAGAGTAAGCGTCGTGAACGAGCTCAAGAAGGATCAGGATCCTTTATACAAGCCATATTATACGATGCTGGAGCGTTCCGACAATACGCCGGCATTCCTGTTAAATGCCAATTGGAATGAAGTCAACCGGCAGCTATCGGCGGCTGTAGAATCCGTCGTGCATGGTAGTGATGCGCAGGATGCGCTGAACCAAGCCGTCAAAGATAGTGAACGTTATTTGAAATAAAATTACAGCTTCAGAGAAAGAAGGTTAGGAGATGGCTCAGACCTACCCACAACAGCAAGCAGTGGAACAAACGGCCAACCTTAAGCCTAGAAGGAGATACAGTTGGGGTGGGGTTGCTCCCTACCTCTTCATTTTCCCGTGGATATTCGGCTTCCTTGTTTTCACTTTAGGACCGTTGTTGTTCTCACTTATCATCTCTTTTTTTGATTGGCCAATCGTAGGCGAAGTACATTTCATCGGTTTAGGAAATTATGTGGATATGTTTACAGATGATCCGTTGTTCTGGAAGTCGTTCGGCGTCACGCTCAAGTTTGCCGCTCTATTTGTTCCACTTAATATTGCAGTTTCGCTGGGACTTGCTATTTTGCTCAATCAGAAGGCTCGTGGCAGTGGGATTTTTCGAACAGCTTTCTACTTTCCTTCTGTGATTTCGGGCGTTGCTTTGGCTATGATCTGGTCTTGGGTGTATAGCGGAGATTATGGAATCCTTAATTATTTTCTGTCGATAATCGGTGTGCAGGGTCCGGATTGGTTGAATGATACACGCTGGTCTCTTGTGGCGATGGTCATTGCCAGCCTGTGGGGGCAAGGCGCGATGATGCTCATTTTTCTCGCAGGCCTGAAAGGAATACCAAAGGATCTTTACGAATCCGCTTCGATTGATGGCGCCAGCAAGTTCAGGCAATTCGTCAGTGTAACGATTCCCATGCTCAGTCCAACGATTCTATTCAATCTGATTACATCCATTATCGCGGCATTCCAACAGTTGACCCTTGCGTTATTGCTCACTGGAGGAGGTCCGATGAAATCTACTTATTTCTACGCGATGTATATGTACGAGAATGCGTTCAAATTTTTTAAAATGGGTTATTCCGCAGCAAATGCATGGTTCATGTTCCTTATTGTGCTCAGTCTAACGTTTCTTGTATTCAAATCGTCGGAGGCTTGGGTGTTCTATGAAGGGGAAATGAAGCGGGGGCCGCAGAAGAAGTCGAAGTCCAGCAGAAGGAGGCGCTCTGTATGAGAAAAATAATCGTGTATGCGCTGCTGATCTTTTGCTCGCTGCTGTTCGTCGCTCCGTTGTTCTGGGCGGTGACAACAGCGCTGAAATCGCAATCCGAGTTATATCTTTTTCCACCTAAATGGTTCCCTTCCGATTGGAAATTTAGCAACTTCTACGATGCGTGGACGATTCAACCCTTTAATTTATTTCTGAAAAATACGGTCATCGTGACAATGATGTCAACGCTCGGCCAACTTATATCATGTACGCTTGTTGCCTACGGGTTCGCGAGATTTGAATTTAAGGGGCGCAATCTGCTGTTTCTCATTATGCTAGCGACGATGATGGTCCCTTGGGAAGTAACGATGATACCGCAGTATATGGAGTTTAACTATTTGGGCTGGATTAATACGCTCAAACCGCTTATTGTTCCTTCGTGGTTCGGTTCGGCTTACTTTATCTTCTTGCTGAGGCAGTTTATTCTGACGATTCCTCGTGAATTGGATGAGGCGGCGACAATCGACGGGGCGAACAAGCTGAGCATTCTTGTGCGGATCATTGTTCCGCTCATGGGGCCCTCGCTCATTTTAGTCGGCGTGTTTCAAATTATGAGCTGCTGGAACGACTATCTCGGGCCGCTTATTTTCCTAAATGACCAGTCGAAGTACACCCTTACGCTCGGATTGTCGCAGTTCAAGGGCATGTTCGGCGTCGATATGCAATCCATTATGGCCATCACTTGTCTGATATCAATCCCACCGCTAGCGGTGTTCTTCTTTGCACAGCGTTATATTGTCGGTGGAATCGCGGGTACAGGTATTAAGGGATAGATTGCTACCGGATTGAAATAGATCGGTAGATCACTATAGAGATAGATAGAGATTGAGAGGAGAATCAACCATGCGAAACGAGATGACGGAACGCGATTGGGATAACCTTGGGGTTCTGGAGCGTAACCGGGCGAAGAGCCGGGCTTATTTTATACCATATTCTGATCGTGCCGGAGCCCTGAGCTATGACAGGGGGAGTTCCCCTTGGTTTAAATCGTTGAATGGCAATTGGAAGTTTCATTATGCCGACGGGCCTGATTGGGCACCGGATGGATTTCATGAAGAGGATTATGATGCGTCCAGCTGGGATGAAATCCAGGTTCCAGGCCACTGGCAGCTAAAGGGTTATGGGAACCCGCATTATACGGACTTGTATTATCCGTTTCCTGTTGATCCTCCTCATGTGCCTAACGATAATCCGACCGGTAGCTATATACGGGAATTTGAGATTCCGCAGCATTGGGACGGTAGAACTCTAGCCGTGAAGTTCGATGGAGTGGATAGTGCATTCCATGTATGGGTCAATGGGGCATTCGTCGGTTACAGCCAAGGAAGCCGCTTGACGTCAGAGTTTGATTTGACGTCTTATGTGAAGCTGGGGATTAATCGTATGGCTATACGTGTCTACCAATGGTCAGATGGCAGCTATTTGGAAGATCAGGATATGTGGTATATGAGTGGTATCTTCCGGGATGTTTATTTAATTTCAGAGCCAGATTCCGTCCGTATCGTGGATTATGGAATCGTTACAGAGCTGGACGCGGATTATCGCAATGCGACGCTATCCGTTCGGGTAGAACTGAGCGGAGAAGCCTTGCGAGGGGAAGTGCGGCTTCAGCTTCTTGATCAGGAAGGAGCGTTGGTTTCATCAGTGGTGGATCGTATTCCTGATCAGGCTATCGTTGAGTTCGCGATCCCGGTCACGAAGCCTGCGCTCTGGAGTGCTGAATCGCCAGCTTTATATCATCTGACGATTAGTGTAGTGGATGAGGATGATCAAGTGGTGGAGGTAGTTGCCCAACGGGTTGGCTTCCGCCAAGTAGAAGTGCAGGGCGGCCAGTTTCTGGTGAACGGAAAAGCCATTTTGCTCAAAGGTGTTAACCGGCATGATCATCATCCAGACACAGGACGTACGGTCACGCTATCGACGATGATCGAAGACGTAACCATGATGAAGCAGCACAACATTAATGCGGTCAGAACTGCTCATTATCCGAATGATCCGCGGTTCTACGATCTTTGCGACGAATATGGCTTATATGTGATGGAAGAAACCGACTTGGAAACCCACGGCTTCGAGCTTCTGGGCAATATTTCTCGGCTAAGCGATGATCCGGTCTGGCAGGAAGCTTATGTCGACCGGGTTCGCCGTATGGTGGAACGCGATAAGAATCATCCTTCTATCCTTTTCTGGTCACTTGGTAACGAGTCAGGCTTCGGCTGCAACTTCCGAGCGATGTCGGAGTGGTGTAAACAGGCAGATCCAACCCGGCTGATTCATTATGAAGAAGATCGGGAAGCGGAAGTATGTGATATTGTGAGCACGATGTACTCCTCCGTGGAGAAGATGGAGGGCTTCGGCCAGATGATAGATCATCCTAAGCCGCATATCCTATGCGAATTCGCCCACGCCATGGGGAATGGTCCAGGTGGACTTAAGCCGTATTTTGATACATTCAACGCGTACAGAAGACTGCAGGGCGGTTTCATCTGGGAATGGATCGACCATGGCATCCGCAGGAAGACGGCTGACGGTAAAGACGAATACGCTTACGGTGGAGATTACGGTGATGTGCCAAACAATAGCAATTTCGTCATTGATGGTCTTGTTCGTCCGGATCGGACTCCTTCTCCTGGACTCATTGAATATAAGAAGATAATTGAACCTGTTCGGGTCGAGTATATAAATGAAGGTCGAATACGGATCATCAATCGTTATGATTTTGTAACCCTTGATCACCTCAATGCAGATTGGAGCGTGACGGTAGACGGGCGGACGGTCCAAAGCGGCGTGCTGGTGCTACCTCAGATTGGCCCTGGAGAAAGCGCAGAGCTGGACGTTCCAGTTCGGGCGGATCTACAAGTTGCCTTATTGGAGCTGGGTGCCGAGCGTTGGCTGAATGTCAGCTTCACTCTTGCGGCAGCTTGCAATTGGGGAGAGCGAGGACATGTGGTGGCTTGGGCGCAATTAGCTTTAGAAGTAGTCGGGAATGACCAGGATAATAGAAATGACGGGGATAAAGTTAATGGTGTGTTTAACCTTGCAACCGGCAGCCTGCCAATTCGGAGTTTATCTTACACAGAGGAAGGGCGTCAGCTCATCCTTGCGAACGATTCATTCCGAATCGAGTTCGACTCCCTGCGAGCAGGAATCAGCACGCTCCAAATAAACGGCCACGAGCTTGTAAACACAGGACCGCGTCTCAACTTCTGGCGTGCGCCAATTGACAACGATATGTACGTCTTGCCCGACTGGCGAAAGGCACATCTGGATAGGCTCACGGAACGAATCGACGGTTGTCGCTTTGAGCGATTGGATGAGGGAACAATTCGAATAAGCTGGATTTCTCGCATTGCACCTCCGGTATACGATTGGGGCTTCTGTTGTGAAACGACTTATACCGTAACTGGCTCGGGTCTTATCGTGATCGACGTGCACGGCGTTCCAGAAGGCAAGCCGCCTGCTATGCTTCCTAAGATTGGACTTCAGATGGAGATACCCGGGGATATGGATTCGGTTAAATGGTACGGCCGCGGTCCGGGAGAGAGTTACTCCGACAGTAAGGAAGCGGGACGTTTTGGCGTTTATAGGAAGTCGGTTGATGAACTATTCACGCCCTATATTTATCCGCAGGAGAACGGCAATCGCACCGATGTCCGGTGGGTATCCATCACGGACGGCGCCGGAATTGGCCTGCTCGTGGCAGGTGCGCCGACGCTTGAATTCAGTGCACGACGTTATACAGACGCTGACTTAGAAGCTGCCAAGCATGCGAGTGACCTTGTTCCGCGGGATTTCATTACGCTAAACCTGGATTACCGGCAGAATGGTTTAGGCAGCAATAGCTGCGGACCTGCTCAATCACCGGACAACACAGTCACGTCAGAGGCATTCCGTTTCCGGATGCTGCTGAAGCCTTATTTATCCGAAGACGCCGCTCCTGAGCGGCTGAGTCATCAAATGAGATTAGAAGCGAAACATTTACAACGGGAGGGAACAAAGCATGCTTAACACACAAGATGTGTTGAATTTATCAGGAAAAGTAGCGGTTGTGACAGGCGGTGCATCAGGGATTGGCCTTGCCACGGCTGAGTTGCTAGCCAGCTTCGGGGCGTTTGCCGTCTTAATCGATATTAACGAAGCGCAAGGTGAACAGGCAGTTGCTGGAATGAAGGAAAAGGGGGGCAAAGCGAGCTTTTATCGCTGCGACGTGTCCTCTTCAGCGGATTGTCAGCGAATTGCAGCAGAGATTGATGCTGCACACGGGCGAATTGATATTCTGTTCAACAATGCCGGAGTTATTCGCCGCAAGACCGTCGTTGAGCTAGATGAATATGATTGGGATCTTGTTATAGACGTTTCATTGAAGGGTGTATATCTGCTTTCCAAATTTATCATTCCGATCATGGAACGTAGCGGCGGAGGCAGTATCATTAACTCCGGTTCGGGCTGGGGCCTTAAAGGTGGAGATCGCGCTGCTGCCTACTGCGCCGCCAAAGCTGGTGTCGTTAATCTAACCCGAGCGATGGCCATCGATCACGGGAGTGCTAATATTCGCGTCAACTGCGTATCTCCAGGCGATACGGATACGCCGTTGCTGCGCGATGAAGCGAAACAGCTCCAGCAGGACGAGGCTGCATTCCTCGTTGCCTCTTCTAGCGGTCGTCCACTGGAACGGCTTGGAACGCCACGCGATATCGCCAATGCGGTTCTGTTTCTAGCGAGCGATATGTCTTCTTGGGTAACGGGAAGCGTGCTTGTTGTTGACGGCGGGGGTATCGCTTAAGGGCATGAGAGGGCCGTCCGAACCGTGATCATTGCCTTGGGGGAGGCCTAGCAAGAGAGAGTAGCTGATCAGCTGCATGACACAACCTATTCTGACAACGATGAATGGAGGCGTTAAACTTGCCTGAGAACAGAACTTATGCCCATCCTTATATACCGAATACCGTGCCGGAGGTTCGCGATGCGATGCTGAAAGAGATCGGCCTCACCTCGCTGGAACAGCTCCATGACGCAATTCCAAGCAGCTTGAAGTTGAACCGGGAGATGAATCTCCCGCCTGCAATGACGGAATATGAGCTGCGTCGTCATATTGATGGTCTGTTCGCCAAGAATAAGCACGGCGCTGCTTATCTTAATTTTCTTGGAGCGGGCTGCTGGCAGCATTTTATACCGGCTGTCTGTGACGAAATCAATCAGCGTTCCGAGTTCGTAACGGCTTATGCCGGTGAACCCTATGAAGATCATGGACGCTTCCAAACCCTCTTCGAGTACCAAAGTCTGATGGCAGAGCTGGTCGATATGGATGTTGTTAACGTCCCTACCTTTGACTGGGCACAAGCGGCTTCGACAGCGATCCGTATGGCGGGTCGCATTACGGGTCGTTCGATCGTGTTACTTCCGAAGTCGGTCGATCCCGACAAAGTGATGATTATTAACAACTACTGTACACCCGTGATGGAGCTGCGTTTCGTTGAAATCGACGAGGCAACGGGCAAGATGGACTTGAATGATCTGCGTAGCAAGATTTCCAGCGACACGGCTGCGGTTTACTTCGAGAATCCCGGTTACCTTGGCATGATCGAAGATCAAGGCCATGAAATTTCGGAGATTGCTCATTCCGTGAATGCTATTTCAATCGTTGGCGTGGATCCGATTTCACTCGGTATACTTCAGCCTCCTAGCCAATATGGCGCCGATATCGTCTGTGGAGATTTGCAGCCGCTGGGGATGCATATGAACTATGGCGGCGGGCAAGCCGGGTTTATCGCTACTCGCGATGAAGAGACCTACGTTATGGAATATCCATCCCGGTTGTTCGGCATCGTACCGACTGAGGTTGAAGGGGAGTATGGCTTCGGCGATGTGGCTTACGAGCGCACATCCTTCGCTCTACGAGAGAAAGGGAAGGAGTCAGTGGGTACCCAGACGGCATTATGGGGCATAACGGCAGGTGTATATTTGTCTTTGCTCGGGCCAACGGGTATGCATCAGGTCGGTAAGACCATCATGCAGAAATCACAATACGCGGCGAAGAAGCTCACCGCTATTCCCGGCGTTTCCCTTCGTTTCGGCGAAGCAGCTTTCTTCAAGGAGTTTGTTATTGATTTCAACGACACAGGCTTAACCGTCGCTCAAATGAACATGCGCCTGTCGGAAGAGGGGATTTTTGGAGGGAAAGATTTATCCGTCGATTTCCCAGCGTGGGGACAATGTGCACTCTATTGCGTTACTGAAATTCATTCACAGGCTGATTTGGACCGCTTGGTAGATACCATTCAAACGATCGTTCGCAAACCGTGATTAACTAATATAGAGGAAGGACGGAAAGCCATGAAACGGATTCGCAGAGACCATAAGGTCCGTAACTTCCATCAAGCCAAATGGGATGAACCGATCATTTTTGAACTTCACCGTAAGGGAGAGCGAGGTGTCATCCCGCCAGGAACGGAGGCAGGCATTGCAGCTGAGGTGGGAGACGGAATTGGACGTATTCCTTTGTTCATGCGACGGAGCACGGCGCCGGCGCTTCCTGAGATTGGTCAAGCGAAGGTGCTTCGGCATTATTTGCGCTTATCTCAGGAGACGCTTGGTTCAGATTTGAACGTAGAGATCGGACAAGGTACTTGTACGATGAAATATATTCCACGCATTAACGAAATGCTTATCCGCACGCCTAATATGATGGAGCTTCATCCGTTACAGGATGCAGATTCCGTTCAAGGTATGCTGGAGATTTTCTATAAGCTAGATCTTGCGATGCGGGAGATTTCTGGGATGAATGCCTTCTCGTTCCAACCGAGTAGTGGCACGCAGGCCCTGCTCGCAATGGCTTCCATCGTTCGTGCCTACCATGATTCGCGGGGCGAGGGAGATCAGCGGGATGAGATTATTACGACGATCTTCTCCCACCCTTCCCAAGCAGCGACTGCTGCGGTCAAGGGCTATAAAATCATTACGCTGTACCCCGACGCGGACGGCTTCCCAGACTTGGATAAGCTGAAGAATGCTGTCTCCGAACGAACAGCTGGATTTGTAGTCGCGAACCCAGAGGATACCGGCATCTATAACCACCGAATCCGTGAGTTTACCGATATTGTTCACGAGGCGGGTGGTATCTGCTTCTACGATCAGGCCAACGCCAATGGCTTGCTCGGTATTACCCGGGCGAAGGAAGCGGGCTTCGACATGTGCTTTTTCAATCTGCATAAGACGTTTGCTGCTCCTCATATGTGCGGTGGTCCAGCTACAGGTGCTCTTGGCGTGAGCGAGGAACTAAAACGTTTTTTACCGGGACCACTTGTGGATTACGACGGAAGCCGTTACGTCTTGACTAATCAGACAGAAGAAAGCATTGGTAAAGTCCGTAGTTTCCATGGTGTTGCACAAACTGTGCTGCGCTCCTATGCTTGGATCATGAGCCTCGGTCCAGATGGACTTAAGGATGTTGCCCAAATCGCCGTACTGAACAACAACTACCTCTATCACAAAATCTTACAAATTCGTGGAGCGAGCGCACCCTATATTAAAGGACGCCGCCTCGAGCAGGTTCGCTACAGTTGGAAGCAGCTTACCGATGAAACGGGTGTCACAACAGAGGATATTACTCGCCGCATGTGCGATTTCGGCTTACACTATTGGACTTCCCATCACCCGTATATCGTGAAGCAGCCGTTCACCCTAGAGCCGACAGAGTCCTATTCTAAAGAAGATTTGGACGAATATATCCATGCGCTGGAGCACATCTCTAATGAAGCCTATACGCAGCCAGATATCGTGAAATCGGCTCCGCATAACAGTACCGTTCACCGAAACGACGAATCATCCCTAGATGATCCGAAGCAATGGTGTATTACATGGCGGGCTTATTTGAAAAAGACACAACCGGAATAATCATAGCTATCATCTTCATTTCCAAGTCTCCGACGGTGTAGACCTGTTCACTTTCAAATCGTACAATGGAAAGATGCAGACGACTATGTGTGAGGCTCAACAATAAAGGCACCCTAATAGTGAACCCTGCACAACGAATATAGATTATGTAAACAACCCTAATGCTGCTCAGGTATTGGGGTTGTTGTATGTTGTAAGAAAAATAAAGTGCGCTGAATAAGGTGTTCTGGCTATAAAGAGCAACTGGCTAGTATGGCCACACCCAAATACCGTGGTCTCTTATGTATGGGAATAGAGGAAACGGGGCTGTTCTTTTATTATGATATAATGATCTATAACATCTTGCAGTTCACCCTGAAATCATCGGAGGTATCCCTAATGAAGAAATTCGATGATAAGAACACTGAGGAACTCACAGTGGATAATTTTAAATACAGCAAAGAAAATGAGGAGCTTGTAAAAAATAGCTTCTGGACAAAAATGAAGAAATCTGCTGGGAAAATTCCGTTTACCAAAGATGCTATTGCCATGTACTATTGTGCCGTTGATGCCAAAACGCCTCTATGGGCGAAGGGTATAGCCTTTGGCGCATTGGCCTATTTCGTTTCACCCATAGATGCTATTCCAGATGTGATTATCGGATTGGGTTTTACAGATGACGCAGCCTTGATTGCGGCAGGTATTAGAGCAATTTCAGGTCAGGTAACGGATGAGCATAGAAATAAATCAGAAGCGTTCTTTAATGGAGAAAAATAACGCTTCAGCTCTAAGTTACAATTTTTTATCTGTTACTTCTAGACAGCTTTCTACGGGAAGCTGTTTTATTTTGTATTCCTCGCCCCATTCTTTCATGAGCTTAATTATCGGAATAAGCGTTTTCCCAAATTCCGTTAGTGAGTATTCGACTTCCAGTCATTTTGTGCTTATTCTGTCAAGGCTACCTAAAGATATGGTTGCCGATTCCGACTATATTCAGGGTATGTTGAAGAATGTGCAGAAGTTGCCTGCTGAGGTTGTGGTGGGAAAAGGAAACGTATATGATAATTTTCTGAAATTAGATTTTGGACTGCAAGAGAATGAACGGGCGATGTTTGAATGGGGCTGCCGGCAAACCTATCTTGCGCTCGGTAATATGATGACTTCTGCCGTTCAAATTGGTATCGACTCATGCCCGATGGAGGGTTTCAATAAGGAAAAGATTGAGCATGTTCTGTCCGAAGCAGGAATCATGGATGCCGAGCATTTTGGGATTTCCTGTATGGTAGCCTTCGGGTATCGTCTGAATGAGCCACGCATGAAAACGCGGCAAACTGCCGACCAAGTGATTCAGTGGGTGTAATACAATATGCAAACGATAGGTCGGGGATTTATCCCTGGCCTATCGTTTTTTTGGCCTAGGAGCAGGTGTTGGCATTAAAAGACAGTATTCAGTCTAAATTATCGATCATTCTAAATGCTTGAATTTTCCCTCCAAACCCATTACAGTTACGTAATGACTATTTATAAAGATAAATTTGTTGGAGGGTTAAGATATGCTTATTAACGTTAAATCGTATATTCACAAATTGGAAGTAACAGAGCTGCTATCGTATGCGGTTTTTCCAGATGATAAGTCTTTGAAGGCTGTTATAGATCGGTATGAAGGCAGTGAATCGCTACGTTTATATGGCTTCGAGGATGAGGAGCTGCTCGTAGGTCTAATTGGGTATGAGATGGACGATGAAAGAATAATAACCATTCATCATATTGCCGTATTGCCTGAGAATCGAATGAAGGGATACGGACGAGGAATGATGTTCGAACTACTAGCAGCTCAAAAACCAGCACAGATTATTGTAGAGACAGATGAGGTAGCGGTTGATTTTTATCGTAATATTGGATTCGTGGTGTACAGTTTGGGTGAAATTTATCCTGGAATAGAGCGGTTTCGTTGTGTGTACGATGCTGAGGTAGAAGAAGAGGAATAATGAATGCACAATTGAAACAAATACATCCTTTATCATGGACAATTATTATAGGAACGATTTTTGGAAGAATGGCCACTTCAATGAGTATTCCATTTCTGTCTATTTATCTGATCAAATCGATGGGAGCCTCACCTTCACAGACAGGTATTGTTGTAGCGGTGAGTTCTCTGATTGGCGTGTTCGCCAGCTTTTATGGTGGATATATATCTGATGTCATAGGTCGTAAGAAGATTTTATTGATTTCAATATTTGGCTGGGCACTGGTTTTTATCGGATTTGCAGTAGCGGATAAAATCTGGATTTTTTTTGTCATGAATGCACTTAACGGATTATGCCGTGCAATGTTTGAACCTACTTCCCGTGCACTTCTGGCTGATATTACACCTCAGAAGAGTAAACTACTCGTATTTAACTTACGTTATGCTGCAATCAATCTCGGGGTCGTATTTGGACCGATTCTGGGACTTCAAATGGGGGCATCCGAATCGAGCTGGGCGTTTATAATAGCTGGACTAGTCTATTTCTGCTATGGAGTGACGTTAATCATTCAATTTCTTCGATATAAAGGAATGGGCTTGGCTTTGACCCAAGTGGGTGAACGGTTAACGCTTTCCGGTGCACTGCGAGTAACGGGTAGAGATCGAGTATTTGTGTATGTTCTTATTGGTATGATTTTTTGCGTACTTGGCTATGGGCACTTTAGTTCAACATTACCCCAATACATGGAGATGAACCCGAGCATCGAAGAGGGTGCTACATGGTTTAGTTATATGCTTTCTCTGAATGCGATCGTTGTGCTGGCATTCCAGTTCCCCATTGTTCGTATTGCTAGTAAATGGTCTCCAATTACGCCTCTTATTGTCGGAAGTGCTTTGGTATCTTGTAGCTTGCTACTATTCGGTATTTTTCAATCGTTTATTGGATTCATGCTCAGTGTGGTTCTTTTTACGATTGGAGAAGTTCTCATGTTCACGATGACAGACATCCTTGTAGATCGTATTGCGAAGCCGGAATTACGGGGGACTTATTTTGGAATGATAGGATTTAATAATTTAGGTAATGTCATGGCGCCCTTACTCGGAGGTTTCCTGCTGGATGCGCTAGGTGTAGACTACTCGCTGATTATTTTCACGGTTATTGCGTTAACGGCAGCATTTGGAATACCTTTCTTACTATCTGCACGTCGTATATTCGAAAAGCAGAATGACTAGATCATTATTATTTATAGGGGAGTTATTCCAAGGGGGAGTTGCTCCCAATTGTATTCTAAATAGTTCTATTCAATGCTATAATTCACCATATATAACAGAAGGAGGATTCAGATGAAGAAAGCAATGATTCTATTATTTACCTTTATCGTGGTATTAACGTTAAGTACACAAACATCCTATGCAGACCCCGTTAACGCCAAGAGTAGTAACAGTAATTATGTTGTAGAAGTATCAGTAAGTAGTTTGACAAATCAGCTAGAATCTCTTAAAAAGGTCCAGAAGAAGTTGGAAAAGCTACAGAAGGAATTTGATCAATTAGAAAAAAAGAAGAAAAACTTAGCTGTAACATCGAAGAAATACCGGGATATTTTAAGCGAACAGACAAAGATCATCAAGAAGATGACAGATTTACAAAAGGATATTGCGAAAATGTTAAAATCTAAATAGCTTAGGTTTGTAAAATAAAATAGATTTTCTTTTTCATTTATTCATGTTAGGATGTATCCAATTGAATACGTTAGATCACTAGGGGTGCTATTTAGCTGAGACGGAAATGTGATTCCAAACCCTTTGAACCTGATCTGGTTTATACCAGCGTAGGGAAGTGAGCTTGAACTTTGGTTGAACTATTGTTTGTTTACGTACATATGCGTACATAGGTGGACATTCACTTGGCTATTGATATAAAGCTTCCTTCTCTATGCAGAAGGGGGTTTTTTGTTGTTGTCTTTCTTCGTTATTGGTCATGGAAATCTTCTGTAGGATGAATTGGATTTGGAGCGTGTAGGAGGTAGGAGGTTATAAAATGTCGGTCCTAGAGTTACACATCATTTCAAACGGTCAGTATGAACTGGATCATTTCGCATGGATGGCAGAGCGAGCCCATTCTTATGTAACAGCTTTTCATTTACGGGAGAAATCTAGCACTGCGGCGGAATTGTGGCAAGGAGTTATGGCTCTGAAAGCAGCTGGGGTACCGATGCATAAAGTGATCATTAATGATCGTATTGACGTGGCTTGGGCGGCTCAAGTGGGAGGTGTTCAGTTAGCTCATCATAGCTTACAAGCTCAGGATGTAAAACATTATTTTCCTGGATTGCGTATTGGGCGTTCAGTTCATTGTGTACAAGAGGCCGATGACATGAGCAAGCGTGGTGCAGATTTTCTTCTTTACGGACATATCTTCACAACGAATTCTAAGCTTGATCAGGAACCTAGAGGGATAGCTATGTTGAAGGAAGTTGTGGAGCGTGTTCATCTTCCTATTATTGCTATTGGTGGCATTAAGCCAGAACATGTGCAACAGGTCATAGGAACGGGAGCCGCAGGAATTGCTATTCTATCAGGAATTACGTCAGCGTCTGATCCTATACAGGCGGTGAAAGATTATCGAAGTGAGCTAGATTCGGTAGGAGGTGAATGTAGTTGACGAAGTCGAAGTTCTGGGATGCCATCATTGTGGGTGGTGGAGTGATAGGCAGTTCTATTGCTTATTATATGTCTGCCAGAGGAATGAAAGTCGTTCTTATAGATCGAGATCGATTAGGGCAACAAGCTTCGATTGCGGCAGCAGGGATGCTTGCAGCACAGGCAGAGATTAACGAAGCAGGTCCATTCTTCGATTTAGCAAGGTCCAGTCGTGCGTTATTTCCTCAGTTAGCTAGTGAATTGCATGATTTAACCGGTATAGATATAGGCCTTAAGCGAAGAGGATTACTTCGTGTGGGGATAACAGCCGCAGATGTAGAGGCACTTCAACAGACCATTGCTTTTCAACAAAGTGTGGGAGAACAAGCTGAGTGGTTATCTACGGAACAAGTTATTCAGAGAGAACCAGAGATTTCTAGGGAACTGCAGGGGGCCATGCTAGTCGAAGGAGATGGGCAAGTAGATGCTCCTGAACTATCGCTTGCCTATGGAAAAGCGGCAGTAGCTCTAGGTGCAGACATCAAGGAGTTTACGGAGGTGAAGTCTCTTCTTCTGGAGCAGGGTCAAATGGCCGGAGTGGTCACAAGTGAAGATGTACTTCGTTCTGATCGCGTCATCATAGCCTCAGGAACGTGGAGTGGACCTTTGCTAGAGCAGGTTGGCTTAAACTGTCCGATTTATTCAGTTAAAGGGGAGTGTTTCTCTGTTCTGACACATAAGCCGTTACTTTCTTCTACGATCTTTAGCCGAGGTTGCTATTTAGTTCCGAAAAAGGGTGGAAGGCTCATTGTCGGAGCAACTAGCAAACGCCACTGTTATGATCGAAAGGTCACCTTAGGTGGAGTATCGACGCTTTTAGAAGCAGCCAAGAGGCTTGTGCCAGGCATTGTAGAATCAGAATGGGAGAAAGCTTGGTGTGGGTTACGTCCACAGACTCTTGATGGTCTCCCTTATCTGGGGGAACATGAGACTTGTAATGGATTATATGTGGCTGCGGGTCATTACCGTAATGGCATATTGCTGAGTCCAATGACCGGTAAACTGGTTGCAGATTGGGCAGAGGGTAGAACGGAGAAACACCTTTCGTTAGAGCCTTATCGAATTCATCGTCATCAGAATATTTCACAAGAAAAGGCAGGTGTTTCATCATGAAGCTACAAATTAATGGTGAACAGGTAGAAGTACCTGACACGCAAGTTACGACGATCACAGATTTACTTACCCATTTTGGCTTGGACAATAAGGTGGTTATTGTGGAGTGCAATCAGCAAATTCTGGAGAAATCTTCACACTCAGAGACGTTACTGTCGAATGGGGACCGGATTGAGATCGTACATTTTGTAGGGGGTGGCTAATATGTTAAAGATCGGAACATATGAATTCAACTCACGCTTATTGCTCGGAACGGGAAAATTCCCAAGCTTTGAGATTCAAAAGGAAGCGGTAAATGAATCAGAGTCACAGATATTGACGTTTGCGGTCAGAAGAATGAACATTTTTGAGGCGACTCAGCCTAATTTTCTAGAAATGTTGGATATTAGCCAATATACGCTACTTCCGAATACAGCTGGGGCGAAGACCGCTGAGGAAGCGGTTCGTATTGCTAGACTAGCTAAGGCCTCTGGACTTTGTGACATGATCAAGGTTGAAGTGATTGGCGACTTTAAGACATTGCTACCAGACCCAATTGAGACGTTAAAAGCATCTGAAATGCTACTTGCTGAAGGGTTCATTGTACTTCCTTATACATCTGATGATGTGTTGTTAGCAAAGAGACTACAGGATTTAGGTGTCCATGCCATTATGCCAGGCGCATCCCCCATTGGATCAGGTCAGGGTATTATTAATCCATTGAATCTTAGTTTTATTATGGAACAGGCAACGGTACCTGTTATTGTCGATGCAGGGATCGGGAGTCCTGCTGACGCAGCGTTCGCAATGGAGCTTGGAGCCGATGGTGTGTTACTAAATACAGCTGTTTCGGGAGCTCGAGATCCGGTGAAAATGGCTTCGGCGATGAAGCTTGCAATTGAAGCAGGTAGACTGGGCTTTGAAGCTGGAAGAATTCCTAAGAAACGGTATGCTACGGCTAGCAGTCCGATGGAAGGATGGAGTCGTACTTGATGATCGATATTCAAGGATGTGGTGCAGAGCCAGAAGAAACGATGTATCTGACCGTTGGGGTCGAGGAGAAGTTACCTCGTGGGTAAGTAGCTTGATGGCAGCTTAGGAGAAGCTTTTCATTTATATAGAGTAGCGATCCCTCATATGAAACACCAAGGAGATGAGCGGATTATTAATAGGGTAAGGAATCTGATTGACTCTCCAATCGTTCCTTATCATGATTATACGACAGCCAAAGCAGCCCTACTCAGATATAGTCGAGATCTCGCACCCGCTTACTTTCGCCGCTTCGGAAACACGATGAGTGATTTTTTTGTTGTCATGGCTGTACTTAGGGTTGACACACCTAGCTACCTAGAATATAGTTCTATTATCGAATAGTTCTACTATAGAACTATTCGATAATAGAACTATTTGATGTGTGAACGACCAGATTAGAGAGGTGTGAACAACGAAGTGGAACATGAAGCAAAGCATTGGATTGAACGATACATGACAGCAACGATGATTATGACTAAACGCTTTCATGGAGAAATTAGCGAAGTCATTGGTCAGGATTTAACGATAGATCAATATCATTTTTTGCGGTTGATTTATTTGGAAGGGAAGAATTGTACATCTACTGTGTTAGCAGAACAATTCTATGTAGGCAAAAGCTCCATTACAGCCATGACAAATCGTCTTGTTGAGCACGGTATGATTGAGCGAACAAGGGATGAATCCGATCGTCGTCAAGTTTATTTATCTTTAAGTGAGCACGGGCATAAGATTTATACAGAGGCGGAAGTACAGGTACAGAAGATGGTGGCGAACTATCTTGTCCATTTCACACAGCAAGAGATTGAGAATTTTATTACATTATATGAGAAACTGGCCCATTTGGTACAGGACACAGGGGGAGAAGAGAAAATATGAAGACCATACTTAAAGCTAGATGGGCAATTATTGTATTGTGGTTAATTGCAACTGTAGTGTTGGTTCTTACTGCGCCGCCCGTAAGTGATTTGATCCGTGAGAATGGACAAATCGATGTTCCAAATGGTTATTCTTCTACAGAAGCGAATCGTATTATGGATGAAGTGGCTAAGGAAAGTGGGGGTAGTCAAGGAACTCAAATAGCTCTTGTGTTTCATGATGACAAGGGCCTTGATGATTCAGCTAAAAAAGAGATTGAGCAGGCGTTCGGTGAGCTTGAGAAGAATAAGGAAAGCCTAAGTATAGAGTCTATCGTCAATCCTTTTGAACAACCTGAGATTGCCAGCAAGTTAATTGCCAAGAACGGCAATACCATTATGACTTCAATTTCGGTAGAGTCAAGTACTAAATCTATGAAGGAAATAGAAGTCGGGTTACATACAGCTTTAGAATCTGTTAGCGTGCCTCACTATTTGACAGGTAAAGATCAGATCAATGAGGATACTATCATTAGTTCACAAGAGGGATTAAAGAAATCGGAGTACATTACGGTTGTGTTCATACTCATCATACTGTTTGCCGTCTTCCGTTCTTTTGTTGCACCTTTTGTGCCTCTTTTAACGGTTGGTATTAGTTATATTGTGTCACAATCCATTGTTGCCTTTTTGGTGAATTGGTTTGGGTTCCCAATCTCTACATTTACTCAAATCTTTATGGTGGCTGTGATGTTTGGAATTGGGACGGATTATTGTATTTTGTTGATCAGTCGGTTTAAAGAAGAGTTAGGTCGCCAAGATGATATAGGGACAGCTATAGTAGAGACTTATCGGACAGCTGGGAAGACGGTATTCTTCTCAGGTCTTGCCGTTCTGGTTGGGTTTCTAGCCATTGGTTTTGCGAAATTTACATTATATCAATCCGCTGTGGCTGTAGCTGTTGGAATTGCTGTCATGATGGTCGCTTTGGTAACGATTGTTCCTTTCTTTATGGCAGTTTTAGGTCGTAAGTTATTCTGGCCTATGAAGAAATCGATTGAGCATAAAGAGAATCAATTATGGGGGGTTGCGGGTACATTCTCTCTTAAGCGTCCATGGGCTGCATTACTCATTGTCGCTATTATCGTGACACCATTCTTAGTAACGTATGACGGGAAACTGTCATTCAACAGTCTTGAAGAAATCGGAGATAAGTATGAATCCGTTGAAGCTTTTAATATTATCTCAGATAGCTTTGGGCCAGGAGAATCTCTTCCCGGTCAAATTGTGATCAAGAATGATGACAAGATGGATACTACGGAATATATGGCTCTTGCTGAGAAAATTAGCCGTGAAGTGGAGAAGGTTAATGGTGTTGCAGGGGTACGTAGTTTAACACGTCCTACGGGCGATGTTATTGAAGATTTCCAAATCCCTAAGCAGCTTGGTACATTGTCTGATGGTTTAGGCGAAGGTGGTAAAGGGATAGATCAGATACAGACAGGTCTTGCGGATGCTAGTCGGCAGTTGAGTGATAATGAGCCGAAATTGAAAGAGGCCGTTGCAAGTACAGGCAAATTGTCTGAGGGTACAGGTAAACTTAAGGATGGTATTCGTGAGCTTGGTACAGGGATAAGTAAAATTCAACAGGGTATTAAAGATGGCTCTGTGGGAGCTGGGGAACTGAAGAGGGGTCTAGAACTGGCTAAGAAAAGTGCAGTGCAGTTAGCAAAAGCGAACGAACAGCTACTAGCTAGTTACGGGACAATAGGGGAAGGATTAGGTGCGCTAGATGGAGGTCTGAAACAACTTCAACAGCAAATGAATGGTGTAGCCTATGGATTGAATCAACTGGAAGCATCATTTAGCAGCTTGGAGGCCAGTCATCCAGAACTGCTGCAGGACAAAGATTACCTTACGATTAAAGGAACTGTAACGGAGACCGGTAAGGGGGCTATGGCTCTGTCAGCGGGATTAATTAAAATTAGCAGTCAGCTTGAGCAAGCGACAGCAGGATTGAAGCAAGCTAATCAAGGTTATGCTGGAGTGTCTGCAGGGCAGACAGCGCTCTCTAAAGGATTTGATCAATTTATTATCGGTATTGGTAAGTTGCAATCGGGATTAAATCAAGCTGCGGATGGTCAAGGACAAATCGTAGATCGAGTACCTCAAATAGAGAAGGGACTATCAGAGCTACAGAATGGACAGAATCAATTACAAGATGGCTTTGGTCAGCTAACGGGACAGATTAGCGAATTAACGGATGGGCTAGATCAAAGTGCTGAAGGACTATCTCAAATCTCAGGTGGTATTACGACAGCACAACAATATCTTACTCAGATTGAAGATGCTCCGGATCAAGAGCTAAGTGGTTGGTATATCCCGGAGGAGGTATTGAAGAATGTGGATTTCACACAGGTATTTGATACCTATCTGTCTCCTCAGCGTAAGATTATGACCTTAGATGTTATATTTGCAGAGAATCCTTACGGTACGGAGGCGATTGGTAGTATAGAAGAGATTCGCACCGCAATAGATAGAGCAGTCGTAGGGACTAAGCTAGAAAATGCTGAGATCGCGATTAGCGGAGTGACAAGTACCTTTGCGGATTTGAAACAAATATCTAATGCAGATTACACGCGAACGGTCATCTTGATGCTTGCAGGAATTTTCATTATTCTTGTTATTATGTTGAGATCTATTGTAATGCCGATATATCTTATTGGTTCGTTAGTCCTTACGTATTTCACGGCCTTGGGCGTGACAGAGGCAATCTTCGTTAATATGCTTGGCTACTCTGGCATTAGCTGGGTAACACCGTTCTTTGGATTTGTTATGTTGATGGCGCTTGGGGTTGACTATAGCATCTTTCTTATGGATCGGTTTAATGAGAACAAAAGTTGGAATGTCCAAGAAGCTATCCTACACGCGATGCGGAACATGGGAACTGTTATTTTGTCTGCTGCTGTTATATTAAGTGGCACATTCGCTGCTATGTATCCATCAGGCGTACTGTCGATGCTTCAGATCGCAACGGTGGTACTGGTTGGACTTGGGTTATACTCGCTACTTATCCTTCCGTTCTTTGTGCCTGTCATGGTGAGAATATTCGGTCGGGCCAATTGGTGGCCGTTCCCCAACAAGCAAGAAAAGAGTTCCGAATCTGAATCTAGATCGATTCAGATGTAGTATTAGATAGAATGGACCACGATAAAAGATGATTAGAAGAGGCTACCGCTTGAATAGGGTAGCTTCTTTGTTATTTATTTTTATAATAAGGGGTTAGATGATGTCCATTGTCCGTGACGAGATACATCTTATATTCATAAATTAATAGTGCAAGGTTTAGATAATTGAAAGAGCGAGATACCAATGAAGGAGGTTGATGTAAATGGTATACCATTACACAGCTATAGGTGATTCTTTAACAGTTGGATATGGTGCTTTGCCGGGCAATGGTTTCGTACCGGTGTATCGAAGACTTGCAGAGTATCATTTTCAGACTTTTGTAGCTTACGATAACTTGGGAATCAATGGATTAACCACCCAGGGGCAATATGATCTTATAAGCCGAAACTTATCTTTCCGGCAATCGTTACAACACTCAGATATCATTACATTGTCGATCGGTGGTAATGACTTAATTAGAGCGGCTAAATTACCGGGAGCTACATCACAACACTTCAATAAAGCACTTTCTGAGTGTCAGGTGAATTTCGGGCGTATCATCAAAGGGCTATATCATATAAAGAGGAACACGAATCAGTCCTATATAATTCGTGTCATCGGTTTATATAACCCACTTCCCCAAATAGAAGAGGCGTCTTATTATGTTCAACAGTTCAATCAATATATCCAGCGCTATCAGAGTAGGACGCTAGCGGTAGCTAATATATACCCGCTTTTTCGTGGGAGAGAGAGAGAATTGTTATCGCAAGACCATGTTCACCCTAATAGTCGTGGTTATCGTATCATCGCAGATCAATTAAATCGTTTAGAATATAGACCGCTGGGCTGAGGGGTCTATTTTTTTGGAACTGCAGATCGCTAAGTCATTTTTCTCAAAAGACTGCGGACGGCCCACTTGCGTTCTTGACGTTTTTTATACTTCGGCAGCGTGCGATAGATATCAATAGATTCTTGAAATGCAGACTTGGCATCTTCTTTTCGATCTAATGCCTTATACATCATACCTAACAGATAGCAAGCTTCGCTTGAAGAAGATTGAATCGTTTGGAATTGCCGCACATAATGCTGAGCTTTCTCACGATCTTGATTCTGATACACTCCTGCTAGTCTGAGATAAGGTTCTCCATATTTGACTCTAGGATTAATATCTAGACCCTTAAGAATGTAAGCTTCACCCTGATCAATAGACCCTAACTTTAACAACACCGCGCCTAGGTCACTCCAGTATTCAGCAGAATGTTCGTAGGGTTCTTGAATTATCTCCAGAATGGCTAGTGCTTCTTTGTATTTTTTACGCTCCATGAGTAGACGGGCTAGCTCATATTTAGAAGATACGTCGTTGTAATTTAGAGCAATTTCACTACGTAACTTTGAAATTTTACTCATCCGTTTAAAGGGCTTTGTGATACTTGGAAACACCCCAACATAACGGCGATCTAGTAGATAAACTACTACAACAATAACAAGTAGTGCGAGAAATGGATTCCCTAATATTCGCCATAATAGAAAAAAACCAATAAATTTCATAAATTACCTCCAAAATGAGTTTAATAAGCATGTTTTGATTACAGTTGAGATAAGGCATTCCTGACACTAAGAATATATTTAAATGAATCGAGAGGATTTACTCATCGTCTTGTACGGCTTATTATATCATAGGGTTATATAGGGTTGTCATTTGAATCAAGTTATTTACTATAGTATATAGTAGTCTCTACTAGATAGGATAGAAACAGAGGGGGATTCTATTGGATAATCATTTAACGAGGCAGATTGATTTTATTCGCGAAGTAGATCGTCTCAAAACTATTTTTCGTCAGTCGTATATTATGGATAAATCTAGACATGAGAACGATGAAGCCCACACTCAGGCTCCTCCACTTAGAGTGGAATGAGCTTGGATTGTGGTCATTAGACACATCTATTTTACTTCAAGAATTTGAACACCTCGACCTGCAATTTGAACGGTCCCTGTAAGGTCTTTTTCTGTCAGTAGGTCACGGGCTTCAAGTGACCTAGCTCAATTTCGTACGCTTTATTAACATTAAATGGATTTTTTTAGACTCTGGTCCTACCCATATGGTAAAATGAAAATGTTTACATCTATATAACCCAATGATCATGTCTAGAGAAAGTTTACTGATGACTATTTCATTATGGCCTCACCAAGTACCTTATTCAGATTTAGGTAAGGAAGATAAGCCTTATCTAACCCCTTGCTTCGCTGAAGGAAGCTTAAGTGCTGTTATCGTTTGTCCTGGAGAAGGATGATTTATAAAGGAATGGAGATGAATTTAATATGCAACTTAGTAAGAATGATACACTTTTATTTATTGGAGATTCCATCACAGATTGCGGTCGCGTTTTCCCCGTAGGAGAGGGTGGATTTGGACAGTTAGGCGATGGGTATGTAACTCAAGTAGATGCACTATTGAATGCCGTATATCCAGAGCTTTCCATCCGTACTTTAAACACAGGTATAAGTGGAGATACGATACGTCATTTGAAAGCTCGCTGGGCAAAAGATGTAGTGGATCTTAGTCCAGACTGGTTATCTATCATGATTGGTACGAATGATGTATGGCGTCAGTTTGATAATCCCCTCAATACGGAAGATCATGTTTATTTGAATGAATATGAACAGACGCTTCGTGCACTTGTTGATACCATTCGTCCTTCTTTGAAAGGTCTTGTTCTTATGACTCCTTACTACCTTGAACCTAATTTGAATGATCCGATGCGAGCAACAATGGATATATATAGCGGCGTAGTTAAGAAAATTGCTGATGAATTTAACGCTATCGTTGTTGATACGCAAAGTGCCTTTGATTCACTATCTGAACATGTGTATTTGTCATCATTATCCAATAATTGGGATAGAGTACATCCTGGACAACGAGGTCACATGACGCTTGCACGTGAATTTTTACAGGCAGTTGGATTTTCTTGGAATGGAGAGAACAACTAATTTGTTATGCTGGGAGGCGCACTTATGATGATGGGATCGCTCGAAATGGTGTTCGATGCCAAAGCTATTCTAGGTGAAGGACCAAGCTGGGATGCAATCCATCATAGGCTTTTATGGGTTGATATTGAGGGTCATCAATTGCATATTCATTACCCTGATAACGGACGTAATGAGGTATATAACGTTGGTGAGCGAATCGGGGCAGTCGTTCCTTATCTTGAAGATGAGGTTATTGTTGCTTTGTATACTGGATTTCATAAATTTCAATTATCCACAGGAATATTAACCTTAATCTCTAATCCGGAGGAACATTTACCTAACAATCGATTTAATGATGGGAAGTGCGACCCCGAAGGTCGTTTCTGGGCTGGAACGATGAGTTTGGATGGAAGTAGAGCTACAGGGTTCTTATATTGTCTGGATCATGATCTTACGGTTCGTACAGTACTAGAGGGGGTTTCTACATCTAATGGATTAGCTTGGAGTGTCGACGGCACGTGTATGTATTATATTGATACACCAACTCGGCAGGTGGATATTCTTGATTATAATCAGAATACTGGATCTGTCAGTAATCGAAGGGTTGCTTTCAAGCTTCCTGAGGGAGCGGGTTATCCTGATGGCATGACAATGGATGCGGAAGGGATGGTTTGGATCGCTGAATGGGATGGTGAACGGGTTGGTCGTTGGAATCCCCAAACAGGAGAATTGCTGCATTCGATTTCTGTTCCAGCGGGGCATGTCACTTCATGCGTGTTCGGTGGGGAGTGCTTGGACGAGCTATACATTACCACAGCACGTATTGGACTAAGCAGTGAATTACTTGATGATAATCCTATGTCGGGAGCACTTTTTCGAATCAAGCTTGGAGTTAAAGGGCAGCCTACACATGTTTTTAATCCTGATAATGGTACCTTTTCTTAAGATTATTTAACGGAGTATTATAAAAAATCTGTTTCATCCGATAAATATCTTGAGGTGATCGATTTGGCCAAGAAAGGGCAGACGTTTAATTCCTATAGTTTGGATGTTAAGAAAAAGGCTATCGAATTACGATTACAGGGTATGACTAAAAAAGAAGTTGCTGCTGCTTTAGATATCGCTGATATCGGACGTTTAAAAGTATGGATGAGGAAATACCGAGAGCAAGGAGATTCAGGTCTTGTGGATCAGAGAAAACGAGTCCAGAAAACACAGAATGTATGATTTGTTTAAATGTGCGGAATAGGCTGTACATATGAAGCCCTGAATAAGGGCTTTTTCTTATGTCAAAATGGGGAAATGACTAGACCAATGGACTCCATACTGACATATCTTACAATATGTTAAAGGGAAAGGAGGAATTGGAATGAGCGAAGTAGCAGGTTACGGTTATGCCCCAAGTCCTTTTACATCAACAGGTGCTATTTTAGTTCTTTTCATCTTGTTGGTTATTATTACAAGTACGTTTCTTTATTAGAAAATAATAAATCACTTATATTCCTTTAATAGAAGGGAGGAGATCTCATGGGCGGATGTGTTGGCGGCGTAGGAGGTTCACATAATAACTCTACAGGAGCTATTTTGGTACTTTATATTTTGTTGGTTATCATTTTAGCAGGCCTTGGAAGAGGTTTCTGTTAATAAGACCTTTATTTAAAGGCTCAGGAAGCATTTATATGCTTCTTGGTCCTTTGCGAATTATAAGAAAGTAAAAGTTTCACTATACTTTGTTTATATTGCTACGAGAAATGGTTACCGTTCTTTAAGGACGGTGAAGCCATTTCTTCTTGATTATTAAAGTACAAGCTTCGTTATTTATATCTTTCTTAGCACGAGTTGAAGCTTTTCAGAAGAGATGCTAGCATGAATCCATGAACAACTTAATGGAGGGATAGGAATGGGTACATATAATATTGTTAATGAGTTCGTAAATGAACATGTAAAAGGCCATCAAGCGAATTCAGAGGATATAGAGGAGATCATGGAACTACTTGTTCAAACAGCGAAATGGCTACAAAGTCAAGGTTCCACGCAATGGAGCGGCTTATTAGAAGGAGAAGATAGTCATAACATGGCAGGTTGTATTTCTCATGGAGAGGCATTTGTTTTTAGACAAGATACTGAATTGGTTGGTGTTGTTATTCTGATGCAACAGCCCAGCCCGTGGGATATTAACCTCTGGGGTGAGGGAGCTATAGAGTGTGACTCTGCAGTATATTTACATCGATTAGCTATTAAACGTGGTTCTGCGGGGCAAGGATTAGGACGAGATATTCTCCAGTGGGCTGAAAAGAGTATTGAATTTAAAGGTAAAGATCGTATTCGACTTGACTGTATCAGTAATAATGAAATACTGAACCGTTTTTACCAAGGAAGCGGCTATACCTACATAGGTGAAGCCAAAGGGTTCAATAAGTATGAGAATCTGCTTAGTTAAGCACATATATTTACAAATAGGGGGAATCCTTTCTAGACGGACATTGTTAAACAGAATGATGTTAAGATCGCTTAGAAATATCCTGGGCTTGCTGATGAAATAGGTGTCGTGTTACGATAAGGATACTTTTTTGCTGTTAATAATTGGGCAAGAGTAGAACAGTTTAAGAAGTGTTAAGATAAACTATTATAAAGAAGATGAGGTGACCTGTATATGAAAGACGAATTAGCAAAAGCATTAAACGAACAGATGAATTTCGAATTTTATTCAGCTCATGTATATCTTGCAATGGCTGCATACTGTTCAGCCGAAAGTTTGGAGGGGTTCGCTAATTTCTTCACTGTTCAAGCTGAAGAAGAGCGATTCCATGCAATGAAAATATACAAGTTTCTCAATGATCGCAGACATCGGGCAACAATAGGGGCATTACAAGAACCTAAGAACGAATATGCTTCGATGCTTGATGTTTTTGAGCATGGGTATTCACATGAGAAACAGAACACTAAGAAATTCTACCACTTGGCAGATTTAGCTACAAATGAACGTGAACATGCAACGATATACTTTTTGAAATGGTTTATTGATGAACAGGTTGAAGAGGAATCATTGTTTGATAACATTATTCAGAAACTAAAGCGTATTGAAAAAGATAGCAACGCATTCTATATGCTTGATGCAGAATTTGCTAAACGCTCATTCACACCTCCAGCAGAATAATTGAACTGCCTATACGAATAACCCCCTTTCTTAAAGGGGGTTATTTGTATACTTCTACAATAACCAAATTCCGTTGTTTGGTGAGTTCTTTGCTAAAAGTTGGACTATGTTAACTGAAATTTATTTGCTTACCGTATAACCCCCCCCCCCATAATCCGAATTTTACATAAGCTAGGATTTTAAGTGTATTCATGTTATAAAAAAATAGTTCGAAGAACTGGGCTCTAATTCATAATCAGTGCTTGCTGAAAATAGAAATCTATGCTGATCGTAGCTTCGATACTGGAATTGTCGTGGAGAAGCGTAGCGTTCACCTAAAAGCTTTCCCTTGGAAAGCTACTTCGAAAGCATATGCTTGCCCCTGAATTTTTACCGTAAACAGCGGTATAATCAAAAAAATTTGGGGGCAACAGCGATCGGAAGGACAATCCATCCGCGTAGCGGTCATCTATTAACTCGTTACACTTGTCAAGCACTGATTTTGGTGTTGAGCCAAGAACTGAACTTCAAAACTCCGCAGATCTTTAGCAAGCGGAGTTTGTTTTTTTCTTTCTGAATTAACAATGAGAAACGTATCTTTGTTATAATTTAATAAAGAGAGATAAATCACATTATTTTTATTGAAACCGCATACATGAAATATGTTATAATTTCTCAATATAACCTATAATGATTAAATTACCATTTTTAATCTATATATGTTAACTTTACATCATTATAAATATGGGGGATTCAACAAATATGATAAATGTTACACAGGTTAGACAAGCGCAGTTAGATTATATCGGGTTGACGGAGACAGAG
>DASXLR010000156.1:0-2768 GCA_036496075.1 Paenibacillus sp. | reverse complement strand
GCGCTTTCATAAAACAAGATTCGACACTTATAGACCTTATATATACGATTTTTTAGGACGCATCTGTATAAGATGTGTTTTTTTTGTTTGTCTAGAGACTCTTGATCTAATAAAAGAGCAATGTGACTTAGGTCTTTCTTCTTAGGTTATTTTATTTGACATCTCTTTATATTTATTTTACAATTCTATACTTTTTGGTCATATCTGTGTGATATAATATCACGGAAAGTATGTGAAATGATAGGGAGGACTAATATTATTATGGGATGGAAGACACGATGGAATAAGCCGCTTGCTTCTGTATTAGCAACTGCAGTGCTTTCTTTGCAGGTGTTTGGAGGAATTGGTTTGGGTGCAGCTTGGGGTACAGATAAAGCCGAAGCTGCCTCCGATGCTACAGCCAAACTACGGTTGATGAGTACTACGGACGTACACACTAATGTCTACGGCTGGGATTATTTTAAGAATGCAGCCTCCACAACTGTGGGGCTTGATCGAACAGCCACGTTGGTTACTTATGCTAGAAGCGAATATCCTGATAATAATCTTCTGCTCGACAACGGGGATCTGATCCAAGGCACACCACTGGGTACTTATATTGCGAATGAAAGTAAACTGATGGAATCAGAGACCAAGCTACACCCTATGATTGCAGCTATGAATATAATGAAATATGATGTGGCGACTTTTGGTAATCATGAATTTAATTACGGATTGAAATTCTTAAATCGTACTATTAATGGCTATGAAAATAATGCATTGAGTGGTGCCGATTTCCCTTATGTAAATGCCAATATATATATTGATGATAAAGATGGTAATCCAGACAATGACGTAAATGCTTTTAACCCTTATGTAATTATCGAAAAGACGATAATGGATAGCAATGACCAACCTCAGAAAATTAGGGTCGGCGTACTTGGCCTTGTAACCCCTCAGATTATGGAATGGGACAAGGTTAATCTGGAAGGTCATGTCATCGCCAAGGACATTGCAGAAACCGCAGCCAAATTTGTTCCTAGAATGAAGAGTGAGAATGTCGATGTAATCGTAGCAATGGCACATACCGGCTTCGATGCAACTGCAGTTGCGGGTACTGATGCAGAAAATGCTATCAATCTTTTAAGTAAAGTGGACGGCATCGATGCGATTACCTTCTCACACACTCACAAAGTGTTCCCGACAAGTGACAATAAATCCCTCGATGCTTCTTTCAAGGACCCACTAACGGGACTGCCGTATAATAACGCTCAATCTGTTGTTGATAATGTCTACGGCCACATTAATAGTACTCCAGCTGTGCAAGCAGGTTATGGTGGAGGTTATCTGGGGCTGATTGATCTTAACCTAGTGAAGGAGAACGGCAAATGGAAAGTCGACAAAGAAAACTCTAAAGCCTCGACCCGTTCCATAGCCGATACAAAACCAGATCCTGCTATAGATGCTGCTGTTGCAGCAGACCACCAGGCAACTATTGAATATACAGGACAAGAGCTAGGCGTTACTACGGCTCGGATGAACAGCTATTTCGCAATGGTTCAGGATGATCCTACTGTTCAAATTGTGACGAATGCCCAGAAGTGGTATGTGGAGAAGTATATTGATACCAACCTTCCACAGTATAAGAATCTTCCGATTCTCAGCGTAGGTGCTCCTTTTAAGGCTGGGCGAAATGGTCCTTCCGAGTACACTAGTATTGAGGAAGGGCCACTGACTATCCGCAGTGCAAGTGACTTGTATCTGTATGACAACACGTTGAAAGCCATTAAGGTTAAAGGTTCTGTTGTTAAGGAATGGGTTGAAATGAGTGCGGGTGCGTTTAATACCATTACTGAGAAGAGCACGGCCCCGCAAAGCTTGCTTAATGGAGATTTTGCGGTCTATAACTTCGATGTTATTGATGGTATCAAGTACACTATTGATGTAACTAAGCCTGCGAAATATAACCCTAACGGTACAATTAACGATGCTGAATCGAGTCGTGTGCAGCAAATTACGTATAAGGGTAAATCTTTGGATCCGAATCAAGAGTTCATTGTTGTGACTAACAACTACCGCGCAAGTGGTGGCGGCAACTTCCCGGGCGTGAAAGGTTCAGAGATGGTGGTAGATTCACAGGATGAAAATCGCCAGATCCTCATGGACTACATTAAAGAAGTGGGAACCATTGATCCTTCTGCGGATGGCAACTGGTCACTGGCACCTATTTTGAGTGACGTGAATATCACATTTACTTCGTCACCAGAAGCAGCGAAATTCATGCCATCTAACATTACAGATACAGGCGAAAAAGATATTAAGGGATTCAGTATTTATAAGCTGGCTCTTCCAGCTAAGGATGTAGAAGTTCACCTACTCGGAATCAATGATTTCCACGGACAGCTGGATACAGTTTCTGTTGTGAATAACAAAAATGTGGGAACAGCTGCTATTCTTGCGACTTATCTGAAAGAAACACAGGCTAAATACGATAATTCTCTACTCTTCCATAACGGAGATTCCGTAGGTGCTTCAGCTCCAGTATCTTCGTTGGAGCGCGATGAGCCGACAATTGAATGGATGAACATGCTGAGATTTGATGTGGGTTCACTGGGTAACCATGAATTTGATCAAGGTGTCGATGCATTGAAGGCGCAACTTGAGGGCGGCGAGGATCCTAAGGACAAGAACGTTATCCACAAGGGTACTAAATTTGACTATGTCAATGCCAATGCGGTGTATGCCGAAAACGGCAAACCAATTATCAATCCTTATGTGATCAAAGAAGT
>DASXLR010000155.1:0-24712 GCA_036496075.1 Paenibacillus sp. | reverse complement strand
AGAAGAATTGAGGAATTTATTCGATTCTACAATGAGGGAAGAGCACAACGAAAATTAAAAAAACTGACGCCGATGGAGTATCGGCGTCAGTTTATAGCCTAGGGCTTTTTCCAATGTCCACTAAATGGGGTCTTGACCATTAATCTAGGGCGTCCTTTTTATCATCTTGTGATGCGGTCGAGAGGACTCGAACCTCCACGGGGGTTAGCCCACACGGACCTGAACCGTGCGCGTCTGCCAATTCCGCCACGACCGCAAATTTGGCGCGGTTTTATCCGCTTTTCCTATGCGTGATATTCGATACACTTCGCACGGACTTTTCGGACGGCTTACGATAGGCATACGGATACTACGCGTATTTCCATAACGTTAGGTGCGTCGAAATAAAACCGTGCGCGTCTCTACTACGCAATACGTATCTTATCACGAATATAAATAGCGAGTCAACGCGTTCATCAAATCCGACGACTTTGCGTATGGCTATGTTGGGGCCCTTCACTATTTTAGCGGAGAGGCGTCTTTTTTTGCGTGCTACCGATGAAATAGATGTACGAGATAATCTACGTCAACTCGGTAAACCACTGTTATGACGCTTTCATACGTCTTACCAATAGAATCCGCCGTCGATCGCGAATACTTGGCATTAGATTTCGAGTCGCTTGAGAAGCGGAATGAAATACTGAATGCAAGTGATGATAGTATCGGTATTAGGCTTGCCCTGGCTCATAACATTATTACAAGTCAAAATGGAGATATACATGTTACGAGCGGACAAGGGAAGGGCACACAGTGTCGTATTAAGTTATACAAATAAATGATTTAAACGACGGATTGTCAATCGAAGTGCGACAACTCGTTAGTCCATCCAACAAAAACAGGTTAAGTGACTAGAATGTCACTATCGAGTCACTTGATAGTCATTTTAGATAGTTATACTGATCCCATAATCATAAATAGAGGTCTTACAATGGATATATTAAAAATTGAACATCTGTCTAAAACGTATGGGAAAGGTGAAGCTTCGGTAAAGGCACTTGATGATGTTTCTTTTACAGTAAAAAAGGGGCATTCGTCGCCATCATCGCTACGTCGGGTCTGGGAAATCAATGATTATGCACATGTTTGGTGGTGTGTATCGACTAACAAGTGGATAAGAAACAGTTTACTGGTATGGTTAAGACCATACAGATATAAAGATGTGAATAATTATACTTGAAAATTAAGGAGATATTATGGAACTGAAATTACGGAAGACCCTCTTTATAGGAACCATTCTGTACACGCTTTTAATATTATATTTTTTATTTTTTGCTTTCAATAGACTAGATCATGCAACCAGTGATTATGGATACACATTTATGCTAATTCCAGAAACTGTTCCGCTTCTTTTTCCAAACCTGTCTGACCTATCATTTTCGTGGATTTATGACTTGGGAAACATCGTTGCTTTTATACCTTACGGCATATTAATACCCTTGTTATATCGCACACATTTTGTGAAGTTCATATCCGTATTTGTCTTGGCGATTCTTGTATTGGAAACGCTACAATCTTTAACTTTTCTTGGTACTTTTGATGTAGATGATGTCATATCAAATACGTTAGGTGCAACTATCGGATTCTGTGCATATAAGGTTGGATTTTCTTTGAAAATTTCTTGGAAAAGTCTCATTGCTTCGGGTTTAACTAGTGTTGTTCTATTGTTCGGAATCATGGGAATCTCTGAGATCATTAATTATACTTTAGAGAAAAGAGAAGGGCCTATTCAGGCATTGCATGAAGTGAAAGAACTTACGGGAAGTATGCCTATGACGAAAGATCTTCCCAAATTTACAGTCGCAGGTGAGAAAATAGAGCCCAAAATTAACTTGTATAGCAGTGAAGGTAAAGAAATTAAAACATACACCTATATCTTGGGTGATAAAAAAGATGTTATGTTTTATTCATATTTTGGCATTCCCGACAATGAAGATTTTAATGGTGAACTAATTATTGTGGCTGATGGTAACCAGAAAGCTCAATACAATGAACAATATAATAAAAAAGCGGAACCTTTAGATATACCATTTGATGCGGTAAACGAAATTACCATTACACTTAAAGGTAATGCAAAGCTATGGGATGTTAAATTTAGTGAAATGAAGCACTGGTGGGAATGACAAATAAGCTCATGTAAAAAAAAGCAGGCCCCGTGGCTTGCTTTTTTACAGTTTTTTCAATTCAAATAGTGGATTATTAGCGTTATCCAGTAAATTCTTGGACCCATTCATTGTTATAATAAGCAATACCGATATGGGTATAGCTATTATTCAGTATATTTGCTTTGTGCCCTGGGCTGTTCATCCAATCGTTCATGACCTGGGTAGGGGTTGTTTGTCCCTTAGCGATGTTTTCTCCAGCTGAATTGAATGTGATCCCGAACTCCTTCATCATATCGAAGGGGGATCCATGTGTTGGGGAATTATGATCAAAATAATTGTTGTTGTACATGTCCTGTGCCTTGACCATAGCCACATTTGACAATTCTTCATTCATACTCAAGGAACTTAATCCTGCTTTGGACCTTTCTTGATTTACTAAATCAAGAACCTGCTGAGCGAATTGGGATGAATCCTTTTTATCTTCCTGTGCCTGTCCTGTTGAACTTGTCGGGACTTTTTCTCCAGAATTTCCGGCCGGTGGCTGGTTTGCTGGATTTCCGGTCGGTGGCTGGTTTGCTGGATTTCCGGTCGGTGTTTGAATCAGACCCAATAAATCCGAAGGAATTCCGTTTTGTGCTTCTTTTGTTGTAATCTTCGTTGTAGCTGTTGATGATGCCTGTGTTATGACAGGAGTTGGTGCAGCAGTATGAGCATGATGTGAAATTCTTGTTTGCTTAGGAGTCACTTGCTTTTGAGTCACATTGTTATTGGCCGTACAGCCTGTCACCAGTAATAATACTGCTAATACGATAAACTTTAACATAAGCCAACCTCCCTGGTCCGCCAAATTAGTGAAGCTACAAAATTAAGATTCCCTGCTCGCCCTTTATTTATTCCTTATTTTCGTTTTCTCCTTCTCCTTATCCTTATTTGAATTAGCTGAATTGCGTCATTCGACATGTGTCGGGGGGACAAGAACATTTAACAAGGAAGGTAGTTGGAAAACCCAAGACAGAGAAGCATATGATCGTGGAAATGGAGCTACGATCCTACTATACAATCGCGTGAAGCAAACTGTGATTCTTACCCGACAATTTCGGATACCAACCTATGTGAATGGTAATGAAACCGGACTTTTAATTGAATCGTGTGCGGGCTTGTTGGATAAAGAAAATGTAGAATTGCATCATTCGGGGGAAACGGGATACCGTGTAACGAGTATACAAAAAATCGGCGAAGCCTACTACATGTCACCAGGTTCAGTTACCGAGATGCTGTATTTTTATACTGCCGAATATACAGATAATATGCGAGTTGGCGATGGTGGCGGATTGGAGGAGGAACAAGAAAACATCGAAGTATTAGAATACTCGTTTGAGGAAGCCATTAACATGGTGGTCCATCACAGGGTGCTGATGAAATGGTAATAGGACCGCGATGGAAAAAGGAAAGATCATATACAAAAAAATTGGAAAATCCCTTCAATCATTTAAAATTGCGTATCCTCCTTTGTACACGGAAAATATGAACTCAGGTGTAACCATGAAACCAGACTATCAGACCTTTGGGCCTGAGGTCTGGTTCTCTGCTTACTAATGAAAGCTACCATCTATAAAGGATACAAGCATCAGAATTTAACGGATGGAGAAGTATATATAAGGCTTTAGGTTGTTGAGGGAGATGCTGATCAAATCAAATTTGTTTCCACAATTGGAAGTTCAATAGTTGCTTTCATGCCTTTACTTGTATCTATCGGCTTGGGCATGTATGTGATGAATCTAGGCATGTTTTTTCCTTATTCACTTTTGACCATCGGCATGGGCGTAATAAGCCAAGAGTGTCCGACAAATAGCGATATTATTTCATTCTTCTCTATGAATATCATATTTATTGTCATCATCTCCGTATTGACTATTCGTCGGCTGAAGAAAGTCGATGTGATGGCTTGAGGGGATGGGGCGCTTATATATCAATTAAGAAAGTAAGCAGGCTAGATTCGCCGGTTCTGCTGCATGCCACTGTGAACGGCTATAACTGGGATGATGGGCCGGAGCCGATGATTGCGCCTTGGGAGAATATGAATTAAGGCACCCTTAACTAAGGGTGCCTTAATTTTTTTTGGATATTTGAATGTTCGCGCGGGAAACCATTAAATTATTGATTCTGGCACTTAAACGCTATGTTGTTTACCGTTCATATAGCTTTTTTATGTTTCCAACGAGGTTTAATTACGTCTAAAAATAACTGTATATGTTCATTTCCCGCCCAAGGTTTTAAATCAATAACGATTGGATTGGATTTAAACTCTATATCACTTGCTTGTTCGGCGGGTATATCGACTTAGGTCCTTTTGGCTGCAAAATCCTGCTTTGTATGTTCATAACATTGACTCTACTCATACTTATCGTATATATTACCTCTGTGCTTCAATGCGAAGAAGCCAAAAAGCTTAAAAGTAAGAAAGCGCTAGTCTTATGTTAAAAGATATTACAAAAGCGCATACAGGGATATGAATCTTATCCCTCATAACAATGTATAAGGAGCTTTATCATCATGGACCGACAGCTTAGTTTCTCAAAAAGCATCATTCTCATCGTTTTTATTCTGGCACTTCTATTTGTAACGATCTTTCTTTTAAAAGCGGAACCGCATCTCCCGCTTCTCACAACTACCGTTGGCACAGCCACCTTACTGCGTTTTTTCGGATTTTCTTGGAAGAAGCTTGAATCCGCCATCATTCAAGGTATTCAAACGGCCATTATGCCGATTCTCATCCTCTCGCTCATTGGTATTCTGATTGCCGTATGGATGATGAGCGGTACGGTACCGACGATTTTATACTATGGTATGGATTACATTGAACCAAATTATTTTGCAGTGAGCGCGTTATATGTCACGATCGTCGTCTCGATGTTCACCGGAAGCTCATTCACCACAGTAAGCACGGTCGGCGTTGCCTTGATGGGGATTGCTTTAACGACGGGGATTTCTCCAACCCTGGCTGCTGGAGCGGTCATCTGTGGGGCTTGTTTTGGTGATAAAATGTCGCCTTTATCCGATACGACGAATTTTGCTCCCGCGGTGGCTGGTATATCTTTATTCACACATATTCGCAACATGGTATACACAACGCTACCAGCTCTTGTCGTAACAACTGTCTTTTTCCTGCTCGCGCCAAAAACCAATACCATCGATTTATCATCGATTCAACAAATCAAGCTTGCATTGCAAGATGGATTCCATATTCACTGGTTAACGTTGGTATCACCGCTCGCTGTTATTGCTTGCTCCATCAAGCGGATTCCGATACTCCCTACACTAGTCATCGGAATTGTCACTGGCCTTCTAGTGACCGCTTTGATTCAGCAGCAGACGGCAATCGATGTCTGGTTCAGTGTGATGCAAAGTGGCTACAAGAGCACGATCGCTAACGAAACAGTTGCTTCCATCGTTAACCGTGGCGGATTACAATCTATGATGCGGTCTGTATCTCTGATCTTAATTGCTTTATCATTAGGAGGATTGTTACAGCATTGCGGCGTTATCGAAGCCTTCTTCCGTAAAATGATTCAACCACTGAAACGCAACAGCAATATTGTTCTCATGACAGGTGCATCATCTATAGCGGTAAACGTCATGACCGGCGAACAGTATCTCTCAATCCTTTTGCCCGGTCAAATGTTCAAGGATGAATATACCCGCAGAGGTCTTCCAGCGAAGACGTTGTCCCGTACGCTTGAAGATTGTGGGACGCTCGTTAACCCATTGGTTCCATGGGGAGTCAGCGGTGCCTTCTTCGCAGCTACACTTGGTGTTCCGGTTATAGAATATGCACCCTATGCAACCTTCTTGTGGTTATGCCCATTATTCACGTTTGCCTATGCCTTGATACCCAGATTGCAAAGGAACTCGCTTGGTAAGGATAAAGTGATTTCAAGATAATATTAAAGCTGATTTAAAAAGTTTCTTTCCCGGCCTTCAAAGTCACGGAAGGTCACAACGCGGTGGCGGTTTTTAGATCGACACTGGGGTGTTCCAAGTTGACTGGTAGATTTTTTCATGGAGTCGTCACCTTTCGGTTTGGTTTGTAGGAGTATAAATCCAACCGAATTGGCGACTCTTTTTCTACCACTTAGTGGTTAATCAACAGGCTGTACTAAAAGGATTCTTTATGTCTAATTTCACTTATTAATGTTCTGCATACATATTTAGCTCCTCTTACTCAAACACTGACTTCACAAGATAAAAAGGGAGTGGTCTGATGAAATCGATGTGTGGTTTGAGAAGATATCTTAAAGTTGTACTATTGGGGTGTAGTATATGCGTGATTTGTAGTCATTCAGCATATGCATTTGAGCCTAGCAGAGCTCAGGATTCTAGTCTTCCGCAACACAAAGTGGCTGTCATTATAGATGATTTTGGCAATGGGCAAAAGGGTACGAAGGAAATGCTGTCTATGCCTGTGAAGTTAACCGTGGCTGTCATGCCATTCTTACCAACAAGCCATAGTGATGCTGAATTAGCTCATAAGCAAGGACATGACGTTCTCGTGCATATGCCCATGGAACCTAAACAAGGGAATGCAAGCTGGCTTGGACCCGGAGCGGTTACTTCCAAATTAAGTGATGCAGAAATTCGCAAACGTGTAGAAGATGCGATTGATGATATTCCCCATGCGATTGGTATGAATAATCATATGGGATCGAGAATAACGGGGGATGAACGAATTATGTCCATCGTACTACAGGTCTGCAAAGAAAGAGGACTACTCTTTGTTGACAGCCGTACGAATTACAGATCTGTGGCAGGAAAGCTATCCACTCAAATAGGCATGCCGGCAATAGAAAATAACATTTTTCTAGATGATGTTCACACCCGTAGTCATATCACCAAACAATTACAGGCTGTTGAAAATTGGGCAAAGAAACATCAAATCTGTGTCACAATTGGACATGTAGGTACGCAAGGTGACAAAACAGCCGCAGTGTTGAGAAGTCGCATCCCTGAAATGAAGCAAAGAGTTCAATTTATTGGGATTAGTGATCTGGCTAAGTCTAATTGGGGCTGGAGTCCTACCCCTATATTTCCGTCAAATAACCAATAATACCTGCGGTAATCGATTCCGCGATGAGCAATTGTTGACGGGGATTAGTGAGCATCGCTCGGTCCTGTGGATTGCTTAGGAAACCGGTCTCAATGATGACAGCGGGGTCTTTAATATACTTGAGTATGTAGAACGTTTTACCTAGCTTAGGTTGATGATGAGTTCCATAAATTTGGTTAAGTTGCTGCTGGATGGCATCAGCTAAAAGGTAGCTTCGACCTTCATTCTGGTGAAGGACGAGGGGACCTTTTTTGGCAGGTGATTTACCCCAGTTCACGTGTAGACTAACTACGAGTAATGTTGGAATCTGACGACTTAGCTCCTTGCGCTGTGCCAAGTCGCGTAGGTGACGTGAAGAGCTGCGTAGCCAGTTGTTATCGTCACTGAGGGCATAATCGTTAGAGCGGTTCAGTATGGCATAATAGCCTTTGCTCTTCAGTAGCATGAACACTTTAAGTGCAATTTTCAAATTAATATCTTTCTCAACAATTTCCTGAAAAGATGTGCCTCCGTCAATACCGCCATGACCTACATCTATGAGTAGAACTTCCTTGGGAAAGGCAGGGTGTACTGGATCTGAATGATCATCAGAGAAGTTGGCAGCATATAGGGTTGTATGATCGAAACCAGCTGTAGCCATGATCATGACGAGTAGAACAACTGCTAAGTGGATGGTCTTTTTTAAATACATGGCTGTTAAATTCTCCTCTTCATTGTTTTAGATATCTGGTTTAGATGAATGCAATTAATGTTATATTGTGCAAAAGAAGCTAAAAAATGCATGTGAGATTCAAGAAATTTAGATCAGCATGGTTAATTAAGTAGTTATGAGGATATTAAGGAGTTAAATCTTAACTCAAAGGTTTAAAAGTAAGGTTAAGTGCACACCCTACTTGTAAGAGTATCTATGACGGATCTGAACGGTATGGAGGGGTAAAGATGGCTGATGAATTCAAATTGGTGAAATACATTACAGAGCAAGTCGTTATGTATATGGAAACACCGAAACAAGAGCGGAAGCGTGAAACCGTTGTCAAAGAAACATGGTCCACGAAATGGTTCGGCATGATTCCGATTAGTTTAGCGTTGTTGAGAGATAGATCACCTAATGTGTCTGAAAGTGAGCAAGAACAAGATGGGGGAATCTTTGAATATGGGGCAGAGAAATCTGAGGAACTTATAAGCCACAATGGGTAATGGGGATAATATATACAAGAGCGCAGCCTTCCGGAATGGAAGTCTACGCTCTTTTTTGCGATATAAGAAAGTATAAGTTTCACTATACTTAGTTTATATTTCTATGAGCAACGATTACTGTCTCTTTGAGGACGGCGAAGCCGTTTCTTCTTGAATGGTTTGTTTAAAGTCCTTTTATCTGAGGTGAAGCGCGAAATTCTCCTTGCGTTCGTAATAGGGATAAGGGAAGGTAACGATTCCCATTCAGCCCAGTTCCGACATATAGATAATCCTGTGAATCCTGATGCTTCGTGGACCACTCTTGAAAGCCTGTGATGTTGAAAGGACTACCGTAGTCGTCATTACGGTTAGGTGCTGTGAAGATGAGTGAACTCTGTGACTTCAGGTAAGAGGTGAATTCTTGGTTTGTAGATAAAGGGACTTCAGGAGCTGTAACCCATAATAGGTTGTTATAAGGATTAACCTCACCCTTATAGGATACAGGGGTTGATGATTTAAGATTGTGATCTGAGCTAGGAATACCTTCCTTTGTCCAGATCGCTTTATCCGATAGTGACTTGAAGTGTGAATCGCCCCATGGCAACACTTCTAGTGTAAGTGCATTCATATAAATAGGTTCATTAGTGTCCGAAGTGATTCTCCACAAAGGCAAAAGAGGGACATATAAAGCCTCTACGTTGATAGAGCTAGGAAAGGTAGTAGGGATGATACCAAGTTGCACCAAGTTCTGGCGCAACATAGTTAAGTTATAAGGGATAGAGGGGGCAGCGCCATATTCGCTTAGAATATAGCTCTCATTTGGATTACTGCCGTCATCTTTGGCTGATAAGATCAGATAACCTAGATCCTTTTTTTGGTTCTCGGATACGATTACAAGCCAGCTTCGCGTTCCAGGTCCCAGTGGAAAGTATTGCAACTCAGCATCCTTCCAAGATGCAAATGGCTTCTGTACTGAAAGTTGCTGGATCACATTTACTGTGAAAGACTGTAAGGACACAGGCGTTGATATAAGCGGTGTTGCTATGAACTCATTCGAACGATTCAGAGGTGGTACGGGCTTAACTTGTACCATAGTCGGTACGGTAGATTCAGATAGACTACCTGTTGCAGTCATGAGTTCAAAGGGCATCAGTAGATTCATACATAGTAAGGCTAGAATTAGCTTAGATGTGTAAGGCAAGGACTTCATAGAATCCACCTTTCTATAATGGGAACTTCTTACATTGTAAGGTACAAGCTGTAAAAAGGTTGTTACAAGCTGTCATAGAAACAACGTGAAGACAGGGTCTTTTTTTGCACTCTTTTAGCGATGTAGGTCAAACGCTCTCTATTGTATAGAATGAGCTAAAATCTGCGGTGTCGAACTTTATGCTACAAGGATTATTGAAGTCAGATGAGGCAACTTTGTAGCATCTCTTTATTTCTAGTTCGTTCTTAGGGACTCACCTCGGAGGTGAAATAGACCGCAGGTGATGACGGACACATTGACTTTAGGCTCATACTGCCAAGTCATTTCACTTCGTCTGCGTTCGTACTGTTCCTGAATATGAGTCTGCTTTTCTTCATCTTCTTCTTTCAGTAAATCCTCGTAATAGAAATCGACAACAGCCAACTCATCTTTTAGACGTTCCTTGGCTAGCTCAGCCCAGTCATAGTCCAGCAGACTGAGCTTCGACGTCAGATGGGAGCGAAGTCTATCTGCCGCATTCGATAAGGTTATGGCGGCAGGTTCGATATGAATATTCTCAGGAAGTCGTGGACTTAGCGGAAGTCCTTCCAACAGATGAAAGAAATTCTCCTTGATCGTGCCACTCAGTAGAGAGATGCCTAGGAAGTGTAGTTGTTCTTTTTTGATATCACAGGCCATTTCTACTTTATAGCAGACAGCTAGCCAAGGTTCATATGCCGCTGAGAATAACATTCGACGCTGTAAATCAATGGGTTGCTCAAATAAGTAGACTGAGCCGCCTTCTTGGCGCGCTGCATCCCAAATCTGCTGTAGTCTCCGGCTACCGTAGGTTACATCTTCGCGTGGAATTCTTCCGGGGCCTATTCTTGGTACAGCAGGAGCTACACCGAAATATTTAGACAGAATACCATCTTGTTGCACACCATTTATAGGTGGAGAGGGCACCTCATCAGGTGTCATATAGCGTTCAGAATCAAATACAAAGGTATAAGATAACGTCTCAGGTTCTACACCCACACGCTCGACAAATCCCCAATAATAGGGCCTGTTTGTCAAAATTTTGTCAGCTCTAGGTGAAAGCTTAACGGTCACATGATAGGGTGATTTCTCAATAATAAGACATTCTGTTGCCTCTAAATAAGTCATGATCTGCTGCTGCACTTGTTCTTTAGACATACTCATATTAGGCGTCTTCCTCTCTTACCGATTCAAATTCAACTTGTTGCTTCAATTCATCCAGTTTATGACCTAGTGAGCTGACTTTTTGTCGTATTTCCTCATCCGTTTGCGATTCTAATATGATTTTATATAAGCTTTTCTCAAGGGATTCTTTCTTCTCATAACGTTCCAGAATAACATCGAGTCCACCGATCACCATCTCGAACATGTTGATTTTTTCATGCAGTAAGTTGAGAATATGCTCTTCAATCGTTCCCGTTGTGGATAAGTTATATATCTTCACATCATTCTTTTGGCCTAATCGATGTACTCTTCCGATCCGTTGCTCAACGCGCATAGGATTCCATGGGAGATCGAAGTTGATCATATGGTGACAGAACTGTAGATTGATGCCTTCTCCACCTGCTTCTGTGGCAATCATGACTTGTGCCTTACCGCGGAATAGATCCATCATCCAATCCTTTTTACCACGGTTCATCCCCCCACGATAAGGGACGCAGGTCAGGCCATTTGTTCGAAAATATTGCAGAAGATATTCTTGAGTAGCTCGATATTCTGTGAACACGATCACCTTTTCATTCATACCGCGAATAAGCTCGATAGCCTTCTCAGCCTTAGTATTGGCTTTTATTTCTTTGATAGCATACACAAGCTCCCATATTTTGGCGCGTAAAGGTGAATCTTCAGCCATTTTTTTGGATAGATTGACTAACGTAAGGAACACCGCGTCACGACTGCTACACACCTCACGTTGAAGTGTTACGAGTGATAACATACTGCTCAAATTACCACCGACTGCTTGATATTGATCTTTGACAAAAGAGGTCACGCCGTCATACAACGCTTGCTCCTCAGGAGAAAGCTGAAGACTGACATTTTTCACCGTTCTTTTGGTGAAAATCGTAGGTCCCTCTCCGCGTCGATTGCGGATCATCACCTTGGAAAGCTCGTTCTTCAACTGCACTTCGTTCTTAGGAATGCGTTTATCTACAACAAAATTAGCAGAGAAATCACCGTGCCTACCGAGTTGACCAGGTTTAAGTAATGTAATTAGATTAAATAGTTCACCCAGATTGTTCTGGACCGGCGTAGCCGTTAATAGAAGACAATATTTCTTACGTAGTCTCTGGATGAACTGATAATTGGTTGTTTTTTTATTTTTTAACTTGTGAGCTTCATCAATAATGAGCATGTCAAATTCCTGATTTAGGAGGATCTCCTTATGAGGATCTCTTTTGGCTGTATCTATGGAAGCAACGACGACGTCACAATCCCATGAATAGGCTTTCTTCTGGGCTACGGCAGATATCCCAAACTTACTATTTAGCTCCCGAACCCACTGGAGTACAAGGGAAGCAGGAACGAGAATAAGCACTTTAGAGACAAGCCCTCGAATCATATATTCTTTCAGGATGAGTCCTGCTTCGATCGTTTTTCCTAACCCAACCTCATCTGCGAGGATGGCCCTTCCTGACATATCAAAAAGCACTTTACGTGCCGTATCAATCTGGTGGGGTAACGGCGTTAAATCTTGTAAATAGTTCATGCATAATAGCTCATCAAAGCTTGTTACCAGGCGAGATTCTTCACCTTGGACCGCTAGTTGAAATAACCGCCAATCCCCCCAAGGACCTCCTTTATCTAGGCGGTTCTCCATATTCTCAACCCAGCTATGATCTATGAATAGAGGAATAGGTAGGCCTTGAATAGATGTCATGGGTTCAACGCTTGGAATATCCATAGATGCAGCCTCCTTAACATGGTTAGTTTCAGTAGTATGCACGTAAGTATTCAAATTCATAACTTGAAAGACAAGAAAAGAGAGATTACCTAAGGGAAGTAGGATATTTCCCTAAACAAAAGTCCACTGCCATTCTAAGTAATCACTGTCTAGAAAACTTCGGGAATTTTTTTGCGTATAGTTAGAATTCGTCTATAGATTTGCTCTATAATGGGTTAACAAGTTATGTATTAATTAACAAGATGCTATAGATTAGATAGGGAGAGGAAGTAGAATCATGGAAAAAGCAATGTTTGCAGGAGGGTGCTTTTGGTGCATGGTAACACCGTTTGAGGAATTGCCTGGTATTTATGGGATTGTATCAGGTTATACAGGGGGAACAAGTGAGAACCCGACCTATGAGGAGGTCAAAACCGGAACGACGGGACACTACGAAGTTGTGCAGATCACGTTCAATCCAGCGCTTTTCCCATATGAGAAGCTACTTGAGTTATACTGGCCACAAATTGACCCGACCGATGATGGTGGACAGTTTCAGGATAGAGGTACGCAATATCGTACGGCAATTTTTTATTATAATGAAGAACAGAAGGAAGCGGCATTTGTCTCTAAGGAGCAGGTAGTTGACAGCGGTAGGTTCACTGGTCCCATCGTTACTGAAATCATTCCGGCACAAACATTCTATGTGGCAGAGGATTACCATCAGGACTACCACAAAAAGAACCCTAAGCACTATAAAGAAGATCGCGAACAATCCGGCAGAGATGTGTTTATTGGCAAGCACTGGGACGAATGAAAAGAAAAGTTCTCTACAAATGGATGTTCAACTCCTTATCCGGACGAAAGCAGGATGATTAGCAGATCAAAATCCATCATTCAGATAATGTAAATTTTCTTATATTTGGGGAGAATTATATATACTTGGGTTTAATAGTTTGATAGATTATACTTTATTTAGGTTGTATGGTTATAGTGCGAATAAAAGGAAAAATTTTACGTTAGGAATGTGGAAAAATGGATTTTTTATTGTTGTATCTAATATTTCTTTTGTTTAGTATTGTTGTACCCATTATTAGTTATAAGAAATATAGAGTTAGCTCGATCATTTTTATTGTTATGCAAGGTCTGTTTATTGTGGGTAGTGTGATTATACTGATGTGGGTGTCTTCAAACATTGGTAATGGAAATGGAATGAGCATAGGTTATGTATATGTTTTTATATTCCTAATCATAGCATCTGTTCCTATGTATGCTATAGGGTATATCTCCTTATTGGTTGAATTTATAATAAAAGCTAAAAGGAAAATGGGCTCTAATTCATAATCAGTGCTTGCTGAAAATAGAAATCTATGCTGATCGTAGCTTCGATACTGGAATTGTCGTGGAGAAGCGTAGCGTTCGCCTTTGCCCCTGAATTTTCACCGTAAACAGCGGTATAATCAAAAAAAATTTGGGGGCAACAGCGATCGGAAGGACAATCCATCCGCGTAGCGGTCATCTATTAACTCGTTACACTTGTCAAGCACTGATTTTGGTGTTGAGCCGGAATTATCGAGGAGAGATGTGGTGATATCATGAGAAAAGTAATCCTAGCGGGTGGAACTGGATTCGTAGGTACATATTTTGAAGAAAGATTTAAGCATCTAGGTTATGAAGTGAAGATTATTTCAAGACAAGAGCGTCATATTTCGTGGAAAAGCCACACCCAAATCATAGAAGCAATAGAAAATTCCGATATTTTAATCAATTTAGCAGGGAAATCCGTGGATTGTCGCTACAATAATAAGAACAAAGAAGAGATACTGAAGTCAAGAACAGAGACAACGACAATACTTGGAAATGCAATATTAGAATGTAACAATCCACCTTCATTATGGATTAATTCAAGTACAGCTACGATTTATAGGCATGCTGAAGATCGTCCCATGACGGAAGAAAATGGTGAGATCGGATCAGGGTTCTCTGTTGATGTAGCGAAAGAATGGGAGCGAGCATTCTTTACTTTCGAATTACCCCACACTCGTCAAGTTGCGTTAAGAATAGCGATTGTGTTAGGAGAAAATGGAGGTGTCATGACTCCTTTCAAAAACTTAGTCAAATTTGGACTTGGGGGTGTCCAAGGTTCTGGGAACCAACGATTTAGTTGGATTCATATCGAAGATTTATTTAATATCGTTCTTTTCCTTAGAGAGAAAGAAGAACTGAGCGGCGTATTTAATTGTTCATCTCCTTATCCTGTTACCAATCGAGAGTTAATGAATCATTTGCGACAAGCGATGAATATAAAAGTTGGACTGCCTTCTCCGAAATGGATACTAGAGATGGGCGCATTGTTTATTAAAACAGAAACTGAACTGATTCTAAAGAGTCGTTGGGTTATTCCAGAGAGGTTAGAGAGAGAAGGATATAAGTTTAAATTTGATAAAATCGATGCGGCACTTGAACATATATTAGCAAGAACAAATTAAGGAGAGCTGCGTTGAATATAGATAGGTATGGAGGAAATACATGAATTTCATAGCTCAAATCAAGAAGAATTACTTCATAGATGTTATTTTACTTCTACTGTGTTTGTCCTGTTTAATTATTTTTGGTAATCCATTCGGGGTTATGTTTCTATGTGGTGTAAGTCTGGTCATAATCGTTCTAAGAAGAATTGATTTAAGAAAACATGTGGTTATAAGGAGGATCTTGATCGCATCTTTCTTGATCTTGGGTATCTCATTTGTAATCATTGAATCATTAGTCATATCAGAACTTGGTAGCAATGACAGTGAAATCACTGATATCGAGTATGTCGTTGTTTTAGGTGCTGGGATCAAAGGCTCTGAATTATCCCTCACTTTGCAGCAAAGATTGGATACGAGTCTGACGTATGCCAATCTGAAGAAAGACATTCCTATTATTGTATCGGGTGGTCAAGGTCCAGGTGAAGATATTACTGAAGCTGAGGCGATGAGTAACTATTTGATAAATAAGGGGATCTCTAAGGATCGAATCATTCTGGAGAGTAAATCTACAAGTACGCAAGAAAATTTATTGTACTCAAAAGTGATTATGAATTCTGAGGGATCGAAGAATCCCACAATAATGATTGTTACAAGTGACTACCATATGCACCGAGCGAAATTAATAGCCAAAAAACTAGGTTTTGAAGCTTACGGGATATCAAGTAAATCGCCGGGTTATCTAAAGCCTATGAATATGATTAGAGAATATCTTGCTACAATTAAAACGTTCTTGTAGACGTTATGCATGAACTGACAACTGTTTTAGCCCTTTTGGTCAGAAATTCACAATGCACCATCCAATTGTAAAATTAAAAAGGGAAGCACCCAGACGCGAGATGCTCGCCAAGGATGCTTCTCTTTTTATTTCCTAATCTCCGAAGGGGACATGTTCTTAATTTTCTTGAATACTCTTCCAAAGTAAGCTGTACTGGAGAAACCCACTTGTAATGCAATCTCTGAGACTGGATCATTAGTCTCCATAAGTAATCTTTCGGCCTCATTTATTCGTAATAGATGGATGTATTCAATCAAGGTTTTACTGGTCATTTGTTTGAATACTCGGCAGAAATGATTGGGGCTAAGGTTAACGATGTGTGCTGCTTCATCTACCGTGATTGACTCTCGGAAGCGATCACGGAGTTGATGAAGAAGATGAGGAAAGTCACGTTCATTAACGCGTCTGGAAATTTTCGGATATTCATCATACTGACTGGCATAGCGGAAGAACAGCCCGAAGATTCGTAGTAATTCTGCTTTGACAATCAGCTCGTGAGCAGGTTGTTTACTTTCGAATTCCTCCACAAGCCGACTGAAGGAATGACTGATCTCCTCAAGATAAGGATCATTTTTTTGGATCTTAGTAGGCCACTTATCTTGGTTGGTCAAATATGGAAGAAAATAGTAATTCTCGGTCATATCAAGCTCACTTCCTCTAACTAACCCTTCATTAAAAACAATGCTCACAAATTCAGTACCTTCCTCCAAGGGCCAGCCGCCATGTAATTGTTTTGAGTTAATAAAGGCAAGCTCCCCAGGCTCAAGTTCCTCTATATCCGCATCAATCTGAATGCGTAATTTACCTTTTTTCATGAAGACCCATTCAATATGATCATGCCAGTGGAGATCGAATGAATGAGAGAAGAAAATATTAATTGGGAATGTCTGATCTGGAAGCCAAGTTTTCTCTTTGAGCGTATTGACCGTCATGTGTAAAACTCCTTCTTCTGGGTGAAAATATGATAAAACAGAAATATAGTGAACAATATTATCATCAATGATGATGATTATAATGATGTAAACGTTATGATTCTCAAAATATCATAAGATCGTACTAAATTATCATAAATTTATGTCTATTAAACGAATGATTTATTGATTACATTAAAGCAAGGCATATTAGCTCAAATTAAGGTCCTCATGAAAGGAGAACACCATGCGACAAATGCGTATAGGCACATTAGTAGGCGGAGAAGACGCTGTAAGGGTACTTCCACAAATTATACCCCATGGATTTGAATCTTTCGCGCTCACATTCTGGCAATCTACTCAGCAGGTGGATTTATCTGAGTTGTCCAAACAAGTGAAAGACATTATAGATGAGAAGGATATTATCATATCAAGCGTTGGTATATTCGGGAATCCGTTAACAGGTGAGGGGGATAATGCGGATACTATAGCTAGCTGGGAACGGCTAATTGATCATGCCCATGAATTTGGAACGGATTTAGTGTCGGGTTTCACTGGTCGTATGCCAGGTCCTATTGATGGATCCATGAAACGTTTCGCAGAAGTATTCGGGGAGTTAAGTAAAAGAGCAGAGGATCGTGGAGTACGTTTAGCATTTGAGAACTGTGCTATGCGTGGCAACTGGCAGGAGGGGGATTGGAATATTGCTCATAATCCTACGGCGTGGGAAATGATGTTCGATGCTGTTCCAGCGGATAATCTAGGGTTACAATGGGAGCCGTGTCACCAAATGCTCGCATTGATCGATCCCATTCCACAGCTACGTAAATGGATGGGCAAAATATTCAATGTACATGGCAAAGATGCTACAATCGCTTGGGATATCATACACGAATATGGAATTCATGGTCCGAAGGAGTATGTATGGCACCGGACACCAGGATTTGGAGATACGAACTGGAGTGATATTATTTCTATTCTTCGTCAAGGTGGATATAACGGAACGATAGATATCGAAGGATTTCATGATCCAGTCTATCGCGATGATTGGGAAATGACAGGTCAAGTACATGCCCTGAATTATTTGAAACACTGCCGTGGTGGTGACTTTATTCCTAATCCATGAATCAAAACTAAGACTTACATAATAAGGGAGAGAACAAGGATATGAAAAAATTCAAAGTAGGCATTATCGGTTGTGGTAACATTTTTCCAATGCACGCGAGTTCTATTCAATTATCAGATGTAGCTGAGTTAGTAGCGGTCTGTGATGCGAAGGAGGAGCGAGCGAAGCAAGCTGCCGAGAAGTATAACTGCAATTTTTATACAAGTTATGAAGAAATGATCGATCAAGCGGATTTGGACGTTGTTCATATCTGCACTCCACATTATCTACATGCACCGATGACGTTATATGCAGCAAGAAAAGGAAAGCATATCCTTACTGAGAAGCCGATGAGTATTAGTATGGAAGATGCTAAACAAATGGTCGATGTATGTGAGGAGAATGGAGTAACGCTAGGGGTTATTTTTCAGAATCGATATAATCCTGGATCTCAGCTCATTAAGAACGCTATTGAAGATGGAAGTCTTGGACAAGTGCTTGGTGCCAAATGTTCAGTTACTTGGAATCGCTCGGATGAGTATTACAGCTTAAGCGATTGGAAAGGTACCTGGGACATGGAAGGCGGCGGTGTACTTATCGATCAAGCGATTCATACGATGGACCTAATGCGTTGGTTTGTAGGACAGGAAATTGAGTATGTCGATGCTCAAATCGGCAACCGAGCACATGAAAAAATTGAAGTTGAAGATAGTGTTGAAGGTGTAATGAAATTTAAGAATGGTATCTTTGGCGGATTTTTCGCTGTGAATTACTACAGTTATGATGCTCCAGTTGAGATTGAAGTCCATTGTGTAAAGGGAATTGCTAAGATGGTAGCGGAAAGAGCTACGATTAAATATAACGATGGCACGGAGATAACGAAGGATACCAATCCAAATGAAGTCATTGATTATGGAGAAGGTGTAAAGATTTATTGGGGCGTTAGCCATATGAAGCAAATTCGTGAATATTATGATATGCTCGAGACAGGTAAGACACCTTATATTGATGGCAAAGAAGCGCTCAAGACACAAGAAATGATTGCGGGTATATATCAATCGGGTAAAGAAAACAGAAGAGTTTATTTGTAAGTATATGTTATAACGAAAGCACGTCGCATCTGAGGATCAGGTGCGACGTGCTTTTTATAAATATTAGAGAATATAGACTTTCATCCATATTCATCTGTAAACGATTCTCGTGTATTCTCACTTCTTACTTTCAATCGAGACGGCATGCGCAATACATGGGATGCTTTCCCCTTGTTGAAAGGTGAGGGGTGACAGAAGGGCGCCAGTAGCAACAATTAGAACTCGGTTCAATTCCCCACGGCGAATTCTATTTATGATATGTCCATAGGTCACCACAGCGGAGCATCCACATCCACTGGCTCCGGATTGGACGTTCTGTGTCTCATAATTGTAGATCAACATGCCACAATCGTTATAGGTCGTATTATGAATGGGTATCTTGTGCTTTTCGAATAGATCACAGGCAATTTCATAACCTATTTTAGAGAGATCTCCAGTGACAATTAAATCGTAATATTCAGGTCCGATGTTCAAATCCCGAAAGTGGGCTTCTATGGTATCTACAGCCGCAGGAGCCATAGCCGCGCCCATATTAAATGGATCTTTCATCCCCATATCGACAATCCGCCCCATGGTCGCTGAAGTTACGTATGGCCCTTCACCTTTCAAAGAAAGTACAGCCGCACCTGCTCCTGTAACTGTAAATTGTGCAGTTGGAGGTTTTTGAGATCCATATTCCGTTGGATAACGGAATTGCTTTTCTACACTAGAGTTATGGCTACAAGTTCCAGAGAGTACGTAATTAGCTCCATTAGTGTTTACAATATAAGCAGAGAGAGCTAGGCTTTCCATTGACGTGGAGCAGGCACCGAATAACCCGATGAAGGGAATCGTCAAGGTTCGCGCAGTAAATGTACTACTGATTATCTGATTCATTAGATCCCCAGCAAGATAGAATTGAACTTGTCCTTCTTTGAGATTAGCGTACTGTAGAGCTAACTGAGCAGCTTCTTCCATAATGGATCTCTCTGCCTTCTCCCAGCTATCTTGTCCCACATATAATTCCCCATGAATAACATTGAAATCTTCAGCAAGAGGACCTTGGCCTTCGAATGGACCTACTACGGTCGCAGTGGAGATAATAGAGGGTTTATTCTCAAATATCCAGCTTTGATGACCTTTTAGCATGTTAATCAACCTCCAGTCATTTTGATATCAAATATGAAATAAACAATAGCGATAATAAAAGCAGCTACTGTGCCAAATACGATAACGGGTCCGGCCACTTTAAAGATGCTACTACCTAGGCCGAGAACCAGTCCTTCTCTACGGTGCTCGATAGCTGACGATGCCATGGCATTAGCAAATCCTGTAACGGGGACTGCGGTTCCGGCTCCAGCCCATTGGGCTATCTTGTCATATACTCCAAGACTGGTAAGTATGATGGAGATAATAACAAGCACAGCTACGGTAGGATTTGAAGCCTTTTTCTCATCAAAACCACCCCAATGGATAAACATCTGCTGAATGGCCTGACCTATTAAACAAATCGTACCCCCGACGATAAAAGCGCGCGCCAAATTTGTGAAAGTGAATCTTCTGGGTTCGCGGTTCTTGGCGAGGTCCTGATATTGTTGTTGGACAGGCGTTAATTTTTTTTTATCGCTTTTGCTGGCCATTTCTTATCATCTCCCTATGTATATAGATTGAACTAAAGTTTGCGCTCCCAAGTTCAATCATTCTAAATAAAATCATGAATAGGAGGGTTCGTCTTTAGTTCAATCTATGTAGTTAACAACGGTTTGACGTCGGTGATGACTTGCTCTAGTTGTTCTGAGCACAGTCCATACATTTGCTTGACCTCAGAATTATCTACGGATAATGAGAACAACTCCAGATCAGCCTGACATTTCTTGAGGTCAGCCATTAAAACAGCCCTCTGTTGCGGTTCCGGAACAATAATTTTGTCATCATATAAATCAACATAAAGCTCCCCATAAGTATCCACTTGTCCCAAAAAGACGTTATCTAGCGAAACACCTATTTTCTCCAATTCGGTATTCAACCATTTTCGGTTATAGCCCGCGGAAGCAAGCGCCTCATCCATAATTTGTCCATCTAATATGGTGGCCTGCGGTTCAGTCTCAGGGGAGACTTTAATGCCTAGATGAGATGGGGTTATCGGTTGATATTCCTTCTTCAACAGAACGTTGACTTCTCCGTTAGGCTCCATGATGGCAAATTCTACCTCTGTCACTTTAAAAGCATTTCTATTGCGCAATAGTTCAAGTAAATCTTCGTTCGTTAAGCGTTCCTTTTTCAGGTTATCCTCTAGGACTTTTCCATTCTTGATGAGTATTCTGCCTGTACTATCAATGAAATCACGCGCTTTTTTGCTCTTCATCTGCAAGAATTCAATCCCTAATGAGGCTAACACCCATACCGTTAAAGAGATTAGACCTAAGTACCAATTTTTGTCTATTTCCAACGAAATATAGGCTGCTAAGCTACCGATGGTAATCCCGGTAATATACTCGAAAAAGGATAACTGTGAAATTTGTCTTTTTCCTAAGATTCGAGTTAAACCAAATAGCACGACTACTGACACTAATGTCCGAACAATAACCTCAAGCCAGTTCTGCATTTTGTAAGCTTCCCTCCATTCCATTGTTCTTTAACATTTAAATTATTTGCGAAAAATAGATTATTTATGTATTTTTTTTAGCTCCACAGGTTAGATTATAATTCGTACTCTCATTACAAGGAGGTGAAAACGACAATGACTGTTTCTTCCCAAGTTAAAACCTGCCTATCTTCATTAAAGGGTGCGCAAGCGAGCCTAGAGACATTTGCTCTAGGGACAGAAAATCAAGAAGCTAAAACGTTGTTCACAAGTGCTGCAGAGCAAACACAAAAAATCGTGGACCAAGTACAGACTAGAGTTCAACAATTAGAAAACGAAGAGCCGCAATATAAAGGCTTCTAAAAACATGTCTTGTACATACAAGACATGACAAATAACCTTGATCAGCGTTATAGCTGAATCAAGGTTATTTGTTTAGCTATGAAATTTCCAGAATTGAAGTTGTTAATAACTATGATTAATATATCTACTCCTAAAGTTCACACTCACAGATCGGATTGCATTGTGGATTTCCGATAAAAAGCTACCCCTATTTCAGGGGTAGCTTAATTGATTTCTTATAGAAGGGATATAACCATTTCACACCTTGAGGTGTTAAAGTATCTGCAAGTAGATGAGAGAGATAACCTGTAGTTGAGACGGCCATTAGGCCCTCTATATGTAGATATCGTTCCATTTCTAAACTTATGGCTGCCCAATACAGAAGTGCCCATATCGTGTGTGTCATGCCTCGATGACTGAGCCAAGGAGCCCAGGCTACAAATATTCCAAGACCAATGAGTCCGCTCATGCCTGTTAGCCAACCGCCATATATCATGCATCCTCCAATGATACTAACTAATGCATTTCGAATGACCCCTTGCTTGGTCATGAATCCAACGAGTAACGAGATCACACAGACTACGGAATATTCAGGGTAGAACGCCCCTCTGGATAAATATAAATACGTTAGGACTGTAATAAGAAAGAAACTAAGCCAGACTAGAAGAGTTTGGAGCTGTTTAGACATCTTCCCGATTCTTGAGCTCAGAATGCTAGGACCATCAAGATCTGCACTGAGGGCCGAGAATCCTGATACAGCTACATAGATAGCCGCATTCTCAATAGTAAATGGGTAGTACAAAGTAGCGGCGACGCCAATAGCGACTCCTATGCCGAGATGAGTGGTACCTTTCATATGACCTCCTAAGACTGACAATGATGATGGGGTTGGAAAAGCAAACATATGTTTGATTATACACGGTTGAAGGATGTTCAGACAAGTGATGTTTTGAAGAAAGTATCGTGGTAGGAAATTAGAATACTTGTGCAACCTTCCATTGATTTCCACCGTTTAGTGAATAAGGGTTAGCTTCCAATCTCGCATAAGTCTGGATGATAACGCTCTAATCATGTAACTGGGGGTCTAAGAATGCGTAAACGGGGGTTTAATAGCTATCTAATTGTGTTCCTAGCTTGTGCACTCTTCATCGGGGGATGTGGCTCCTCGCAGAACAACAGTGCGGCTAAATCTTTGAATGGTACTGAGGCAATATCAATGGTAGAGGCAGAAAATTCTATGTCTGAACAGAAGAGCGAGGCCGAGGCACCAAGTGCTGTTAAACAGAATCAGAGCAGTTCTAACGACATGGTAAAGCTAGATCAGGATGTTAAAGGTTTCGAATCATCTGTAAGTGGTGAAGGGTTTACTGGGCGTGACACAGCAGACGGTATGAATAAGAAGTTGATCTACAAAGCGGATATTGTGATGGAAGTGGAGGATTACGGTAAATCTCAATCAGAAATTCGCAATATGGTGTCACTAGCAGGTGGTTACATTGTGGGGTTCACAGAAAATCAGTCCAAAGAAGAGCAGGGTGGCACCTTCACGCTGAAAGTTCCTGCCGCTGGATTCTCGCCTTTTCTTGATAAGTTGGAAAAGCTGGCGCATGAATCACTACAACGAAGTATCAACGGACAGGACGTTACTGAGGAATACATGGATCTGGAAGCGCGTCTCAAGACGAAAGAGTTGATGGAAATTCAGTATATGGAATTTATGAAGAAAGCGACGAAGCCAACAGAACTAGTCACTTTTGCAAATGAGTTAGGTCAGATCCAAGAAGAGATTGAACAGACAAAGGGAAGAATGAGATACATTGATAATAATGTTTCTTATTCAACGATTGAGATTCGCCTTTATCAGCCGAATGTAGACAATATCGCGAGCAACACGGAGAAGAAGCCAGCCCCACTATTCGAACGGGCTAATGAAGCATTAAAAGGTGCAATTAATATCATGTCACACGTATTTCAATGGTTGGTTGTTATTTTATTTGGGTTACTACCCTTTTTACTTGTAGGCGGTATTATTGCATTAGTGGTATGGCTCATTCGCAGAAATACAATGCGGAAGAGGGCGGATCGTAGAAATATCATTAGAAATCATAATACGATAATCGATCCCGTTCATGATGTAGAGGATAAGAATCATACGGCTCAGGATGACTTAGATGATCAAGATAAGAGTTAAAGGAATTTTTAAGTTAACAGGTAGGACGGTGCAACAAATGTCTTCCATTTTCATTTATAATTTCATTTAGAGAAATTTGAGGTGTTTGAAATGAAACGAATATGTACTATGTTATTTGTGGCTCAATCTAAAAATTAGTGGTTGATATGTTCAACTCAATAAACGGTGTCGATTGCATTCAATTAAAATGCCCGCCATATAACAACCACGATTACGTGTGAAGTAGTGCCGGCGTTGGTAAGCTTTGATACGATTATGTCGTCCTTCTATGGTTGCATTCGTCCAACGGCAACGATGGTAGTTCACGATCTCATCCTGCCAATTACGCATGGTTTTCAAGGTGCTTCGCACGGCGTCATGGTCCATTCTCTCGCCTTGCTCCAACCAGCGGTTAGAGCCAAGACGGGCTATGCTGACGTGTCCCTTTTTGATCGCAAAGTCGTCGATACCCAGTACCAGACCTGTAGTGTCTTTGGCCTCGCGCCAAGCCTGCTCCGCGAGGCGTTCACTCTCCGCTGGAAGGGCTTCCTTATGCATCCGCTGCACCGTACTGGCAGGTGATTCTTGCATTCTCGCGCTGTGTGCCGCGGTGGAGCCAAGCGCCTGCTCCACCGTTTGTAAGCGGAAGAGGCGGCTGTACCGCTGTTTAGGACCCACGAATTCATACGCCCAA
>DASXLR010000154.1:0-13002 GCA_036496075.1 Paenibacillus sp. | reverse complement strand
AGCTGACTTAGAACCGCTGTGCTGAGCATTACTGCAACATACGTTTTTCTTCTTTTATGCATGAATTTCCCTCCCTGAATAAACGTCCTTAAATTTTTCCGCATACTATTGATATACTTGTCCCTTTTTTACCATATCCCCCTCCAGGTCACACTCGGGATTATCTACTTGAAGGGGAAAACACCAAACTTTCATGGGATCGGGGTTTGTTTCTTGTCATGAACAGTCTCAAGACACCGCAACCAACGATTCCGCCGGAAGTGTTCAATATGAGGTCATCCACATCAAATATGCCAATAAACAAGAGCAACTGTGTAACTTCGAAGCATAAGCTTAAAGAAAGGGAGAGAATGAACACATTTACGAATGATGCGCCTCTTAGTATGAACTTACTGCGTCCGAACCTTGTTTCCATCCTGCAGCGGCTCGCTGCTGTCGACTACGATTTGATCTTGTTCGAATATACCTTCGGTTACGGCTGATTCTTGATCATTAGAATCAACGACGGTAATTGATACTCTTTTAATGTAAAATGTGTTGCCGAGCGGACTGTTTCTTTCTTCAATTCTATAGACATACTTTCCGCTACCATCTTCGTGAATGGCTTTATTGGATAATAATATCGTATCCTCGGCCGACGGTTTAGTCAGCTCCACTTGGACATTGTCGCCTCCTTTGAAACTATCACCTTGTATTGTGATCAGAAGCCGCTTCATTTGAGTGTTCAAAGTTGTAGTTCCGCCTTCACCTGTTGTTTCATTATCGACAGAATTTGCATCTTGGATTTCTACAATTTGGCCTTCGGCTTGTTTGATTTGACTTCCATTCACTTGAACATCGAGCTTTTCTCCTATCTTCCACAAGGCAGTTACATTGGCAGGGGCTAATAACTCAAACACAAACCCAAGGCTTCCGTTGGATATACGTACATCTGCCCCCCCATTTGATGAGATAAGGCCCTCCGTCGCATTTACTTCCGTGACGATTCCGTCAAATGGAGCAACAAGTTTGCTATTATTTATCAAATATTCCTGTAACTTTTGTATTTTTCGTTGCTGAACCCCCAGATCAATTTTGCTGATCTCCATCTCGCGTCTGACTTCACCTATGCTCTTCTCATCTCCGCTCTGCCAAGCTTCCTTAAAACTGCCCTGCAGCGCTTCTATTGTAAAATCAAACTTTTTAAGACTCGCTTGTTCGTCCAGAATCTCTTGTTCCGCCTCTTTTATGTCGTAAGTCACCAGCGTCTGCCCTTTCTTCACAAGATCCCCTTCCTTTACAACTACTTTCTTAACTTTCCACCCCGTACTATTCGTTAATGCAACTTCTGCCTTCCACTTTAATACACCACTACCTTGGAACTTATGAACAAACTGTCCCCGACTCGGTTCTTCTACCGCTACCTTTGGTAAAGTCAGAGACATCAACGTGTTGCTAAGCAACGTAAATACAATTAGGAGGCCGATAAACAATCCGGAAAGGATTCGAATCATTCGTTTACGTCTTGAATTCGCTTGTTCGGTATCTTGTAATTCCATTATGATCACCCCTATCGTTTTCCGAAGTATTGTTTGCATCGTAAGTGTTGACTATCCTTTGATTCCTGATAGCTGAATTCCTTCGATAAAGTAGGATTCTGCATATAAAAACAACAGCACCATTGGGGCCATATACAGCACAGATGCAGCAAAGGCGACACCGCGGGCTCCTTCGTTGATATGCGACAAATATAGCGATAATGGCTGCTTGAATGTATCCTCTAGAAAAATAAGCGGCTGCTCGACCATATTCCAATTGTCAACAAATAGCAATACAATAAGTGCCGCGATTCCAGGTTGAATGAGAGGAACGATAATCTTTATAAAAATCCTCAAATGTCCAGCTCCGTCTATTTTGGCCGCTTCGATATACGCATATGGAATATGCAGCATGAACTGTCTCAGCATAAATACGCCGAAAGCACTGAAAATTCCCGGTAAAATAATCGCGGATGTTGTGTTCATTAGTCCCAGTTTCTCCACAATAATGTAGTTGGGAACCAATGTGACTTGAAACGGCATAATCATAGTCATTAAATAAATGACAAACAACTTATCCCGCCCCAAAAATCGGAGCTTGGCAAAAGCATAGGCCGCCAGAGATGCGACTAGCACTTGCCCGGCGATGATAGGTATGACCATAAATACAGAATTCCAAAACATCTGAAGGAACATCGGTTTATGAACCAACACCTCCGCATATTGATGAAATGACAGCCAATCGGGAAATATCTTCAAGTTAACAAATCCATCTTTCTCTCCTGCTGCAGTATTGATCATCTTGCCAATGAGATTATAGTTATGGTCAATCTCGCCTTCCGTCATCAACGAGTTTGTGAATGTGACCACAATAGGAAATAGCATCATCGCGGCGATAACCCCCATCACCAACGTTAACGAAAACTTGCGAAATAAAGCCAATGTTATCACCGTCCTTACTTAATCCATGAATTGCCGAAAACGGCGTTCTATTGAAAGCATGACTGTCACAATAATTAGAATACAGCCCACCATCAAGGTGGCAGCGGCCGTCAGTTTCTGAATATCGAGTGATAGAAACATGTTGTTCATAAAATGCTGCAGCATATAAATACGGTCATGTGGATAATCGCCTGCGATCAGATACGTTTCACGGAAAACTTTGAACGAATTAATAATGGACATTAAAACGACAAAGAACATCGTCGGAGTCAAATATACAAGCGTAATATGAATCAATTTGTGAAATCTACCCGCACCTTCGATATCAGCGGTCTCGTAGTAGTCCTTCGGTATACTTTGCAGCCCGGCCAGAAATAAAATCATGTTATACCCAACATTTTTCCATATATACACGACAATCAAAACACCCATAGACCAATCTGATTTCATCCAATCGAACCGTTCTATATGCAAGCTCTGCAACCATACATTTACTGTACCATTCCAGTCGAACAATATTTGCCATATCATTACGATAGAGGCGACAGGTACCACAAGTGGCAATACAAAAGCCGTCTGCAGCCAATTCCGAATAAATAGTTTTTGATTCAGCAAAAGCGCAAATAATAAGGATAGCACAATGATCAGCGGTACGCTTACACCGGTAAATAGGAATGTGTTTGATGCTGCTTTGCGGAAGGATCCGCTAGCAAGCAGTTCATTATAATTGTCAAAACCGACAAAAGAGCCGTCAACCGTGCTATCCTGAAAAGAATAGAAGAAACCCATGACAAACGGAATAAGATAAAAAATGGCGAAGCCTATTAAGCTCGGTGCCAAGAAGAGAACAGCCACTGTCCAATCTTTTCGCAGCAGCTTAAATATTTTGCCCCGATAACGCTCGTCCACCATGTTTAACACCTCCTAAATCCACTTCGAATGAGAAAAATGAACCCTGAATTGTCGTTCATAGTTCATTACCAGCAGTTGGTTATACATTCAACCTTCTCTATCCACGAAATACTTTTTAATTCCTTTTACAATGGCTTGGGCGGTTCGATTCTGATGCATTTCACTGAGCATATTCGTTTCATCGCTCGGGTTCGTGAGGTACCCCATCTCCAGTAAAATCGCGAGATTGTTGCTGAGCTTCAGCACCCCCAAGCCTTCCTTTTTCACACCGCGGTCCTTGAATCCAGTAGCCTCTACCAGTTGTTCGTGCACCTCGCTTGCGAACAAAAAACTTTCGTCCGCATAATAATACGTTTCTGTGCCAGATACATCCGGATCACTGTATGTGTTCCCATGAATGGAGACAAATGCGTCCGCATCGAGATCATTTGCGATTTGGGCGCGATCCTCCAGCTTGACAAAGGTGTTATCCGTACGTGTTCTGTGCGCCTCGAACATCGGCTCCTGCTGGAGCAAGTCATACACCTTCGTAGACAGCGCTAGGGTTTACGCTCGCTCTCGGTACCCGCTTGCACTTGCCGTGCCGGGATCCTTGCCTCCATGCCCCGCATCGATCACAATTTTGTAGCGTTGGGATACTTCTTGCGGCGTTGCCATATTCTTGTTCAGCGATACAGTCGACTCGCCCGAAGTTGTGATTCTATTCCCCGAAATCGGGGATGATAACACATATATCGACCAGACCATTCCCATAAAAACAACGAGGCTTATCATAAATATCGCTTGGCGGCGTTGAAGCTGTTTTCTCCTTATCCTTTTCATGCTGTCTCCTTACTCATGCCGCTCTCTATGCCTCATTAAACCCAGATTGGAACATAGTCGACCGCCACGGCTTGTACTTATATTGCTTTACAGCTTCCTTGTCCCTCGGATATCGAATAATAAAACCGTATAGATGAGCATTTTCGCTAACCCATCGGCCCTCCTCCTTCTCACCGAACATCTCGATTCATTGACGATTCAGGCTTTCTCCATCATCACTCGGTTGCGCCACTGCCTGCGGTGGTATTCTACCAGTGTAGTACGCAAATATATGATAAGTGAGATGGACTTGTATTGAAGTTGTAAAGAACTGAATTCAACAGGCAACACAGCACAAAAAGGCCAACTGCGGTTGCAGCTGGCTTTGGTTCTGTCGGCCCCTGAATTGTCGTTCAAGGTTCATTACGAAAAATTGGTTACTCATTCAAGAAAGTCGTCACTCTATTCTGAATTAACTTCCCTACGTCTTCGGCTGACTTCTGTCCACTGAAATAGGCTTTGGATTCTTCTGAAATGATCTCTTCGACCTTAGATGGCTTGAATGCAACGGGATGGATTGCTCCAGAAAGGAATTGATCTAGTTCTTGAATATCCTTGGCTGTTACCTCGAATACCTTGACTTTCATACGTTCACTGAATTGATCGGACTTAATCTTCCCTTCTTTTAATAGTGCCTGCACTTGCTTCTCATATGCGGTTTTATTTAATGGAAAACCGCCAGGTTGCATCTCGTCAGACAACATAAATTTAAGGAAATCCCATGCTTCCTCTTTGACAGAAGACTTCTCATTGATGCCAATGGTTATGTACGGTCTAAAATAACCTCCAGCTTGCTGACCATTCGCTTTTGGTTTGGCGTATAGCTTGGATTTAAATTCATAGCCCTTCGTATAAAACTCACTCTCTTTTAAGTGATAAATATAATAACTGGGTGAAAAAATAGGAACAGTTCTGAATAGAAGGTGTGCTTCATATTCTTCAGTGATAATTTGTTCGTCGAACAAGGACTTTACTTGCTTGAGTAATTTAGTAAAGGGTTCCGAATCGAAATTCACCTTTCCATTCACCTGATCTACAAATGTGAGGTACTGTTCTTTGACCATTTCATTTAATAAAGCATCCGGTGAAGTAAACAATCCATATTTGCTATTTTTCTCTCCAAACTTCATTACTTGTCTGATTACATCGGTATATTGACTCCAATTCCAAGTCTTGTCGTCAAACTTCACCTCGCTTTTCTCAATCAATGTTTCGTTCCCCATCAGACCATACATAATGAATCCCAAGGGCATCCCATAAATTCCGCCGTTTATCTTAACATTGTCCAAAATATTGTTGAAATATTGCTCTTTCTTAAAGGTTGGATCCTTCTCTATTATTTCACTTATATTGGTTAACAAATTATTTTTCACATATTTATCCATTGGCAATTGATCCATTTCAATCAGATCCGGACCTTTACCTGATAACATGGCCGTGTTCATCGTTTTGACGAATTTCTCATAAGCCGCTTTTCCTTCTGGCCCATCACCACTCTCTAGATATTTAAGCTCAATCGTGATATTAGGATGCTTAGCTTCATATTTCTTCTTAGCTTCCTCAAACAATTCATCAGAAAAAGATGTAGAGAACACAATCGTTTTTTTGCCACCACTAGGTTTCGTTTCTTCTTTCTTTTCCCCGTTTGGCGTTTTTGTTGTCTTACCCTCGTTTGGCTTTTCTGTTGTCTTATCCTCGTTTTGTGTTTGCGCTACATCTCCATTGCCCTCACGGCTACTACAAGCAGAGACAGAGATCATGAGTATAATCGTTAGTAACATTAACAACATTTTTTTCATTTTTATTCTTCCTTCCTTTTCTAACCCTCTCTATCCACGAAATACTTTTTAATTCCTTTTACAATGGCTTGGGCGGTTCGATTCTGATGCATTTCACTGAGCATATCCGCTTCATCGCTCGGGTTCGTGAGGTACCCCGTCTCCAGTAAAATCGCGAGATTGTTGCTGAGCTTCAGCACATTCCAGCCTTCCTTTTTCACGCCCCGGTCCCTGAATCCAGTAGCCTCTGCCAGTTGTTCGTGCACCTCGCTTGCAAATAAAAAACTTTCGTCCGCATAATAATACGTTTCTGTGCCAGATACATCCGGATCACTGTATGTGTTCCCATGAATGGAGACAAATGCGTCCGCATCGAGATCATTAGCGATTTGGGCGCGATCCTCCAGCTTGACAAAGGTGTCATCCGTACGTGTTCTGTGCGCCTCGAACATCGGCTCTTGCTGGAGCAGGTCGAACACCTTCGTAGACAGCGCTAGGGTGTACGCTCGCTCTAGGTTCCCGCTTGCACCTTCCGCGCCGGGATCCTTGCCTCCATGCCCCGCATCGATCACAATTTTGTAGCGTTGGGGTACTTCTTGCGGCGTTGCCATATGTTTGTTCAGCGAAATTGTCGACTCCGCCGAAGTTATGATTCGATTCCCCGAAATCGGGGATGATAACGCATATATCGACCAGACCATTCCCATAAAAACAACGATGCTTATCATAAATATCGCTTGGCGGCGTTGAAGCTGTTTTCTCCTTACCCTTTTCATGCTATCTCCTTACTCATGGCCGCTCTCTATGCCTCATTAAACCCAGATTGGAACATAGTCGACCGCCACGGCTTGTACTTATATTGCTTTACAGCTTCCTTGTCCCTCGGATATCGAATAATACAACCGTATAGATCAGCTTTTTCGCTAACCCATCGTCCCTCCTCCTTCTCACCGAACTTCTCGATTCATTGACAATTCAGACTTTCTCCATCATTACTCGGGTTGCACCACTGCCTGCGGTGGTATTCTACCAGTGTAGTACGCGAATATATGATAAGTGAGATGGACTTGTATTGAAGTTGTAAAAGCTGAATTCAACAGGCAACAAAGCACAAAAAGGCCAACTGCGGTTGCAGCTGGCCTTGGTTCTGTCCGCCCAAGGTGGTCGGCTTTCGATGTTTCTCAGCCGATAATTACAGATATTTATCTTGATAGAAATTAAGACTGAAATGGTCAGCGTCATTATATACACCAAACTCATATCCTTTTTCCCTATAAAACGCAATTATTTCTGGAAGCGCTTGTAATGTTTGTGATTTTTCATGCATGAGAACGACTTCTACGTCATGTTTAGTTCCCTTTTTAACATTTTCTACAATTTGGTTTGGATTATCTTTTAACACCCAGTCGTTAGAATCAATTGTCCAATCCCATATTTTAATTCCAGCCTCTACAATTTGATTACGAATCTGTTCACTTTCCAATCCTGGTGCTGAACCATAAGGTGGACGAACCAACTTAGGATTCGTACCTGTAATATCCTGAATAAGAGATAATGTTTCGTTCATCTCTGGTATAAACTGCCCATTATCGTATAGCTTTTTGTAAATATGTGTCATACTATGTGCACCAACATAATGGCCTTCTTTTGTTGCTCGTTTTACATTTTCTTGCAAATTGGTTTTTTGTAGATTACTTCCCTGCATAAAAAATATTGCTTTTACATCTTGCTCTTTTAATACATCTAAGAATTGATTCGTTAATATACTAGGGCCATCATCAAATGTTAGGTAAACAACTTTTCCGATTGGCTTTCCATCCGGTCTTTTTTGCTTTTCTGGTTGTATGGGATCTTGTAAGATACTTTGTTCTGCTACACTTGTGGCAACTTGATGGATACTTTCTTCAGGATCAGAAGTCAATTTCCCTATTAAAAAGATCATAAGAAAAACAGTTGCTACAATAAGTCCTAATCTTCTTCTTTTCATTTTCATCCTTATTTTTACATTGTTATTTCGTGATGTTTTCATTATTTATCTAAACCTTTCTCTGAATAGCTGGTTATTCATTTAAGACAGTCGTCACTCTATTTTGAATTAACTTCGCTACTTCTTCGGCTGACTTCTGTCCACTGAAATAGGCTTTGGATTCTTCTGAAATGATCTCTTCGACCTTAGAAGGCTTGAATGCAACGGGATGGATTGCTCCAGAAAGAAATTGATCTAATCCTTGAATATCCTTTGCCGTTACCTCTAACACTTTGCCACTCATAGCTCCCATTTCTTGACTAACCGTAACCTTCCCTTCCTCTAATAGTTGCTGCTTTTGCTTCTCATATAAGTTTTTATTTAAAGGAAAACCCGTTCCTGGAGATTGTATCTCATCAGACAACATAAATTTAAGGAAATCCCATGCTTCCTCTTTGACAGAAGACTTCTCATTGATGCCAATGGTTTTGTACGGTCTAAAATAACCTCCAGCTTGCTGATCATTTGCATTTGGTTTGGCATACAGCTTGGATTTAAATACATAGCCCTTCGGATAAAATTCACTCTCTTTTAAGGTATTAATATAATCAGTTGGTGAATTTATAGAAACCGTTCTGAATAGAGGGTGTACTTGTTCTTGAGTGATCATGTGTTCGTCGGACAAGGACTTTACTTGCTGGAGTAATTTAGTAAAGGGTTCCGAATCGAAATTCACCTTTCCATTGACCTCATCTACAAACGTCGGGTATTGATCTTTGACCATTTCATTTAATAGAGCATCCGGTGAACTAAACACTCCATATTTGCTATTTTTCTCTCCAAACTTCATTAGTTGTCTGATTACATCGGTATATTGACTCCAATTCCAAGTCTTGTCGTCAAACTTCACCTCGCTTTTCTCAATCAATGTCTCGTCGCCCATCAGACCATACATAAAGAATCTCAAGGGCATCCCATAAATTCCGCCATTTTTCTTAACATTGTCCAAAATGTTGTTGAAATATTGCTCTTTCTTAAAGGTTGGATCCTTCTCTATTATTTCACTTATATTGGCTAACAAATTCTTTTTCACATATTTATCCATTGGCAATTGATCCATTTCAAGCAGATCAGGACCTTTACCTGATAACATGGCCGTGTTCGTCGTTTTGACGAATTTCTCATAAGCCGCTTCTCCCTCTGGACCATCACCACTCTCTAGATATTTAAGCTCAATCGTGATATTAGGATGCTTAGCTTCATATTTCTTCTTAGCTTCCTTAAAGAATTCATCAGGAAAAAATGTAGAGAACACAACCGTTTTTTTGCCACCACTGGGTTTCGTTCCTTCTTTCTTTTCCCCATCTGGCGATTTTGTTGTCTTTTCCCCGTTTGGCTTTTCTGTTGTCTTATCCTCGTTTTGTGTTTGCGCTACATCTCCATTACCCGCACGGCTACTACAAGCAGAGACAGAGATCATGAGTATAATCGTTAGTAACATTAACAACATTTTTTTCATTTTTATTCTTCCTCCCTTTTTCTAACCTTCTCTATCCACGAAATATTTTTTAATTCCTTTTACAATGGCGCTGCTACCTACGGGGTATTCTACCAGTGTAGTACACGAATATATGATAAGTTAGATGGACTTGTATTGAAGTTGTAAAAAGTTGAATTCACCAGGCAGCACAGCGCAAAAAGGCCAGCTGCGGATGCAACTGGCCTTGGTTCTATCGGTCGGCTTACGACTCTGAAAAATAACTGAGCATCGCCATCACATCTTTGTTGAACCCAACCACTTGCTTCGTTCTCAAATTAACTATGACACTGTAGTTTAACGATTGGTTATCCTTGCTCATATAATACAATTCAGCTACTATACCCCGACGGACGGGTTTCTCGTTCAGGATCAGATCGGACAAGACATAACTTCCCTTTTCCAGAATAAACCGATTAGCGATCTCGATTACCTCCTCATCCAGAATCACTTCCGGTTCCTTCTCGCTAAATGCACCCTTCAAGATTACTTCCGGTTCCTTCTCGCTAAGTACACCCTTCAGGATTACTTTGGAAATTTTCAGTACATCGCCGTCTCTGGCATTCAAAACAATATCATAGACTTCATTGGGATCGGCCGAAAGGGTCAGGGTCATAAAAAACAGACTGCTAGGAATTTTGTTCAACTCCGTTTTGGAATCAACCTTGAACTCCTGATTCTGCTTGATTCGCGGATGGACGCCGTATTCCACCTTGTCCAGCAGATCTTTAAGCTTCTTCTGATCTACCACCAGCAACTCAATTTGGACTTCGTCCATAGTCAGTTTCTCGTTATAATACTTGTTGACCGCATTCAGGCTGAGCGTCTTCACAGCATCCTGAGAAAGAACCCCTTCGTATTTCACCTCGTTGCTTTTATGCTCTTTAGTTATTTTTTTTACCATGACGGTCTCTTTTTCGATAGCGTTGAAGAATCCCCCGCACCCCGTGATCAAGATCATGAACGCCGCACATACGATAACCACTTTAAGCTTGTTCATGGATTCATCCCGCCTTTCGGACCTATCTGATCAAAAATGACTCCAATCGTCGTGCCCTGATTTTCTTTGCTGGTCACTTCGATGACGGCATGGTGTATGCTCGCTACGCTTTGACATATCGAGAGGCCTAATCCCGCTCCATTATTGCTTCTCGTTCTAGCCTTATCCGCCATGTAGAACGGTTCAAAAATCTTGTCCCGATGCTCTTTGGAAATGCCGATGCCTTGATCGATCACTTCAAGAATGTAACGACTGTCGCGCCAGTAAGTACGGAGCGTAATGCTCTGTTGTTCGGTAGAAGCTTTAAGCGCATTGTCTACGAGATTGAAGATCAGAATTTTGATCAAATCCTTTTCCAATTGCAGCCTGCCCTCTTTACAATCGGTGACGATCGCAACCTGCTTCTCCTTGGCCATCATTTTAAGCGTAGGCTCGATCTCGGCGATGATAGCTCCCAGATCATACTCCTCCATCTGAAAATGGTCCTCTTGAAGCAAAATCAAATCCATTAGCTTGTGCGAAAGCGACTCTAATCGCTTGCCTTCCGAGTAAATGACATTCAATCCATCTAGGAACAACTCTTCGTTGTATTTGGTCGTCCTCAGGAAATTTGTATAACCGATAATCGACGTCAACGGCGTTTTTAATTCATGGGTAAAATTATTGATGAACCTTTGCTTCTCCTGATTGTGCTGCTCCAAGTCATTGATTGTATCCTCGACAACCGAGGCCATATCATTAAAATTGCTTGCCAGAACGCCTATTTCATCCTTCGATTTCAGCCGAACACGTTCTGAAAATCCTCCCTGCGAAATGACTTGAGCCATTCGGTTGAGTTGATCAATCGGCTTCGTCAGCCCTCTGCTCACGAAAAACATGATAAGCATATAGAGGAAACATGCGGCTATATCCACTTTTACGAAAAAACGGTACTGATCCACGCGCTCCTGGTACAAGGGCGTAACGTCTTTCATGTAGGTAAACACGTATCTTTTATGATTAATATCCGCAATGTTCGATGTAAATAATATCGTACGCTGGTCGATATCCCGCAAAATATAATTAATTTCGTCCACGGCCAGCTTGTCCAATTCCTCACGATGCGTCGGCATCTTGAAATCGGCATTGCTGAAGATCTTCCGGTTCGTATCGTTCGTGATATCCAAATAAATACGTTCGTCGCTTTTCTTCTCAACAAATTCATTGGCGATATTGGTTAATACCGTTTTCTCGTAATCGATAGAATCATAGATACGAAGGATCGGAACAATCGCATTGACGCTGGAATGAATGCTCATATTTTGGCTTAATGCACTGTTGATTTCCTGCCCTAGCATTTTATTATGGCTCCGCTCAATGACCATAATGGAAGCTGCATTAAAGATGAGGACGAAGACCAGAATAGAGAACAAATAAATTTTTTGCCAAAATTTCATCGATCAATCCTCCAGTCGGTAACCAATTTTGTAAATGGTCTTGATATGATCCTGCAGCTGAAGCTTCTTACGCAGCGATTTGATATGCATATCGACCGTTCTCGTTTCGCCGTAATACTCCCCGCCCCATACTTTATCGATGAACTGCTCTCTAGACAGCGCGATATTCTTATTTTTCAGCAGCACGACAATCAAATCGTATTCCTTCGGCGTCAGTTCGACGGGCTCCCCCTGTATAGTCACTTCTCGTTTGTCCAAGTCTACTTGAATGTTGTGAAACTCCATCACGTGTTCTTCTTTGCCGTATCTTCGCAATACGGTTTCGATCCGGGCCAACAGTTCGATCGCTTCGAAAGGCTTGACCATGTAGTCGTCTGCCCCCAGCTTCAGTCCGTTGACTTTGTCATAAACCGAGTTTTTAGCCGTCAGGAAAATGACCGGAATGCCGTGGGGCTGAATTTTTTCCATCAGTGTAAACCCGTCCATCCGTGGAATCATGACATCCAGCAGGATGAGATCGAACTTCTCCTGCTTCATCGCCTCCAACGCCGCCAAACCGTCGTAAACCTCCGTTGTCACATAGTTCACGATGTTAAGATTCATTTTAATGATTTTGGATATATGAATATCGTCTTCAACAATCAAAATCTTTTTTTGCATATTTGAAAATCTCCTGACGTGTAATGTCGTGTGTTGCTTCATTGATTCTATACGATGACGAAGCGTTATTAAAGATGTAATATCTGTTCCCGTTACCGTGAAGCGCAGATCCGTGGTTCAACCATATGTAAAATGCCCAGTACCACGATCGGTACTGGGTTTGTTGTTTAATGGAAGAAAAGTAAAAATGAGATAAGCCTGTTGTTGCACACCGACTGCGGAACTATGGATCTACACTCAAATTAGTCCCGGTTGTACTTTAACTTCCTGCGCTACCCGTGCCATCAGTTGACGTTGTTGGTAATGCTTCGTAAGTAAGTGAATAGGATTGGCTGCCTAGCAACATTCTTTGACCTTGGAACTCATCGTACAGATTCATGCGAATGCCGCCCC
>DASXLR010000153.1:0-65223 GCA_036496075.1 Paenibacillus sp. | reverse complement strand
TCCGTTATTGTAGTCGTCTTAGATGCTCCGTCCCACTCTAATTGTGCATCTAGTCGTTCAGCAACATATCTGAGAGGTACCATCGTTGTATTCTTGATATTATATGCCATTGCGTAATCATAATATCCACCATCATCGTAATCATCAGCATAATTTATGGTATCTAGAGTGATATACTTTTGACTAATACTCATATCTTCTTTTAGAAAACGGTAGACCTCCGACTTTTGGTCAAAATTACGAAGAATCTTTCCTGGTGTCATTCCCATCATATCGTTCAAATCTAGCTCCATTACCCCTTTACTTGTATCAACCTTTTTCACGGTAACGGGTTCATTCACATTCCAGATTTCACTTGTAGAATGGATTTTAAATTGTTTAATCGGCATATCCTCCACATCAGGAATTTGTACCGTTAAATCCATATTCTGTTTACGAATATTTAATTTACTATCCACCATGACATCCATTGAGAGTACCGTGTCTTTACCAAATAACTTATTCAGTTCCGGAGACTCTGTAAACAAATCCTGAACTTCCTTATCATAATCCACAAGCAACTTATCCAATGATTTCTGTAGTTGGTTTGTTAAGTAAATCACGGTAGCTTCCTTATCTTGAATGATGCTCTCCAAGGTACCAAAGGTAGCTGATTCCTTGTACTCACTATAATATCCTTCGTAATCATCAGCATACAATGGAATCAAAGTTTTGATGATCGGATAGTACACATCATACAATGTACCGATTAGCTCTTTAACGCCTTCTTTATCCTTAGATACACTTGTCAAGAATGACTTCACTAGTCCTACTAATTCATCGCCGTGAATTTCCATATGCAATTTTTGAAGATTAACCGCTTCTCCGTTCACCTTCTCACTTACAGGCGCAACAGATATTTTTGCTGGATTAGCCACGTTATTGAAGAAGAACTTGCCTACATCTTTCATTAATGCAAGTGACTTCTCATTAGACAACTGTAGCTCAGACATATCCGCTCCCTCAATAGCATCAAGTGAAATGGATAGTGGTTGTTTAGCTCCCTCAACCCATATCAACATAGTCTTCTTATCCATAGAGAGATGGAAAGGAAGCTTGATGCCATCCAAGCTGATTGCGCCTTCAACAGATCCTGTTGAGGAATCTTGCGTAATCGCATGATCAATACTGATAGAGAATGAGTTCAATAAATCAATCATTTTTTTGTCTTCTTTACTGAGATCTGAACTCGTAGGCACAATCTCAAGCGACAATGTTTGTTTTGATTCGGATGATTTAACGGTAAGACTTTCTACCAACGCCTTGTTAATGTCCAATCCTCCAACAGCTTGACATCCTGCTAACACAACTAACAAGAATGCCATGGATATAGCTAAGCCTATCTTAAAACGCTTCATCACATTACCCTCCCCAAATGGACAATAAAATTAAATATCCCTTAATTATGCCAGTGGGTGCAGGGGGTTGTAAAGGTAAATATTCACATTACAGATTTAATTATATCTCATGTCACTTTATTAGTTTTGATGAACTATAATTCGATCTCCATTATTCATAAATGTTAAGTGTCCTATTCCTCTAATTGTCATCTTCACAGGAAAGAACAAGGCTTGCTTGTTCGAAAAAAGCCATCTTCTCCCCTGCTTCACGACAATAATTAAACCATTCTCATTGCCAAGGGGAGTAAAGTGCTCATCATCCTCTTTCCAATTCGGAATTCCTATATCGTTCATACCACGTATAAATGGCACAACTTCAGGTACCACAATTCCTATTTCACTGATACATAACAAATCTACCCTCATATCAAAAGGACGCTCTATTGCGTTATCTAATGAACGACGAGCGATAAGTTCCACAATATTACCCGAAGGATCATAGAAATAAATGGAGTGTGAATTCCACTCTGGACAATCATATTCTATCTTGTTTGCTTCCTCAGCCAGTGGAATACGATCAGCCATCCAAGCCCGAGCTTCTTCCAACGTATTGTGCGGGATATTCATCGTAAAATGATAAAAAGGATTCTCATGTAACTGTTCATGCTGTTCAAATATAAGCAGGGATTGTCCCACTCTAACCGTAAAGGCATGATCATCACTACCTTCACAGTTACACTGCATAATATCAGTGTAAAATGCCTTGGTTTCTTCTAATCGGTTCGTACATAGTGTGATTGTATCAATATGCATACCATTCAACCTTTACTATATAATCATTGCTTGGGGGTCATCCGGAATATGCCCTGATTTATTAATTTTTGTAGATAGGTAACGACGATTATAATCACTAATATCTCCCCACAACGAGACATGATCCATAGCTAAGAGCCCATTCTCACGTAACGCCTTCAGTTTCTTAGGGTTATTCGTAATCAATGTAACAGGGGACTTACGAAGTGTACTCAATACCCCAATCGCCTCATCATAAGAACGAACATCATCTTCGAAACCTAGAGCATTGTTCGCTTCCACTGTATCATAGCCCTCCTGCTGTAAAATATATGCCAATGATTTAGAGAACAACCCGATACCTCTACCTTCATGATTGGCTAAATAAAATAGAGCACCACTGCCTTGTTCCACAATCATTCTCATGGACTGGTGAAGTTGAAAGCCACAGTCACAGCGCTTGCTACCAAAAATATCACCCGTATGACATATGCTATGCATCCGTACTAACGCTTTATCTGAGTGCTCAAAATCACCATATACAAGTACAGAGGATTGTTGATATTCCGCAAGGTTCGCATGCACCAGTTCATTCAGAATATCTGCCTTCACACTGGACTTACCATTCAGATTCAGCCATGTATACCATTTGAGATGCACAACCTCTTCATCTAATTGCACTGGAAGCTCTATGGGACCGACAAGGCATAGATCTTGACCTTTCGGATTCGTTATAACATTCATTTTATGAGATAAAAGATTTAATACTTCCGTTGTAATCATATCTGTCCTCTACCTCTTTTCTAAAAATTTAATAATAATGTTTATCAGTTACTTTATGTAAGTTAGTATATAATTATTATTTATGTATGTCAAGTAACTAACTTTTTATTCATTACTATATATTTAAAAGTGGTTTAAGGTTATACTATACACATAAAGAGGTGAATGCTATGAATCCATCTGAACTATGTCCTCGATTTGAGAAGGGGATGGAGATTATTAACCGACGCTGGACTGGGTTTATTATTTATAAGCTGTTGTCAGGACCGCAGCGTTTCTCTGCGATCGAGACCTCTATTCCCATTAGCGGCAGACTTTTATCAGAAAGATTAAAGGATTTAGAACAAAGTGGAGTCGTGAAAAGAGAGGTCTTTCCAGAGACTCCTGTACGTATAGAGTACTCCCTGACAGAAAAGGGACGTGCTCTGGAGCCTATCCTTCGAGGAATTGAGCAATGGTCTCAAGCATGGGTGACGATTGATCATGAGTCTAAAGATGACATCGTAAATGGATAAGATGAATATAAGGATAAGGGGCTGTCCCAAAAGTCATTTAAAATGGCTAGGGATAGCCTCTTTGTTTTGTGTGAGAAAGTTAATGTTTTGGGCGGTCGCTCCGCGAACGGATCGTTTCTCCAATCGCTGTGGTCTCCAAATTTCTGGATTAAACTCGCACAGAGGTTGAAATTCGGAGACCAAGGCGACCGCTACCGCTTTTCCGAAATCGTTCCGTCCTCTCCGCTGCTTACTTCGGTGATGGCCGCGATAGTTATCACCCCAAAATGCTTACTAAAGTCATCATTTACGTATACACTCAACGCATCTACTCTTCTCGGCACATTACCAAAGCGGTACGGGAACACATACCCTTCATGTAGCTCGCTGGAAGCAGCATCCGGACTTCCTGACGATTAACCGCTTTCGCTCTCAGCGGATGAAAGACGTACTTGAAACGGTATTCACCCCCGTGCTTGAGTTTCTTATCGAAGAGAAATACGTCACATTGGATCACTACTTTTTTGGATGGTACCAAGATCGAAGCCAATGCGAACCGGTATACGACTGTCTGGAGCAAAGCTGCCGTCAAGCATAAGGCCAAGCTTCAGGAGAAAGTACAGACCCTGTTCGTTACCATAGAATAAAGCTGTGCAGACTGTCCATTGAAAGTAGGCTGCACGAAGGCGACAGGAAATCGGGAAGTGAAAGTGAGTATGGAATATCTTCGCTACAAGAATCAGGCACGGGGAATCCTGCGAAGCAAAGAAGGGCATTCACTCTCCGTACGTCGATTGACGGAATCTGAAAGTGTATTTGGACAAATAAAGAACAACCGGGGTTCCGGCGTTTTCTGCTACGAGGCTTGCAAAAAGTTAGCCTTGAGGTCGGATGGATTTCGGTCGCCTATAATCTACTGAAGCAGGCCGCAATGGAACAAAAATACCAAAAAGAAGGCCAAGGATAACTGCCTTGACCTGCTTTTTTGGACATCAGTCTCTTTTTTAGAAAAAGTGGCTGTCTGTCAAAAGATTAATCTACTTTTGGGACAGCCCCTTACCGATGAAATATTGTTGAAAGTTTATATTATTTACTTAGCTTCTTACCAACAATAACTAAATCACGCTCTACACCATCAAGTACAGCTACATTTGGAAGGAGTCCCCATTGAATGAAACCATACTTAGTGAGGAGCTTCAGACTCGCTTCATTATGCCCGAATACGAATCCTACTAAATTGGTAATGCCAAGTCTTGGGCATTCAATCATGGCTTTATCCAGCAATATACTACCCACGCCAGCTCCACGATACTCGTCAGCCACATAGATACTAATTTCAGCAGTACCATTATAAGCAGGTCTTCCATAAAAGGATTGAAAACTCATCCAGCCGATCATATGATCACCGTTCTTCATCACCCAAAGCGGTCTATGATAGTCATTATGTTCATGAAACCATGTCAATCTGCTGTCCACAGTGACTGGTTCTAAATCAGCTGTAGCCACTCTTCCTGATATCGTGGAATTATAGATCGTAATAATTTCACTTAAATCTTCAATTTGGGCATAATCTATCGTATATTCTTGTAGTCTCAATATTTTCTCCTCCGATATTTAAATAATTGAACAAGTGTAATACTCTGGATAAAACGCCATCTCGATCAAATGAAAGAAATAATAGAACACTTATAGCTACTAGGGAATGCTCCAGTAGACGAGGATGGACTTATAGTCCTACCTGCTGCTCGCTCCATATCCACAGCTTCTCGGCTTCCTGCATATTCATTGCACGTGGTTTGAGGGGCTGTATTTCTTTTCTATAATAATACTCACCACTCATTTCGCTCAACTCAGGAGCTGTAGCTAAATAAATGCCCGTCTCAGCGCCTTGCTCCGGTGTTAAGAAGAAAGGTCTGAGCAGCGCATATACACTTTTGCCAAACCCCGTCTGACGATCCACGCCAAGACTCGTTCCTACTGCACCTGGGTGTAAGCAATTCGCAGTAACATTTGTACCTTTCAGCCTCACAGCCAGCTGTTTGGTGAACAAAATATTAGCCAGCTTCGACCTAGCATACCCCTTCGCTACATTATAACCTCGCTCCAACGTGGGATCTTCAAAATGAATTTTCCCTACTTTGTATACACCAGAAGATACATTCACCACTCTACCCTGCTTAGCCGCTTGAAGTGAACCTAAGAGAAGATTCGTAAGGAGAAAATGCCCTAGATGATTAACTCCAAGTTGCATTTCAAACCCATCCACCGTTAATTGACGTTTCAAAGAGACAACCCCTGCGTTGTTAATCAATACATCTAAGATTGGGTACTTGGCTTCAAATTCAACAGCTAATCGGCGAATACTATCTAGATCGCCTAAATCACATAACATCAGCTCAATCCGCTTCGAGCCACTCTGTCTAATCGTCTCTTCCATAGCCTTTCTACCACGTTCTGCATTTCTGCACACCATAATAACATGAGCACCACGTCGTGCCAATTCTACTGACGTCGAAAGTCCCATTCCTGAGTTGGCTCCAGTTACTAGGACTACTTTATCATGCATATTGTCATCCTCCTCCCTTACTGATCTTCGATATATGATTTTAGTTGACTTCATTATATAGAAGAAGCTACACGACATCACTTGATTTTTCTTTTTATCGATTAGAAGTCTATAATATAAATTATAAAATTACACTTATAGGAGGTGGAACGTATTACTGAGCTAACAGCTCAACATCTTGTAGATAAGAATACGAATTAAGGAAGGATATACATCTCATGAATGAACGATTAGCACAACTTGACTCAACCATGCTGCAACAAGGCTTAGATAGCCTGCTGATCACAGATCCCAAGCACGTCTATTACTTAACAGGATTCGCCAGTGATCCACACGAACGATTCTTAGGATTAACCCTTATTCGCGGGGAAGAGCCTGTATTGATCGTGCCTGCACTTGATGAGGAGGCTGCACATGCCGCTTCTTCTGTTCAACATATTGTAAGCCACACCGATACAGATAACCCATACTTCCTCCTTCAGCAACATTTGAAGGGGAGCATCCACTCACTAGGAATCGAGAAAGAACAACTTACTGTTGCTAAATTTGAGCTACTACAGCAGTTTCTTCAAGTTCAAAGCTATCAAGATGTTGGTCCTTTGCTTCGGGATATCAGAGTGCTGAAAACACCCGAAGAATTGGTGCGGATGAAACACGCTATTCATCTCATTGAAGAAGTACTCCGTCAAGGTCTGACACAAGTCAAAGTAGGTGTGACCGAAATTGAGCTCGTTGCTGAATTAGAGTATTTGATGAAAAAACTTGGCGCCGATGGCCCTTCTTTTCAAACGATGGTTCTCTCTGGACCTAATACGGCTCTACCGCATGGCTCAGCGGGAACACGTAAAATTCAAGATGGCGATCTATTGATGTTCGATATGGGTGTGTATGCGAATGGATATGCTTCAGATATTACGCGTACATTCGCTATAGGGGATATTAGCCAAGAACTAACCACTATTTATAACACTGTACTAGAAGCAAATCTTCAAGGAATTCAAGCCATTAAACCTGGTGTAACCTTAGCCTCCATTGACCAAGCAGCACGCAACGTCATTGATCTTGCAGGTTATGGTCCACAGTTCATGCATCGGCTCGGACACGGACTTGGAATGGATGTTCATGAATATCCTTCCGTTCATGGAAGCAACCAAGATCTTGTACAAGCAGGAATGGTATTCACGGTAGAGCCTGGAGTTTATGTGTCAGGGCTTGGAGGCGTACGGATCGAAGATGATATTGTAGTTACTAAAGAGGGCGTAGAAGTATTGACCTCATTCCCTAAAGAACTGACTGTTATAGGCTAGCTTCAATTAGAGCGTCTCCCGCAAGTGTCATCATCAGTGGAGACGCTCTCCATATAAGATAGAGACTGATATACAAAATGGCCGACCAAGGAGATGATCCTTGGTCGGCCATTTTGTATAACTTATGAGACACCCATCAACCTACTTATCTTCAGCAAACTTAAAGTTCCGCGCAACATATAGAAAAGGTGTTCCTACAGCCGTCAAGACAAACTTGATGAGATATGTGGTGATTAGAATCTCAAACCATATGTTCCATTCATATTCACCCGCAAAAGCAATCGTACAAAAGATTAACGTATCTACAAAAGAGCTAATCATGGTACTGACATTATTCCGAATCCAGAATTGCCCCTTCGTGGGATAAAATTTACGAATCCAACTGTACAGCCTCACATCAAGGAATTGACTGATGAAGTAAGCTGTAAGGCTGGCTATTGCTAAGCGTGGCATAAGCCCGAATATTTGCTCGAGCGAGGTCTGAACTGACATATTCCCATCTTGCGACGGTGTAAAGACAAGCGCCATCTGCATGATGACCGTTGTCATTACCAGGGTAAAGAATCCAAACCATACCGCCTTGCGGGCTTCTTCACGACCATACTTCTCATTAAGCAGATCACTGGTCATATAAAGACTGACATACATTGCATTGCCGAGCGTCATGACAATTCCGAACATATCAATCGTCTTCGTGACTTGAATATTAGCAATGACCGTAGCTACACCGATCCAGGCATACAGCCCTTTTTTGCCAAATAGACGATAACACAATACAAAAAGCGAAAAATTTACGAGCACATAAATGATGCCCCATATGAAATTAAACATGAGTAATCCTCCTAGTTTTGATTACGCGGGATGGTTACGAACCGCGGATGATCACCCTAAGACGACCAAAACATGTATCACTCTATCACAGAAATGATTCGTTGGCTAGACTATAACAGAAAAAGCCAAAGCAATCGCTGCTTTGGCTTCTCACGTATTCGATTAATTCAGACCATTTACTTAAGCTTGTGCGGCATCTAAATCAATATTGCGTTCATTGTATATTTTGGGATCATTCTCTTTTAATATTTTGCTGGAAATAAGACCTGAAGTCATGGAATCATTCACATTCAATGCTGTACGTCCCATATCAATTAGAGGTTCCACAGAGATCAGTAGACCTGCTAATGCAACAGGGAGGCCCATCGTAGAAAGGACAATCAACGATGCGAATGTTGCACCGCCCCCGACTCCTGCGACACCTAAGGAGCTAATAACGACAACAAGAATCAATTTCAGAATGAAATCCCAGCTCGTTGGATCAATACCTACTGTTGGAGCAATCATCACTGCGAGCATGGCTGGATAAATTCCAGCACAACCATTCTGACCAATCGTAGCCCCAAAAGTAGCTGACAGATTCGCGATTCCTGTAGATACTCCGAGTTTCTTCGTTTGAGTCTCCACATTAAGTGGAATGGCAGCTGCGCTAGAACGTGAAGTAAATGCGAATGTCAGCGTGGGCAGTACTTTTTTGAGATATATCAGTGGGTTGAACCCGAACAGGGCAAGCAATACTAAATGAATAATAAACATAACAATCAAAGCGACATAAGAAGCGATTACGAAGTTAAACAGCTTTAATATTTCTTCTACATTCGTCGTAGCGATTGTCTTGGTGATCAACGCCAATATACCGTAAGGAGTCAGTCTCAACACAAGTGTAACCATTCGCATAACAACAGCATACACCGCATCGATCATATCGCGGAAGGTTTGAGCTTGCTTTGGTTTTTTACGATCTAGTCCAAGAACAGCTACACCGATAAAAGCTGAGAAAATAACGACAGCAAGCGTAGATGAACGGCGGGCTCCCGTCATATCCGCAAATGGATTGTTCGGAATAAACTCAAGTATTTGCTGAGGAATCGATTTGTCTTCCACATCGCCAAGTCTCTCCTCTAATTTCAAGCCCTGTGCCTGTTCTCTGTCGCCGCTCTGAATTTCAATAGCCTGTAAATCAAAGCTCAGCGTGGTGATAATACTTACAGATGCCGCAATCGCAGTTGTAATAAGAAGAACCGCAATAATAGAAATACTCATTTTCCCAAGGTTCTGGACACCATTCAGATTCATGATGGCTGAAATGATTGACACCATGATTAGCGGGATCACGATCATTTGGAGCAATCCAACGTAACCGTAACCTACCAAGTTGAACCATTCAGTGGACTTACCTATAACATAGGAGTCCGGTTTGAAGAAGAATTGTAGAATGACTCCAAATACGATCCCTAACCCTAAACCTGTAAATACACGCTTAGTGAAGGAAATATGCTTCTTCTGCATCCATACCAGTAACCCAATTAGTACCAGCATGACTACGATATTAATAATAATCCATAAGGTATTCATTATGTTATCTTCCCCCTAAATAAAATATATAATTTCATATAACATGTCAGAGCTTTAAGTCGATTCATATCATAACACATAACCAAGTATTTAGGTAGGTTTAATTATAGACACTTAAAATAAATTACATTATTTCCAAATAGCGCTATGTACTAGCATTATAGTTACTTTTATCTTATCCACAATCATTATCCATATTCCTATGTATGCTGAGGTCCGCCCGCATATTCCTAAGCATTTATTGTCGGATCAACGTCCGTCCGTAATATATAAAAGAGTATCTCTCAGGTTATACATTGTACAGACCTGAGAGATACTCTTTTAGAATTAACCTTATGCTTCCTTATCCATTGTCATTATCTACTTCCGTATGCCCATTATCGAATACACGGCTTGCATATCAACATGGCTCCGAACGATATCCGCGACACGATCAAATTCCTGCTCCTTGCGTGCACTAGTGCTGAAAGTCCGACCTACTGGCGAGAGCCCTTTATCCACACGAAGACGATCAAGCCAAGCACCTCGGAAAGAGTCATTATGGAATATCCCATGCAAATAGGTCCCCCATTTACGCCCGTCAGGTGTTCCCCAGCCTTCACTCTCAACTTGCCCATCCAAACGCTGAAGATGAAATAAGGGCACGGCTTCGTCACGTTCCAAACATACCGTTTCACCCATATGAATCTCATAACCCTCCACAGCTATAGCTCTACTGTAGGCCTCTATGAATAATGGATGTTCTGGAGCAAGGGCTCCTTTTACACGCACCGTTGTTTTCTCCTTCAGAAAAGTAGTCGATACAGGAAGATAGCTGAGCCCTTCCGCGCTACGAGGTTCACCTGCCTCCACTGCATACGGATCATGTAACACTTCACCAAGCATTTGGTACCCACCGCATATACCCACGATCTGTGTTGCATTCATCTGTATCGCACGCTCTAAGGCCTCTTCAAATCCCTGATTACGAAGATACTCTAAATCTCCGATCGTATCCTTCGTTCCAGGTAAAATAATGACATCAGGATGTCCTAACTCTTCTACTGTTCTCACATAGCGGAGTGCTACATCTTGTTCCTCTCTTAATGGATCAAAATCCGTAAAGTTAGAGATACGCGGATACTGAATCACCGCAATGTCAATGTCATGATTATCGTTATTTAGCCTACCTAGTGCTTCAAGGGCAACAGAATCCTCAGCCTCAATCTTAATTTCTTCAATAAAAGGAAGCACACCGAGTACCGGAATCCCCGTCCGTTCCGTTAGCCATTCCAACCCGGGTTCCAGTAAAGATACGTCTCCTCTGAATTTATTGATAATAAATCCTTTCACTCTATCACGCTCATGTGGCTCAAGTAACTCTAAAGTTCCAACTATAAAAGCAAATACCCCTCCACGGTCGATATCTGCGATCAGGATCACTGGGGCATCTGCCCAACCTGCCAAATTCATATTGACAATATCATTACTTTTTAGATTGATTTCTGCCGGGCTTCCTGCACCCTCCATCACCACGATGTCATATTGCTCACGTAAACGTCCTAGCGCATCCATCACCATGTCTTTAGCTTTTGTCAAAAACAGACTACGATAATCTGAGGCACTCATCATCTGAAAGGGAGTCCCATGGACTACAATCTGTGAATGCATATCCTTAATGGGTTTGATCAGAATAGGATTCATATCCGTCGTCGCTTGAATTCCACATGCCTCAGCCTGTACCCCTTGCGCGCGGCCTATCTCTTTACCATCCTCTGTCACATAAGAATTGAGAGCCATATTTTGTGACTTGTATGGAGCCGTAAGATAGCCATCTTGAGTGAAAATACGGCACAATGCCGTAGTGATGACACTCTTCCCGACGTCTGAGGCTGTTCCCTGCATCATCAGTACCATAGCTTGCTTTATACCTTCAGGTTTATTTGACTCTGTGTTCTGCATATTCTCCACTTCCTATATGTGATGATGTAATATTACAAGCACTAACAGCATAACCACTTCTAGAAATTCATTGAGTGCCCCATAGGTATCTCCAGTTAATCCATCTAACTTAGCGATCATTCGCTTGGCCATCCATACACCTGTCATCCATGCGATAAGTGGAACTAAAATCCAGCCTATGAATGAAGTGGTCCATAGATGATCTCCCTTGCCAATCAACGGAAGCACGATTGCTGCAATGCCTGACAACAGGATCGCCCACAACAAAGTCAGACGTGATTGTCCTTGAGCTAATCCTTTGAAATTCGCAGCTAGACCTTCCTTACCGCGCGCAGTCGGCCAAGCTGACATCGCGTACACCATAAACCAACGACTCCAAATCATAGGTAACAACAAAAGACCCGAGTAACTTCTATCGATAAGAAGGGAATAAATTAACGAAACCTTTAGCATAAGAAGTAGCACACACGCTAGAACACCCATCGCTCCGACCCGACTGTCCTTCATAATCTCTAACATTTGATCGCGAGAACGGTAACTTAGAATCCCATCCGCTGTATCCATCCAGCCATCCAAATGCAGTCCACCTGTCACTCCAACCCATAATAAAAGAGTTAAGACAGCGGCTGGAAGTGGGGGAAGTAATAAAGAGAATATCGCAGCACCTGACCATACGAACAAGCCGATAACTGCACCAACCAGTGGATAGAATTTCACACTTTGACGAAACAATTCAGGCGAATAATCAAGATTCCCACGTACGGGAAACCGAGTTAGGAATTGAAAAGCGGCCGCAGCCGCTTGTCCCCATTTGCTCATAACTTATACTCCAAGCTCTTCAGTTCTATTGGAATCCCTGCCGTAACTAAAAATACCTGTGAGCAAATGCGAGCCATTGCCTGATTCATAAGCCCAGCAAGATCACGGTACAGTCTCCCAAGCGGATACTCCGGTACGATACCATCGCCCACTTCATTCGTCACGAGAATGATATGCCCTGGATAAGATGCCACTTGTTCTACGAGCCTCTGTATTTCATCTTTCACCTTCTGAGCTACATCCTGCTGTTCATCTATAGATAACAATACATTGGTTAACCATAATGTGAGACAATCCACCATGATCGTTGGAGCTTTATCGCCATTAGAACGATTAACATTACCCCATTCTTGAAGAAGCTCAGGAAGGCGGATTGGTTCTTCCACTGTTGTCCAAGTATAGTTTGCTTGGCTGCGCTCCATCGTATGAAGTGCAATCCGTTCCCTCATCTCATCATCGTAAGCTTGCGCTGTAGCGATATAGATGGCCTCAGGCGCACATGTCATGCACAGCTTCTCAGCGAAAGTACTCTTCCCACTGCGTGCGCCCCCAGTTACGAGAATACTCATCCCCTATTCTCCTGTGTTCCTGATGAAACTCCAGCACTCTCGAAGGTAGCCATTTCACTTACAATTTTACAGGCTGCATCAATAAGATGTAGGCAGATCACTCCACCGGTCCCTTCACCAATTCGCATATCTAAATGTAAGGCAGGACTTAAATTTAGCTGTTCAAGAAGCAAACGATGTCCCTGTTCATGAGAAACATGAGACACGATCATATATTCAGATGCCATGGGTGAGATTCTCTGAGCTATCAAGGCCGCCGCACTAGAAATGAAGCCATCAATAACAACTGGACACCGATGAGCCGCGGCTCCTAGAATAACACCTACAAGCCCTCCAATCTCAAGCCCACCTACCTTGGCAAGCACATCCAGAGGATCTGAGGCATCCGGCGAGTTAACACGAAGCGCTTGCTCTACTACATTTATCTTATGTAACAGCTTCGCATCATCCAACCCTGTTCCTCGTCCGACAGCGTCTTGTACTTCTATATTCGAAAGAGCACACATCACAGCAGCACTTGCTGTCGTATTACCAATCCCCATTTCTCCCGTTACAAATAAACGCACGCCTCGTTGAACAGCTTCTTGTACAACTTGAACTCCTGTGAGAATGGATTTAATGGCTTCATCATGTGTCATGGCTGGACCTTTAGCCATATTTGCCGTACCATAACGGACCTTTCGACTTAGAAGGTTAGGATGAGACAAATCACTCATAACACCTATATCCACACATGCCACTTCAGCATCTGCATGACGGGCAAGTACGTTAACAGCGGCTCCACCCGCTAGGAAATTAAGAATCATCTGTGGCGTCACTTCCTGTGGGAAGGCACTAACGCCCTCTTCACACACTCCATGGTCTGCTGCCATAATAATAACTTCACGTTTCGTGAACGTTGGCTTCACTTCACCAGTAATTCCCGCAAGTTGAACAGCTAATTTCTCAAGCTTCCCTAAACTACCCGGAGGTACAGTCAAGTTGGCAATATGTGCTTGTGCTGCTACCATAGCTTCCGTATCTAGTTGGCTTATTTCACCAATCTGTTCCATAAAGTCATATTTCATCATTCATCATCCTCCAATTAATTTCGTAATATTGTTATAGCCAAAATTAAAATCAATGTTTAAAAAAGTAACACTGTTGATAGAAGACAGCTACGATGACGGATTGTTCTTACGATCACTGTATATTCCATCGCTCACTTTAGCTTACTTCGAGTAAGAAGCACTTGTGGGACTTCAATATCAGGATGGGTCACAATAACAGGATCTACCTCATACACATCTCGAATGTTGCTGGCAGTGAGGATATCCTGAGGTCTCCCCATCCCCGCAACTTGTCCATCTTGTAACACCAACAGCTTGTCACAGAATTGTGCAGCTAAATTCAGGTCATGTAGCACAGCAATGACTGTAATACCTGAACTAGCACGCCAGTTCGCCACTAACTCCATAAATTGAAGTTGATAATGAATATCCAGATATGTAGTAGGTTCATCAAGTAACAGTATTTGTGGCTCCTGCGCCATCACCTTGCCTAGTGCCACTCGCTGTCTTTGCCCTCCACTTAATTCAGCAACAGAACGATCCGAAAGCTCCAGCAACTCTAATTTTGCCATAATCCCCTCAATAAGAATATCAACATTGTCACCTTGATCGCGACCTCGCCAATCCTGAAAAGGAAATCTTCCCATCTCCAGCACATCCCGAACAGGATAATCCATTGCTGGTAGTCCATCCTGCTCCAGCACCGCCATCATCTGAGAAAGAACTTTACGACTATAGCTTTTAATATCCTTACCTTTGATAGCAATGTTACCCGAGGTGGCTATCTCCACACCTGATAACATATGTAATAATGTCGATTTACCGCTCCCATTAGGACCAATAATCCCCCACCATTCACCTTCCTGCACAGTCCAATTTACATCTTGAAGTGCCATAAAACCACCATAACTCTTCTCCACACGATTCACTTGAATCATAGCATTGTTCCTTTCCACATTGCGTATCCCCTACTCCTCATTATAAGTGGAACAAGAACTCATTTCATCCCTTCGAACAATAATCCCCGTCCTCGCAACAAGCTGCGGGGAATTTGACACACTAAAATTAAAAAAAGCTCAGGTTATCGAGGCATCCTCATTAACCTGAGCGTGAATAAAGTCATGTTATTATACTATTTGATTAAATCAACAGCTTCTTGCGAAAGCCAGGTTTTACCGCCAATTAATAATGTAAGCGTATTAAGCTTTATCGTCTTACCATCGATTAATGCGATATTTTTATCTATCGGCAGTTTCAATGTTTGATTCCCTTTTTTCACAACGATAACTGGATTCTCTTTATTCGCATCATCAATTTTGACCGTTGCACCTTTGGCGATAAAGGCAGCGCCTGATACATATAATGTTTTTTCTAAGGCTGGCACATCAAGTCCCGAAACATGCTGTATATATTTCCCTATATCCGAATTCATAATAACTCCGCTTCCCATAAAATCAGTAGGCTTGAAGTTTCTCGGGTGATAAGCGAATATACCGACTTCATCCGTCGTGTGGTCTTCCGTCGAAAAAGATACGCCAATTCTCTCGCCGATCATACGTCCAATTACGGGAGAGAGATTATCCTTCAACCCTACTTTGACGGCTGCTACTTCTTCTTTGGTCAGATCCGTAAGTCCATACTCTTCTTTCAGTACTTTCTTGATATTGGATTCATTCATTCCCTCTATGCCGTAACTGGTATGTTTAACGTCTTTTAATACCGATCTCAGATCGTTCATTGTATCATAATTTGTCATATTCAGACCGCCTGTGGCATGATCTGAGGTAGATACGACAACCGTATTGCCATCTTTTTCTGCAAATTCAACTGCCACTTTAAAAGCTTTATCAAAAGCTAAAATTTCGCTTATCATACCAATTGGGTCATTGTCATGACCAAACCAGTCAATTTGGCTCGCTTCCACCATCATGAAAAATCCATTCTCGTTGGTGGCTAATTTGTCGATAGCTACTTTTGTCATTTCAGCTAGGTTCGGCTGTTCCTTTGGATTAAGGTCAAAATCAGCGTCTAACGCTTCCGATTGAAAAAGACCCCAAATTTTATTCGTTTTCGATTTTAATAACTCATTTTTGTTGGTCACATACTCATAACCGTTAGACTTTAAAACTTTTGTAAGATCTTCGCCATCTTTTCTATTGTTGTCTTTCTTACCAGGTACAAGGTAGTCTGAACCCCCGCCAAGCAATACGTCGACCCCATCATATACCATTTGTTCGGCAATAGACCCCGCGAATTCCCGACTGGCCGCATGACTAGCAAACACAGCAGGTGTAGCATCCGTAAGCTCACATGTAAATACCAAACCCGTTCCTTTTCCCGCGAGTCTAGCCGCTTCAAGTATCGTAGGAAGAGGCTTATTCGCCTCGTTCAGCTTCGTTGGTTCTATGAATGGCATAGTGATCTTCTCAGGAAGGATCGAAACCGTTTCGCTCTTAATTTTATGCCCTGTAGCAAGGGCTGCGGCACCTGCAGCGGAATCGGTAGTTAGAGAATCGGCAGAGTAGGTTCTTGACAATCCGGTAAAGTATTTATCTATGAAGAGCGGCTTCCCTCCCTGATACCACCTAGCCAGATTAACACCGTTCAGACTCATTCCGTCCGTAACAAATAGAATAACATTCTTCACAGCATGATCCCCGGCACTCGCACTACTACCATAAGAAACACTGCCGCCAGCAAAGGCGCTACATAAAAGCATAAAACTAGTGATACCGCAGAATAACTTTCTTCCTTTCATATCCATGCCACCTCTACCCTTATTATTGTGTGGATTAGCGAGTTCGCCATACTAGACCATCACAGATAGAGTGTAGCGTAGGATGATAAGAATTTACTGTACTTATACGGTACAAAATAAACTTTTTCTACATATCTTGCTTTTAAATCATGATCGAAAAAGAATTGCGGTCGACTTTCATTTATGCATTCGTGCGTTAATTTTATTACGATATAACAAATAAGCAAAAAAAGGCGCCCCCACAAAAGCAGTAACTACACCCAGTGGAATTTCAGTCGGTGCAAGTAAGGAACGGGCAACCGTATCCGCCAGCACCATAAATATTCCCCCACCGATCGCAGACAAGGGAACAATAAGCCTATAATCTGGGCCCACAATCAACCGAATCATATGAGGAATAACTAGACCGACAAATCCGATAATGCCAGAGACCGACACGGCAGCTGCTGTTAGTAAGGTAGACACTAACAAGACACCCATTTTGAGCCCTTCCACATGAAGTCCTAAATGAGCTGCTTGACGCTCTCCAAGTGATAACAAATTAAGTGACCTAGCTCGACTCCATATGAATATTAATCCGATTAATAAATATGGGAAAAGGATGGCCGTATACGACCACCCTCGCAAGCTAAGACTTCCCATCGTCCAGAATAAAATTTCGTTAATGGTTTTGTTCGACATCGCTGACAGAAAGGATACAATCGCTCCCAGAAAAGATTGCATCACCACACCTGACAGAATCAGACGATTCGTAGGGATCTTTCCACCTTCTCTTGCTAGAGCCAATACACCCCACAACGTAATTACTCCTGCGACAAAAGCCACAAGAGGCAACGTCCATATACCAAATAGAGAATATTGGAGACCGAAAAAGATAAGAACAGACGCCCCTACAGCTGACCCTGAGGATACCCCAAGGGTATACGGATCGGCTAATGGATTCCTAAGAACGCCCTGAAATCCAGAACCCGCTACGGCAAGTGCCGCTCCCACTAACATTCCTAGGATAATCCGAGGAAGCCGCACTTTGATCAAAATTTGTTCAAAAGAGGGACTCCAAGTAGGTGTCACAGCATCTCCAATCCATGGTAGCTGATGCACTAAAATCATAACGATATCTTTAACCGGTAGCTTTACTGAACCAATTCCGAGACAGATCAGTAAAGTTAGCACTAGCAGTATGATCCCTACTCCGCTATAACCCGCTAGCTTCTTACTCATTATTTAAACAGATCCGGATAGATAGCTTTTGCTACTTCTTTAAGCCCTGCCGTAGCTCTAGGTCCTGGACGGCTCAGCAAGTTATCATCCAATCCGAATATAGCTTCATTCTTCACAGCCGTTATTTGATCCCAACCACTGCGGCCTTTAATCATGTCATCCAGACCCTTTTTAGTCACATCATCAATGACATTCTTGGAATACAGAATGACATCAGGATTATCCTGTATAATCTTCTCTTCACTAATCTTATTCCAACCTACTGTATCGGAAGCTACGTTAACCCCACCCGCAAGTGTGATCAACTCATCCATAAATTCTCCCTTACCTACGGTCCAACCAGGGGAAAATTCTACATATACCTTTTTCTTCTGCTCCGGTGTAACCGATTTAACCGCTTCAATCACTTCATCACGTTCTTGTTTCATGTGATCCATCACCACTTTAGCTTGTGCTTGATGATCCGTAATTTGGCCATATAGCTCAATATTACTTAGTATATCCTCTACTGTCTTGGGGTCTGTCTTGAAGATTTGAATTCCAAGATCGCGCAGCTTCTTCACAGCTTCTTCGCTCATCGAAATACCTGTAAAGACGATATCCGCTTCAGACGCAATAATAGCTTCTTCATTCGGCTTCATAACACCACCCATTTTAGGCTTAGATACCACAGCCTCTGGGTAATCATCATAATCAGACACGCCTACAATTTCGTTATCTAGACCGATAGCGAATAGCGCCTCCGTCTCTGCCGGAGACACGGACACAATACGTTTAGGAGCCTCAGCAAAAGTGAAAGACTCTCCTGTTGAATCCTTTACGGTTAATGGATATACCGTTTTTAGTTCTTCTGTTGCCGCTGGTTGTTCCTCAGTCGTTGCAGGTTGCTCTACCACTGACGCATTCTGTGCATCTTTATTGACCTTGTTATCTGCTCCGCATCCTGCAAGTGATAGCGCCATTACGAGCGCAAGTAGTCCTGAAATCCACAACTTCGTTAATTTTTTCATATGATTTCTTATCTCCCCTTCTATCTTGACTGGCTTATAACAACAAAAAAAACCTGATCCATTGTTCACAGAATCAGGGATTACGTCTACTAGACTTTATGCTACTCATAAATGTCGAGAGTACTCTAGCTGGAGCTTTCACCCGTAGGTACTTATTTGCACACGTAACCCTTTCCACGAAGGACCGTCATTCTTCTCATAAGGCAGGTCTCCTGACTTACAGGTAAATCATATCCTAGCCTTCCCATTCTACCTTAGGGCAGAACAGTGACATATAAGGATATTCCCTGTTACACAGTGGCGGGACCGTGCTGGATTTATACCAGCTTCCCTTTTAACCCGATTGAACAGCAAGTAGATAGATTGAACTAAAGTTTTCACTCCACAGTTCTATAGATTCTAAAGAAAATCAATATTAAAGTTGGTCTTTAGTTCATTCTATATAGACAACTTACTCTCGGGACCTTGAGAATTAACAATATTAAATTTATTGTTTAAGCTACACATCTCTGTTGATTATAGGTGAAAAGCATAGCTGTTACAACCAAGTTTTTGTTGTTTCACCTTGTTGGTTCAATCTACTCCAGCAAAAATATATAATAATTCACATTCCATACAAATATGGACAGCTCAATATTCACTATGCAAACTACCTGTCCAGCATCCATCATCTAAAGTAAGAAGTAACCTTACTAAGCTACCTGGTTCCACAGACAAATCCCAAAATGATAGCTGAGGAACACTCATCGTTATCAGCTGCCTAATCACCCCACCGTGCGTAACAACGAACACTGATGGGGTCGTGCGATCTCGCCCATCCTCCAACGCTAATGGGATTAAGCTATTCAGAAAGTCCTTGATTCTTGCCTGAAAAAAATCCCAAGTCTCTCCATTCGGTGGAAAAACCGTCTGTGGGTGATCCAGCCATTCACAATACAGAGGAAGTACCTTTAACTCTTCATATGTCTTTCCTTCCCAATCTCCAAAGTCCATCTCTCTCAAACGATTATCATAAACGACAACGTCTAGAAGCTCAGGAGCTACGAAGGCTAGACTCTCTCGGCAACGCTTAAGATCACTACAGACTACTTTACTAAACGTTCTACCGATGAGCTGTCTTCGCAGGGGGATCAGCTCTGCACGCGCTTCCCTTGTAATACTTATATTGCTGTTCCCTAAGTACCGTTTATCGACATTCCACTGTGTTTTGCCATGGCGCATCAACAACAGCTCCAACGTCACTGCCATAATGTCCCTCCTACAACCCATATCACAAGTAGACCTACAACTATAAATGCCAAAGATGTCAGGATCATGAGTCTAATTGTAGCTTTAATATCACTAGCATTCATAACCCGAGTAGCTTCTCCCATATAAGCTCTGAAAGACACGATCCCTTGGTACCTGTTCTCGCCACCCATTCGTATACCTAAAGCTCCAGCAACTGCCGATTCTGGGTAGCCACTATTAGGACTAGGATGGAGTCTAGCATCATGTTTTACAGTTCTATATGCTCTCTTATCATCTAGTCGCATTACTCTAGCGCTAAAGATCAGTAATATAGCCGTGATTCTTGCTGGGATATAGTTGGCTATATCATCGAATCTAGCCGAAGCCCAGCCTAAATTCATGTACTTATCATTCTTGTAACCTACCATTGAATCCAACGTATTCACTGCTCGATATGCCATAGCAAGGGGCGCTCCACCAATCAGAGCATAGAATAAAGGAGACACAATGGCATCTACGATATTCTCAGCTATTGTCTCCACTGTTCCACGCACGATCTCTGACTCTTCTAGATGTTCCGTGTCACGACCAACAATCATGCTAAGTGCCTGTCTAGCAGCAGGTAAGTCACCACGACTGAGGTGACCGAATACTTCCATACCCGCATCTTTTAATCCTTTAATGGCAATCGTTGTAGCTATAAGTACCGACTCCGCTATCCATGCAGCCCACGGATGGATCATATACAACCCTTTCAAAAGTCCCCAAGTCAGGGCAAATGATCCCCCCACCACAACAATCGGTAAGAGTAGGCCTGCCTTTTTTAGTGCTGTAGGACGGCTAAAGTACCTCCGTATCCACTTTTCTATACGTTTTATTGCTTTACCCATAAGAATAACAGGGTGGGGAAGCCAGCGCGGGTCACCTATCCATAGATCTATAACATACGCAATTAGCAGAATCCATATGGCATTCATAGCCATCATCGAAGGCTTGCCCTTGCTGCTAGAAGGCTCTCCTTCACGGTCCCATAGACAATACGTCCAATAGCCGCCCCTAGATCGGTCGCCGTTCCAGCATATGCATGAGTGGCTTCATATGTCTTATTCTGACTAACTCCGAGTACAATCGCATCCGTAGTCGTTCCCGTAGCGACTAGATCATTCTCGGCATCGCGTATATCAAGATCCGCAAGCGCAGCCGCCTTTGCTTCTACCGCTGTCATGACTGCATTTACCATCGCGGCTTGCGTTAATTGACCATCAATCATTAACATGATATTGATCGTTCCCGGTCTGTAAGCAGCAAAAGTGGTCCGCTCTGATCCAGCACGTGCGCCATTCGATACTCCCGCTGTCGTGCAACAAAAGAGAGAAGCAGCATCCCCTTTCTCTTCCAATACGGCAGCATGTTCTAACTTAACAGCCGTTAGTAATCCTGCTGTCGATTCAAGCGGGTATTTCCACTCACCGAGCCAATTCGCAATATCTCGCTCTGGATTATCGCATTCATAGAATCGATCCACATAAATATTAGTAATGTGGTTAATATAACCCTTACCTCCACCGTGAACTGCACTACTAAGACTATCTAAATGAATTGGCGAATGCAGTAATAGATGTTGATCTTCTCTAGTCAAAGTGAGTTCAGGCCATACTGTAGAACGATATTGCTTCGTTACGCCATCCACAAAAGGTGTTGTCATCATTACATCTCCTATTCTTGTAATTCAATCTCAGATTATTCCTCTAATACGCCTGTCATTTCCTTAAGCAATCTCAGATTAGCTTCATGTCCCTTTACGGCTAATCTGATATACCGTGGTCCAAGCCCAGGATACATCGCACAACTACGAATGAGTATACCTCGCAATCCTAGTTCACGCTGCATATCTTCAGCACGCCAAGGAAGTGGTAACTCCACCAAGAGGAAATTTGCCTCTCCTGGACTTACCTCGCAACCCATACCCTTGAGTCCCGTAGTCAGAACATGACGTTCCGTAGAGATCAGCTCCATCGTCTTCTGTTCGTATTCCTCACTGATTCGCAGACAAATCTCTCCTGCTAGCAATGCAAGTCCGTTCACACTCCATGTGACTTGTTTACCCTGCATAAGCTTAATGATATTAGGATGTGCCAAGGCATAGCCTAATCTTAAGCCAGGAATCGCATAGAACTTCGTCATGGAACGCACTAAGAGAAGATGCGGAAATTGAGTAAGCTCTGACAGAAGCGAATTCCGCTGTTCTTCCGGAATGAAATCTATAAAGGCTTCGTCCACTACGATATATGTATCATATTCCTCAGCCGTTTCCGCCAATATGCGTAGCTCTTCCAGCTTATACTGCACACCATTCGGATTATTCGGCTGTCCAAGGAATAGAAGATCAACCTGTTGTATTAACTCCACGACATCATACACCAAGGCCGTCCAATCGCGTTCTTTATTTCCATATACAGCGAACACCTCTGCGCCAAACTGCTCCGATAATTGACGATATTCTGAGAAACATGGCTCCACAATCCCCACCTTCTGTGGATGGAGGGCTAGTAATAGGAGTGCCATACATTCAGCCGCACCATTCCCTACACAGATGGCATCAGTTGTAACATCTAGCTTAGCTGCTAGTATCTCTTTGAACTCACGATGACCAGGATCAGGATAACGGATAATAGAGGCTACAGCGTCCTGAAGTCTCTCTAATACTTCCGGTGGAGGTCCCAGCGGATTGATATTGGCACTGAAATCAAGGAAAGTGTCTACTCCTCTTCCATAAAGTTGAGCGGCGCTCTCCAGATCACCACCATGTCCATATACTTCGAGCATTTCTTATTTCCCCCTACGCCATAAATTTAACGATGATCTTGTTATTATCATGCCGTTGATTAACGTACGTCAATGACTCTTCCATTTTCCCTTTTGTTTCTCCACAACATTTCGTTTACAATTACAATGGATATACTAACTAAGATCAGTTCATATAAATGGAGGAGTTAACCATGCTATTTATCGATAATCAGGGTATTCATGACCCTGCAATTAATCTTGCCATAGAAGAATATGCATTACGGCATTTACCTATGGAAGAAAGCTATTTGCTTTTCTATATTAACCGTCCTTCTATCATTATTGGGAAACATCAAAATACGATTGAGGAAATCAATCAGGAATATTGCAAAGAAAACAATGTACAAGTCGTGCGTCGTTTATCTGGCGGCGGTGCTGTATACCACGACCTTGGTAACCTTAACTTCAGTTTTATTACCAAAGACGATGGACAATCTTTTCATAACTTCTTGAAATTCACTCAACCCGTCATTGATGCGCTACATCAGATGGGCGTCAATGCTGAAATGACGGGTCGTAATGATCTTCAAGTCGGTGAACAAAAGATTTCGGGTAATGCTCAATTCTCTACACGTGGTCGCATGTTCAGCCATGGTACATTAATGTTCAACCTTAATTTGGATGATGTACAAGCTTCACTACGTGTCAATCCTGAGAAGTTCAAATCCAAGAGTACCAAATCAGTACGTAGCCGTGTAGCTAACATTAGTGATCTGATGAAAGATACCATGACGATTGAAGAGTTCCGATCCGAACTACTCCGTTCGATCTTCGACATGAACCCCGTGGATGTTCCACAATATCATTTGACCGATAAAGATTGGGAGAAGATCCACGAGATTTCCAAAGAACACTACCAGAATTGGGAGTGGAACTACGGTAATTCACCTGAGTCTAACGTGAAACATACAAAGAAATTTCCAGCAGGCATTATCGATATACGTATGAACATCAACGAGGGCCGTATCCATGATATCAAGATTTATGGTGATTTCTTTGGCGTAGGTGATGTTGCTGATATAGAGAATACGTTACGCGATAAGCGTTATCAAGAGGTTGAGGTTAGAGAAGCATTAGATAAATTTGAGATCAAACACTACTTCGGTAACATCGAACTAGAAGATTTTATCGGGCTGGTATTTCTGGAAGAATAGCGTTTAATATAGATCGATTGTATAGAACGTTGCACCTGATATAAGGTGAAAAAAGAAGGATAGATACAAGCAAACCACATCTGCTTTATCTATCCTTCTTTATCAAATATGTTATTATAAAACGCTATTTACTTATATTTACGCCAATCTTGACTGCTATTCTCTAGTAAATGTTCGAAGCTATTTTCCAGCTTCTTCTGTTCAGCTTGACGAGCCTCTTCAATCTTAAGTTGCTCAGTTTCCTTCTTTTTCTTTTCCTCCGCCTTCATCTCATCTGCCTGAGCCTTCAATTGCTCAAGTATTTCACCACTTAGTAAATCCTTTAACGTGGTTGGTGCATAGTCAGAAGCAGGCTTTGGAGAATTTGTAGGTCTTTTCTTCTTTCCCATAGAATCATCTCCATTTCCAACCACATTATATCAGTTTTAGATAGCTCATTCTAGAATTAAAGATGGGCATACCTCATCATTCTCATGATTGTTTGAATTAAATTCTCCTTTTAGTAACGTTATATTGTAGAGTGGGTCTTGTTAATCTCAATACAAAACTTGTAATGGCCCTCATGATGCTCCAGCCAAATTCGTCCGCCATGCAGTTCGACAATATGTTTAGCAATCGAAAGTCCTAGTCCGGAACCGGCCGGCGTATTGTGCTCGTATCGGGAGGGCTCCATTTTGTAGAAACGCTCAAATAATTGACGCTCCTGTTCAAGTGAAATGGGTTTACCCACATTCTCAACAGATAGGATGACGTGTTCTTCCTGAGCAGTGAGCTGGACCTTGATTTCCCCGGGACGAATGGAGAATTTCAGGGCATTCGTTAACAGGTTATCAATGGTTCTGACCATTTTTTCAATATCCATGTGAATGAGGAGGGGCAGAGGAGAGATATCTTGTACGATGGTGATCTGCTGCTCGTTCGCAACGGGTTCGAATTCGGAAATGATTTGTTTCAGTAAACTATGATAATCGACTTCTTGAAAAGATAATCGAACATCGCCATTGGTCAGCCGGGTGTATTCAAATAAGTCATCAATCAGTTTCTTTAACTGTTGCGTTTTGTTATAGGCATTGTTAATAAAGCGTGCTTGTTCCGCTTCATCATGGTATTTAGGTGTCTTAAGTAAATCCAGATAGCCGATGATGCTGGTCAATGGCGTTCTTAGATCATGAGAGACGTATGTGATGAGCTCCATTTTCGATTGTTCAATTTGGCGTTCTTTTTCCATTTGTTGCTGTAATTGTTCAGCCATATGATTGATATTGTGTGCAACATTTCCGAGCTCATCTTGCCTAGACAAAGGAATGCGATATTTCAAATTTCCGCCTGCGATAGACTGCAAGCCATCCGTGATGACCCGGAAGTATCGGACCGTACGGCTGGTTAGCACAAAAAAGAAGAAAATGAACGACGCAAAAAAAAGAGCTAAAGCTGAGAATTCAAAAAAAGCATCGGGAAATAATGGGCGGAGAAAATCCAAAATGGTCCTGGAAATAGAGGTGAGGATAAGGCTGAGTATGCCTGCCCAGAGCATTTGAACGCGAATGCTTCGTTTGCCATTCAATACGGACCAAATTTTATTTATCAATCTTATAACCTACTCCCCAGACGGTCTTAATATACTGCGGCTCTCGTGGTTTGATTTCAATTTTCTCACGGATATTCCGAATATGGACCATCACTGTGTTTTCGGAATAAAAAGTCGTTTGGTCTTTCCAGACCTTTTGATAAATATTATCAATGTTGAATACTTGCCCCCGATATGTGGCTAACAATACTAGGATGGAAAATTCAATCGGTGTTAAAGATATATCTTTGCCGTGCAAGGTAATCGTATGTTGATTCTTATTAATAACAAGATCATCAATTACAATCTCCGAAGGGTCTGAGGTATGGCTTGAGGTAGAGAATTGTTGCCTTCTTAATTGGGCTTTCACTCTGGCGATTAGCTCTAGAGAATTAAACGGTTTGATTACATAATCATCGGCCCCCGTTGAAAGACCAGTGATTTTATCCAGAGGCTCTTCTTTGGCAGAAAGCATAATAATAGGGATGTCGGATTCCTCTCGAATTCGAAAACAGGCTTTAATTCCATCCAAATTCGGCATCATCACGTCCAGAATGATTAAATTAATCTTCTCTTGCTGCAGAATTTCTAGAGCCTGCACACCGTCTTCAGCTTCCAAAACGCGATACCCTTCATTACGTAAATATATATGAAGAACATCCCGAATTTCAGGGTCGTCATCCACGACCAAAATGTTTATATGTGTCATAGACGGTCTCCTTCATCTGTTTTTTTATATCGAAAAGTCAGTCTAACGATCACAGCGATAATGATTCCTAAGGTAATGAGAAATAGCAGCCTTATTCCATAATTATATATCAGGGGCCCCACTTCTTGTACATGATTTCCTAAATAGCGTCCCGCTATAAAAAATAAAAATGTCCATACCAATCCTGTCGAGTAGGAGATTAGGGCGTACCGTCGATAGCTCATTTTATTAATCCCTGTAAGATAGGGTATGACATGTCTTACTATAGGAAGGAAATAACTGATACAAAGGGCCAAATTCCCGTATTTTTGAACTAAATGTTCTGAATAGTTGATATATTTCTCCATCTTTTTCTTTCGGCGCATTTTATGCAGAATGGGAGTACCGATATAACGCCCGAGTACATAGCCCAGCGATAATCCCGATATGACTCCTAAATAAGTGAGCAGAAAGGCTGGCATAAAGGCAAGGATTCCTTGGGCGGTTACTGCACCACCTGTCATCACAATGACCTCATCAGGAATAGGCATGCCTACAATACCCAGCCATAAAGAAAAAAATAGTGCAAGGTATCCGAAATGCTGGATCAAGGATAACAGCCTATCATAATCCATTCGATTCACTCCATTGGGAAGCAGGATTACTTTTCGCTTGTGAAGGCATCCATTTACGAACCGCGTAATACAGCATTTCTGCTAAAATAATCCCTCCAACAATGTCTAGAATTACATGCTGTTTCACTAAGAGTGTTGAAAGGATAATCGACCAGGAAGTGATCCTGACGAGCAATATGGACAAGAGCGGCCAGTTTCTGCAATCCGCCATCCCTTTCAGCATTAAGTAACTGCTTAATACATGAATGCTGGGAAAGCAATTATAAGGACCATCAGTCCGGTAAACCAGTTGTACGAGCCAATTTAATAATCCATGACCAGTCACCTCGGGACGAACAATGGAGGTCTGATAAACATAAAAGGTGATATAGCTGATGATCAGACCAAGACATAAGCTGAGCAGGGTTCTGTAATAAACAGGTCTATTCTTTATACAGAACGTAATAAGCATGATGATCATAAAGGGATACCATAACAAATACGGAATAATGAAGGCTGGAACAAAGGGGATTTGTGCATCCAGATCTGTCATCAAACTGCTGACGTTCGAGCCGCCGTGGTTTAATATGCCGTAAAAAATGTTTAAGACGGGAATCGTCAATATCCATAACAACGGTTTATACTCAGCCATTTTAGCTTTCATCCGTTGAGATTCCTTTTTGACAGACATAAATAAATGCTGGTGGAACGTTCATAGGGACAAATAGAATCTCCTTGATTTCAAAATTATCGCTTAGTTGTTGTTTCATCTGTAAGGAGTATTGAAAAGCAATAAACAGGCCGCCGGGCTTAAGTGATAATCGAATTTGCTCGATTAACCGATCTCTCATCGGTTTAGGGAAGTTATAAAAGGGAAGTCCGCTTAGAATGCAGTCGAGTTGAACGATGTCTTCTTGTTCCAAGGCAGATTGGATTTCACAGCCATCCGTATAACATGTGAATTTGGGGAATTGATGTTGCAATTGCTTCTGCAGATAGGGATCTTTTTCAAAGAGAATAACTTTGGTACCTTCATTGACGGCAGCTTGAATGTATTTCGTGATTGCCCCTGTACCCGCACCCAATTCGGCAACGGCGTGCACTTGGTCCCATGGAACAGCATCAATCATTTTTCGGGCTAAATATCTGGAGCTCGGAGTTACACTGCCGATTTGTCCTGGCGAATGTATAAAACGGGAAATGAATAGAAGTTTTTCTTGAACTTTCGATTGTATATTTAATACCATATCATGTTGCCTCCCTTATTTAACACTTCTTATGTTATCTAATAAATCTGCAGATAAAGTGAGGGAGATTCTGAATTTATTCTGAAGAATTGCTTGATCATAACATTGCACAAAAAAAATGAACCTATGCGAAAAATGGTAAAATGGAGGTATCCCGACCACCATAAAACCAATAACGCAAGGTTCATTTTCATGGACTTACAGCTTAACTGCGTATAAATTCTGGGAACAACACACTGAAAGCCAAAAGTTATCTACTATGTTTCTTTAAGAACTCAAGTGTCTTATCGAATGTTTGTTCTGCGTGTGGAAGGGTAAAATCGAATTGGTACTCATGCTTTAAGTCCGTATTTGTTCCGTCAAATAGAACACTTTCTACTTCCACGTCATTCTTTTTGAGAACATCTATAAGTTCTGCTGATTGTGGTGCTAGTGGATCAGCATCTCCAACTGTCAAAAAGGTAGGTGGGTAATTAGGTGTTATATGTTTAACTGTAGACAGCTCATCCAGTCTAGAGAAGGAATGGAAATCCTTTTTCCCTGTATATGCCCAAAACACCGACTGAATCCCCTTCTTTATTACTGGAGATGACTGAATACCCATTTGATCCATGTTATAAATCCCACAGTATAAAAGAGCTCCTTTTAACTGTTCTTTATCAACAGAAGATTGAATATCCATTGATTTTGCTAATGCTTCATTCGTTATAATCGCAATGGTTTGACTGGCAATTTGAGCACCTGCTGAATCACCTCCAATAAATAACTGATTCATATCACCACCGTATTTCGCGATATTGTCCTGCAAATATGTGAGAGCCTGATTAGCTTGTATGATTGGACCCGGATATTGTTGTCCCGGAGCAATGGCATAATTTATATTTGCCACAACATAACCCTCATTGGCTAATGCCATTCCATACTCTTGCGTTTGTTCCTTACTACCTGATACAAAAGCACCTCCATGTATCCACATGATAACGGGGAGCTCTTTCATCATATTTGTCGGATAATAGATATCTAATAGACTATTCTCAATTCTATGTTTATCATAAATAATATCTTTCTCGACATGGACTTGTTTTGTTATTGTTTCCATGTTCTTAGGGGATGCAAAAGAACCAGCTTCGAAAAGTTGCTTGATCATGAAGGTATTAAGTACTGGTGTAAACTGTCCAATTATAAATACAAGAAATATAGGAATGACAATGATAGAGATAGGAATCATCCATCGTTTTTTCTGATAAAACTTTTTCTTTGTTTTCATAGATTCAACCCTTTTTTATTAATTATAATTGATACTATATTGCAGCCCCACAACCGGCAGCATAAAGCAATACAAATTAGGACTATCAGTTTACCACAAATCAGACATCGTGCAAAAGTCATAAACAACAAGGGGAAGATATGAATGTCAGAAGTTACTGATTGGAAAAATGGTGCTAGCGGGCATAAGTTTATAGCTTCTTTTAGCGGAGGAAAAGATAGTGTATTAGCACTATATAAAGCAATGAAGGTTGGAGAGGCAGTTGGACTAATCGTGATGTTGGAGGAAGAAGGGAAACGTTCCAGATCCCATGGAATGCCTCCAGATCTAATACGTGCCCAAGCTGAGTCTATAGGTTTACCTGTATCTACTGCAGCTACAAGTTGGACAGATTATGAAGAAATTTTTATGCGTCTTTTAGAAAAAGCTAAAAATCAGGGCGTAGAAGTGTTAGTAACTGGAGATTTGGATGTACCTGTTCATGGTTGTTGGCATGATAGGGTTACAAAAAATGCTGGATTAAAGCTTGGGATGCCTCTATGGGAAATGAATCATCGTGAAGTTGTCGAAGAGTTCATAAATTTAGAATTTGTAACGATCATTGTAACTGTAAATTTATCATTAGGAATGAGAGAAGACGATTTAGGGCGAACTTTAACCCATGAATATGTGAAGGAGCTTGAAGCTCGTGGTATTGACCCGTGTGGAGAAGGTGGAGAGTTCCATACCACAGTAATAGATGGTCCAATTTTTAAAACTCCTATTCCAGTTTGTAAATGTGAGATCCTTAAGGATGGAAATTATGCTTTTTTGCCATTAGAGCTAGATAAGTTGGCGGATATCGGTACATTATAAATACGGTACAGCACTGACAACGCTGATTATCTTGGAATTATACCTAAGGGAATTGGATTATCCAATTCTCTATTCATTTTTTTTAGCTGATTAATAAATCAAAAAACAAAAGGATTCACTAAGCCTTGCCTTTGATCTGGACGAAGTTGTGGCACGAGTAGAATCCAATCTGCGGCGTGCTCATAAGCAAGTACAAGAAAGCAAGTTTTTACAAAATCGAACCTTTATGAATCGGTGACTCCTCTGCACAGGTCACAGAAGAGTCAGCGGTCAAAAAATAATATACTGTGTTCTCGTCGAAGTTCATTTCAATCTGGTCGATGGTTCGCGTAACATGCCCTTCATACCATTTCTTTTACACGCGAAATCGGCTGATGCCATTGTTCAGATTGCTGGCCAATTCAAGCAGCTGCTCAGATGAACTCGCTACCTCCTCCATCGAGGCAAGCTGCTCCTCGGAGGAAGCGGCGACGCGCTGCGAGTGAAGCGCGGACGAGGAAGAGATGCGCTCAAGCTCATCAAGCGAAGCGGCGATTTGCTCACTGCCGGCCGACATTTGTTCGGAAGCGGCCGATACTTCCTGCACCTGATCGGATACTTGGCGAATAGCCTGAACAATCGCGCGGAAGCTGTCGCCAGCCTCGGTCGTAATCTTCGTCCCAATGTGTGCTTCAGCCGCAGAATACTCTAGCGATTCGACCACTCGGCTGGTTCTGACTCTAATTCCTTCCAGGATCTCTCCGATCTGCCCAGAAGATGACATGGACCGTTCAGCGAGCTTGCGAATCTCATGTGCGACAACTGCGAAGCCTTTACCATGCTCCCCGGCTCGCGCCGCTTCGATTGAGGCATTAAGTGCCAGCAGGTTCGTCTGGCTGGAGACATCCGCGATCATCGAGAGAATATCCCCGATTCGGCCACTCAGTTCCTCAAGCTCCTTTATTGTTCCTACCGTCGAAGATAGATTTACTTCAATCGTCTGCATCTGATCAACAGCGCTCATAACTATAGTGTCGCCGGTTGAAGCCCGTTTTGTCGTATCTGCCGCAAGCTCCGAAACGACGCTGGATGACTCGGCAATTCGCTGGATGCCGATGGCCATCTCCGTCATCGCCTTTTGACATTCCTGCGTGCTTTGGAGTTGCGTATCGGAATCGAATGCTATTTGTTCAATCGCTTCGGATATTTCGTTAGTCGCATGTGCTGTCTGTTCGGCGCTTCTCTGCAAATTTGTCGCCGATTCGGACACTTCGAGCGACGAATGCTGTATGCTGTTCGTCAGCTCGCGCAAGCTGACCATCATGATATTGAATGCCGAAGCTGCCTGGCCGATTTCATTCATGCTTGTTACCGGCAAGGTTACGGTCAAGTCGCCTTGCGCGGCTAGTTTCGACACTTCTGCAAGACGATGAAGTGGACGAAGCGCGATCCGTACCATAAACGCAATGATTGCGATGGCAATAATAGAAAATATTACCCCACGTATGATGTTGCTCCAGAGCATGCTCGACAAACTTTTCTGGACGACTGCGTAATCAAAATCGATGCCTAAGATTGCGATGACCTTCCCTTTATCGTCCTTAATCGGTGATACGTATGTCACCCAAGTACCTTCGACGTCCGTGTAGGAGGAAGTTATCGTGAAATCGTCTTTAATAGCCCGGTCAAGGGCAGTTTCGAATGTCGCATTCATTTCATATTCTGTACCCGGTAGCGTCGTTGCTATATCAATTTCGGTTTGCAGGTTAACGAGGAATTTTTTGCCGTCACGTTCGACTTTATCGGGTAACATAAGATAAACACTAGGAATATTTACATCACTATCCGTCATGGCAAAAAGCTGATTCTTCAAAAGAGCGAAAGCATCCGCGGTTGGCGACTGTTTGTTGACGACGATTTGGCTGGCCTCTTGAATGAGGCTAAAATTTGTTTGCAGTTGCCTTTTTAGAACTGTACCGTACCCGTAGAACTGCTCTTCGTATGCCTTTTTTTGCCCTTGGTAGGAGAATACAACGTTTAAGCTGATGATACCGATAAATACGATCGCCAACAACAGATTACTCGTTAGGATCAAGCTTTTTGATTTTGAGATTTTTTTTAAATCCATAAGCCTCTGCTCCTCTCGTTATGTAATGTTATTATTTCTGCCTTCGAAGCTTGAATATCTAGAGAGGAAGACCCGAATGGCATTGTTTACCTCACCGGCTTCCCTACTTCACATAACTTCCGTGAAAATAGTTGACTTCGCGCTCATCCCTTTCCGGGTCAACGAGCTAGTCAAGATCATGAGACCATGTCCTGTGATGGTCACGATGAACATTTTTTGTGCGTCAGACAGTCCGACCTATGATGTCAACGATCTTTATGTTATCTCGGATCAAAGTTTCACCTTATATAACTTGTCCTTTTCTACATGACAGGCTCTGGATATTTCATATCGATAATCTCCATACCTGTCTGCAAATCAGATTGTGCCTTCATCATAGGTTAGCATCTACTTATGCAGTATCGTGACTGTACATTTTAGCGTTATGTGACAAGCCATGAGTATATAGATCCGCCTATTTTACCACGATTATCCTGAAGGAAGCGAGAGTAAAACAAAAAGTGTAACGATAGATAAAGGCCCTTAAACCCACTATTTTACATTCATTTCAACATTCCCCGAGCTTTCCCCAATAGAATCTTTCGCAGTCATTTATGGTACGGTTTCCCGTACCTCGCTCACTGGTACAGCAGATTTCATAAAAGATTTTCTTTTGCTAGACAGACCAGCGCTTCCGCTCGCTTGATTCCCACGCCGCGCTCCACTTTCGTCTTCCAGTGGGTCAGGACGCCTCTGGCTCCCTTGGCGGCGATGTCAGCGGGCAGCGGGAAGGCGCTGTCATGAGCGACGCTTTGCCCTCCCAATCCTTGAATACGCTGGCGTACTCCGGGAAGAACCGGTCAAACCAGTTTCGGATGTGTCCCTTCACTTGCGTCAGACTCGCCGACACTTTCTCCCGCAGGTTCATCACTTCGTTTTATCAATCAGCTCTATATATTGTGAATCTCCATAACCTACTGTTGGGAAAACCTCGAATAACCGCTTAAGCAATTCGGATGTAGGTAAATGTTTATTTTTTGAAATGTATTTTATGACGGCATTATTTTCTGTCTGCATTTCTAAAAATAATTCTATTGCCTGGTACATCACTGGAAGTAGTTCATTTGTTGGCTTCATATGATTGACCAATACTTCTTCATAGACGGAATAATAGCTACCTAAAGTAAGCTCCGTTTGGCTTACTTTAAATTCATCCTCTCTAAAGCTATTAAAAAACACTTTACCTTTATACTGAGACTGTTCAAGATAGGCAAGGATAGTTAGAAGATTCATCTGACAAAACATGTCTTCCCCAAACCATAAGACAATATAATTATAGTTTTTCTTAAACAGATTATTTAAGGGCTTTATTACCTTGTTGCTGTAATTTTCTACAGACTCATTATGTTCTGATGCTCTCATTTGAATAAACGCATAATCAAAAATAGATGTCGTAGTCGCATTTACACACATTGCTTCATTGAATGGTACATAATCAGAATCTCCCATAAGCTTTTTATTTTTAAATTCCTCATACATTACTTGACCGTTTAATATGTTCAGTACATCTCGGTCAAACAATTCTCGCTTCCTATTTTTTAATTGTTCAACCTCAGTTTCTCTAGATATATTCATTCTACAACCATCCTCTCCCTGATGAATAGTGAGCTTAGCAAATGATTGAACAGGCATTTGATTGAGTTGAAATTCTCTTGGACTAACACCAAAAACTGTTTTAAAAGCCCTACTATAGGCTTCTTGCGATGAATAACTATAATCAAAGGCAATATCGATTATCTTCCGATTATTATTTGCTAAATCTTCCGTAGATAAATACAACCTTCTAAGAAGAATGTAGCGTCTAATGCTTATACCTGTTGCCTGATGAAATTTAAAAGAACAATAATAAGGGGAATATCCCATATAACTAGCTAAGCCCTCTAGCGAAAATTCATTTTTTAAATTTTCTTCAATCCAATCAATTATCAGCTGTATATATTCATTCATGTGCCTCGCTCCTGAATAAAATTATAGATTACATCGATTTCTTTTTTTTGATAGTTGTTGTGCTGTAACAAAATACTGTTCCACAAATATATATCCATTTAATCATAAATAAGTCGTTCTTATAAACAAAGCCTATCCAAAACTTTTTTGTCTTGGATAGGCTTTGTTCGTTAGGGAAACCTCATTTACTTATGGTACGGTTCACCATTCTGAGCAATAATGTCACATCTCATTTATTTTTCAGAATCATCAATATTAAGCACTCCACATGTGTCGGTTACGTAAAACGAATAGTTCTGATATGACAGTATTCGCGGCTACTTACATCAGAAGAAGGCATGAAGGCCATCTTCGAAATATTTGGACACAGCATAGTGATATTGTATTACACCTAGCATCTTATACCTTTTTCATATGCCAAGCATTGGAAGATGTTTTCGGTTATGATAAGCCAGAGACAATGAAATACAATGTTTCAATTCGTTAATCGGTATTTCAGCGTTTTCATCGAACACAATCGCCCGATTGCCTTCATAATTGAATTTATCACGATAAATCTCCTTGAATGTGTCAACCAACCTTGTGTTACAGTTAAAATACATTGCATACTGATGTGGACTAGACGGTTTCCAACCTATTCTGATCGTACTTCCCTTTTTCGTGAGATAACTCGGTTCGCCCCATTTCAGTGTCTCTTCCACACCATCAACACCTTCTGTCTCAAACGCAGTGTCCAGAATTAATTGGCGAAGAAACAACAACTTCTCCTCAATGTGTTTCGGATAACGTTCAAATATAACTGCTACCTTCGCATTTTCAATCGTATCCACACCAACCATTCCTTCCTTATTGTTCTATGCAACGCTTCATAGCAACTTCGTTGCACGGTGGAAGATGGCTTTATGGTCTTCTTTTTGAAGGACGTTACAACATGCTATTAGTATATCGAAATATAAATTTCCGCTTGCCCGTCTTGCGGATTGATATTCTGGTCATAATACTCAAAATCTCCTGTGAACGACCGAGTATTGCCAGGTATTTGCGACCATTGCCAAATATCTGCCCAAGCCCGCTGCACTACCTCTATAATCGGTCCTCGTTCTGTAACGAATACGGCGTATTTCGCTGCCGGCACTGTAAATGTTATAACGGACTCAACAGCTTGATCCTGCAGTACTTCCCTTACGTGTACGCCAACCATCACTTCATATTGTCCGTTATGATCCTCTTCATAGTTGAAGTAACAGCTATAATGACCAGGCTTTTGTAGATGGATGGCTAGTTGTTCCCCCATATTTTGCGAGTGAAAACGTTCAAACAAACTGCCGATTTTGCCCTTGCCGCTTAATTCAGCTTCATTTGTAGTAACAGCGCTAATTCCGGCTAACGTGAAGGAGGAGAGCTCCTCGAAACGAGTGGGCTCAATTCGTTTGCGGCTAGCCGCATCTGTGGACATCGAGTTATTCAATTGAGTATGACTGTTTTGTACCTTTCATAGGGATTCGTCTTGTTTCATTTCTAAACACTCTCCTTTTAGTTGAATGTGCTTAGTATAAAACAACAAACCTGACAACTATCTGTCAAGTTGCTTGATCACTTCTATATATTTTCGCAACCTGCTCTGCGCGTGTAGCAATGATTTCCCGCAAATGTGGAGGCTCAAGGATCTCTACATGATGGCCCAAGCCGAGAATGAATCGATATAACCATTCATCTTCCGGGTATGCCCTCTTCACAAGCCAACACTGCCATCATCAACCGGTAAAAGCTCCTCGATGCCAAACCATTCCTCCGCCAAATGGCGCATATCAGCATGGAAACGCAAAACAATCTCTATGACCTGAGATGGATCGCATGGGCTCTGATCTGTGCCACGCTCTTGCGTCGGAAGCTCTCGGCGAATAAATGTCCTCCCAGGGTCTATCTCCAATTTTTTCATTCTTTTTAACTTGAACAGCCGAAAATCCTCTTTTTCCAAGCAATAGGCTTGCAAGTACCAGTGTTTCCCTTTTAGGATAAGCATATGCGGCTCTACAATACGATGCGATACTTCACCGTTGACATTGGAGTAGATGAGTACCGCTGCAAAGCAGTTATCTACCGCTTCTTTTAACAGCTATAGTTTAGGTCGCAGCCTTTCGTTGCCGTCCCAAGGCGAGTAGTCGATCAGCACACTGCTTGTCTTATGCTGGAACTCTTTAGAGTATGCGGACGGGACAACGCTATTAATTTTCTCCATTAGTCGCAGATCCTGCTCGTTGCCATATAAAGTGGAAATGCTGCGGAGAGCAGTGACGATGGCAGCAAGCTCGTCGTTGGTCAGCACATTGCGGTCCAGGCGGTAACCTTCTACTAACCCGATGCCGCCGTTCGTTCCTTGATAAGTGACTATGGGGATGCCGGCTGCATTAATGGCTTCGATATCCCGATTGTTTACCTACGCCTCAGACTAAAAGTGAGTAATATCTATTTGAAAAAGCGAATAAAATCTACATATAGAATATCTTGGTCTACAATATAACTATCATGCTCATGGTTTTTCATGATTTTCAATTCTGCATTAGGTAAGGCTTCTGTAAGTTTCACAAAAGTTTCCGGTTTAAATATATCGTTATCAGCAGCAATTATTAGAGAAGGGGTTTTCACTTTTTCGACATCTTTGAGTTCGATATTTGGTTGCTCAAGCATTAATCTAAATAAAGGATCATTTGTCTCTTTGTAGGTGTCCATGACGAATTGATAGCTTTTCTTCGTAAAGTCTTCTGGTTTAAGATTGACCCCCAGCAGAGCCATCTTTTCAATAGACTCTCCATGATTCATCGCAAGTATCAAACTAACAATTGCACCATCACTAAAACCGACAACGTTAACTTTCTCTAATTTCAAGGCTTGAATGAATGCATAAATGTCCTCAGACATGGTTTCATACGAGTAATCCCCTGTTTTCATGCTCTGGCCGTGATTCCGGCTGTCAATTGCATAAATGCTAAAATCGTCCTCCAATTTCTCTATTATCTTATCAAAAATATGATGGTCTTCACCATTACCATGTAATAAGATAAGTGGTGATCCCGTTCCTGCTGTTCTATAAAATATCGTTGTACCATTTATGTTCACTAACATTCCAATGCTCCTTTTGGGCTTATTCTGCGTATTATCATGATTCCCTTGCCTTGTTCCTTGGGGAATTCGACCGATTTGATCATCCTAAAATACTGGGTGTGTTCTTTATTGTAATCTATCATCAAACATTAATTGTATTTGAATACCGAACGGGTCTTCAATAATGCCGTATGCTTTGCTAAACATATTATTAGATAAAGGAACAATAACTTTCACTCGATCATCTGTAATTAAGCTCTTATAAAAATGTTCAATTTCTTCTAAGTCAGCACTCTGAATACATAATGAAGTGTTATTACCAACGGTATAGTCTTCACTGGTATTCATTGTATTTTCTGCTACCATTACTTTTGTTCTTCCGATTAATAAGACAGAGTGAGAAATATAGTCCTTATTTTCATCCGTAAGCTGTATTGTACTGTCACGTTTCGCGACATCTTGATAGGTAACAAGTAACAATTCCTCTGCGTTAAAATGTTTTTTGTAAAAATGTATAGCTTCTTTCGCTTTTCCGTTCATGGATAAGAAAATAGCTATTTCTAATGTTGAACTCATGGTATCAATCTCCTTTTATATAATGAATTTAGGTAGATATCTTATACATTTGATATATGACCTTAAACTTATTATCATATATAAAGGTATCAAAATATGACACCTTTATAAGGGGATTTATTATGAAGAAATCAGAACGGTTAAATGACATGATAAGATACTTAAACGGTCGAGAGTTCTTTAATTTAAAAGACCTAATGAATAAATACAATATTTCCAAAAGTACAGTTCTACGTGATATTAGCTCATTAGAACAATTAGGTATGCCTATTTATTCGGAACATGGCAGACATGGACGATATGGTATCTTAAAAAATAGATTGTTATCCCCCATTATTTTTACGATTGATGAAGTGTATGCTCTATACTTTGCAATGTTGACGTTAGAATCTTATCAATCAACACCTTTTCATTTAAGTGTTAATCAACTAAATGAAAAGTTTGAAAACTGTCTTTCCAAAAAACAAACAGAGCAAATTCACCAAATGAAAAAAGTCCTACAATTTGAAATGTATCAGCATCATAATATTAGTCGATTTTTAGATAAAATTCTAAAAAGCATTCTTAATGAGAACATCTGTAAGATTCAATACTTAAAAAATAACCAAAAAAAAAGTTACCATGTTCAATTTTTCAAAATTTCCGCTAAGTTTGGTCAATGGTATGCTACTGGATTAGACTTAAATACGAATAAATATAGAGTTTTTAGATGCGATAGAATAACCTTTATAGAAGAAGAGGAAATCAAATCTCACTTTTCTATAGATGAACTCGTTAGTCGTTCATTAGAAATTTATCAATCTGAGAAGAGTATTGACTTTGAAGTAGAGATTTTTGAACAAGCCAAGGATATTTTTTATAAAGAACATTATCCTTCTATGAAATTAGAAAATGGTAATAAAACAGTCATTAAAGGATTCTATAATCTGGGAGAAGAGGAGTTTATAGCTAACTATTTGATGAGATATGGTCATTATGTAATATCCGTGAAGCCTGAATCATTAAAACAAATGATCCAAGATAGAGTAGAGAATCTCTTAAATCACTACCAAAAATTATAAATCAGCATGCAGATCGCAATACTGTAGGGTATGCCGATGGACAAATGCCAACAATGCATCTCAACTATTAGTCTTTCCTGACCAACAGTGAGCAACACTCCACATGACTCGAGTTCAGTGACCTACGTACCTACCTTCACCTTTTAACATTGCTGCTTCTACATTCAACTCAACTCTCTGCTGTACCAGCATGCGCGATACGCATCCCCGTATCACCCCCAATCCTAAAACTTTGCACGTGTGTCACGACCATATTAGGCCGAGAGTTCTTTTTAAGTACTCTCAGCCTAATTTTAATTTGATCATTATTTATTTAACAAAGTAATAATTAGTCAATTGCCCTGTATGGAGGTCTGCTCATACTGAATCGACAATATTTCTGGTGTAATCTTTCTTTATGAATACATTTCTGTAATCATATTTACAGCTTCTATAGCGATTATTAATTTATCACAATTCAAAACATCGTATACATTAAGGGAATCAGCTACGGCGGTTTCTACACCAGGTATGTTATTGGCGCTCTTAAAAACAAAGATATCTATCGAAGGTGTAACAATTAATGCCTTTTTATCTGCCCCAAGAACTTTAAGCATAGCTACTATAGACTTTGTCCTATAAGTTTCTATCTTAATCTCGTCAACGACGATAAATTCTTTGTTCTGAACTTTGCTTGATAATGCAGATTTTATAGCAAGCCGCTTAACCTTTTTATTAAGTTTGTAGCTGTAGTCGCGAGGTTTAGGAGCAAACACAACTCCTCCGCCAACCCAATGTGGCATACGAATCGAACCTGCTCTAGATTTATCAATTTTATTCTGCTTATACGGTTTTCTGCCACCACCTCTAACTTCACCACGTGTTAATGCAGATTGTGTTCCACTGCGTTTATTTGCCAGATAATTAACAACTGCATCATGCATAACCGATTCATTGGGAATAATACCGAAAATGGATTCTTCAAGTTCCATTTCACCAACACTATTACCTTCAATATTAAAAATAGTGACATTCAACATTATTCTTTCCTCCAGATCCTAAACTTTCACGATATCGATCCCACATCCACATTAAAAGCTCCATTGTATTAGAAAACTTGTTGATTAACATTCTTTGTATATTTACAATAGCATCCATTATTTTAACCTCCGTTTGTCATGCTACATCTTAGAAGAACCCATAGTTATAAAGGTAACAGATAGAAATCACATAAACTATATACAAAACGGTTCTGTAATGTTAGGTATAATCTTTAAGATAAGTCCCTAAAGGTAGTTATAGAGCTCTGATCAAACACTCATATCTCTTTTTCTTTCTGCATCAGGGAACATTAAAAAAGATGATCCCGTGTGTGAGTACAGGGATCATCTTCTGACAGCGTAGTGTTTTTAATTCGTCCACAATAAGGATTACAATTCAGCGTTTTTTTATTTGTTATAAATTATTTTTCTTATAGCATAGACAGAAAGGTAGTAAGATTCTGCAAGTTCTTGAATCGAATTACCAGAAGTATATGCTTGTATTATTTCACTATTTCGCTTATCAATCTCTTCCCGAAAACCAGATAGTTCTCCCCAATTTTTATGATGATCTTTTATTGCGGGAATGTAGATGTATTCACCTTGTACGAAATCTTGCAACTTTTCAACCAATTCTTTTGGGAGAATATCATTAGCATTGACATATCTCATGTAGACGCACTCCTTGAATAAATGTAATATCTCAAGTAGCAAAGCCAGCATGATTGGTGAGGTTGTTATTCCATGCAAATATCACCAAGTATCTGTCTTTGCATGGAATTGAACATGAGTTACTGTAAAGTTCTGAGACATAATCCTTCCTCCTCTGTTGAAAAGTTTTTAACTTTTACAAATTAAAAAAAATTGAGTAACTCGACTTTACAAATCAATATCAACTTACGCCACAAAAATAAATTAATTTACGAATGTAGTAAATTCTTTTACCTAAATTGGGGAATAATTTAAAGAGATAATCATTCCCCATTTAGGTTTGAATTTTTATATTTGCTTATTGTGCCCGTAGAGTTGACCGCATGCTGCATCAATGTCCGTTCCGAATTGAGTTCGCACAGTGACTTTGATTCCCTTTGACTTTAAGATACTGACAAAATTTTGAACCCGATCTTTGTCTGATTGATGAAAGCTTTCAGGCGTCACGTCAGCTGAATTGTAGGGGATCAAATTGACGTGATATAAATGTTCCCAAGGACCTCTGTGCTTTAACAAAGCGGCAATGGCTTTCGCATGCTCATTTGAATCGTTTTCTCCTCGAAGTAATATATACGCAATATATACTTTTCTACCTGTATCACGAATATGCTGATCTAACTTGTTCAATACATCATTAAGCGGAAATCGATTATTTATAGGCATTAGTTCACTTCGCTGTTCATCGAAAGGAGAGTGAAGTGAAAAAGTAAGGTTAACTTGTGGAAATTCCTTTGTCAAACGATCGATTCCCGGCAAAATTCCAATGGTGGAAACTGTAATTCTTCGATGCCCCAAGCCAAAGGTTCGTGAATCTGTTAGAATCTTAAGCGTATCAAAGATATAAGGATTGGCTAAAGCCTCCCCCATACCCATAAACGAAACACTGTCTAAAGCCTGACCATTTAAATGAAAGTATAACAGTTGATCGGTAATTTCATCTGCTGTTAGATTTCGTTTCAGTCCGATTGTTCCAGTAGCACAGAAACGACAACCGTACCCACATCCGCATTGGCTAGAAATGCAGTATGATTTCCAGCCACGCTCATAGCTTAGTTGAACTGCTTCTATGCGTTCACCGCCCTCAATGGAAAAAAGCACTTTATTGACTTGATTGGATGTCCTTTGCATGACTGGAGTTAAGTTTAAAACATGTTCGCCAAGATTCTTTATTAATTCGTTCCTTATACCTTTGGGGAGTATGGTCATTTGGTCATATTCACCAATTCTTTGCTTGAAGATCGCATCTGCGATTTGTTGGAACCGATATGTCGGTTGTTTCAAATCTGACAATAAGTGTTGAATTATTTCGTATTTCGAAGTTGATTTCATGTTTTTTCTCCTCTTGAGCCGGAGAAAATACCATTGGCACCTTTATTGGTGTTTCTAGCATATGCATTAACCAACTTAGATTACAACTCACGAAGCTTGTAGCTAGAGTCGCTACGTGCATCTATCGATAGATGGATAATGCCCCGGCATCCGTTTAATTTGATCGTGAACCGTGCCAACGGACAATGAACGGTTCACATGAACATTTACAACTTCAAACATTTATTTCAACCTCCTAATATAAAATAAGCATACTGTTACATTACAGTTCGACGATTTGGGTGGCGATATTTTTACAAAATTCACTATCGTGCTCTACAAAAAGTATTGTCGGAGAATGTTCCAGCAATAGTTCTTCAATCTGCATACGGGAAATGATGTCAATAAAGTTTAACGGTTCGTCCCATATATGGAGATGTGCCTTCTCGCATAAGCTCTTTGCAATCAGTACCTTCTTCTTCTGTCCGCCGCTGAATGAAGACATATCATTTTCAAATTGTATGCGTGAAAAATCGAGTTTTCTTAAAATCGCTTTGAACAAACTCTCGTCGATCTCGTTCTGACTTGCATAATCTGATAAGTTGCCCTGCAGATGTGAGGTATCTTGTGATACGTATGAAATTTTTAATTGACTACCTTTGCGAAATGTTCCTGTAAAAGGGATATCCTCGCCAAGAATTAGCTTGAGAATACTTGATTTTCCCGAACCGTTTGGACCCGTAAGTGTAACACGTTCTCCTTGTTCAACGGTAAAGGTTACGTCCTTACATCCTGTGTGTTCTCCGTAATAGATCGAAACATGCTCTAATTCCACCATTTGCTTTTTGTTATAAGCAAGTTGAGTGATTTTCAGATTTTCAGAGCTTTCAATGTTTTTCAGGAGTTTGGAACTTTCCTCAATCGCGGATTGTTGTCTCTGTTCAATGGATTGGGAACGTTTCATCATTTTGGCAGCCTTGTGTCCGATATATCCTTTATCGACTTTCGAACCGGAATTGCGAGTGCCGTTTTTTGTTTTCTCTACTTCGTGCGACCAGCTACTCGTTCTCTTTGAAGCTTCGGATAGCCGTTTAATGTCTTTTCGTAGCTTGTCGTTCTCGGCTAGTTCATAGTTATCTTGCCTTTGTTTATTCTCCCACCAGTCCGAGAAATTACCTTTCTGGATCTCAATATGAGTTTTGTTTATCGAAAGAATGTGGTCAACGCAGTTATCTAAAAATGCGCGATCGTGTGAAACCAAAATAAATCCATTCTTGGTTTTTAGATAATCGCTGACCAGCTTCCGTGCGTGAATGTCCAAATGATTAGTTGGTTCGTCGATAAGCAGGAAACTGTTTTCCTTCAAAAATAAGGTCGCAAGTAATATTTTCGTTTGCTCCCCGTTGGACATGGTTTCAAACGGTCGGTACAAAACATCCTCTGACACTTTCAGCAACGTTAGCTCGCGTACGATCTGCCAATGCTCATAGTCAGGATAAATCTCACTGATTACGTCCAAGGTATTAAATTCCTTGTGTTCAACATGAAAAGGAAAGTATTCGAAGTCCACATTTGCTGAAATGGTTCCGTTGTAATCATATTTACCAAGCAGCAGGTTCAGAAACGTTGTTTTACCCCGACCGTTCCTTCCAGTGAAACCCAATCTCCAATCTGTATTAATTTGGAAACTGACGTTTTCGAAGATATTGTCGTAGCTACCGTCATAAGCGAATGTTAGGTTTGTCACATTGATTAAAGACATTTAAATTATCCTCCAAAACAAAAATGGGCTACAAGAAAGTTACCCTTCTTGTAGCCCAAATAGATACACTAGTCCATAGCAGTTAATGGAATAGCAATGTATACACTTTGAGTGAAGAGAATAAGTAACTTTCTTGCTTAAAAAGAATAAAACAGCTAATGTTTTATCTTTTGTAACATAAGCAAGAAATATTACATTATTCACCTCAACTCCTGTCAATAAATTTATTAACATTTTAGCATAACTTCACTTTTGTTTCAACCTAATGTTTTGACAGATAATGTTTAGAAAATGTCGTTTGTGCTGTGATAATGTCACCTTGTTTGTGGGTTGAGTGGAGTCTACTCCGATCGACCCAGTGAGTAAGCTGTCAAGATCGACTTCAGCCCCTTATAAAGTCGTGATCTTTCCCGATCGGTCAATCGAGTAAGTGCCAGCAGGTGTCTCGATCTAATACCCGAAACTTGGTGCGCCCAAGTCGATGTTCGAGTCGGGTTTCTCGGTTCTGTTGAGGACAGAACCGAAAAGCCCACATACTTCACAGACCTTCTCGGACAACGCTACATATTTCTTAACAATGACGTGAACCTCTGATTGGCAACCCTTTTTGCACGAATAATCGATTGTCACTGCACCATACTTTTCGTTAATCACAAAGATTTTGGGTTTAACCGGATAACGATCAAGTTCCTCGAATATATCCCATAGGATCTGATACCAACTATCGTCTGTAAAAATAATCGTATCTTTCGCCCAAGGAAAACGTTCCACGAGTTTGTCTTCTAAAGATTGGCTTAATATGACTATTCCCTCCCATCAATTTGCTTAAAATTTACAATGCGGTTGTCTGCGCAAGTATCACACATCGTAATCCACCAGAACCCGATTCTTCGGTGATGTCCCTGACCCCCACGTCATAACAGACGCTTTGGGAAAGATCTTCATAATTTGAGAGCCAGGTCATAGAGTCCATCTAACCCATCATGAAAATAAACCTTCAAAGCCCCGAACTTTTCTTTTACTTGAGCAATTTCAAGCTTTACTTCCAATCCATCTACTCCGTAAACCACTCCGATGTCTAAAAACATCTTCTCGATTAAACCATATCAGCCATCACCAATAGCGAAACCATACATATTCCAAAGGCTTTTCTTGTCTGAATCAGGTCTTGCCCAAGGAAATTGGTTAAGCAATTTTTCTTGCAGGTCTGCTCTCACACCCATCACCAACTCTTCCTTTTGAGTTTTACAGGGAAATAAACCCTTCCACTTGCTATATTTTTTATGACCTATATACTCTGGAATCAAAGAATTTTGTAGAGTAAAATCAATAAATATGTGGGAAAGTTGATCCGACTATGCATCCCTACCACAAATAAGGTGACCTCCTAAGGGATCACCTTATTCTCTAATATTCACGTGTTACAGCTAAAACAGCGCCCTCGTCCATACATAAAGTAAACCGTATTGGGTCTACTAGATCGGAGATAAAAGTTTTAGTGTTGGGTGTGGTACGCATCCCTCCGATTTATCTTAAACCCACGATAAATCTACCTTTAATACAAATACGGGCTTGCTAGGTGATCCGAATGGATTGAAAACAGCTCTGCAATAATCCATGACTGAATCAACAGACCTTGACTTAGGGATTCCAAATAGGATTATCGTTTACGTTGTTACTTTGCTCAGCTATCAAAAATAGTTGAGTTTATTTCTGTTTTATACCATACTTTATTTAGTTGGAAATTCCCCCAAAATTGATGAGATATAGACAAAAACTAATAGTTTTGATAAAAGCAAATCTCTCAATCTGATAAAACAATTGTGTTCAGGGAGGAATGAATATGTCCCCCAAAAAATTGCAGTCTGTACTTTGCACTTTAAGCCTTGTTGTTCTAGTTGTAACCGGGTGTTCAACAGGATCGAACAGCGAAGTAATCGTTGAACCTCTTACTGTTTATGAACCGAAGCAGGAACTAGAATGGGTTCATTCGATTCGTAGGTGCTAAAGATACCCGTAAAAAATTATCCGAGTTGTATCAGGATATTACCCTCATTGACATTCACAACCATGCCGCAGAGAATCCTAGTGCTGTGAATGAGTGGACGAAATATGGGATCGACCGGATCGCATTATTCGCCAAGCTGCGGACGCCTTATATGAAACTATTGATCTTCTTTCCGCAGAAACCGCACTGAAAGTCGCTTATCTCAACTATGAACGAATGATTGAACTTCAGCCACCCACTGACACTCAGATCGCAAAGATCAAGGATCTTGCTTCAAACCTTGGCGAAACCCAAACCTATCGCTTGAACAAACGGATGGCAAATGAACTCATATTTGAGCTAGAGCAAAAAGTAAAAAAATGAAATATACCATCGATGCATGGAGTGCAATTCAATTTTACATGATTATCCATAACAAATTTTTCAAAATTAATCTAATATAGTCTTTATTGACTATAGATAATAGATTTGGAGTCTATTATACTAAATAGTGATTTAACTCACACTAGTATAGGAGGATTACTATGAAACGTAGGTTGACAAGCAAAAAGTTAAAGCACGTAAGCATCACTTTACTGTCCGCATTGTTAGTATTCGCACCTTTGGAAGCGGTTACAAGTACTATCTCCGCAAATGGCGTAGAGCAACAAGAGCAACAAGGACAACAAGAACAGCAAGAACAACAAGAGCAACAAGAGCAGCAAGCTTCATTAACCGCATCGCCTTGGGTGTCCACTCAAGTGTACTTAACAGGCAATGAGGTCAGTTATAACAACAATGTGTATAAGGCCAAATGGTGGACGCAGGGCGATGTACCAGGTGCTTCATCAAGCTCACCTTGGCTGTTACTTGGTCCGGATACGGGAGGCGTGCCAGATCCTATCCCTCCTACAGCTCCGATGAATCTTGTATCGACGGGGCAAACAGCTGACACGATCACATTGACATGGGATGCCGCAACAGACAACATTGCTGTGACTGGTTATGATATTTACCGTGGCGGGACGAAGGTCGGTTCCTCGACCAACGCCTCCACACTGACTTACACCGACACAGGCTTGCAGCAAGATACCCAATACACATATTATGTAAAATCAAAGGATGGCGCAAATAACACGACAGCAAGTTCGAGCATCGACGTAAAGACGTCTCTCGGCGAATTAAACTCCGGCCAGAGTCGCGTACTAACCGATCAGCAAATCACATCGCTATGGGGCGGTATAGATCCGCAATTTTCGCCAGCCAATGCGATTGCAGCCGTACAGAGCGCACTACCACAGGCGGAATACGAAGCGCTGTTCCCGATGCGCATCGGCACGCCTGCGTGGCACACATTTGCCGCAAGCAAGCCATATTACAAACCAGGGCAAGTAGACTATTATTCGTATAGTAATCTGATCGCAGCAGTAACCGATGTGGCAAATATCAAGTACAAGCTTGAATACCGGCAGGGAGCTACATGGAACAATCGCGTATTCCGATTAGACAAGGCAACGAAGACAGAAACGCTCATCTATCAAAATGCTGACTTTAACGCTTCATGGAACTTGACGGTTCCGATCATCTCCAAAACAGTCGATTTCGGTTCATTTATTAAAGAAGGTTCTGCTGTGAACCGCAAACGCGAACTGGCGGCTTTCCTCTCCAATATTGCGCACGAAACGGGCGGAGGTTGGGCGACGGCGCCTGGTGGTGAACTCAGTTGGGGATTATTTTGGAATGAAGAAGTATCGTACATCAATTCTAGCAACATCGGTTACGTTCAGACTCATGCTGACTTCCCTCCAGTTTCGGGCAAATCGTATCATGGACGCGGGCCGATTCAATTGAGCTGGAACTACAATTACGGACTAATTAGCGGAATTATTTATGGGAATCAAAACACACTGCTCCAACAACCGGAGCTTATTGTGAACGACGGCAAATTGGGCTTTATGACGGCTATCCTGTTCTGGATGACACCACAACCTCCGAAACCTTCGTCTCACGATGTGATCGTTGGCAATTGGACACCTTCGGCAGCAGACATTTCCAAAGGATTAACACCTGCGGGTTTTGGTGTTACCATTATGATCATCAACGGCAGCTTTGAAGGCAACAAAGACGAAACCGACTATCGGGTCGGCCGCCGCGTTGGTCATTACCGTGACATTACGACGAGAATGGGTGTCGATATTACAGGCGAGAAAGTGAATACGATCGGCATGAGTCCGTTCTAGAACGGGCTACACCTGCAAAAGAGGCTGACCTATACTTGTCCCTCCATCAGGCGTATCTCAGCTCGGCGCTTGATGAAGACGTGTTAGGGTCAGCCTGTTTGTATGTCGATTTCCGTCGATCTTATTCGATGTTTTAGAGAAACACTATTTTCATACCGAAATATTTAGCGGTGATTTACGGTACGATTCGTATTGAAAAAAATCAACTATTTTCAGGGAACTTTTTGATAAGCTGTACATATTGTTCATACCATCTTTTCCATTCACTGTCCCGTGAATCTAGTGTCCTTCCTTCCAATAATTTGCTAATGACTTCCAAACAAACATGCCACCCAGCAAGATCCTTTGAGGTATGATCCGTAATTTTATTAATCTTTTCTATTAAGACCAAGCGACACCCATTGGGCTCTGGATATAACTCGAAACGAACACGATCCTCACCCCATGTATATTCCAAAACGGAACACATCTTAAGCTCGATAATTTCAAGTTCCTCAAATATATCATCCTGCATATTGAACTTAATAATTTCTCCTTCACGGAGGTCATCGACTCGAAGCTCAGAAAACCATTTCTCCAACTGATCATTCTCAGTCAACGAAGACCATACCTTTTCAACAGAATGCTTTAGATGCCTCTCAAAACATGCGATATATCCGTTTTCAACGCGTTGTATGACTGCTAACATATTATTATTTCTCCTCATCAAAATGATCCCCTAAATTATACAATTTGTTAGACTGAAGTTGTCAATAAGGCTCAAACCAATCGTGAATCTCCTCTAAAAGTTCGTGTTCAGACTATACAAATGTTTCTGTGCATCTTTCTTGACAAGGAATAAATGTCGTTTCGTAAAACCATTCAAAAAAAGCAATGCCGGATGACCCCGAAAATATGTCAGTGTCTGTGTGCAACGTACGTCCTCATATTCGTCTATTGATGATCAATCATAAATATTAACATTAATTTGTAATTCAGAGAAGTTTGTATCATATATATCCATTATATTCAATTCTGACCTATATAAACGTTATAAGGAGGTGATAAATGGTTAATCACTTCTTTTTCCATCCTCAAATATTCCTTCCCAACTCGTCAAGTTCTTCACACGAAATGAGTAATGGTTTGTGCTTTCCTTCATTGTACATCACTTCACAGTACCCCACTCTAAAATATTTAGCCACAATTCTATTATTTCTTAGCGTTCTCCTCAGCCTGCGATGGGGTTGGTCCGAAATATTTTCAACATCAGAGCACCCTCATGCTGTCAATGGTGTACTCGACATGCACGGTTGGGACTTAGAGAAATCTCCCACAATCCCTCTGGATGGACAATGGGAGATTTACCCTGAAAAATTAGCTTCCCATCAGGATATACAATTGGCTGAAAACCAGTTGCGTTATATTCAGGTTCCGGGAGACTGGAGCAGCGTGCTATCAAAAGGGTCGAGTTCCTCGTTTGGGTACGGAACGTACCGGCTACGCATTCTGGCCGATCCGCTGAAACAGCCTGTCTCATTTTGGTTTCGAGGATTACAAGCTTCGTCTGGGGTGGAAATGAATGGACAAGTCGAAGACGATATCGGAAAACCTGCCGAAAATGCTAATGAGTACATGCCCAAGAATGTCTCTTTCACAGCATCCTACGATGTGAAAGGTGCGAAAGAGATTGAATTGCTCATTCGAGTAGCTAACTTCGAGGATCCTTATAACGGTGGTATCCTACGCTCCATTGGCTTTGGCTCTCAAGCAGCGATCGACTACCGTGCGTTGGTACTCTATCGGATTTCAACTCGTTACGTTTATTGTTTTGCTGATTCACGGTCTGTATGCTTATATCCTCTACTTATTCAATCCTCGAGAAAGAGCTTTGTCCACATAAGTTGAGACAAAACTCATTGTTGCCCATCAATCTCTAGAGCGGTTGCAGAACATAGCTGGAACCATATTTAATAGTCCCCTATCCTTTTTCAAGTCGGGGACTATTTCTGCTATATACGCAACAGTGGTTTCTTTAATAAACCTGCACGCCTATCTGTATTTTCCAGGATGCTGTATATGTCCTAATGCTAAAACTTCTTTGCATTATTAAATCTACGTATTCCTAATCCCTTAAAATCCGATGCTAATATCGCTTCTCTAAGTGGATACCGGTATTTGAATAAACCATACTATTGCTTGGCATCGTAAATCTTCTCATTCACCAGTCCGCCAATAAAAGCCTCAAAGTTTGGGGCCAGTCTGGTAATCTTGTGATTATTCTCTTTATCCACATGAATAACCTCTGGTTCGCCGTCATTTCCAGATGAACGGTAATCCAGCATCACCACCCCAGACTCAGAAGGACAATCACAAACCATCACGCCAATTTCAGGATAGCCCTCATTCTCAATCATAAACCGGCTGCCTAAATCTCCGCACAGCGAATTTCTCTTCTTTCGTCCAATTCCCAGAATACCAGAAATCTTAATATAATCTTTTCCCCCGGAGACTGCTTCCCTTATAGGAAAACATCTATTTTGGGGAATACCCCCGTTATGTACCTTCATCATATTAATATAGAAAGCTGGCAGCTTGAAGACCAGTTCCTCTTCTACGGAAGCAATTAGCTCATCTGTGGGCGGATCCGAAACATATTGTTCCAACGCATGCTCACTGTCATCCCAAAAGTTCGTGAAATCGAAGTCCGTATCAAACTGGACACTGGACTCTTCTACAGGCTTCTGAGCGGTTTTACTCCGGATCCATTCCAGGAACTCCAAGGTATCCTCATCTCCGGGGTCTAATTGATCTGCGACTTCAAATTCTCTCAAGGCATCATCATATTGGTCCAGATAATAATAGGCAAGCCCCGTTCGGTAATGCCAAAGCGGATCATCCTTACCCTCTTCTGCAATGGCTAAGAACTGTTCTATCGCCTCTTCGTAACGTTCGAGATTATTCATCGCTCTGGCCAAATGACTTATCAGTACATAATCTCTGTCCTCCGCAGGAATCTCCATAATTGCATCTACGATTTCTTCAAATTCATCTTCTTCATGCCACACATCCAGTTGTGCCAAAAGATCATCTCTCATCATTAATGCCTCCCACTCTAATAACCTTTTTAAAATTATACCATTATCAGTATAGCCTTCTCCAGCATGGCAGAGTTGTAATTTTCGAAAATAATTGCTCTCTTGACTTAAGTTAATGACCAGTCATAAACCTCTTAATATAATGAAAATCAATAATGTAATATAGGAGGTTATCTTATGGCTACATCAGTAAAAGAACTATCGTATCAGCGGAAATCTGCATTAATTGCTGGCACTTCGCTTATCATCATGGTATTTGCCTCATTTTTTTCCTATGGTTTTGTCCATGAAAGTCTTGTGGTACAAGGCGATCCCAGCGCCACATATAACAACATCGTGTCATCAAATAACCTTTTCAAAGGTGAAATCTTTGGTTGGGTCATCATCCTGATCTGTGACATAGTGGTCGCCTGGGCTTTCTATATCTTCCTGAAGCCATTTAATAAAAGTCTTTCATTGCTCAGTGCATGGTTCCGTCTTACCTATTCGACTATATTGGGAATTGCCATACTGAATTTAATATTTGTGCTGCTTCTCTCGAAACAAACAAACTATTTATCCTCATTTAAAACCGAACAAATTCAAGCACTTATGATGCTATTTTTTGAAGCATTTCAATCTATTTGGTCTATTGGTTTGATCATTTTCGGTGGGCATTTAATGATTGTGGGCTATGTGGCTTTCAAATCAAACAGCGTTCCTAAAGTTATCAGCATTTTATTGTTGCTTGCTTCAATAGGCTATATTGCCCTTCACCTAAACAAAACGTTTCTTCCACAATATAATGGGTTAATTTCAACACTTAATCTCGTATTTAGTGTACCAATGATTGTAGGAGAACTAGGCTTTGGGATATGGCTGCTGTTCAGAGGAGGAAAACTCCCCAAAGGTGCATGACAACCTTCCTAAAAATCACTTGTTTTGATCCGCTTCTTGACTCTACTTAATGACTCTGGGGTAATACCAACGATAACTCGCTAATTAATGTTGGGGTACACGATTGACTAGATGAGGTTTTTTTCGTAATAGTGCTTTGTAGCGTTCTTCAGGTGTAGAAGCGATAAATGAAGTCAATACTTTATTATTTTTATATATTCTGCTATAATTCAACCGAACATTAAAAGTGAATAGTTTTCTCTCATATAATCGCAGGAATATGGCCTGCGAGTTTCTACCGAACCCCGTAAAGGCTCGACTATGAGTAGCAATATATTGGTGTTTCAGATTCCTATGCACGATTATTAGGAGTCTGGATTTATTTGAGCCCCAGAAAATATTGTTTACTTCATAGAGTGAACATATTTTCTGGGGCTTTCTGTTGATCTATCGAGAGATTCATTTTTAATGTGTACAACTTAGAAAATTCAAAAGGAGCATACCCCAATGTATTTTATGATTAATGTTCTTGGAATTATTATCTTATTAGGCGGAAGCTATCTTTTATCGTTCAACAAAAAGGAAGTGGCAGTAAAGCCAATCATGATCTTGCTTGTCTTGCAACTAGCCACAACTTGGTTTATGTTATCGACCGATATTGGCGCAAACGTGATTTCGTGGATTTCCGATTTTTTCTTATGGTTAATCAATAGTTCAATGTCCGGCGTGAATTTCGTATTTGGAGAGTTGGCACCTCTTGATGGTTCCACATTCACGTTCTTTATGAATGTATTAATGCCGATTATTTTTGTTGTGGTATTCTTTGATATATTAACGTATTTTGGAATTTTGCCAGTCCTTATAAATGGGATAGGATGGGTCTTTTCTAAAATTACGAAAACTCCTCGCTTTGAGAGTTTTTATGCTATACAAGTTATGTTTTTAGGGAATAATGAGGCATTGGCGGTAACACGGAGTCAATTAAGTAAAATGAATGACAAACGGTTGTTAACGGTTGCGATGATTAGTATGTCTTGTGTTAGTGCCGGGATGCTAGGTGGATATTTACAACTATTAGACGCAAAATATGTGTTAACGGCCATTCCTTTGAATGCAATCGGTGCGTTGATTATTACCTCTTTAATTAATCCGTATCGTGTTACAAAAGAAGAGGATATCGTTTATTCTCCAACAAAATCTGAAAAAGGCAATTTCTTTGATATGATTTCAAAAAGTATGATGACTGGCGGTAAACTAGCATTAATTATTGCCGTTATGCTTATTGGATTCGTCTCCCTTATTACAGCTACGAACTCCTTCTTAGGATTGTTTAATGCTAACCTCACGCTGGAAAATATCTTTGGGGTGATTTTTTCGCCAATCAGCTTCTTAATGGGCGTTGATTTTTCTCAAATATTCACTGTGGGTCAATTAATGGGTGTGAAAATTGTTCTAAATGAGTTTGTTGCTATGACCAATTTAAGTGAAATTCTCTCTAGCTTAAATCCGCATACCGAAGCTGTGGCTTCTACGTTTCTTGTTTCTTTCTGTAACTTTACGACAATCGGGATTATTCTTGGGAGTATGCAAGCATTATTTGGAGATCAAAAATCTAAATACATCGCAAAGTATACATGGTTATTATTGGTGAGTGGTCTTCTTGTTTCTATTTTAACTGCAATGGTTGTAGGGTTATTCGTTTGGTAATTTTAAGGAATATATTACACATCTAATGGGAGGTATAATGCTATGAAAGAACATGACGCAAAGTACTATGTAACAAAACTTGGACTAGATCCGCATCCAGAGGGTGGGTATTATAAAAGAACATTTGAATCTAAGGAACAAACTTCAGATCGAGAATTAACAGTAAATTTTGATGGGAAGAGAAATCTTTATACAAGTATCTTCTTTCTATTAGGTTCTAATGACATCTCACATTTCCATCGTTTGAAATCGGACGAATTATGGTATTACCACGCTGGAAGTCCTTTAACCGTTCATATTATTGATGAAAATGGGGATTATAAAGAGTTTAAATTAGGAATAAACTTAGATCTAGGCGAAGTCCCACAAGTACGAGTTCCAAAAAATAGTATTTTTGGTTCATCTGTTACGGATGAAGATACATTCTCTTTAGTAGGGTGTATGGTTTCGCCTGGGTTTGACTTTCAAGACTTTGAGTTGTTTACACAGGATGAACTTTTGTCTAAATATCCTCAACATAAAGATATAATAATGAAGTTGGCCTATGAATCCATTCCAGTTTAATTTTACTGACTAAAAAATGAAACAAATAAAAACACCTTCCGTTGAAAAATAATTCAATGTGGAGGTGTTTTCAAATTTACTAATAATTACCTTTATTGATCCGCTTCTTGATTCTACTTAATGACTCTGGGGTAATACCAAGATAACTTGCCAATTGATGTTGAGGTACACGATCGACTAGATAAGGTCTTTTTCGTAATAGTGCTTTGTAGCGATCCTCAGGTGTAGAAGCGATAAATGAAGCCAATTCATCTTGTACCTCACCCAGATCTTCCTCTACCATCTTGCGTGTCATGGTTTCCAATTGTAAGTATTTGCTAAACATGTCCTTTTCGGCATCAAGATCACCAACAACCAATATACAGTCTTCTAGACAAGTTAATGAGTATGGGGATGACCTATCTTGTTTATGATAATTGAAAATCGAAACTGCTTGCTCTTCTGTGTAGAAATTTGATGTGACCTCTTTTCCCGTTTCATCTATCGAATACTGCCTTACACATCCCTTCAATAGGAAATAACATTTAGCGGGGACTTCTTCTTGTCTAAGGAGCATAGTTCCTTTTTTGTATTCTTCAATAAGTATATCGTCAACAATCGCCTGTTGTTCTTCTTCGTTAAGTGATGTAAATTTAGTCAAATACTTGAACAATATTCTTTTCATTTTGCTTTCCTTTCACCATCATATCCGAATCTCCTATTTACATTATAAACCTACATTAATAAAATTGTTTGAGAAGCTGTTGAGAGAAAATATGGATTCTTTGCTAACGCATCGCGTCAGCAATCGTCAGAAAATCTTCTCGTCCGATCTCGAAATGACCATAGCGAAAGGTATACCCCCAATTTCGATTCCCGCGTGTGAAGCTAAGCCGGTTCAATAGATCAGCGATCTTCACTTCTCGACACGGAATATAGCGGATATTCCGACGGAATGGCACAAAGGATTCGGACATCTCATATTCGTAGACTCTATCATCTGCAACCTGCCCAATGGCAGTGAATGCTTGAAGCGCCTCCCCTTTCGCCATATCCGTTCGTGGAGAGTAGTATATCAGCCAATCGTTAGGGGACATCCGCCGCAAAGGTGCTGACTTGCCGTGGCAGAGCTGGGCGAATCCACCCAGCACACCCCGCTTCACATGTGAAGCGGATACAACGCCAATCCAATAGCGGCTTTGCTCGCTTATTCCATCCGACAGCATGGCTCCCATCTCTTCCTTTTTCATATTTTCACGTTATTTTCTAGTACCTTTTTCAAACGTTCCATCTGTAGAAGATGATGACGGTAGTGCATTTCGATAAACAAAAACCATTCTTTCGCATGTAGCGCACCGAATCGCGGATGGGATACCGTATTCTGCATGGGCGCCTTTTCAAGCATCGGCTCGATTTCTTTCATTCGATTGATCACGGTGTTCAATCCTTGGATCAGCTGCTCTTTGCTATCTGGTTGCTCCGGTGTATATTGTGGGGAGGCCGGAACTTGAATACGTATGGGTGGAAAACTTCCTTGATCAAATATCGCTACACCCTCTCTTGTTTTTTCCACTGGAGGGGCAATGGAATCCTCGCTTTGCGTCATGCAATTGTTAATATTACGAAGCTGCATATAAAGAGCCGAGTTTATCAGATGCTGATACATCTGACCAAGCGACCACTCGTCCTCACTCGGCTGACGCTTCAACTGCTCCATGCTGAGGTTCTCTAATTCATGAAGATAGTGATTCGCAATTTCTTCAAAACGCTGTAAAGCTTCAATTGTGTTCATATCCTTCAAACAGCTCCTTTATAATCATATAGTCCAACTATACAAAAACGCTACTGACAACAGTGTGTCAGTAGCGTTTTAACATTTTTTCAGCTTCATCACGCACCCGATTCCGGAAAGATTCTGGCTCCAGCACAACGACATCCGCTCCCCAGCCGAGCACCCAATGTAGTAATTCCTCAGGCTGACGGACGCGAAAGTTCACATATAAACCATCCGTATGTTCCTCTGCTGCCTCCATGTAAAAGTTGTTCGATTCCATCACTTTATCCGCAATGTCAAGATTGACCTGAATGCACACACGTATGTTGCGGTCGTCCGAAGGCTCGTAATCGTGCAAATTAAAATCGGACGGTACCTTAAATCGGTCCTCCAGAACAGTAAGCTCGGTCATCCGTGACAACCGAAAATGACGAATATCTTGCCTTAGATCACACTGTGCAATCAGTATCCATGATCCTTGAACAAGCACAAGTCCATAAGGTGCAGCATCACGAACACTTTGACGATTCCCATCTACTTCGGGCATTCTTTTCGAATAATTGAATCTTACCTTTCGCGCCTCCAATATCGCTCGTCGTATCGTTTCGATGTACTCTTTCTCTTGTCCGCGAGTTATATCTCCACCAGAAGTGAGCAGCCGGATGGTGTCGCGTACCCGAGATGCTTCGCTGCGAATACGTTCCGGCAGGATGGCTTCAATTTTCCTACGAGAGGTTTGCGCCTTGATGCCATAATCGGTATCGAATCTTTGTTCGATAAACTCCGTCCCAATGAGCAATGTCACAGCTTCTTCCGCTGTGAAACTGATCGGTGGTAGAAAATACCCTTCCATCAAGGAATATCCCAATCCTGGGGCCCCTACCACTGGCACTCCCGCTTCACTAAGAGCCTGAATATCTCGATAGATGGTCCTGATACTCGTCTCAAATGTAGCCGCTAAATCCTCAGCTCGTAAGACCTTCTTGCGTTGCAGCTCAAGCACTATGGCTAACAAACGGTCTGTTTTGTTCATGTTGTGCTGCATCCTCCTTGTGAAATCGTGCCCCATTTTACCGTTCCGATCATATCCGCAATTTGCTGATGGGTCAGTCTGAGATCAATACAATGTTGTCTTACTCTCGTGTTCCGAACCTTTGGCGGGGTGTAATGCTCTCCTTGTATCTCACTCTCCTGTATCTCACGCTACTTATAATATGATTTCTCCATTACCACTAACATCGAAAAATCCTACTCTATGCTTTTGAGCCAGATTCCGCACCGTTTTATATGCATCATCAGCACATGACCATGCAAAACAAATGTAGATAATATCTCGACCCATGGAATAGTCAGACACCCTGTGATCTTCTGCCTCCTCTAAAGCATCCAATATATCGTCAGAAGGAGCATATGGTCCATTCATTTGTGGAAATGATTCCTTCATATCAAAGAACCAGTTCCGTAGAGCCTCGGACGAAACAGATGGGTCATTATAGCTATGCTCTTCTGCCCATTCTGTCTGTTGCTCATACCACTTCATAAAACTCTTCTTGTCTTTAGGTGCAGAAGTTGTCTCAAATACCATCAAATCATAGCTCATTTTACTTCCCCCTATACATAAAATAAGAGCGTACAGTACATCCCTGATTAATCTAATTCAGCGCGAGACAATAAATCTCTAATTACAACATCATCCTCACAAGCATCTTTAAACCCTATCATAAAACTTTCTATAGCCTCTTTTTTGTTAGAATAAGCACAGAACATATCCGCTTCTGAATCAAAACGCACTATGTCTACTAAATGCGGCATTCTTTCCTCCAGAAAAACAGCCGCCACAGATCCCCAATCATAACCGTTGCCTTCAAATCCCTCATCAGCCCGTGATTGGAAAATTTCAGATTTATACGTACCCACATTCAGAATCACGGACACATTACCACTATCATGCTCTACTAACAGAAACGGTTTGATTTTCTCCGCAACATTCATTACGATTCCATCTCCTCAAAAAGATCATAAACTTCCTCATTCACCAAGCCTCGAATAAAGGTCTCAAAATTTTTGGCCAAAAACGTAATTTTGTAATCATCTTCTTGGTCAACATGAATAACCTTGGGTTCCCCATCCCTATCGCATGTTCGATAATCCAACATCACCACATCATGACCTGCAGAAGGACAGTCACAAATAACGACACCAATGTCAGGATAGCCCCATTCTTCAATCATAAACTGGCTACCGAGTCCTCCACACAGAGAATATGTCTTCTTACGTCCGATACCCATAATACCCGTAATAGCAATATGATCTATTGCCCATGAGGTTCCTTCCTCTGTAGGGAAGCAAGTGTTGATTGGTATAACACCGTTACGTAATTTCATCATAGCAATATAGGAAGCTGGCAATGTATAACCTAGTTCTTCTTCTACTGAAGCAATCAACTCGTCTGTAGGCGGCTCGGCAACATATTTTTTTAAAGCATAATCGCGATCATCCAAAAAGTTTGTGAAGTCAAAATCTTCAAAGGGGACTTTGTCCATTACTCTACCTCTATTCGTTTATAGGATACGAAATACACTAATAAGATGATACATTAATATTAAAACGTGATAAAGCAGTAGATTCAAATATAGTGAAACTAAACTTTCTATAACCATTGAGCAAAATAATCCTGTACCGCTTGCTTGGAGTACCCATCTATCCCCCTCCAGTGCACAATAGCCCAAAAGTCGTTTTTCCCTCCTCTTCCAGGTCTGTCCTCTTCTGCGTTCAAAATCCCGGCATACGCCATTATTTCCATCAAAAAATCACGTTCACCTTTATTAGAGGGTAAAATACCATTCAGTCTTTTCTCTAGTTGCCGTGGAGCATCTGTTGGATCGCAACTTGTAATGGTAGCCAGTATATTTGTAAATATGACCACGTCCTCTTCATTCACTACTATATCTGGCTCTGTGAGCAATTGTTCAAGATCAAGCATGCAATACAACACATGATTCAAGCGTACTCCGCCCCACTTGATTCTCTCAAAATTCAACACATTGATATCTTCATTCGTATAATCTTCATGAACACCTACGCCATATGTATCGCAGACATAACACTCGCCAAAACAAGCGTAGGTACTGCCATTGTTGTTAGTCGTATACTTCCCGACATTACTCTCATAAGGATGGGCAACCATTCGATGAGTCAACGCCCAACTAGAGAGTGCGCTTCTCAAGTACACCTTTCTGGTAGACAGACTATGCAAAAAAGCTCGCGCCACAATTTCCTTCGTAATCACCTTATGCAATTCAATTATTCGCAGCACACATTCATCATGGCTCATCGTGATCGGATCAAACATCAGACCTTTATCTTTCGCATATTCAAAATCTTCCCCCGAGAAAAAGCGCGTGCTGGTATTCTTCCAGCCGTTGCTGCTCCAAAAGGTTTTCATTAATATTTGCTTAGCTTTCTTATCCATTCAGAACACACCTGCCTGTTTATTTTCTATGATCTCAACAAATTTTGTTGAAGCTGGTGATAGAGACACACTTTTTAGAAAACATACTCCGATATTTCTCTTTGGTATTTCTTCATTTAGTTGTACTTCATATAATAATCCTTTATTTAAATACTCTTGGGAAAATTCTTTCGTCACACATGCGATCCCTAAATTTATTTTGGCAAACTCCAATAATAAATCATGTGAACCTAATTCAAATTCTGGCGAAATTTTTATACCTCTAGATGTCAGATAATCCTCTACATACCTTCTGGAATTTGATTTCGTTTCAAGTAATATTAATGGGAGTTTCACTACTTCATCAAGGCTTAATGGTTTAGATAATATATTCTTATATTTCTCCCCACAAACAAAAATATCATGGATATCAATACATGGTCTTAGTTCTAATGTAGAATCATCAAGCGGAAAATTACAAATTGCAATATCGACCTCTCCTGATTTCAATATAGAACAGAGCTTTAATGTTGTACCATTAACAATCTTAAACTTAATATTTGGATATTTATTATGAAAATCCTCCAGATATGGAAGCAAAAAATATCTAGAAATCGTATCTCCTACACCTATCTTTAATTCCCCTGTCGTTAAGTTCTTAAATTCTAAAATCTTCTCTTCCCCAACATCAATTAAATTAATAGCCGAATTTACATATTCAAATAGAAGACTACCTTCATTTGTTAAAGATACCCCTTTAGGTGTTCTATTAAAAAGACGTATATCTAATTCTCTTTCTAATTGTATGATCGCCTGACTAACAGCGGGTTGTGTCATATAAAGATCTTTGGCTGCCTTAGAAAAACTTTCACTTTTTCCTACCCTACAAAATACTTTATATAAATCTAATTTACTTACCATATAAGCACCCCTAATACCTATCATTCGATATATTAATTTTACTTATATCACTCAACCGATGTATATTACAAGTAGATAATTAATTTATATAAACTTTAGTCCTTATAAGGAGCGATTATATTGGAAAGAGTAGTTGGAACAGTTGTTAGAGGTCTTCGTTGTCCCATCATAAATCAAGGGGACAACATAGAGGAAATCGTTGTAGATAGTGTGCTACAAGCTTCAGAAGTTGAAGGCTTTAACATTAATGATAAAGATATCGTTACTATAACAGAATCAATTGTTGCTCGCGCTCAAGGTAACTATGCTACTATCGATCATATTGCTAAAGATGTTAGTTCCAAATTTGGTGAAGAAACGGTTGGAGTCATATTCCCTATCTTAAGTCGTAATCGTTTTGCAATCTGTCTCCGCGGTATTGCAAAAGGCGCTAAAAAAATTGTTTTAATGTTAAGCTATCCATCTGATGAAGTGGGTAATCACTTAGTGGATCTAGATATGCTTGATGAAAAAGGAGTTAATCCTTGGACAGATGTTCTAACAGAACAACAATTCCGTGAGCATTTTGGATACAATAAACATACTTTTACGGGTGTTGATTATATTGATTATTATAAATCGTTAGTTGAAGAATATGGTATTGAATGTGAAGTTATATTCTCCAATAATCCCAAGACCATTTTAGCTTACACAAAAAGTGTTCTGACTTGTGATATACATACAAGATTCAGAACGAAGAAAATATTAAAAGCAAATGGTGGAGTCAACATTTATAGCCTCGATAACATATTGGCAGAATCTATTGATGGCAGTGGATGTAATGAAGCCTATGGTCTACTAGGATCAAATAAATCAACAGAAAATAGTGTTAAACTGTTCCCACGTAATTGCCAACCTATAGTTGATACAATACAACATATACTCAAAGAAAAGACTGGCAAACATGTTGAAGTCATGATTTATGGAGATGGCGCGTTCAAAGACCCAGTAGGTAAAATATGGGAACTTGCTGATCCCGTTGTATCACCCGCTTACACATCAGGACTTGATGGTACACCTAATGAAGTAAAGTTGAAATATCTTGCTGATAATAACTTTGCAGATTTAAGAGGCGAAGAACTTAAACAAGCTATATCTCAATACATTAACAATAAAGATTCCGATCTTGTAGGATCGATGGAAGCACAAGGTACTACACCTAGAAAACTTACTGATCTTATAGGTTCTCTATCCGACTTAACTTCAGGAAGCGGAGATAAAGGTACGCCTGTTATCTTCATACAAGGTTATTTTGATAACTATACAAAATAATATGAATAATCAATTCATCCATTAGATGATTGTATATAAAAAATAAGCAATGCTAGCTTTGACTAGTATTGCTTATTTTTGTGTTATTAGAAATTGTAGGCCCATCAATGTCTATCCCCTTAACAATGGAGACATTATCCATATCACCATCCCGGTATATTACTAATAATGTGGTGCATAATACGTTCATGATCAGACAACTTTAAAGTACATACTTTACAAAAAGTTAATTGGAGGTATCATGAGCAATTTAACATCTGGAGATAAAGTGGTTTTAATTGGAACAGGTGCAGTGGGATCTAGCTACGCATTTACTTTGGTAAACCAAGGGATATGTAATGAATTAGTGCTTATAGATTTAAATGAAGCAAAAACTAAAGGGGATGTAATGGACTTAAATCATGGGATTGTTTATGCACCCACTTCTCTAAAAATCAGTTCCGGTACTTACAAAGATTGTAAAGACGCGGCAATCGTTGTGATTTGTGCTGGAGCAGCGCAAAAGCCTGGAGAAACACGACTTGATCTTGTGCACAAAAATCTTAACATTTTTGAGTCCATTGTTAACAATATTATGGATTCTGGATTTAACGGCATATTTGTTGTAGCTACGAATCCCGTAGACATTTTAACGTATGCTACTTGGAAATTCTCTGGTTTGCCTAAAGAAAGAGTTATTGGTTCAGGCACAATTTTAGACTCTGCAAGATTTCGTTATTTATTGAGTGAAGAATTTGATATAGCTCCAACAAGTGTTCATGCTTATATCATAGGTGAGCATGGTGATTCAGAACTTGCAGTATGGAGCACTGCCAATATCTCAGGAAAGCTTATTGCGCCTGAATTGACAGATGAAAGAAAAGAAGCAATATTTGTACAAGTTCGCGATGCAGCCTATACAATTATTGAGTCAAAAGGTGCTACTTATTATGGGATCGCTATGGGACTAGCTAGAATAACTAAAGCCATCTTACAAGATGAAGAAGTTATATTGCCCGTTGGCTCACTGTTAGAGGGAGAATATGGTCACAGCGATGTTTATATTGGTGTTCCAACGGTTATCAATCGCTCAGGCAGAAAAGACATCCTTGAGCTTTCATTAAATGAGGATGAAAAAGAAAAGTTAACTCATTCGGTTAGAACATTGAAAGAAATTCAAGCTCCATTTTGGAATTCTTACAAGGGAGTTAGCAACCATGTTAGTAAAAACCTTTGATCCATTCAATAATCTAATAATCTCCTCCATGGTTGCAGCAATTCCGATTGTATTATTTCTTTTATGCTTGACTATATTTAGAATGAAAGGTATTTATGCGGCCTTGTTAAACTTGGTCGTTACCTTTTTGATTTCAATGTTTATATTTAACTTACCTATTGGTGAATCCATTGCAAGTATCATACAAGGTACCATTCAAGGGATTTGGCCAATTGGTTATATTATCGTCATGGCAGTTTGGTTATATAAGATCTCTGTTGAGTCAGGCAAATTTGACGTTTTACGCGCAAGTATTACTGGTATTTCACAAGACAAGCGAATTCAACTTTTACTCATAGGATTTTGTTTTAATGCATTTCTTGAAGGTGCTGCCGGATTCGGTGTTCCCATTGCAATCTGTGCCGTTCTATTAGTTGCATTAGGATTCAATCCATTACAAGCTGCTATGCTCTGTCTCATCGCAAATGGTGCTTCAGGAGCGTTTGGTGCAGTTGGTATTCCTGTTGCAATCACAGGTACATTGAATTTAGAGGGAAATGTAACTTCTATGGATGTCTCCATGATGACTGCATTAACGTTACCCATTATTAATTTTACGATTCCATTCTTACTTATTTTCATAATTAATGGGTTTAAAGGAATCAAAGAAATATTGCCAGCTATTTTGGTTGTATCTACTACTTATACCGTAACTCAAGTTGTTATTACATTATTCTTAGGTCCTGAATTAGCTGATATTATCCCTTCTTTATTAGCTATGGGAATATTGGCTTTATTCTTAAGAAAATGGAAGCCAAAGCATATCTTCTTATTCAACGACCAAAAAGTTGAAATTGAAAAACATACATCCGTTGATGTGATCAAGGCTTGGTCTCCATTTTATTTATTGAGTTTATTTGTTTTAATTTGGAGCCTACCCGCATTTAAAAATTTGTTTACAGAAAGTGGGACTCTTGTATCTACTAAATTGTCATTTAGCATACCTGGATCCACTTTAAGTTCAAGCATTGATTTAATTAGTGCAACGGGTACAGCAATATTGTTGGCAAGCTTAACGACCATAATAACAACAAAATCTGTAGGGGTCACCAAAGGTCTTGAGCTCTTTAAAAAAACAGTTTCAGAATTCTGGATTCCAATTGTTATGATTTGTGCCATTCTCGGTATAGCTAAATTAATGACTTATGCAGGATTAACAAGTGCACTAGGTGAAGCAGTTGCTACAACAGGAAATATCCTTCCACTTTTATCACCAATATTAGGATGGATTGGCGTATTTATGACTGGGTCAGTCGTAAATAATAATACATTGTTTGCACCAATTCAAGCTACGGCGGCTAACATCATTGGAACAAATCCAACATTATTAGTTTCCGCTAACACTGCTGGAGGAGTGATGGCGAAACTAATTTCTCCACAATCCATCGCAATTGCAACAGCTGCCGTTTCTGAAACAGGTAAAGAAGCTGCATTAACGAAAATGACGCTAAAATACAGTATTGGATTACTAGCATTTGTTTGTATCTGGACATTTATATTGTCACTATTTATGTAAGCAGAACTTATCGCGCTGGTAAACGACTGCCCCTTCCGCTGAACAAACAGCAGAAGGGGTTTCTACTTCGTTTAGGAAAGCCAACTTGTTGAACCAAACTACTGATTAAAATATAGGTACTCCTTACATTCAAAGAAGGACACCGAAATCGCGAGCGACACTCTTGCACTCAGCTCCCTTACTCCTAATCAGAGCCCAAACTATGGATCTACACTCAAATTAGTGCCGATTGTACTTTAACTTCCTGCGCTACCCGTGCCATCAGTTGACGTTGTTGGTAATGCTTCGTAAGTAAGTGAATAGGATTGGCTGCCTAGCAACATTCTTTGACCTTGGAACTCATCGTACAGATTCATGCGAATGCCGCCCC
>DASXLR010000152.1:0-3176 GCA_036496075.1 Paenibacillus sp. | reverse complement strand
AGGCGGAGTTTGATCGATCGGCGAGTGCAAAACAACTATGAATGGATACAGTCCAAGACAAGCCGTTCAAGCGTTGCGTGATGGGAGATTCCAAGGGATAACCAAGCGCGAAAAGGTTGCGGTCAGTCATAATTATGCAGCGCCATACAGTGTTCACATAGTAATCAACTATTATAATTGCGCAAATATTGAACCAAGGAAGGAGATAGAGAAATGAGCATTGGCACATTGGATAACGTTCTTCGTGGAGCTTCCGGGTGTAGGACAATTGTTAAAAAGGAAGATATCAAAAATACCGAAGCGTTCCTCGGAGCATACTTGCCCATGGTACGAATTGTTAAGGAATTTGAATCGGCAACAGAAAGCGGTCAATTAACTAATGAGGACTTGAATGTTTCTGATGTATATCAATTCTACAAATCCATTACTGACTTTGCTCTTTCAACAATTAGAAATTTATCCAATCCTTACGAACGTTTAATTATGCAGAAATTGTATATTGAAGGACTTCCGTTTAAAAATGCAGTCATGTACATGGGCGTGGGCTACAGCAGTAAATTATCTCCTATCAGCCGCACTACATTTGCAGATCGGAGAAGGAAAGCACTTGCTAGTATAGCGCTCAGTCTAAAAATAATAGGCATTCTAAAAGAAATGCCTGACGAAGTAATTGGATTTCATAGAGGAGACTTGAAATATAACATCCTGTCAAGTGAAAAAGATATTAATAAATAGGAGAGGAAGAGTGAAATGGATATAACGATAAATCCTGAATTTCCCCTTGCCGAGGTTATCAAAATATTGACGGACGCATCTGAATGTAATACGAAAATTACTAAGGCTGACGTTGAAATCACCAATAAACTGTTGAGGGCCTATCCCGTAATGAAAAAAGTCGTTCTTGATTACGAAGGAACCGGTGCACACTTATTACTTCAGTTAGATCCGAAAGCACCTAAGACATTATTGGCATATACAGCTTCTAAAAGTAATGGGACGAAGGAGTACAAAGCGTGTAAAGTACTCTCTGAATTTATACAGTCATTAGTAGACAGTTTGTATTCGCCATATGAAAGACTTGCGGTGCAAAAGCGCTACATCGAAGGGGAAAAAGACCGGGTAGTGTGTGAGTTTCTACAGGATGAAGAAAAAACAGGATTTCCAGCGATTCAAGGTACAACATATTACGAACATAAAAGAAGGGGGCTTAGAAGAATAACAAAGAGCCTTAAAATTGCAGGAATACTAGAAGTGATACCAGAGGGAGTTATTGGTCTTGGTATGGAAGTAGGAAAAATTCCGGAAAAATAAGCTCCCTTGATGAAACATAAGGAAAATTTTCCTTACTAATATTCTTATAACAACGGAGAAATAAAGGTTTTCGATTTGGAAAAAGTATAAGACACGAAATTTAAATGAGTGGGTTATAGCGTTGTGGCTGCCGGTATAAATTCCAGCCAGTCAATTAAGATACAGGGACAGAGAGGGTTAATAGCCCTTCTCTCCCAGTAAGGGAGGATATAAGAGATGAAAAAGTATCGTGTCCAAACTGATAAAGATAGCTCGGCACCATTACTGACTCTAGATCAGGCTGAAAGAGTGTTTGAAAGATGGAAAGATGATTATAGTTCTGACGGTGTGCAAGCCGATGAATCGTTTGTTGAAATTGTAGAAAGTGATGATGATTTCGAAGATTACAAAGTTATTAAAAAGGTAATAGCGGTAATTGACCATGATCGGACTGAACTGAGAACTCCAAGAGAAGAAGGGTTGATTGGGACTATTGGGCGAAATGGGAAGACGTATGTGAAGTGTAGGCACGCCAATAACACCATAGGAGGGGTAACAATGGGCGAAGCAAAACGCAGGAAATTATCCGGTGATTATCCGGCAACCATCGAAGAAACTCCAATAGAATTACAGACTCCCGGTCGCAAAGTCGTAGTTGTCGGAAGTGGAAATAGTTTTGGAATGCTAGCGGCGCTGCTTACGTCTGGGAAAACTGAGAATCTGGAGGTAAACCACCAATGACCCAAAGAGACTGGCAAGGGGATATGGGCCGCGTGCAAAGCATGATTAAAATGGGGGCGTTCGAAGAGTGGACAGAATCAATGCTTTACTGGCTCCAAGAAGCCAAGATGCTGAGAGACACTATTGAAATGGCAATGAACGAATATCACCTATGGCAAAGTGGAGATACCGTAGCTCCGATGATGTACGGCATTCTTCAAAAGGCAATGTCCACCCTTTACCCAGATACCCCAAACCAAAGGAGGGCACACCGGATGCAAGTATCGATTAACGTAACATGCAACTGCGGAGCCAAGATGACAGTAACGCCGCCAGCAGCCATCCATAAGTCACAGAAAAAGTTTGATATGAACTGCTGGTATTGCGAAGGATTGATAGGTTCATTTGCGGTCAATATCGGGAAATCGGTTGAGGAAGGAGATAAACATGTCACTACTTAGATTTATTTATGAACTTGATGGTGCTCTTCGCGGAGCAGCAGGGCGCAATACTGTTTTAGATAAAGAAGATGTTAATTTGACTACGAAATTTCTCGAATCATACATCCCTATGCTGAAAATTGTTCAGGATTATGAGGCAACCGGCGCACATTTACTTTTACAACCAGAAAATAGTCGTTCTAAATCTCTACTTGCATTTGCTGCATCTAAGAGCGAAGGAGGGGCACGGTACAAATCTTACAAATCATTAACTAGCTTCATACCAGAATTGATTATGAGTCTCCATAACCCTCATGAAAGAAAAATTTTCGAGTTGATGTATCTTGATGGACTGACCTTCACTGAGGCCCAAATCAGCATGAAAGAACATCCGGCTGAAGGGCTGAGTCCTATCTTCGGTGGGACATTCGCAGAAAGAAAGCGGAAGGGGCTTAATAGAATTACATTAAGCCTCAAAATTCTTGGTGTTTTAGAACTTATTCCTGAGGGTGTTTTAAAGCTTGATGAGGTTGCAGAGGAATTCAAGTTGGGAAGGAAGTTGCCTTCAAAATGAATATTTTCTTAGTGCACAATTTTAAAGATGGAAGTTCTCTAAGCGTTCCTCTATTAAATATGGAATCGTCAGACAACAAGGGTTTATTTAATTCAATCATTGCAGCAAAGATGGATTGTTATCCTATAGAATTCACAGCTGCTGACGGTAGC
>DASXLR010000151.1:0-35514 GCA_036496075.1 Paenibacillus sp. | reverse complement strand
ATTCTCATTTCGATTACAGCTGTCATTGTAATGATCGGTCTTCTCATCCTTCAGGTTCCCTCAGCTTTTACAATTGGTCTCATGATCGGTCTGGTTGATTTACTCCCCTACCTAGGTGTTGGTATTGTGTTGGTTCCTTGGGCTATTTACACACTTCTAATCGGGGATATGGTTCTAGGAGTCGGACTGTCCATTCTTTATTTAGTGATTCTAATTGTGCGTCAGATTATGGAGCCTAAAGTTCTAGCAAGCAGTGTAGGTCTAGATCCTCTGGCAACGCTCATTGGCATGTTCGTCGGACTTAAGCTATTTGGGGTATTGGGCCTGTTAATAGGCCCTGTCAGTCTAATTATTATCGATGCATTCAATGGGGCTAACGTATTTAGAGATCTTCGTAATTACATTGTGGGGGGAAGATTACGATGACCTGCAAGTAAAAGATCTGTTACAGTCTCTTGTGAATTGTCATATTTCCATTATCAATCTTTTTCTTGATCCATTTCAGAATCATGAAGCGGTATAAGGGGCGTGTGAGTGGGAATAGCATCGTAAAGCCGATAGCATCAGTCACAAACCCAGGCAACACTAACAACATTCCTCCTATAAAAACACATAACCCATCTACCATGTTTCTACCCGGGATTTGGCCCGAATTCATCTGAACTTTGGAGTTCTCAATGACCTTACGTCCTTCAAAACGCATCATAACAAATCCAATAGCTGAAGTCATAATCGTCAAGAATAGTGTATTGGTTCCTCCAATTCTATCTGCAACCCAGTTGAAACCAAATATTTCAACCATAGGGATAGTAATAATAGCTAATACGATCCATTTCAACATGATGATTCCTCCCTTACTTATGTTCTGTATAATAAATCATAACGTTTCCAGATGTAATAATCCAGTCGACTAGTCGAGGGGCCCTAGGATCATTGGAAAATATTCAAAAATCACTTCACAAAATTGCCTCTGAAGATATATGTGAGACTACAAATCCAAAAAAGCAGTAGCCCTTTATGGGCTACTGCTTCCAATCTAACTATAGTTAAACAAGTATAATTAAGTTAATTCTACACTAGGCTGATTTTGATAAGGTTCGTGGAACCTGAACGGCCAAGTGGAACACCAGCTGTAATAACAACTAGTTCGCCTTCTTTAACTAGTCCGGAATCAAGGCCACCTTTAAGAGCATAGTCAAACATTTCATCCGTTGTAGAAGCTAGCAAACCTTTAACTGGAGTAACACCCCATGTAAGAGTTAGACGACGCATTGTACGATCTTCCGTCGTTACAGCAATAATCGGTGCTTCAGGACGATACTTGGATACGACACGAGCCGTATGGCCTGTCTCTGTTGAAGAGATAATCGCCTTAGCATGCAAGTCCAATGCAGAAATGGCAACAGATTGGCTGATTGCTTCCGTAATGGTTGTTTCTTGAGCTGTGCTTTGTTTCAAGAAAAGATCACGATAATTAAGTGCTGATTCTGCTTTCTCAGCAATGCGAGACATTGTGAGTACAGATTCAACTGGATATTTACCAGCAGCTGTTTCACCAGACAACATAATAGCGTCAGTTCCATCAAAGATGGCATTGGCTACGTCACTTGCTTCAGCGCGAGTAGGACGTGGGTTACGTTGCATGGAATCCAACATTTGAGTAGCTGTGATGACAGGCTTACCTACACGATTGGATTTTTGAATCATGCTCTTCTGTACCAATGGTACTTCTTCAGCTGGGATTTCAACCCCAAGATCTCCACGTGCAACCATTAGGCCGTCAGAAACTGCTAGAATTTCATCTAGATTATCTACACCCTGTTGGTTCTCAATCTTGGAAATGATGTGAATGTGACCCGCATTGTGACTGTTCAACAATTCACGAATTTCAAGAACGTCTGATGCTTTACGAACGAAAGAAGCCGCAACAAAGTCGATGTCCTGTTCGATTCCAAAAATGATATCATTAGCATCTTTCTCTGTAATACCTGGCAGAGAAATGTTAACACCCGGTACGTTAACGCCTTTTTTGCTCTTAATCGTACCTCCATTGACAATGCGGCATTTAATTTCAGTTCCCTGAACTTCTACAACTGTCAGACCAATCAAACCGTCATCAATAAGAATAGTTGAACCCGCTTGTACATCTCCTGGAAGGTCGGAATATGTTATCGAAAGACGATCTTTGTCTCCCAAAATTTCTTCCGTTGTCAGGGTGATATATTCATCCTGTACCAGTTCAATCGGTTCTACTGCAAGCTTACCTGTACGAATTTCCGGGCCTTTAGTATCAAGCAAGATGGCAACAGTCTTGCCTAGTTCCTGACATGCTTGACGAATGACTTTGATACGATTTCCGTGTTCTTCAAAGTCACCATGAGAAAAGTTCAGGCGAGCTACATTCATGCCAGCTAGAATCAATTTTTTGATGTTTTCTAACGACTCACTAGCAGGACCGATAGTACATACAATCTTAGTTTTGCGCATTAAGGATTTCCTCCGTTTTTATGTTATCTCTGTTTGTAATCTTTTCAACTATTAAATTTACTACATTTACTTCAATTTGTATAGGAACTTTATCATACTATTCATTGATTAGAGGTTGAGGATTAGCCATATCTGAGGGTGAGTTCTGTTCAAAAGTGAACTTACCTAGCTTACGGAATTTAAGATATCGATCTTCCTTCAGTTCCTCAGCATCCATGGCCAAGAGCTCTTCTATATGCCGAGTTAAGCTGTTCTTAATCGCATCCGCTGTTATGACATAGTCCCGTTGCGCTCCCCCTTGAGGTTCAGGAATAATTTCTTCAATCACTTCAAATTGAAGTAGATCTTGGGCCGTAATCTTCATAGCTTGTGCTGCCTGATCAGCTCTAGTGGCATCCTTCCAAAGAATCGAGGCTGCTCCATTAGGAGAAATAACAGAGTAGATCGCATGCTCTAACATAAGTACCCGATTACCCACTGCCATCGCAAGTGCACCGCCACTTCCACCTTCTCCAATGACCACACAAATAACAGGCACGCCCAGAATCGACATTTCCTGTAGATTTCGAGCGATTGCCTCAGATTGACCTCTCTCTTCAGCAGTATTCCCAGGATATGCTCCCTTAGTATCAATAAACGTAATAATCGGGCGCTTGAACTTGTCCGCTTGTTTCATAAGTCGGAGCGCTTTTCTAAAACCTTCCGGGTGTGGACTTCCAAAGAAACGAGCAATATTCTCTTTAGTATCCTTGCCACGCTGATGCCCTAGAACCGTTATAGGAATACCATTTAGTTTAGCAATTCCTCCAACAATAGCTAGATCATCTCCGAACATGCGATCCCCGTGCAACTCAATAAAATCTGTGAATATAAGTTGTATTAAGTCTAGCGATGTTGGACGTTGTTGATGTCTTGCAAGATGCATTTTTTGAGGTGCTGAAATTTGCGAATAAATTTCCTTCTCAAGTGTGCTATACCGTTCTTCTAATCTGGCAATCTCATCGGTAAAGTCAATCTCTTTTTCATGTCCGAACGTCTTGAGTTCTTCAATCTTCTTGCGCATTTCGACTAGAGGCATTTCAAAGGGCAACTCCCCCGCCATTTAAATGCCCCCTTTCACACAATGAAATTCCAAAAGATTTGCGAGCATCGCGCGCAAATCTTTCCGATGCGTAACTAAATCCAATTGGCCATGAGCCATATTATATTCCGCTGTTTGGAAATCCTCCGGAAGTTTCTGACGAATGGTCTGTTCAATAACAAGCCGACCTGCAAAGCCGAATACCGCCCTTGGCTCCGCGATATTAATATCACCAAGCATAGCAAAGCTAGCAGACACGCCCCCAGTAGTCGGGTCAGTGATTACAGAAATATAGAGCCCTCCCTGTTCATTAAAACGTGCAAGAGCCGCGCTTGTCTTGGCCATTTGCATTAAGCTGAGTATACTCTCCTGCATTCTGGCACCACCAGATGTTGAGAAAATAATGAGTGGTAGCTGTCTTTCCGTAGCTGCCTCAATTGCTCGGGTAATTTTCTCCCCAACCACTGACCCCATACTCCCACTGAAGAAGTCAAAGCTCATAACCGCTACTACAACTGGGTATCCTGAGAGAGTACCTTGTCCCGTAATAACAGCTTCTCGCAGACCCGATTTCATGGCCTGCTCTTCTAGCTTTGTCACGTAACCTGGAAACTGAAGTGGATCTACAGATATCATATGACTATCAAACTCTTCAAATCCTTCTGGATCTAAAGTGATTTGTAACCGTTCTATAGCATTTAGACGCATATGATAGCCACAGGTAGCGCAAACCTTCAAATTCTTCTCCAGTTCTTTACTGTACTGGATTGTGCCGCACTTACTACATTTGCTCATAAGACCTTCCGGAACTTCTCGTTTTGGGCGATCGCCTTCTACGTTGTTATCTCGTCCCATGCGTTCTGAAGGAATGGTCGCGTATTTTCTTTTTTTCTGAAATAAGTCTTTAAACACAACTACACCTCTTCAGCCGTTGATTTGTTGGCCGTTCTTTCCGTTAAACCTCTATTATACACAATTTTAAGAATCCTATAAAATAACGTTACGGACGCAAAATAGAATTCAGCACTTCCTGAACTTCTTCAAGTTCTCCAGAAGGAACCAAAATCTCAAATTGTTGTTTGGACAGGTTGATTGGACGGCTTTGAACCAAAAATCCTTCTTCTGTTAACTTGGTCTCGATCCTGTCCGCAACCTTAGCGGTAGGCGCGATGTAGATTACCGTCCACAATTCAAATGCCCCCTAATCTCATTTTCTGAGCTGATATAATGAACTCATAATACCATAATTATCTTTTTTTTCGCAACAGAGGGGGCCTAATTTAGGCCCGTTTCAACATCCTCAGATACTAAATAAAGAGTAGCTCCTTCAAATCGATGTGCAATTCTTGCTGAAGCAGCAGCGGCCAATCCCGCAACTAAATCATCCAAAAATACATGAATCTCATCTTTTTTACTGTTTAATCTATCAATAATACCTATCTTTTCTTTATCCAAATAACCAAAACTTGTAAGTCCGATCATTCCATAGACATTAATAATACCTATCGCCAAAGTTTCGTCTACTCCATAAAGCGGCTCATCCGCTTCCATAATGGCTTGAAGTGGCTGTGGTAGAAGCTTGCGCTCTGCTAATTGATCAAGGGCAATACCTGTATAAAGTGTATATTGTACTTCACGTTTATTAAGCACTGATCTGACACTGAGCAAGCATTCTTCTACTGTTAACTGTGGATGATACACAATCTGAAGTTTATATACGATCTCCGCTATATCTTCAATTGTCACTCCTCTAGATTTAAGTAACGCTTCAGCTATTGCATATGACATAGTCATTCCTCCCGCAATTGGATACACCTAAAGTTAGATTTGTCCATGATTAGTATTTGTCCTCAGGTGTTCCTAAGTGTATGCGAGAGGGTTCTGAAATGTTCATATTATATTCATTACCATTACTTTATTCGTACCGTTTCTTCGCCTAACATTTGCTCCATCTCATGGATAAGTTCCTTAGATGGCTCAATACGATAGTGGTCGCTGAGCGCTAGCAACTTCTGACTTTGTTCATAGAACAATACCGTTGCGACAGAGCCTGGATGCTCCTGTAGTAGTCTCTTCAAGCGTGTAAGAAGCTCGGGATTCTCTGCCTGTGCTCCAATCTTGACGAATACACGGCGTTCTACAGCTGCCCTATCCTGCTGTTTCACAGTATTAGGTGCAGCTTGAGTCAAGGCAGACGCAACCTTAGAAACGTTCTCCATAGACGGTTTGTTGATAGAACTAGAACTAACTTCAACAACCTTATCCATGACTTTTGGCTGTACAGAGGACATCGTCTTTCTGGATGAAGCCGCGGGTGCAATTCGAGTAGACGCCCCCCGTTTCACCAATTGTTGTAAAGCAGTTGCATCTAAGGGTAGGACTTCTTCTGCTAGTAGCTTAAAGCCCTCATATTGTTGCTGCACTCTAGCTCGTAGTCCAAGCAAGGCCCCCTTCTCAATCGATGATGCACTCTTCTTCCATGTCTCAGGGAAGAGCACCACTTCACAGCGCTCAATCTGGTCTTCTATATCCATGAATGCCATCGCTTTACCTTGTTTCGTCATAATAATCTTCGTCGAGACGACCATGCCTGCAACGATTACTCTGGAATCATCAGGCACTTCACTAAGATCCATTAAGCGATCTACACCCGCTTCATTTATTAAAAGATCATAATCATCCAAGGGATGCCCTGAAAGATATAAACCGAGTAATTCACGTTCCAATTCGAGCTGCTGAGCTCCAGTAAATACTGGAATGTCAGGATACTCAATATTCCAATTCGCACTTTCTACGAAATCGAACAATTGAATTTGTAAGTCGTCTCGTTCTTTACGCCACTTCAAGGCGGCATCGACAGTTTCATCTAACATCGCTAGCAGCTGCGCCCTATGGCCAGGTAATGAGTCGAACGCACCTGCCTGAATCAAGGATTCAATGACACGTTTATTACATACACGTAGATCAATACGCCGACAGAAATCCAATAGACTCTCGAATGGTTTCTCTTCTCTGATAAGAATGATATTCTCTACAGCCTGAGTACCGACATTCTTAACTGCGCCCAGTCCAAATCGAATATTCCCTTGTACCGGTGTGAAGAGCACACCACTTTCATTTACATGGGGTGAGAGAACACCAATCTCCATTCGGCGACACTCCAACACATATTCAGCTACTTTACGATGACTTCCCATTACGGCAGTCAACATAGACGCCATGAATTGGACTGGATAGTGCGCCTTTAGATAGGCAGTCTGGAATGCCAATACACCATATGCGGCAGCATGGGCACGTGGAAAGCCGTAATCCGCAAACCTGACGATCATATCGTATACACGATTAGCTTCTTCTTCCACATACCCTTGATTAAGGCTTCCTTCGACGAAATGGCCCCGCTCTCGGTCAAGCACTTCGCGTTTCTTCTTTGAGACAGCGCGTCGCAATAAATCTGCTTCACCAAGCGAGAAACCAGCCATAAGAGAAGCGATTTGCATAATCTGCTCCTGATATACGATGATGCCATGTGTATCTTTAAGAATAGGCTTTAGATCTTCATGCGGATACTCCACTTCTAATAGCCCATGCTTGGCCTGAATATATTTAGGAATGAATTCCATCGGTCCTGGACGATACAGAGCGAGCACAGATATGATATCTTCGAATTCTGATGGCTTTAGATCCTTCAATACACGTCTCATTCCGGTGGATTCAAGCTGGAATACTCCTGTCGTATCTCCGCGCCCTAGCATGTCATACGTGAGTGTATCATTATCAGGAATATGGTCGAAATCAGGTACATTCCCTGTCATTTCTTTAATCCATCTCATGGAACGTTCAATAATAGAAAGCGTTCTTAATCCTAGAAAGTCCATCTTCAACAACCCGATACTTTCTAGATGTTCCATCGAATACTGGGTTAAGGCTGTCTTCTCACTGCCGACTTGTAAAGGAACCACGTCCGTTAAAGGATCACGTGAGATCACGACACCCGCGGCATGTGTAGAAGCATGGCGAGGCATTCCTTCAACTTTCATAGCCATATTCAACATATTGCTGATTCTACCGCCTGCATCATGCAGCTTCTTCAACTCTTCATTCAGTTCAATCGCACGATGAATGTGAATACCCAGTTGAGTTGGGATAAGCTTAGCTGCTCTGTCTACTTCTCCATAGGGCACATTCAGTACTCGTCCTACGTCTCTTACCGCAGCCTTAGCAGCCATCGTTCCGAATGTAATAATCTGAGCTACGTGATCTTTCCCATATTTATCAACGACATATTCGATCACTTCATCGCGCCGTTCATCACTGAAATCGATATCGATATCTGGCATACTAATTCGCTCAGGATTTAGAAAACGTTCGAAGAGTAGGTTATATTTCATAGGGTCAACATTCGTAATCTGAAGCACATACGCTACAAGACTCCCCGCTGAAGAACCCCGTCCCGGACCAACAGCAATCCCCTTTTTATGAGAATATGCGATAAAATCCCACACAATGAGGAAGTAATCCGCAAATCCCATGTTCTCAATCACATCAAGCTCATAAGAGAGACGATGTTCAAGCTCTGCCTTAGTCTCCGACTCGTTCCAACGAATCGTACCTTGATACCTTTGCTCAAGTCCCTTTTGACACAAATGACGTAAATATGTCGCTGAAGTCAGGTCCTCCGGGATGGGGCTATATTCAGGTAAAATATATTTCCCAAACTCAAGCTCTAAATGACATTTATCCGCTATGGTAAGCGTGTTATCAAGAGCCTGCCGAATATGCGGAAACAAGCGGGTCATTTCCTCCCCACTTTTGAAATATAACTGATCTGTGGGCATTCGCAGTCTCTGTTCATCCTCAACGTTCTTACCAGTGCCGATACAGATTAATACATCTTGCATTTCTGCATCCTCTCGCTGGAGATAATGTACATCGTTCGTCGCTACGAGTGGGATCCCTGTCTCTTCACTGAGTTGAACTAGGCTCGGGTTGACTCTCTTTTGCTCAGGTAATCCATGATCCTGTAACTCCAGGTAGAAATCCTCGCCAAATATTTCTTGGTAACGAAGTGCCGCCTTACGCGCCTCCTCATACCTTCCATGCAATAAATGCTGGGGAACCTCTCCTCCAAGACAAGCACTAAGACAAATAATACCTTCGCTATAATTTCTGAGAGATTCTAAATCTATTCTAGGTTTATAATGAAAACCTTCTAAGTGCCCAATAGAGCATAATCTCATCAAATTACGGTAACCGATCTCATTCTTAGCTAACAATATTAAATGATGAATAGGCTGATCCTTACGGCTGCCTCGTTCTTTACGTGAACCTGAAGTGAAATAAGCTTCGCAACCAATAATAGGCTTAATTCCTTTAGCCTTACATGCTTTATAGAACGGAACAGCACCATACATGACTCCATGATCCGTCAGTGCTAGTGATGTCATCCCGTAATCTGCAGCTTGCTGCACAAGGTCTGTTATACGTGCTGCTCCATCCAGGAGACTATATTCACTATGAACATGAAGATGAACAAAAGAAGCCATGTCACTCCTCCTTTTCGCTAAACTTATGCTATCTTATTATTTTCAAATAAGTCTTTCTCTTATTTTATCATAATCCACTAGGTAACGCCCATAGAATGGAATATACAGGTGACTCGGACAGGCGGTATGAGAAACCTTCTGCACTAGGAAAGGGGGAACTATTCATGAGTACTTTTATAACCAAATCTATATTGGACTTCTTCATTGCCTTCGGCATCGTATTCGGAGGAGCAATGCTCGGCGGTGTAGGAGCTGTAGCTTCTCTGCAACCTCCCACACAGACCATGCTCGATATAGCAGATCGAATTAAAATATGGGCGCTAGCTGCCGCAGTCGGTGGAACTATTGATCCCATGCGCGTCATCGAGAGCAATTTCTTAGGAGGTAACCTATCACCAGCTATCAAACAGATTCTCTATCTACTATTTGCTTTCTTAGGAGCACATATGGGCAGTGAATTAGTAAAGTGGATTTGTAATGGTAGAGATTAGAAATGCGAGTTCCTCCATTTAAGCGCTTACGTCCCTTCTCACAGTTGGCCTCTATCTTTGTATTAGGTATGATCGTAGGAAGTGTCATGTATAACGGAATATTTCATGCCAGTTATAATAATCTATGGCTTAAATACCAAGAGTCTAGGATTCAAATAGAGCAATACGCTGAAGACATTAGAACTTTAAAGAAATATAATAAGCAACAAACGGTGATCAAAGAAATTAGAGTTCGTGCTGAGCAGCAAGATCCACCACTAGATTCCATCATTGTGAAGGAGGTTCTACTCAAGCTTAGCAACGACTTGGATGTATTAAGGGGACGTAGTGTATTCGAAATCGATACAGATAACAAAATCACAAGATCATTACTGAACGGAAAAATCTATACTGTGCGTGATAAAGAATATGAAGTTCAGATCAAAACCATGCTAATCTTGGAAGGTGTACTGCAAGTTTGGGTCGAAATCACTGTTTCTGTGCGTTCCTAGCTTAATCATGATAAAATGTAAGCGCATGTTCAAAAAGTCGACTATTCAGCACCGAGAAGGTGAGTACAGACCGAAGAAGGAGTAGCGGAGTGTAGGCAAACCTACATGAGCAACGGACTTCGAGGGTTGAACTCAGATTCGATGCCGAATATTCTTCTAGCGTTACTTCGTGATCAATAGATGACTTTTTGAACAACCTCTATAAGCAAATTTATGGATAGTCTAAGGAGAACAGCATTGTATGATTACTTTTATTAAATATCTATTGTTTGTATTATTAATTGCCTCATGTGTCGCTTCTGCATACTACAGTCTTCGTTCACGTCGTTCTTCAAATCCTATGGACCGTGGCTTATATGGTGCTCATATGAATATCCTGATGGGTGTTATGCTCGTTATTCTATCCATTATTTTCATGTTCATATTCAAAGGATCAACCCCATCTATTATTGTTGAGTGCTTATTCCTGGTCCTCGGTGCATTTAATATCTTTGCAGGCATTCGCAATCGTAGCTTCTATACAAACCAGAAAATCAATTCATAAAGCTGCTAACATTTACATTGCCTGCTAATAAGCCCACATCATTCTACAGAACTAGAATGATGTGGGCTTATTAGGGGTGAGAGATTAACCGTGTTCAATAGACTGTAGCATCATTACTGCCTTAGAAACGAGACTATCTTGATGGGTAATTTCGATCTCCAGCTTACAGGTACGTCGGCTCATTTCGAGTAGCCTTGGCATGATCACGATAGGGTCCTCAATCTGAACTGGACGTACGAAATAAGTTGACATGTTATCCAGCACATAATCATAACCCGATATATCCTTAGCTGACTTAAATGCCGCCTGTGTCATCACAGTAGCTAGTATGCCTTCAGAAATCGTACCTAATTGCGTCGCCATCTGAGGCGTTATAAATCCATGAAAGAACAATCGATTTTCCATATCTCGTTCTTCAGCCATCCCATTCCATATCAAATGATCAAAGGTCTCACCCAAGTGAGGCTGTTGTTGCGCGTTTCTCATCGCCTGCAACACCTCTTTACGTAGAACCGTAGCTACTAATTTACGATTACGATCTACAATTGGTAAGAAATCTATGCCTTCCCACATCATGATCTGAGCTGCCGAAGCGAGCGACGTCTGCAAGCTTGTCGTAATGGGATTACGAATCAGAACCTTCTCTATACTATGATCTTCCGCTAGACCACTGACATCCCGTAAGTTAACGATACCGATCACCCGATTCCATTCATCGGTAACTGCGAATCTCTGTTCAGAAGTCCGTTCTGCCAATGTCTTACATTCTGCTACAGTACTCGATATTTTAAGAGAGTTGAGTCTCGGCTTATGCCCTACGATATCTTCAACAATCATAATTTTTTTCTTAATTAATCGATCAAATATCGCACGATTGATCATAGAGGCTACAGTAAATGTATCATGCCGAGATGAGAAAATAGGTAAACCTAGTTGATCAGCAAGCACTTTCACTTCACGACTGATTCCAAATCCACCTGTGATTAATACACCTGCTCCTTGCTCCAACGCTAGCGAATGTGCGTCATCACGGTTACCAACAATCAACAAGCTTCCTGCATCTATGTAACGCACCATCGCATCAATTTTCATCGCCCCGATGACATATTTATGCAGATTTTTGTGGAGTCCATCAGCGCCACCAAGTACTTGACCTTCTACAATATCTACCACATCCGCAAAGCTCAATTGCTCAGAAATGTTACGCGGCTTCTTCTCAACACGAACGGTACCAATCCGCTCTTTCGTGATAACAATGCCAAGATTCTCTGCTTCCTTCACTGCTCGATAAGCAGTTCCCTCACTGACGCCCATTTCTTTAGCCAATTTACGAACTGATATTTTGCTCCCTACTCTCAAACCTTCAATGTGTTGTAGCAACTGTTCATGCTTAGTAATCGTATCGTCACGGCTCTCCAACTGTTACACCCCCACCCTAAAATCTGTACTATACTGTACTTATTATATCATGTTATTCCTATAAAATACTAATTACAAATAGCAGCTCTTTAATTAAAAGAGCTGCTACGAATAACAAGATAATAAACACCTTAGACCCTTATACACTCTTACTTTTCTGGGGTTCCTCAGACCATTTCAATTGCCACTGAGCAAGCTTAGCAGCTCTAATCCGATCAAGTGCTTTCTTCTTCTCCTCATCTACTCCTAAAAGAAAATGTAGATGAGCTCCAATCACCAAGAAAGCAAACATCACCCATACGAGACCAAATACAGAAACCCAACCATTACCTGTGCTAAAGGATAGGTTTGGAAGAGCATACAGCAACATGCCTAACGCCAATAGCATGTACAAGAAATTCTTGAACTTCCCTTTTTTCTTCATCCGCCATACAACTCCTTCATCTTGAATCTATATTTCTATTCTATGAAGAGTTCAGATGAAATATGATAGAAGATTTACAAGAATTACAGAATCACATCTTACATCGTTGGTCCGTATACATGTTGAAGACTATCTGAAATGATTTTGTTCACATCTTCAATGATGACGCTAAGACGACGCTCAGCCTCGAACAATCGGCGGATATTTAGGTTCAATGTAAGGACATCAAATGTCTTCTCCATGGTTTCCATTTCTTCTGGTGAAGGCATATCTCCAGACATCATGCGTTGTTGAAGTTCCATTTGGCGCTCACGGAAATCCTCAAGCATTTGTTTCCCTTCAGGGTCTGTCTCAATAATACTCATAGCAGAGCTAATTTCTTGAACCTCTTCACTTTCTTTGAGTGCCTTAGCTAGATCATGTGCTTTGTCATAAATATTCATTGTGTATTTCCTCCTTAGAATTCCTCTTCATTTCGAAAAATGGTCAATCACCAAGGGATATATGTCCTCATATGATGAATTACATGCAAAGTTCAGATACAGTCCATATCTGACTCAAGACATCAAGTTGTTGTTGGAAGGAGATCCACGATGTCCAAAAAAAAGATATCGGTCCAAATGTTCAAACCGGGCATTGTGCAGGAAAATACGATCTTGCTCGGCGAGAGGCTTATTAAACGGTGGAAAATACCCACAAATCGCCCTCTGCAATTAGCATTTGGTTCCTTCAGACAGGAGATTATCGTCATACCTATTTCTAAGTACACGGGTATGAGAATCAGTACAACGTTATCTAGGCAAATGGGTCTTCACTCTGCCCCTATTCTGAGAATCAAATATAACGCAGGAAGTCGGACGCTTCGTATAGGACCACTAATCGGCGTCATGATCAGTCGTGATTACCCTGAAATGCCTGATAAACCATTTGGTTCCATCTCCCTGTTCTGCCGCGAGCTAGTCAATGCCTGCAAGAAGCAGGGCGCATATGTATACTTCTTCACCCCGGATCAGATCAACCCGAATCACAGCACAATTAAAGGCTGGATCTATGATCATGGCTGGCGTGTGACTGACATGCCTGTCGCAGATGTGGTGAACAATCGCTTGACTTCACGAAAGTTAGAGAATAAACCTAGCGTACAGCATTTCATGAAAGAAGTAAAATCCTTGCACGGAAGCCACGTTTTTAATGAGAAATTTCTGGATAAGACTGAAGTTTTCGATTATTTAAAGCAGAATACTTCTCTCTTACGCTTTATGCCGGAGTCTTATTCCCTGAATGGTTATGATGTACTGAAGAAAATGTGTGCTCGTTATCCTGTTGTATTTCTAAAGCCAATCCGCGGAAGTCTCGGTAAGGGAATTATTCGTATTACCAAACAACCTAACGGTACTTTTCATACATTATCCACCAATGTGGGCGGGACACACAGGAAAATATATGCAACTCTTCCTAAGTTATTCTCCAGCATTTCAGGAAAAATGAAAAGTACACGGTATCAAATTCAACAAGGACTCAATCTGATTGACCACGGTAAGCATCCAGTCGATTTTCGAGCTTTGGTGCAGAAGAATAGAACAGGGAAATGGAATGTAACGTCCATCGTCGCTCGAATAGCAGGTGGTAACCATTTTGTATCCAACTTAGCTCGGGGTGGTAGTCTCAGTAATGTTAAGGAAGCTGTAAATAAAAGTAATATGCCATTAGCTGCCAAGAATTCCGCCTTTGTCAATCTACAACAAGCCTCTTTACAAATTGCTACGGGTCTAGACGCTCTTATTCCGGCACATTTCGGGGAACTTGGAATCGACCTTGCAATGGATAACACAGGGAAAATATGGTTGTTAGAGGTCAATTCCAAGCCATCGAAGAACGATAACACGCCCCTAAATGAACAAAAAATAAGACCCTCTGTCAGACAGCTCATTCAGTATTGCTGTTATTTGTCAGACCTTTAAAGGAGACGGTCATGACTCCTACTATCATCGGAACGCTAGGAATTTACTGTTGTAGTAAACTCGGAGACCCTCCATTCACCGAGCAACAATTCTGTCGTAATTTAAGCCTTGCAGGTATCAAGTACGGCCTGCAGGTCGTCGTGTTCTCATCAGAGGGAGTGCTCGCTAATCATTCCAACATACACGGATATAAATATGAAAAGGGTCGCTGGATAAAAACACAGTTTCCTTGGCCAGACATGGTCTATGATCGCTTTCATTATCACAAAGGGAGTCCTCTAGGTACGGCGTCGAAGGTGCTTACTATGGCTTCTAGAAGTAAAGCTTGCACGATGTGGGCCAGAGGATTACCTGGCAAGTACAAAGTGTATAACGTCCTACAACAAGACCCTGACATTCGTTCCTATCTCCCTCCCACCTTTCCTTACTCAGGGCCCAAATCTTTAGAGAAGTATTTACTTGATTATGAGGGGCAAGTGTTTATGAAGCCCCAAGCAGGTTCACAAGGTAAATCAACCCTTCATATCCAGCTAGACGATCATCAGACGGAGTTGCTTAACATCCACGGTCGTGATCGCTACAACAAATCATTCATACGGAAATTTAGGAATCATGATGATGGATTTAAGTGGATTCATCATTTCATTAAGCAAACCCCGTTCATCATTCAACCCTACTTACACCTATATAACAAGCAGCAGCATCCTTTCGATGTACGTGTGCTTATGCAGAAAGAGGCGCATGGAAAGTGGATGCTTACGGGTATGGCAGTGCGTGAAGGAAGCTCGGGCGAGATCACCTCTAATCTGCATGGTGGCGGAACAGCAACCTCCGTCTTGCCCTTCTTAATCAAGGAATTCGGAGCTGCGCAAGCTGAGCAGATGGTGGCTGTTCTACACAAACTATCAAGGGATATTCCACCAATATTAGAAAATTATTATGGTCGGTTAGGCGAACTAGGCATCGATTTCGGTATTGATTGCAAAGAAAATATTTGGCTACTTGAAGTGAACTCTAAACCGGGACGCACCTCCTTTAATCATATAGGTGATCCCCGTAGTGCAGTTCTGGCAGCAGAGAATCCGCTTCGTTACGCCCGTTATTTATTGCTTCGACAACTTAGGAGGGTAAATTCATGAGTTTGACTTTTTGCAACATTCATTTTTCGCAGCAGCCCGAGAAAGTCGTCTACATTTCAAATACACTAAGGAAAAGTCTAAAGCTGTCTGACAAAAATAAGATTCAACTTCGCTTAGGGACATATGTCGTTCCAGCATCACTCAAAACGATAAATAAAACCGGGAATCACCTCTATTTAGGATCCGGTGTGCGCAACAACATCTATGTCCCTAAATCAGGTGGAGTCTATGTTCGTAACTTAGAGGAGAATGAATTCCAGCTTGGTCCCCTTGTCGGTATTTTATCTGATGGTCTCACTCCCTCCGCTTTACAACCCTTCGGTTCAAGAACAGGCTTTATTAAGCAATTGCTTAGGGAAGGAAATAAGAAGTGCTACATCTTTGTTTTCACACCCAAAGACATCAACTGGAGTCAAGATAATGTACGCGGATATTTCTTGAATGAAGCGGGTCAATTCACTCGTAAGACTGTCCCTCTCCCTGACGTAATATATAATCGACTACCCAGCCGAAAGGCAGAAACGGGTGGAACGATGCATCAATTGAGGGAGCGGTTTGCTCGCAAAAAGATTCCCTTCTTCAATTGGAGTTTCTTTAACAAATCAGACATTTACAACTTGATAGAGAATGATAATACGGTTAATCGTTATGTCCCAGAATCCATTATGAATCCAAGTACAGACAAAATAAAAGATATGTTGGATCGGCATCAATTTGTCTATTATAAGCCCTCTGGTGGTAGCCTAGGTAAAGGCATCTATCGCCTAACTTACCTACCTAAACGTGGTTATTTCGCCCGATATCGTAAAAACACGGAGAATGTACTCCTGAGATTCAGTAATTTCAATAGCCTTATGCGTATGCTCCAATCAAGGCACGGAAAGTCATTATCTGGTTACGTCATTCAGCAAGGCATACGTCTAATTGAGATAGACAACTGTCCCATTGATTTCCGCTTCCATATGCATAAGAACGGTAGTAATCAATGGGTCGTAGTCGGCATTGGAGCTAAGAAAGCCGGACGCGGTAGCGTAACTACACATCTAAAAAACGGTGGATCCCTCATGACACCTGAGCAAGCACTTAGTCGTACCTTCGGTTCTAAATCAGAGGAAGTATTAAAACATGCCAAACAAGTAGCCATTGCGCTTGCAGAAGCTATCGAATTCCATCATCAGCATCTTCTTGGCGAAATCGGATTTGACTTAGGAATTGATCAAGATGAGAAGATCTGGATGTTTGAAGCCAATGCCAAACCAGGTCGATCCATTTTCAATCATCCTTCCTTAAAAGACGAGGGAAAAGCCTCCGTCGAACATATCCTGGAACACTGCTTATACCTAAGCAAGTTTCGCAGGAGGGATATATTGTGAATGGACGAAATATTGAAGAAACCAAACCCATTGTAGCTATATTGACCATGCCAGACCCTATCAAAGGGTTTCGAGGAAATCACGCTAATTTTGGTGACATCGTACGTACAGGGAAGAATTTAGGCTTTCCTGTCTATGTTGTCACCGTTCGAGACTTGAAATTATCCGAACACATGATCAAAGGATACACGCTGAATACGAACGGCGAAGATTGGGAAACTCAGTATTTCCCATTACCTCAAGTGATTTATAATCGGATCCCCCAACGAGAAGATGAAGATAAGCCTGCTGTTCAGCATAAAATTAGTGCCTGCTTGCACCATCCTCATATCCGTCTCTACAATCCCTATTTTTTCAACAAATGGCACCTATTCGAATGGCTTAAAGCCTCCAAATCCACTGACTATTTAGTACCCATGACGAAGAAACTCAGTAGAGAAGCATCCTTAGCTAAAATGCTTGATAAATACTCCTTCTTATATCTCAAGCCCGAGAGCGGAAAAGCCGGTAAAGGCATCATGATGCTTAAATATCAGAGCGGTAAAACGCTACCCTACAGGTTAAAAATTCAAAGCAATACAAACAGCATTACGTATAAAGCTGCTACCATGAAAAGACTTTGGAGTCGACTCAAAAAGGAAACTGGAAACTCGCCTTATATTGTACAACAGGGAATTGAGCTTGCCACTGTAGATAATCGTCGTTTTGATCTTCGCATTTTGGTTCAAAAAACAGGCAAAGGTCAATGGGGAATTACAGGTGTAGGCGCTAGAATGGCTGGTTCTAGGAGTATTACTACACATGTTCCAAGAGGGGGAAGTATTGAGAACCCGCAGAAGCTACTCTCAACATTATTCGGATCAGACATGAGAACTACGATCATGAATCGCGCAAAAGCCTCATCCTTGCTCATTGCTCGTCAAATTGAAAAAGCCTGTGGATTTGATCTAGGAGAAATGTCGATGGACTTAGGTATTGATGATATGGGAAAAGTTTGGTTCTTTGAAGCCAATGCCAAACCCATGAAATTTGATGAATCCCATATCCGTAAACGGTCATTAGAACAGATTTTTCAATACAGCCAATATCTAGCACGCCAAACTTAAACATCACTTAATAAAGGAGGTGAAGGGATGCACATCTCATCCTTGAATACTGTGACAGAAAGACAGTGGCAGAAGCAACATCAAAGTGTTATTGATTTCATTAAATATTATGGCGATAAACGAATAACTTTGGATGCTTTTCATAAATGTTCCAAACTGAATAGGGGCACTCTCCAGCATCCAGGAGAGTCTCTACTCATAGCTACAGTTCGTGGAGATCGCGGTAGATCACTTGCAGGTGTGAGCTTCGTCTCTGGATTTGGTGAAGATGTCTGCTTAATCGTTGTGCATCCCTTATACCGCAAGCGACATGTGGGTACCACTCTTCTATCCTCCCAGCTTGCAATCATAGGTCACCTAAGCTGTCATGTCGCTCTAGATAATATAAGCAGTCTCAAAATGTGCTTTAATGCAGGACTTACGGGTCATTCATTAATGGTAGGTCCTACTGGAAAACCAACCCTTAAGCTTGAAGGATCACATACTGCAATTACTTCTAACCAAGAAGGTGAACCGAAGTGTCAACTCCCGTCTTAGGTATTCTAACGTTATACCTCAATGATAATAAACAGCTAGAGGAACGATCGGTTTACCAAAACATGATTATTGAGGGGGCAAAGTTAGGTCTCGACATTTATATATTCACGCCCATGGATGTTCATGATACGAACAAAAAAATTCATGCGTTGATGTATGATCCACGACGAAAGAAATGGGTTCGCAAGTGGCGAAATTTCCCCAATATGATCTATGATCGCTGTCGTATTCAGAACAGCCACAGGTTCCAACAATTGTTGATATTCCGCAAAACCTACAATCATCTGCTATTCTTAAATCGTCCATTACGTAACAAATGGACCATTCATGAAGTACTATCTAAACGAGCTAACTTGCGGAGACATCTACCTGAGACCAGAATGTTCAAAAGCTTATCCGATGTCAAAACGATGCTTCAATCCAAACCCATCCTATACTTAAAGCCTGTTAATGGAACGGGTGGTCGTGGGATTCTGCGGATCGAAAAGTTAAAGGGATCCTCTCAACAATATTACATTCAGGGACGTAACCAGCAGAGAAAAATCATTTCTCCTCAAAAGGTGCACTCGGCTCGTCTAGGCTCGATTCTTCATACTTGGAATATGAAAGATCGATATCTTGTCCAAGAAGGAATTCCTGTTGAGCTACCGAATGGACGTGTTCATGACTACCGAATGCTTGTTCAGAAGAATAGACATGGAGATTGGGCTTTAACAGGAATAGCTGGACGTGTAGGTGCGATGCGAAGCGTCACCTCTAATCTACATGGGGGTGGGAAAGCGGTATCTATAGATACCCTTCTAGCACAGTGGATTCCAGACGGGAAAAGAAGGCTACAAGTCAAGCAACAAGCTGAAAGACTAGGACTCGAAACTGCAGCTTATTTAGAGGAGACCTATGGCGCGTTGTGTGAACTTGCACTAGATTTAGCAATTAATAAAAAAGGGGATGTATACCTCCTTGAAGTAAATCCCAAACCAGCCAGAGAAGTATTTGCTAAAAGTGGGCAAAAGCATATTTATCGACAAGCTATTATCACGCCCTTAGAATATGCACTGTGGTTATATCATAAAAAAAAATCTCCCCCTATTCCGAAGGAAAAAGAAGAGAGTGAGTAAAGAATATAATCGAAAGATCAACACATCAATGTTCTCCCTCATATAATAATAAACATTGTACCAACACAAGAAGAAACGGTTACCGTTCTTAAAGGGATGGTAACCGTTTCTCGTAGAAAGATAAGCAAAGTGTAGTGAACACTTAGGTTAAACAACCGTGCCATATATCGAGAACCACTGATCCTGCAGCTTCCAACCGTCGCTCTGCCACGCCAGTATATTCGTCACATATCCGAAACGATCAGCATGATAGAGTCCACTTACTCCCTGCATTGCCATTAGTTCATATACTCCATTTCGATCAAAATCAACCGGATATAAACCGCTAAGTGGATCTACAAAACCCTCTACGGGTGCTTTTAAAGTACCGTCCGAGTTATAAATTTGATCCAAATACGCTTTACCACGCGTTGTAATATCCAATACATATACGCGCTGTGTATTAGTATTGGTCAACTGCAACCTGTAGTCGTTCAAATAATCCACCTTATACTTCCAGTAATCATTGTACGATTCAGAGTTGAACAGCAGTTGCGCCTTCCCCCCAGCTAAGGAATACAAATCATTAAATGTTGTTGCCCCTGATCCACCACTTTCGATCGTTACTAAGATGTCTGAAATTCGATCTCCCGTAAAATCACCTATAAACAGGCGAGGATTATACCCGGCATTTTCACTTGGCGTAATCCGGTACGCCTTTGACGTCGCACCATCTTTAATTAAAAGTGTAATTCCAGTAATGAACGGACTGCTGGCATCCTGTTGAATTCCTATAAGCCATACTTCATCAGGTACACCATCTCCCGTCACATCCCCACGTCCACTATCCAGAATATGCTCTCTATTCACCGTTTGGCCCCCTGCTGACCTTGTGGCATAACTAGGCGTATCCTTCATATACTGCATCATTATATCTGCTCCTTGTATAGGTATTTACCTATACTGTATGAACAGAGGAACACAGAGGTGCTTACTTCGGATCGGATAGGCCAGCACATCGGAAGGGTAGCCTCTCAATCGTTTTATTGATTTCAATATAGATTCACTTTCGAAGGATAAATTATATCGTTTTTGCAAAATCAACTAAAGCTTGTGACATACTATTAATTTCATCCATTGATGCATTTACCTGCTCGGTCAATGCGGCCTGAGTTTGTGTTAAAGTCGTCATATTACCAATATGATATAGAATCTCCTCAATAAGTTCCTGCATACCGCTCAAGCTATTCTCAATATTCGTGGTCGCATCCGCGCTATGAATAGACAATTTACGAACCTCCTCAGCAACGATGGCAAAACCACGCCCCATCTCACCAGCACGTGCTGCTTCAATGGAAGCATTCAATCCCAATAAATTTGTTTGATTGGCAATTTCTCTAATAAAAATCGAAATATTTTTTGTTTGATCCGCACTCATTTTGGCCTTATGGGCAGCCTCTGTGGATTGCTCCTGTGCAATAGTCAGCTCTTGTGCTTGATCTGTTACGGAATTAATACCTCTAACCATCTCACTAATCGATTCAGAAAGCTGCTTCATTTTAGTATTCATTACTTGTACGACTTCTACTTTATTCTTCTCATGGGTAACATCCCTTAGCGTTCCTGCCACTCGCAGTGGCACACCCTTATCATCACGAATAGTTTCTCCTCCTGCATGATACCAGCGATACTCACCGCTTTTTAGAAGAAGACGATAATCTAGATCATATGGGGTTTGTCCTGAATGGTCATTCATATGGTCAGCAAAAGCTTGAATGGTCCGTTCGTGGTCTTCAGGATGTAATCTGCTACTCCAACTGCTGAATACATTCGGGAAGTCCTCTTCATTTGTATATCCAAGAGTTTGTCTAAATTGCTGTGACCACCAAAATTCATTCTCTGGATTGACCACATCCCCTGCGACAACAGTCATATCCCAAGGAGCTTCGATCAATGCTCGATTGATTAGATCGTAACGTGTTACCAGAGCCTCAAGCTCTTGGCCTTTGACCTTGGCGTCATGTATATCCAATAATGCACCCGCTACCCGTAGTGGAACGCCATTCTTATCCCTAATTGTTGTACCTGTGGCTTGGAACCAACGATACTCACCACTTTTCAGTAGCAATCGATATTCTAGGTCATAAGGAGTCTTACCCGAATGATCATTCAAGTGAGCCACAAAATCCTCAACCACTCTGCCCTGATCTTCAGGATGGAGCTTAGATGCCCAGCTATCAAGAATGTTAGGGAAATCCGTTTCATCCCGATAACCGACCATTTGGCGAAATTCATCCGTCCATGTAAATTCATTGTTGGGATTCACAGGATCACCCGCTATCACATGCATATCCCACAAACCGATTTGAATAGCTTGGGTGACCAAATCAAGACGTACAGCTGTGTTTTGGGCAGATTTTCTTATAATTTCTAATATAACATTCACATTCTCTGCAATTTCTTTCGCTTCTAAGGAATCTTCCGTGACATGAAGTAATCCAGAAAAATCATTCTTTTCAACACTTTTTAATAATTTTCTACTTTCTTCCAATATGGAAGTGAGTGGGTTAGCGTGAGCTTTCTTAAAAAACATAAATCATTCTCCCTCTGAATAAAAATTCCAAAATTCTCGTGTACAAGCCATACCAACCACGCTTCCATTCCAACCCTACAAAAGTGTGTAATATCCGTTACAATGTAAGTCCATAGCTGTTAAATTTATCATATATCATCTTTAAAAGATGTCAATATTCAACATAAATCATTAATTTTCGACAATTAACTACCACTAGAATATAGATTACGATATACAGCAGATATATATTGTGTAGCAAATCAATAAAAAATAAGTGTACAATATAGAAGGAGGTGATAGAAATGGACAATGAAATACTTCGTTATACCTTTGCCTATATTGTTATATCTACAGGAAAAGAAGAACAAATTAGCGTATTTGCTGATAATAAAGAGACAGCTCAAGAGCTTGCTCTAGAAACTGCATTTGATTATGAATTTACTTCTAAGGAAAATATTCAAATGGGCAAACTTCTAAGTATTAGTAAAGCAGTAGGCGATAACTACGTTGAATGCGCTGGTTGCGCATCGTAATATATGATTTTAAATAATAAGACAAGATACTCATTGAGTATCTTGTCTTATTATTTAATGCCCGATGTCTAATGTAATGACCACGAATCCATATCCGGTGGGATAAAATTAGAAGCTTAAAGAGTTGTAATGATATAAGTAGAAGGGTGTCAAAAAAGTTAACTTTTATATGTACACGTTGTCTAAGGATATAATTTGAGTAGTAGATGTCTTTCCACGCTGTTTTGTTTCCTCTACTAGTTGAATGATTTTTGGGGAGGATTTTTTGGCTCCCATCACCAAGAGAGGAACACCAATAAAATCTAGCTTTAACCGTCTGGAAAACAACCCCCCAAAAGTCATTGATAAAGGAACCGTCGGAGATGTATTCGAAAAGATAATGGTTTCCTCCAGCTTTTTATTATCCTCGAACAAATGAAACACACCTTTCATAGCAGGGATTAACGCTTTGGAGGAACCTCTTCCTACTGTATAAACTTTATTTCCATCTCTATCAGACCCATGATAGATTAATTTCCCCATTTCTTTTGTCGTTAATTTATTAAAACTATCCGTTTTTAATATCTCATCTTTTGATGGCACTCGGTCGGAAGGTAATTTCCTTAGGTGATACGCAGCTGCCAACGCCGATGAGTGGGTCCCACCATAACAGTTATAAATATAAATCAACCAACCCCACCTCCTAAATCGAACAGCTTTAGCATGCTCCCTTTTACACCATTTCATTCTCCTTTTACTGTATATTACCTATTTCCTTGCACAAAGGTCTGGCCTCATCCATCCTTGATACATTTCACTGTATGGATGAAAATCCTTACTTAGACCACATTGGACTCGCAGCTGAATCATTAATAGCGGCTCACTTTTCGGTCAAATACAGCAGTCAGATTAGGACGGTAACGATGCTGTCCATGCCTGTGTTTCCTTTGAATCTGCCAGAAATCAAGAAAACACTTCTAGATGTACTTCTCTGACGCATGTAGTAAAAGCCACGCGATTAATCGCGCGGCTTGCTCCTCAGAATACTTTCTGCTGTTGCCGGTCGTCCTTAATAATCTCTACGGCTTCCCTAAATCGAATCGCATGAATAATCTCGCGCTCTCGTAGAAATTTCAAGCTATCTTGCAAATCTACATCATCTGTCATATCGATCAGCCACTGGTATGTAGCACGAGCCTTCTCTTCAGCGGCTATGTCTTCATACAAATCCGCCAGTGGATCACCCTTGGCTTGAATGTAGGCAGCCGTAAATGGAACCCCACCTGCATTCTGATAGAATAGCGCACTATCATGGGCAACATAATGGGCCCCGAGCCCTGCAGCTTCTAGCTGCTCTACTGTCGAATCTTTAGTCAACTTATAGATCATAGTGGCGATCATCTCGAGATGGGCGAATTCTTCCGTACCAATATCCGTCAAGAGTCCGATGACCTTATCTGGAATCGTGTACCGTTGATTCAGATAACGTAGTGCAGCAGCCAATTCTCCATCAGCCCCACCATACTGTTCCGACAAGTATTTTGCCATCCGAGGATCACATTTACTGACTCGAACTGGATATTGTAACTTCTTCTCATAAACCCACATGAGCAAACATCACCTCCGTTATTATCTAAACTTGCCAAGGCCAGGGACCTTGTGACCACTCCCATGGATACTTAGAAAATGAATTACCAAAGTTCTGAAGAGGACCATATACTTCTTGGAACTGCTTCGCTAGCTTTTTTCGTTCTTGGGCAATCTGATTAAATTGCTCTATACTTTTAAGATCATTAGGGTGCGTATCCAAATATAAATTGAGTTCAATAAGCGCAAAGTCCAACACTTGAATTTGCTCTAACCATTCATAATACTGCTTATCACAAACTCTCGGTTCCATCTGTCTCTTCCCCCCTTTGTGCACGTCTAGAGGTATATGGACTGTAGTATGCAGGCCACAATGTTCCTAATCTCAATGCTTCTGGAAGACTGTATTGTGGTAAATCTGTGGGCTGAAAAACAACGTATTGGTTGGGCGGAACTACATAAGTCTTAAATGGCAAAGGGGGGCATGGATCAAACAGACCGACAAAAGGTTTATACCTACGTATCTGAGGGTTCAACTGACATCCTCCTTTAGATTGCTAACTCCAACGATTACACTCTTCTTCCTTAACATATGACACGCGCCCAGAAAATGAACTATTAAATCCATTTCCACGAAAAAAAACCTTCTGTCGGAGGATTATTCCTCTGAACAGAAGGTCTAACAAGCACAATATTTAGTTCTCTTCTAATCTTCTAACGGTTCTTCTTTGATTGTATCATCAATCTTGGGAGCTCGTTGTATAGTCACGCGTGTCACGCGAAGACGAGTAGATTCCTCAACCATGAATATCATATTTCCTAGCTGTACTTTCATCCCCTTGGAAGGATTCCCTTCCAGCTCTTTGAACAGCCACCCTCCAATGGAGTTCACCTCATGATCCTCAATGATAACACCTGTCAGATCATTAACATCTTCAATCATCATACGTCCATCGACGGAAATCTGATCACCATTCATCTCCACGTCAGGTCGTTCGTCTTCGAATTCATCATAGAGTTCTCCAACGATTTCCTCTAATATTTCCTCAGCGGTTAGCATCCCTGCTGTACCTCCATATTCATCCACCACAAGTGTCAGCTGCGAGTGCTTCTTCTGCATCAAGCGAAGCACATGACTAATTTCCATCGATTCTGGCACATTTAGTATCGGTCGAACCATGGATAAGATATCAGCCTGATGCTCTTCATCTGCCAATAATAGATCTGTGATATGTATGAAACCCACAATGTGGTCCTTATCTTCAACAGCAACAGGATATCTGGAGTGTCTTGTTTCCGTAATTATTTTCAAATTATCTTCAAAGCTAATGTTAGCATATAAGCAGATCATATCCGTACGTGGAAGCATAACCTCTCTCGCCAACAAATCTGAAAATTCGAAGAGATTGTCCATTAGCTTCATTTCGTCCTTATCAATCACACCACTCCGAGCACTCTGATTCATCAAAATCCGAATCTCTTCCTCAGAATGCGCTGCTTCGAGCTCACTAGTAGGATGAATGCCTACAAGACGTAAAAGAGCATTGGCTGATGCATTCAACACCCAAATAAATGGGAATAATACCTTATAGAAGAACATCAGAGGAGCAGACAGCAACAGAGCTGTCTGTTCTGTTCTCTGAATTGCAATCGACTTGGGTGCTAATTCTCCAAGAACGATATGTAAAAATGTAATGATACCAAAACCAATGGTTACAGATACGGTTGTAATCAACGTTGTATCTACAACACCTAGCTTATACATGATGGGTTCGACCAATAGTTCAGAGATAGCGGGTTCTCCAATCCATCCAAGACCCAATGAGCTGAGCGTAATTCCGAATTGAGTCGCAGATAGGTATGCGTCCAGCTTATTATTTACTTTGAGCGCATAATCTGCTAAACGATTTCCTTCACTAACGAGCTGTGTCAGTCGAGTTTGGCGCATTTTCACAAGTGAAAACTCGGCTGCAACGAATATCCCATTTAGAGATACAAGCAGCAGTACTAGAAATAAATTTAATGCTAGTTGTCCGAATGCAAACTCATGCAATACAAACGCCTCATTTCTATAATCTGTTAGCCTTTCGTGTCTTGAAGTCAATATCTTTGTAATACATGTCTGCCACAATTAGGTTCGGACCACAACAGGAGACAGCATCGCAATGACAGTTGACCTTCTGATTCAATGGATGGCCATATGTCCACTGATCAAAAATATCATCAAGCCTCTGATTACTAATATTACCAAATGAAGGGATATCCGCAAAATCAGTTACGTAAACATCTCCCGAGAAAAGGTTCACATTCACACGGTTTCGACCATCGGGATCATTACGTACCGTAATATTCTCTTGTTCGAATAGACGACGTAATAACATTCTATCTTCCTCAAGACCGCTACAAGCATAGAATGGCAATGTCCCAAACAGCATCCAAATATCCTTATTCCGTGCATCCAGTAATTTATGGATAGCTGCTCTAACCTCATTCAATGACAGGACTGGAAGATTCGATGCAAAATTGGATGAATACATAGGATGAACTTCATGCCTTACACACCCCATGTCTACGATCAACTGATGTATCTGATCTAGCTTGGTATGCGTGCGGTAGTTAATCATCGACTCAGCAGAAATAAACATCCCTGCTTCACTAAGCTTTCGAGCATTATCGATCATCGTGTCGTATAAGCGGTATGCTGCTTGCTTACTTACAGGATGTCCACTATTTGCAAACCCTACTTCATGGAAATCATCGCCATTTAAATAATTGAATGACATATGCATAACATCAAGATAAGGAAGTAGCTTCTCATAACGATCCATCCCCAATGTGAGGTTAGAATTAATCTGCGTTTTGATTCCACGATCTTTAGCATATTTAAGAAGAGGTACGATGACCTCATCAAGAGTTTTTTTACTAAAAAGGGGTTCTCCGCCTGTCATACTTATCGTCTCTAGATGTTCAACCTCATCTAAACGTTTCAACATGGCATCTAATGGAATGTACGGTGCTTCCTTCATCACTAACATATCGCCAACGGCACAGTGCTCACAGCGCATATTACATAGGTGAGTAACGGTCATCTCTACACTGGTTAATACATGCTTACCATAGGTGCGAAGAGATGTGATAGGATCCCAAGGATCATAGTTAGGCGACATTTTCTGAACATTAACCTTTTTGTTATCTGAAATCATATTTTCCACCTTATTTCTTTTATTAGCCACAAAACTTACAACGGGAAACTTTACTATGGATTGCGATCTCCAATCCTTTTTCATCGGCGTCTTTTAAACATCCATGCTGGACTCCACCAATTGGCTCTACCAAGTAATTTCATTAGAGCCGGAACGAGTAGAATTCTAATAATAGATACGTCTAATATCACTGCTACTGTCATACCAAGCCCCATTGCCTTCATGATCTCATTATCCGTAAGGATGAAAGCACCCACAACAACAATTAAGATCAGTGCCGCACTCGTAATTATGCCTCTGGTTTGTTGCAATCCTTCCGCAGTACTGCCTTCAGAATCCCCACTTACATCATAAGCTTCCTTCATTCTAGTCAACATGAATACCTCATAATCCATAGATACACCAAAGACGATACAGAAGATCAATATCGGTAGAAAAGCAAACACAGACCCCGTATCACTAACCTGAAAGAAATCAGCACCATAACCGTTCTGAAATACAATAACGACAACACCCATACTTGCTCCCAGACTTAACAAATTCATAATAACTGCTTTTAGCGGAAGAATAATAGAACGAAAGGCAAATAGAAGGACAGCATAGGTCAATATAATTATGAAAAAAAGAACCCATGGTATCCCTTCTTCAATTCGTTCCATGATATCAAGTTTATATGCAGGAACACCCGTTACATATGTCTTCATATCACCCGTTGGAGGAGTATTCCGAATATCCTTTACTAGCTGCACCGTACGCTTGTCTGTATCCTCATATTCAGAAACAACCGCTATCACAGCAGTTCGGTCCAGTGCCACATGCCGAGCTTCGATCTGTAAGCGTATTTCTGGTTCCGCTAACAGCTTCACGACTTCTTCTGGAGACCCTCTGCTTATACTTGCGTAGCTCTCAACACGCTTAACGCTAGGCATTAATCTTAGTGTACTCATATAGTCCTTAATCTCTTGTACCGAAGATGCATGATTATAGGGATCTTTCATTTCAACAGCAATGTGAATAGCATTCACTTCATTGATATCATAAGCCTTCTCCATCAGCTCAGCCCCAGCTCTTGACTCGTAGGAGTATGGAAGGACTTCTGTTGTCGGAATACCTAGCTTCATTTGGGAGATAGGGATCATAGTCGCAACCAGTAAAGCCGTAACGAAGGCCGTAATGAGTACCGGATAAGACATAACTAATTTAGTTAATTTCACCCAGAACGTTGTGGACTTCGGTTTATTGTGAGCTGTTCCTCTTCTGAATGATATCGGCCATGCATTGATCTTCTGACCTAGAATACCTAATAGAGCAAGAAGCATCGTATTAGCTAACACTGTCGATATCAATACGACGGAAAGACCCCCTATGGATAAAGAACGAAAGATTGGCAAATCAATGAAATTCATCGCTAAGAGTCCAACCCAGACAGCTAACCCTGAGAAAACAACCGCTTTCCCTGCTGTTCCGCAGGTTATGGCTAACGCGTCCTCTACAGTTCTATGTTTCAGCTCTTCTCGAAATCTACTAACGATAAAGAGCGCATAATCAATACCTAGAGCAAGTCCGAGCATAGTGACAATATTAGGCACGAAATTGCTAAGTGAACCCATCCAAGTCACAACGAAATATAGAAATCCCATCGTTATCGTAACACTAGTACCTCCCACTATAAGTGGAAGAATTGCCGCAGGAATCGAGCGAAAAACGAACAGTAATATGATCAGTGCCGCAGGTATACCCAGCATTTCAGCTTGAACAATGTCGGACCTCACTGCTTGATTCATTTCATAATAAGCAGCCGTATTTCCTGTAATATAAGTATTAGCACCACTGACTTCTGGCACTGCCTCTTTGATTTCTTCGAAATGCTGGAGTGCATCCGAAGTAGATTCATTCAGGAGTACACTAATAGATACGATATGCTCCTGGCCTGGATGATGCGTAGCCAATTGTGTAAACATATCTTTAACAAAAGGTTCTGCTCTAAGACTAGACAATTCCTCACTAATTCTTTTGCTAGATAACGAGGTCGTTAAGTTCTCCCCCGTCGTACTCTCCAGCACGATATCTAGTGCCGCAGCAGACATCCCCAAGTTCTCCTCAAGCTTCTGAATCCCAATCTGCGAAGGACTTCCCACAGGTGTAAATCCATTGTCTTTCAATAAAGCAGGTGTATTAACTGCAAACGGAATCAGAATAGACAGCAAAAAAAACCATGTAGCTACGACGGCCCAACGATAGCGAAATATGATTCTTCCCCAACGTTGAAATGGCTTCTCCACCTGTCGACGCTTCATAAGCTTCTTTAACCTCCTAGTCATTCCAATGAAGTGATCAAGATTCTATGTCCCCAACGTGGGTAACAACAACTGACAGAACCTGAGTCAAATCCAAGTCATAAGGAGCCTCGTATAATTCCCCAGATGAATTAGTCATTACACGAACTACGGGCCGTTGGGGCATACTACTATCAATTTTAGACACAACCCCAGTTTCACCTGTACTCAATTTCACCGACATTCCCGGAGGATAGATTGCTACCTTATCACGAAACAGCTCTAATTTCTTCTGATCATAGAGTGTCCCTGAACCTGCATACATAACCTCCATCGCTTGATGAGGTAACATGGCCGGCCTATATACCCTATGGGATGTCATAGCATCATAAGAATCCGTTAAGCCAATCCACTGTGCATATTCATGAATTTCTGAACCTTTGAGTCCATGGGGATACCCTGTCCCATTAAGACGTTCATGATGCTGTAGTGCGCAATGTGCTGATAACAAAGGAATATTCGGCTCATCTTTCAATATCCTGAAACCAATTTCGGTATGAGCCTTCATCTGTTGATATTCCTCTTCACTCAGTTTGCTCGGTTTATCCAGCAACTTCTTCGATGTCTGTGTTTTGCCGATATCATGGAGCAGAGCGCCCATACCTAATACAGATAACTGATCTCGACTATACCCATGTACAATACCTAGAATTAAGGTATACACACATACGTTTAGTGAATGCTTATATAAATAATGATCTGTCATATTCATATCCGTCAACATAATCATAGAAACATCTTGAGATCCCAGATCATCTAGGATGGAATCCATCATTCCTGAGAAGCTTTTACCTAAATGATAACCCCCTTTGGAAATCGTAGAGGTGTTCGAGAGACTCTGAAATTGCGTGCGAATCGTTTGAAGAGCTTTTCTTCTAGTCTCTTCATGAATCACTTCTGGAATTTCAATGTCTTCCGTCAAAGCATCTTGGATATAGATATATCCAATACCAAGTTCATTTAAGCGACGAATAATAGATGTGTTTAATTCTACTCCCTCTGCTAATAAAATTAAACCTTCTTCGCTATATATTTTCTTTCCAATCTTCATCCCCTGATGCAACATGTGAATAGGTAATAACCGCAAAAAACATCACTCCTAGATTATGAAACTGGTAACCAATAGTTTCTCGGTCAACCTCATGTCGCCATTCATTACTCACCCGTTACCATTTCTAGTGCCAGAGATTGATGAATTAGTTCAATATAAAAATCCAAAATACGGCTGCAAGCACAAATCTATATATTGCAAAGTGAGTAAGTCTAATCTTTTGAATAAGTTTCATGAAAGCCAATACTACAACGTAAGCAACGACAAATGAAATGAGAAATCCAATTGCAAAGTAACCGATAGTCGTGCTATTGAAATATTTATAAGCATCAAGTAATTCATAACCAGAAGCAGCGCACATAATAGGAATAGCAATTAAAAAGGAAAAGTCAGCCGATGCTTTGTAACTAACCCCACTAATCATACCTCCTGAAATAGTAGATCCTGAACGTGAGAATCCTGGCCACAGCACCGAAATAATTTGAAACATCCCAATAGACAACGCTTGTTTATAAGTCATCTCATCCATATCTGCAGCTGTTACAGTAACCTTTGATTTATTATACCATTCTGCAAAAATCATGAATATACCACCCGCAACAAGTGCCCACACGACCGTATTCGCATTAAACAAGCTTTTAATAAAATCTCGTGCAAAAAAGGCGACGATAAGTGCTGGTGCAATCCCTAAAATCACATGAATCAAATTCAGTTTAGAACCTGATCGTACAACGTTCACAGATGTCTTACGATTCCAACCTAGAAGGTTCAGAATCCGGCGCCAATACACCATGGCAATGGCTAGTATTGCTCCTAATTGAATGACGATCTCAAATGTTTTCATAATCTCTGATTGATCGTTATGCCCTAATAATTTGGATGTTAGTATCATATGGCCTGTTGAAGAAACCGGAATAAACTCCGTTATTCCCTCAACAATACCCAAAATAATTGCTGTAATTGTATCCATAAATCCTCCTCTAAACTTCAAAAATTCGAACCATTATTCAATTATCCATTTCATCATGTTGGGTTTGAGATACGTCAATCCATCGAGCTTCATAGCTCTCATCAAGACTACCTGGCCGTTGGAGCTCCATACGAAGAATATCTCTTAAAAATTCCGGCATAATGTATCTTATATCCTGCCCGTCAGCAATTCTCTCGTAGCCCACTCTGAAGGTGAACATATCAATGGTACCTACAACATACTCCTTAATATCAATTAGCGGTTCTCCTTGAACTCTAATTTCAATAATTCTATCATAAGGGATTCGTTGACTATCATATAAGACTTCGACTCCATCAAGAGCCATGCTTCCCAGAACCTTTCCTCGAAAACCGTATCCTATAATTTTCTTTTCCGTAAACTCAGGTAACAAACTCTGTTCAAGAATATAACGTATGTCAGATCCTTTTAGTTTGAGAATACTCGCATTAATAGGCGATGGACATAGGCTATGTAAAAGCCCCCTACTAATTTCACCCTCATGAAGTGAACCAAGAAGCTGTCCCGCATTCACCATCGAAAGCTCGCACCCTGTGAAATAATATAACGATTGAGCTAGTAAATTTCCAAAAGGAGACTCTTGATTATCTAGATTCAACGATAAGGCTCGATCCGTTATAGCGACTGTTTGATTCAAGACAGTCTCTGCTTGTTTCTGATGTATCATGAGCGCTTCACTAATCTTATCTTCCACAAGTGAGAGATCAATAGGTAGGCACTTGCCCGATATAACTCTGAATCCTCCTTCTTGATCTCGCTGCATGGTTACTTTACCTACATATTGTCCGAACTTACCTGTTGCGCAAATCGCTGTATTTCCGATGAATAGGGGCTCTTCCAGCAGATGGTGCGTATGTCCTCCCAATATGAGATCAATACCTTCAACCCGCTCTGCTAATAAACGATCCGTAGGTAATCCTAAATGCGATAACACGATAAGAACGTCCACTCGTAGTCTAAGATATTTGATTTGTTCCTCTAAAGCGGAAATAGGTTCAAGCGCTCTCCAACCGATTAATCTATAGAAATTATCATATGGTGCGGTTGCTCCTGTAATTCCTATCGTAATATCACCCTTGGTCAAGATGATATTATCTTTCATCCACGGTGGAGACGTCCCCCCTTCTACTTCTCGAATATTACAGCAGACAATAGGGCATAACAATCCAGCATATGCACTGCTTAGAATATCTGGAGTAAATGTCAGCCCTTCATTGTTGCCGATCGTTATCGCATCATATCCTGTAAGATTTAGAATATCTGCATTAACCTGTCCCATACTTCCTTCTGTCTCCATTGCCATGCGATCCATATGATCACCTATATCCAAAATTAAAACCGGACTATCTGAAGCCAGAGATTTCTCATAATTAATCAACGCTGCGATAGAGCTCACTGTTTCAAAATGGCTATGTATATCATTTGTATGCAAAATGGTTAAATATCCGTTATGATCCAAGGCCATCTTGTGCTTTCCCCTCTCTACATGACTTACAGAGAGTACATGTATCCTCTTAGTTAACAGTGGGTACCTGTACTGAAGGCTCTTCTAATACATAAGCATAACATTTCCATTATCAATATGGTATATTTAAGGAAATATCAAACATGCACGAGGTGAATAAAAATGCAAATTACAATTAGACTCTTCGCAGGTCTAGCTGAGAATATAGGGACCTCTTTATTGAAATATAACATCTTAGAGCTACCGATTACCACTGATCAACTCAAAAAAGTACTATCTGCATCCTATCCGCAAGCTGCTTCTCAAATCACAGCATCATTTGTCGCTATCAATCAAGAATATGCAATGGGTCATGACCTCATTACTAACAACGATGAGATTGCTTTGATCCCTCCAGTCTCTGGTGGGGATGGACAAGTACAGCCGCCTATTAACCAAAGCTCCCCAGATGGCATGTACGTTATTACAGATATTCCTCTTTCTATAGAAGAGGTAACGACTAAAGTACTAAACAATAACCATGGAGCCAACCTCTCATTTGTGGGCACAACAAGAGAAATGACCGGCGATCAACGCACGGTTCATTTGGAATATGAAGCTTATATTCCAATGGCACTTAGTACATTAGAGAACATAGGCAAAGAGATGCAGGTCAAGTGGCCTGGTATTCAATGTGCCATCTCACATAGAGTGGGCACCGTTAATATTAAAGAGATTAGTGTTATTATTGCTGTCTCTACAGGCCATAGAGATACCTGCTACGAAGCGAGTCGATATGCCATCGAACGATTAAAGCAATCCGTCCCGATCTGGAAGAAGGAAATCTGGGATGACGGCTCACAATGGAAAGGTCCACAAGGGCACTGGAACCCTACTTCTTCTAGTAAATATTAATGAAAAAACATTGTTAATCCAGTTTTTACCTGATAAAATCAATAGTAATACTATCTACTTACTAATGAAGGGACTTATACCAAATGAGAGTACATGTAACGGATTTAAAACCCGGTGATACTTTACTATCGGATACATTTAATAGAGTTGGATTACATGTCCTTTCAAAAGGAACTGTTCTAAAAACAGAAGGAATCAGCCAGCTAGTTAAACATAACATCGAATATGTCGACGTCGAACCTGTGACAGAAGACGATATTATAAAAGAATCAGCTGCTCTTCAAGATTATCTCTATAAAACTAAACCTCAACTATCGCAAGTTGTACAAGGTTTTGGCACTCTCTTTCATGAAGCAGCGAGTACCGGTAAAGTGAATGATACTGTGGTTGATGACATCATGGAACCTTTAGTCGATCAGCTAAGAGATCACACCGATGTTGTATCTTTATTACTTGCATTTGATCAAGAAGATGATTATACATATCATCACTCTATGCAAGTCGGTATGCTATCTTATTACATAGCTTCATGGCTCGGCTATTCTCAAGAAGATTGCTACATTGCTGGTAAGGCAGGCTATTTACATGACATAGGTAAATGTAGAATCCCTATTGAAATTTTGAATAAACCGGGCAAATTAACCCCTCAAGAGTTTGATGAAATCAAGCTTCATACGACTTATGGATACGAGATTATTAATGAATCCACCTCCAATAAGGAGATAGCACTCGTTGCATTACAACATCACGAACGTGACGACGGTAGTGGTTACCCTCTCCAACGTTCAGAGCATGAAATACATCCATTCTCACAAATAATAGCCGTTGCCGATGTATACAGCGCAATGACAACGAAGCGAGTATACCAATCGAAGCAAGAGCTGTTAGTCGTTTTACGGGAAATTCATAGTCTAAGTTTCGGTAAGCTCGCCCCTAAACCCACGCAAGCTTTTATACGACATATGCTTCCTAACTTCATTGGCAAGAAAGTATTACTCTCTTCCGGCCAATCGGGAATCATCATTATGACAAATCCTATCGATTATTTCCGCCCATTAGTACAAATAGATACTCTCTTTATTGATTTATCTGTTGAACGGTCATTATATATTAATGAAATATATATGTAAATTGAATATAGTAATAATAAGGGACTCTCCTCAGGCAATCAATGACGTGACGCCAGAGG
>DASXLR010000150.1:0-3514 GCA_036496075.1 Paenibacillus sp. | reverse complement strand
CATCAGGAAGTATGAAAAGGGCATTTAACCCAACCTCATCACCACGCCATCGACGATCCACGTCTAAGGTACACTACATACCCACAGCATGACCGAGTACCTACCCTGATAGAGGTGTAGTAGGCATAACCTTTAGGCGATAAAACTCTTAATCTTGGATGCCATAATAAGAATAGTGCTCCGCCTCGGACTTATAGAATTTCTTGTTATTCAGTACAACGCCAAGAATTTGAGCCTGCACATGTGCTAACTTCTCTTTGGATTTCAAAATGTACTCGCGTTTCGTTTTCCCTGCCATCACCACAAGAATGACGCCGTCGCTTATCGCCGCTACAACAAGACCGTCCGATACTGCCATGATGGGAGCTGTATCTATGAGAATGAGATCGTATTCTTCCTTTAGACTTTCAAGTAGTTCATTGAATGTACTATTCGCCAATAGTTCCGTCGGATTAGGGGGGATCGGGCCGGATGGAATAACCGATAGATTATCAATAGTCGTGCTGCGGACGGATTCCGCATAGGGACACTGATTAGCTAAGACATTGGACAGCCCTATTTTATTGGAGATATCAAAGACCACTTGCAATGAAGGGTGTCTCAAGTCCGCATCAATTAATATCACTTTTTTCCCTTCTTGCGCGTAGGCCACAGCCAGATTACTGATGGTCGTTGTTTTCCCCTCACTGGCGAGTGTCGAGGCGACGCAGATCACCCGCAATTCATGATTCCAACTTGAAAATTGAATATTGGTTCTTAGATTACGATATCCCTCTGCAATGGGAGATCTGCGGTTAATATTCATAATTAACTTCGATTCATCGGCTAATCGACGCATATTGTTGCTCTCCTACTTGTTTTTTGGATCGTGCTCTGGCTCTTATTCGTAAGTCACGTTTACTCATTCTTCCAATCGTGCCCAGCGTGGAAAGCTCCAAATATCGTTCAATATCATAGTCCGATTTAATCGTGTCATCGAAATATTCAATGAGAAGAACGATCCCCACGGCCACCATAAGCGAAGCAACAAAAGCAAGGACAAGATTTAATTTGATTAACGGGCTGACAGGCATGGCGTTCGGATTCGGCTGCGCGGTATCCAAGATGGATATATTATCGATTTTCATGATTTTTGGAATTTCATCTTTGAAAACTTGTGAGATCGCATTGACGATATTCATCGCTTGGGTGTAAGAGGCATCGCGAATTTTCAAAGCGATAATTTGGGAGTTTTGTGTGGTAACAACTTTAAGGCGTTCTCTTAAGTCTTGCGCGGTGACTTGAAGTTCTGGGTGCTTTGACACAACTTGATCCATGATTTTCCCCGAACCTAATATTTCTTTATAGGAGTTGATGAGCATGATATTTGAATTAATCTCGTTAATGTCGAGGGATGGTTTCCCTTGCCCGTCCAGATTTGATTTATTGACGATGAGCGTACTTGTCGCTTCATACACTGGCTTCATGACATACATGCTGTATACGCCAGCTACTGCCGTACATAACACGACAGCAAGAAGAATAAACCACATTCTCTTTCGTAACATGCGCAGCAATAATTTCAATTCCATAACTAACCCTCCACAAACATGTGTTAGATTTCTTCCGTCCGCTCGCGAACCGAATCATCATATAGACTTACGATCTCCTCCCCTCGTATTAATCGAGAGGCATTTGCTTGCAAGGCTGCCGTATAAGAAGAATGCCTTAATTCCTCAACCATCTTATATCCCTCTCGAAAGTAAAATTTGCGTTGTATCACGTCATGGGCATCCGATGCTATAAGGTGAGCATATTGCCGACGGCAGATCCATTTGGCCGTCTCTTGCACTTTTCGTCCAAAATAACCTATTAATGATTGTGTCGTGACCTGTAAGAGAATACCGTGCTCCAACCAACTCCTAAGGATTTCAGGTTGCTGGATGACCCCTACATTGCGCTCTGGGTGAGCAATAAGGATACGGAGTTGATGACGTGCCATATAAGATACAAATTCGAACAGATACGGTGGTATCGCTTTGGATGGAAGTTCAACTAATAGGTAAGGGGAACCTGCTAACGTCTGGATCCTACCTTTACGATGCTCTGTTCGATATTCATTGGTTAAACGAAACTCTTGCCCTGGTAATACAGTTAACGGGATACCTTGTTTTTTCAATCTTTCATTGAATTTATGGACAGACCGTTGAATGGTTGAAGCCGGCGTACTATACCGCTTGGTGGCATGGTGCGGCGTTGCAATCATCGTATGAATTCCTTGCTTCACAGCAGCTTCAGCCATCCTTATAGCCCCCTCCATCGTCCGAGGGCCATCATCCACATCAGGCAAAATATGACAATGTGTATCAATCATCCATTCCCACCCTAATTCCTGTGTTTTCTGCGACTAAATCACTAATGCATGGACAAGCGAAATATAGTAGAATAAATTTTAATGATAGAATGTGACAGTTCGTAACAATTCATTGTACAAGCGGTGGATTCTTTGTTGCCGAGGTAGGATCGTTCGAAGATAATCATGAAGTAGTTTGCTTAGAAGGATTCTTTCTGCGTCGCTTTGTATCAATTGAATGCCATATTCGTACAAATTCTCTTCTTCGGTTCTCCACATGACACAGCCCCTTAGTTCCAGCTGGACCTGCAATAGCTGTAGCTCAATACCTAATATATAGTGGGAAGCAACCGGAAATTTCAGATGTGTTAGCATCCTTAGTCCGGAAGGACTTAGATTAATCACTAACACAGGATGCTCTTTACTAGGGGCAGGCTTGCCATTTGTCGCTTCAATTCGTAAATGCCCTAATATAGGCGGAATCAATCGAAGTCTGACGTGTGTTCTGCCAAAAGATCTGTTATTTGGACGCATACACCAATTCCTTCTTCATTAAGATCCAACATCTTGGTTTAGCCAAGTTGATTCAGGGTATAATGCTACTAATCGTTTCTTTTTCATATAATTGATACAATATGTATCGTTGTTGACACTATTAATTTACGATACATTTTGTAACATGTCAAGTTTTTTTTACGATGTCCATCATTACATTTGCAAGCACCTTTGGGGAGGAAAATAAATGAAATACGGGAATCGAATAGCAGATTTGCGGGAGCAGAAAGGGTGGACGCAGGAGGAGCTGGCAACAACCATCGGCATCAGCCGTGCTGCCCTGTCACACTACGAGAAGAATCGAAGAAAACCCGACTTTGAGACACTGACACAATTAGCCGACTTATTCCAGGTATCTATCGACTATCTTATAGGAAGAACGAGTCAATTCCAGCATCCGATGGATGGGGATGTTCAACAATTTACGGAGCAGCTCGAACTCTCCGACTCTGAACTATTGGAGAAATTTAGTCTAACGATCGACGGCCATAAATTAACCGATGAAGAAGCCCGCCGGTTTATCGCTTTTGTACGTGCTGAACGGATGATGAATTCCTAAATAACAATCCTCAATCAAACGAATGAATCGTATCCATTCGGTTTGATTGAGGATTATTTATTGTTAAG
>DASXLR010000149.1:0-76546 GCA_036496075.1 Paenibacillus sp. | reverse complement strand
ACCACCAATAGCTAGAATAGTAAGAATGATCATTAACGGTTTAAGCAGTGGAAGCGTAATGTACTTAATTTGCTGCCATTTACTCGCGCCATCAATCATAGCCGCTTCATAGTAAGACTTGTCGATGCCCGCAATGGCGGCTAAGTAAACGACGCTTGAATATCCAATGGATTTCCAGATCCCCATAAATATGATAATAATGGGCCAGAAGCGTGTATCCGCATACCAAGAGATTGGATCGCCACCAAAGTAAATAATGATTTGGTTCAATACCCCTTTATCTACGCTTAAGAAGCTGAACGTAAAGAAACTAATAATGACCCATGAAAGAAAATAAGGCATGAACATCGCCGTTTGATACACTTTGGCCATCCGCTTGTTCACAAGCTCATTTAAGGTGATCGCAATGGTAACCGCAAGAATAAGACCAAGAAAGATTAAAGCTACATTATAAAGAATCGTATTTCTTGTAATGATATATGCGTCTTCTGTCGAAAACAAAAATTTGAAGTTATCCAGTCCAACCCACTTACTATTTAAAACGCTTGCAAAAAATCCATCCCGATGAATTTTAAAATCCTTGAACGCAATAATCGTCCCAAACATCGGTAAATAACAAAAAATTAGAAACCATAATGTCCCTGGTAATGCCAAGAAATATAATGCTTTATCCCTTTTGATGCTTTTGAAAAATGCAGACATTATTCTACATCCCCCTTCTCTATCCCCCAAACAAACCCCTCATACCCTTTAGATCTTTGTTTTCCTTGCCCCCTTAACTATCTTTAATAATGCGCCATAAAAGCGTTTACATAAAGTTGAAAAACTCCAGAATCATATGGAAAAATTAAAGGTCATACGAAGAAATATAAGAAACAAGAGTGAAAACCTATACTTTCTTATATTTGGACAAAACAAAGAAAACATTCTCTTTATCACCGCTCCTAAACGTGATCATGAGAACATTTCCATTGTTTCTACGCCTTTGTTTTTTTGTACATATTTCGAAGTTCTGTCGGAGATACCCCAACTGCCTTTTTGAACTGGCGATAGAAGTAGGTTGGATCTAAGTACCCTACTTCAGTTGCAACTTCGTTGGTTAATAACGTCGTTTGAAGCAGCAATTGTCTTGCTTTTTCAATTCGAAATTGATTGACATAATCGGAGAAACTACGCCCCATTTCTTTCTGAAATATCTGTCCCAAATAATTTGGATGCATGTTCATCCGCTGACTGAGCGTTTTGAGTGATAGTTCTTCTCTATAGTGTTTGCTTACTTCGCTAACCATATATCTCATATTCGGACTCAGCTCATCATCCACTAACGATAATTGGTCGAGTGTCGCTGTCACATTCTCCTGTACATGATAAACCAACTGCTCCATGGTATGTATGTGAAATAATGGATTGAAAACGGTGCTGAAATCAGTATTTTTCTCCATGTTCTTCGCCATTAACATCAATTTAATCGCTACGTTATAATTATCAATACGAGTAAGTCCGCCCCAACCTAACAGCCTTCTGAACGTTTCTGCGATAAACTCATTCGCTGATTCGCGCTCCCCAGATAATACCAATTTGGAGAATGCCTCATAATCAATTTCTAGCTTCTCCTCATGTAGATCCATCTTCGGTAGTTGATCTATATCAATAATCGGATACCCAGGCAGCATGAGATGATCTACATATAAGCTCTTCGCCTTTTCATAACTGTGTGGGACTTCTTGAAAAATACGTTTTTTGCTGCCTAATGTTATCCATACAGACTGTTCCAGTTCATGCTTGATTGTATATTGCACTTGTCTGAGCACATAATGAATCCTTTCTTTGTTCTCATCTTCGACCATCTCGGCAACAATAAGAACGATATCGCCTTCCGTATCCACAAAACCGTTGATCGTCCCCAACTCAACCACTGTCTGCATAGTGATACGGTAGCATTCTTCCATGAGTTGATTACGATGCATTTTAAGCTGACCTTCATCACCTTCATGTTCCGTAATAAGCCTAATCACAGCAACCGTAAAAAATGAATATTCCAGCGAAATACCCAATACTTCTGAACGATGCTGAAGTTCCTGTGGGTCTATGTCTCCAGTTACCCACCGATTCAGAATATTATTGCGTAAGACTTTCCAATCCCCCATAGCACGAAATAGCTCAACATCCTCCTGATTCAACTCTTCAGTGATCTGATAAAGGGTTGATTCCAATTCCTTTATATTAATCGGTTTGAGAATATAATTGTCAATGCCGAGAGTCATTCCTGCCTTTAAATATTCAAATTGCTCATACCCACTCAAGATAATAAATCTCATTTTAGAATCAAACACTTTTACTTGTTGAATCAGTTCAAGTCCCGTAAGCTTTGGCATCGTAATATCCGTAATTAATATGTCTATGGCTTCGTCATGGTTCTGCAAAAATGATAAAGCTTCTTCTCCATTACACGCTTGTCCAGCAATTCTTAGTCCATAATCTTCCCACTCGATGACCGAACGCAACCCTTGAAGAATGAGAGGCTCGTCGTCCACAATAAGTACGTTACGCATGATAAGTTATCCCCCTTACAGCTGGTATATTCATGATAACCGTTGTTCCTTTATCTACTTGACTATCAACCGTTAATCCATACTCAGCTCCATAATATATTTTAATTCGTTCATTCACATTACACAGTCCCACCGAGGAGGGTGGTTCATCCATTCGTATACTTGCTTGAAGCATTTCCTGTAACTCCGCCAGTTTACTGGGGATTATGCCGATTCCGTTATCGCTTACAATAATTTGAATCGTTCCGTCTGATTCAACAACCTCAATACGTATCAGATTATCGGAAAGATCAGGTTGGAATCCGTGAACAATATAATTCTCAATAATGGGTTGAATAAGTAGCTTCACGATAGAGTAATTCATGACTATATCACTTACCTGCGACTCAATTTGGAGCCTATTCTCATGTCTAATCTGAAACAACTCAAGATATGACTTACAATATTCAATTTCATCGGCGAGAGTCACGATCATGCCCTTCTTGACTATACTACGGAACAATGTCGATAAAATATAAATCATCTGACCCACATCTTTCGCCCCTTGCGAAATGGCTCGCATCCGGATGGCCTCAAGCGTATTATATAAAAAATGCGGATTAATCTGCGATTGAAAAGCAACAAGTTCAGCATTTTTCTGCATAATTTCCGAGACATAAACCTTATTAATATACAGTTCTAATCTTTCACATATGTAGTTGAAATTGTTGGCAATGAGCTGCAATTCATCCTCCCTATGGAGATGAATACGTGCGGTTAAATCGCCTTCTTGTAGCCGTTTCATCGCTTTAATAATGATCTTTACTTTTTTAGAAAAACGTAAAATAATTCCGTAAGTGATCACCATGGCTGTGATAATGAGTATAACCGTTATTCCGATAATCCAATTCTGTACGACACTTATATCTTCATGTATTTGTGACCTTGGAATAATCCCCGCTATAATAAGACCTGAGCTATTCGTTGTATTTAAGTTAACCTTAGAAGGCTCCTCCAGTGCAGCCCAACCCGTCGAATAAAGACCCTCCATATAGGGATAATGCTGTCCGATATACCGTTTCATCGAGTCGTAAATGACATCACCGGCTGGTGTTAGAACCAGCAGTTGTCCATTTTGCTCTGCACGCTTCGGACCAATCCATTTAGAGATAGACTCGGAATCAAAATCAATCATGAGCACACCAATCGTTTTCATTGAAATAGGATCCCTAATTTCCCTAGTCATCGTATACAAATTTTTATTATCTGCTCTTACATCTGAAAGAAATGGGTTATTATCCCGTGAGAGCCATCCGTTGTTCGGTATAGGCACTTTTTGCTCAGGAATATTTATGTTACTCGTGTAGAACTGCCGTGTCCTATTGTTATATACATAATAAAATTTCTTCTCTGTACTGTATAAGATGATATTCTGAACGCCTTTTTGCTGCGCTAGATACGTTTTGAAAAAGGTATCGAAAGTACGTGGTATAAAGCTCCCACCCTCTACATATCGGTTTAAACGGTATGTAAGATATGCCTCATAATCTTGTTGCAAGAAATACGTCAAATCCTCACTTAAAGATGCATCGCTATAAATTTGTTGGATAGCCAATTGAGTACTCTCGTACTGCTGATTCATGTACAGACTCACGTAATCCAGCACCTCCCGATTGGCATCTACTTGTTGGCGGGTGATCGCCTGTTCATAATACTTATAAACAGTAAATGATGCTGCTATCAACGTAATCATGATGATAACTGAATATATAGCTAAAATTTTATTGAACAGTTTTCGCTGTAAATGATTGTGATAAAATTTCCTTATATTCACCCAAGTCGCCTTCTTTCCGTCTAACTTCTTTCGGTTAGAAGTTTAACACCACCCTTCTTTATCCGCAATGGAAGCGCGTTCAAAAACATATAGAATATGGATTCTGATTCCCCCGCATTGTTTTTCTCCACCATGCAAGTTTACATCTCGCTCAAAATCGACTATAGTTGATTTCTAATCCCCCCAACAACCCTAATACAACCCGTTAGATCTAATTTCCTCGTCTCCCACCACAATATGGGGAGGCTATTATTCATGTTTTTAACTCAACGTAAACTTAATTCCCAACTACACGAGATTTCCGAATATCGTTACCGGGATCGTATAAACATTCCTTTTTTCAACTCTATGATTGACGAACAAGGTGAAATTGCAGCCGAACCTCCCGTTCATGGAGACTGGTCCATGATGCAAGTCGGCGATACCTGGAAAGGTCGCGATTTGTATTTATGGTTAACAACCCATATTGACGTACCCGCCACTTGGGCAGGACGCAAAGTACTTGGCCGATTTGACTTCGGCGAGACAGGTGCTGGGAACAATTCCGGATTTGAATCTTTATTCTATTACAATGGCAAACCCTATCAAGGTGTAGATTCCAATCATACGGAAGTGTTCTTGCCGAATGAAACGGTGGGTACTCATCTTCCGCTTACGTTCCGGTTATGGTCAGGACTTGAAGGCGGTGGTGTAAAAAAGGATCAGACACATGGCATTCGTATGGCTGAAATCTGTTGGCTCGACGAAGTGGCTGATGATTTCTACTTTACGGCACTTGCTGTACTTGAGACGCTGCATGTACTCGATTCAAAAACGCCTGAGCACACACTTCTTCTTAGTGCAGTAGACCGCTCGTTTCTCCTTATCGACTGGTCTCGTCCAGGTTCGGAATCCTTCTACACTTCGATCGAGGAAGCCCGTAATTATTTACGTGATGAAATTAATAAAATGGAGAAGTCTTCGCCAGTCACCGTTACATGTGTCGGTCATACGCACATCGATGTCGCGTGGTTATGGCAATTGAAGCACACGCGCGAGAAGTGTGCCCGCTCATTCTCTACCGTACTACGTCTAATGGAAATGTTCCCAGACTACACATTCTTACAGACTCAACCTCAACTATATGAATATATCAAGAACGATTATCCTGAAATTTATGAGAATATTCGTGAACGCGTAGCCGAAGGACGCTGGGAAGCTGGCGGTGGCATGTGGCTCGAAGCGGATTGCAACTTAACATCAGGAGAGTCTCTCGTTCGTCAATTACTATATGGAACACGCTTCTTACGTAACGAATTTGGTGTCGAGTGCGACTATTTATGGCTGCCAGACGTATTCGGATACAGCTGGTCCTTACCCCAAATTTTGAAAAAATCAGGTATTCATACGTTCATGACGACCAAAATTAGCTGGAATCAATATAACCGGATGCCACACGATACGTTCCAATGGCGTGGTATTGATGGTACCGAGGTATTAACACACTTTATTACGACGCCAGAGCCTTGGTCTGAAGAGGATTCTTGGTTCTACACCTATAATGGCCGCATCATTCCAAAGACTGTAAAAGGAATTTGGGATACGTACCGAGATAAAGAAGTTAATCGCAATCTATTACTTTCTTACGGATATGGTGACGGTGGCGGTGGTGTTAACCGTGAAATGCTAGAGATGCGTCGCAGACTTAACGATCTTCCAGGCCTACCGAAGATTGAAACAGGGACAGCGGGAGACTACTTCCGTAATCTGCAAAAAACCGTTGCCACTACAGATCGTTATGTCCATGTATGGGATGGCGAGCTTTACTTGGAGTATCACCGGGGCACGTACACAAGCCAAGCATACAATAAGCGGATGAACCGAAAGCTTGAACTTCTTTACCGCGAAGCGGAATGGTTAAACGCCCTGCAAAGTGTCATGGCAGGCGATTGGTCGAATTACCGTCAGACAGATTTGGATGAAGGTTGGAGAATTATTCTACGCAACCAATTCCATGATATCATTCCGGGCTCTTCGATTCGCGAAGTGTATGAAGACAGTACGATTGAGTATGCACAAGCGGAAGCTATTGGTCAGGCCGTATGGGAACAATCTACGAAGGCACTTGTGAACGAAAGTGAAGCTGGTACATATACAATCTGGAACAACGCATCCTGGGAATCGACTGAGCTCGTAGAAATCCCTGTAGAAACGGGTATGGAAATAGGTCATTGGCAAAGTTCAGATGGTGAACGATTATACGCTCAGCGTGAAGGGTATCGTTGGATCGTTGAAGTGGCGAACATTCCTTCACTCGGATACACAACCATCTCATTCGTAGAGGATCTGAATTCCGAGCTTCTGAACGTACCCTTTACGTTACATGAAAAAGGAATTTCGACTCCTTTCTTCGAAATTGCGTGGAACGAACAAGGCCAATTATCACGCGTATATGATATACACGAGCAGCGTGAAGTACTTGCTAACGGAAGTCACGGTAACGTCTTCCAAATTTTCGAGGATAAACCTCTTGCACATGAAGCCTGGGACATTGACCTCTTCTATCAGCAAAAAATGCGTGAAGTCACAGACTGCGGTAGCATTGAAGTCATAGAGAATGGCCCTCTGCGATCCGTTGTACAATTTAAATGGGTCTACATGGATTCAACGATTAAGCAGCAAATGATCTTACATGCGCATCATCGTCGTATCGATTTCATGACGAAGGTAGACTGGCATGAGAGACAACAGCTAATGAAAGTAGCTTTCCCTGTTGCGATACGCGCTACGGAAGCTACTTACGACATCCAGTTCGGGAATGTTACGCGTCCAACACATTGGAATACAAGCTGGGATTATGCAAGGTTCGAAACCGTAGGCCATCAATGGGCAGATTTATCTGATCGTGGTTATGGCGTAAGCTTGATGAACGACTGCAAATATGGTTATGACATCAAAGATAACGTGATGCGTCTGTCATTAATCAAATCAGCTGTGCACCCTGACCCTGAAGCGGATCAAGGCGAGCATATATTCACCTACTCCATTCTGCCACATTCAGGGGATTGGCTACAGGGTGGAACCGTCCGTCAAGCTTGGTCCCTTAACAATCCACTGCGGAGCACAATGGGTCAGGCCGAAGCGAGAACGAAATCCATACTTCGTCTGTCCACAGATACGGTCATGGTGTCTGCTGTGAAGAAATCTGAGGATGGTCATAAATTAATTGTACGTGTTCACGACTATTCCGGAAGCCGCAAGCAGATGGATATGACTAGCGACTTGAACATCATCTCATGGCAAGAGTGCAATTTAATGGAGCGACCTGATGGCGACCTTCAGACTGAGCCTGTCATTACGTTCGTACTTGATCCTTACGAAATTAAGACATTCGAAATCGAACTGCTCGCATAGAATTAAATCCACATTTAACGATCATTTATTAACCCAAATACCCTCCTCTTAACCCATTTTTGTTAAGAGGAAGGGGATTTATTTTTGACATACCCATAGTGTTATTACACATTAAAATGTACAACAATTAAATAAACCTTTGTTTTTTCCACCCAATCTAACATTTATCAACTTTCAATTATTACTGATTTTAACGACAATATGTGTAGAGAAATGAATACGCTTTCAAATCTTGTAGGAGGTTATTGCATGAATATTCCGTTTAAATTCAAAATGTTAGTCACAACAGGTGTGCTTGCAGCATCCATTGCGGGATTATCACCAAGCAGCCACGCACAACAACCTTATTCTTCTTATTGGTATCCAAAGGATTTACTCACTTGGAATTCGAGTCAAGACAAAGATGCTAAATTTAACAGAGGCAGTATTCCCCTTGCAGATCGTTTTTCCGGACAAAAAGTAAATCCGAAAGCTTCCGTGGACCCCAAAGTAATGGCACTTTCCATCATGAATCCACACACAAGCAATACACCTTCGCAAGGTTCGAATGAGTTCAACACGTTCACATTCGGTTATTGGCAATATGTCGATAAGCTGATCACATGGGGAGGATCAGCAGGAGAAGGGATTATCGTTCCACCAAGTGCAGATGTCATTGATGCTGGTCATAAGAATGGTGTACCTGTACTGGGGACTATTTTCTTCCCACCGACTGTGTATGGGGGCAAATACGAATGGGTTAAAGAGTTCATGCAACAAAAACCAGATGGTACTTTCCCAGTAGCGGATAAACTTCTAGAAGTCGCTAACTACTACGGTTTTGATGGCTGGTTTATTAATCAAGAAACAGAAGGCGGTACGCCTGAAGATGCTCTTCAAATGCAAACACTGATTCAATATATGAAAAAACATCAAAAAGACAACATGCAAATCGTCTGGTACGATTCCATGACCAACAAAGGTAACATTGACTGGCAGAACGCTTTAACAAATTCAAACCAGATGTTTTTGCAAAATAAAACAGAAACAGTAGCCGACAACATGTTCCTCAACTTCTGGTGGAGAGATATGCAGGCTTCCCGTGACAAAGCAATTGCGCTGGGACGAAGTCCTTATGATCTGTATGCAGGTATCGACGTACAAGCCAATGGCTACGACACCAAAGTAAGCTGGGACGGTCTGTTCCCAGGGGGTACAGGTAACCATGCCAAAGTATCTCTCGGTTTGTATGCGCCAGACTGGACTTTCAGCAGTTCCAAAACACATGATGAATATTACATGAAAGAAAACAAGTTCTGGGTCGGACCGAATGGTACACCTAATAACACAGAAACAACGGATGCTTGGAAAGGTATCTCTAATTATGTTGTAGAACAATCAGCCATTAACCACTTACCCTTCTCTACTCATTTCAATACCGGTAATGGTCATTTCTTTTCAGTAAATGGACAATGGATGACAGAAGAACCTTGGAGCAATCGCAGTTTACAAGATATTTTGCCTACATGGAGATGGATGACAGAAAGCAAAGGAACCGCATTAAAACCAAGTATCGACTTTACTACTGCCTATTACGGTGGAAGTTCATTGAAAGTAGCTGGTACATTAAATACAGCCAACGCAACAAATGTACAACTATATAAAACGGATTTATTAGCGGAGAAGAACACTGAACTTGCAGTCACATACCATACACCGTTTAAATCGTCCAACATAAAAGTAGGGATTACTTTTGCAGATGCACCCGATCAAATCGTATATCTCGATGCTGGAAAAACAGAAGAAAATAAATGGACGACCAAGAAACTATCTCTTAATCAATATGCAGGTAAACGGATCTCTTCCCTATCTTTATACTTCTCTAGTGACACAGAAATAGCTGATTACAAGATTCATATTGGCGAATTGTCGGTCTATAACACTAATAACGCTAATAAGCTTCCTGCCGTATCCAATCTAAACATTAACGAAACGGACTTTAAAGAAGGGATTTACACCGATGCTAGATTAATCTGGGACAAATTAGATGCCGATGTGCAACACTATGAAGTCTACCGTGTTCTTCCATCTGGACAAAAAGAATGGTTAGGTGCAACAGCTAACAACGCTTACTACGTGCAACAGATGAAACGCGATAACAAAGAAGATCGTACGACGCTTGAAGTCGTTGCCGTTAACAAACAATACCAACAAGGACAACGTACACAAGTACATTTCGATTGGCCTAAATACCCGAAACCCGTAGCCAAATTTACATCCGATACATTCGTCATCATGCCGGGTGGAAAAGTAACTTTCACCGACCTCTCTTCTGAAGTAACCGAACAACGGTTATGGTCATTCCCTGGTGGTACACCATTATCGAGTACGGACAAAAACCCAACTGTCTATTATGACAAAGAGGGCATCTATCCGGTGACACTTACGGCGACTAACAGTGCCGGTCAAGATGTGAACACACAAGACAGTTATATAAACGTAACGACAGATGAGATCGCCCTAGCACGTAACATAGCAGTTGGTAAAACAACCACAGCAAGTAGCTTTGTGAGTAAAGGCGAAGCACCCGAATTTGCGGTTGATGGTAAAGTAACAGACAATAGTAAATGGTGTGCAGTAGGTTCAGGGCCTCACTGGTTAACCGTTGATCTCGGTTCCAGTTCTAGACTGAAGCAATTCGTCATCAAACATGCAGAAACGGGCGGAGAAGGTGCATCCGTGAATACGAGTGACTTCACAATCGAAGTCAGTGAAGACGGAAAAACGTGGAGTGAAGTCGTTCATGTTCAAGGAAATACAAAAGCAGAAACCACCCACTCCATTCCAGTAACCAACGCTAGATACGCCAAATTAACTGTTCTAAAAGGAACACAGGGTGGCGATTCAGCGGCTCGCATTTATGAATTTGAAGTTCACGGTGTTCAGAAGTAACGATACAATGCTAAAAAAACAAGCTAATGCCTAGGAAATAGGCATTAGCTTGTTTTTACTATCACCTTACCCCCGTGAATATTTCATACCATTTATTTGTAAATTATAATTTCGTGATATTATACCTACTTTTATGTGCAAAAAAAGAAAATATATTGGTTAAATGATAGGACTAAGTCACGTTTTTGTTAGGTATATAGACCCATTTTCCAAAATTTTCTGTTTCCATGCTTACAATTTGGTTATTATTAGTGGACTACATATTTTTAGGGGGATTAGATTTTGAAGAAATGGACAGCACTGTTACTAGGGGCATTATTAGTAGTAAGTCTTACAGCGTGTGGAGAGGCAAAGAGTGACACACCAGCCGCTTCTGGAACGAACACAACAGCGGAGGCAAAGCCTAACGAGGATACGAAAGTTCCTACCGCGAAAGAACTAATCGAGAAAGTAACCGCAGCCGGCGCTGAGCTCAAGAGTTTCTCCATGGAAAGTACGATTGATCAAAACATGGTCATGAGCATGAATGATCAAAAGCAAGAGCAAAAGGTTAATATGAAGATGAAGACGGATACGGTTAAAGAACCTTTTGCCGTATATCAAGAAATTAAGATGACTACGCCTGGTGTAGATGCAGCACAAGATATTAAACAATACATTACAACGGACGGAATCTACACTTCTATCGGTGGCACTTGGATGAAGCTACCCGATGAATCTGCCGCTCCACTATTAGCGCAAATGAAGTCACAAGGAAACCCCGAACAACAATTCGAACAATTCAATGCCATCATAGACGAAGTAAAAGTAACTGAAGAAGGTGACTTCTACTTGCTCAAAGCTAACGTATCAGGTGCCAACGTGAAAGAACTCGCTAAGAGCTTCTTGAATCAGAACGCAGGAAACGACCCACAAACGGCCCAGCTTCTTGAGCAAATGGATATCAAAAGTATGGAAATGTCCTATTCCGTTGACAAGAAAACATATTTCCCTGTCGACACGACTGTAGCGATGGAAATGGACATGGAAATCGAAGGTCAAAAGATCGCTATGGTGATGGACATGAACAGTAAATTAAGCAACCATAACGGCGTTAAAGAAATTAAAGTACCCCAAGAAGCCTTAGATAGCGCTAAATAATATTGAATCAACCGAAAACCACTGTCCCTATGGGGCAGTGGTTTTATTGTTATGTAATGTTGTCCTACTGTGTCTTCATGTTTCTAAATTCAATAGATTGATGAGTAAACTCTTTATGTAGAAACTCGATCTGCTGCTGTGCTGAAACATGCTTCGGATCACACTCCAATGCCTGAGCGAAGGCGTTAGCGGCTCTTACCTCGTCTTCCGTTGCCAGATACGCTAAACCAAGCGCATAGAACACTTCACATTCACAGACGCCATTCTTTATGGCATATTCTAGTTCCCGCACCGCCTTTTCTGGGTCACCGCCGAAATCCGTAGGCGTAAGAAGCAACCTTAAACCATTAACTTGACGAGCCAATACAAGTTCGGAATTCAATTCTAACGCCGTAGCCACTTCGTGCTCGAAGATCGGTAGAAGAGCCATCTTCTCCAGCATGCTTCCGAATTCCATCAATCGCCCGTAAGTCGCTGCGAGCCAAGCATGTGCCTCAGCGTTATCAGGTTCGACATCAACGATTTGTTGGAAAAATTCACGTGCCAACTCGAACTCGCTATTTTTGAGATGTATCATTCCAGCATAGAAATTATTATGCAATATCATCGTCCCCCTCTCTTTTATTGGTTAACTTCATGAGACATAATCTCCCTCTTTTCATTAATCTGGAAATTAATTGAAATTTGATCCTATTATAGCAATAAACATATTATGTGACTAGGGTGAAAAAAGTTAAATTTTGACTTGTTTTGACGAATTAATATCAATTCATAGAATGATAGTACTTCTGTTGAAGAACCTGTGCACTTCCTTTCTTATATTAAAAAAACTGCTTCTCGATGAAACTATAATATACAAAATGATTATGATTATTTACAAATTCATTAAGTGATGTAATACTCTATTTTCTAATTTCAGTAACCCGATTATATAGATCGGAATAACATGTAAAAAACTCATTTCTTCGAAAAGGCGGGTGCTAGATGATGGGTAGAGAGTTTATTGGCTTATTTGATGAATGGTCAGAAAATTACAACCAGACGGTTTCAGGGAATGACCCCGAATACAGAGAAGTTTTTGAACACTATGAGCATATTTTGGATGAAGTCGCCTCACTGTCTTCTGGCGTTGTCATTGAATTTGGAGTTGGCACAGGTAACCTGACGTTTAAGTTACTACAACGAGGACTACAGGTGTACGGTATTGAGCCTTCCGAAGGGATGCGTGTTCAAATGGAGAAGCGCGAGCTTCCTTGTATCCTACTTACCGGAGATTTCCTGGACTTCCCTACAATTCAAGACAATGTGGATACGATTGTCAGCACTTATGCATTCCATCACTTGACGGATATTGAGAAGGAACAGGCTGTTTCTATCTACAGTAAACTCCTCGGAGAGTCTGGAAAAATTGTTTTTGCAGACACAACGTTTATAGATGAACAAGCTCGTGAGGATACAGAGAATCACGTAAAAGCACGAGGTCACCATCGTTTACTTAAAGATTTACAAACAGAATACTACACTACACATGGAGTGTTAAAAGACATATTCACACGTCACGGGTTCTTCGTCACGTTCAAACAGCTCAACCGCTACGTTTGGTTGATCGAAGCCTCAAGGGAATAGATTACCGATGAAAGCTAGCATGATATCTCACCTTACGATTCGGATTTAGGCTCAGATGTGGATCAGAATCGATCTGTCATTTAGGGTCACTAAAACGTATAGAAAGGATTCTGCTCATGACTCTTTATAACCATGTACAGCAGCTTATAGGAGATACCCCTCTCGTGGAAATCACCCACTTTGAACTCCCCCAGGGTGTGCAATTGTTTGCCAAATTGGAGTTCATGAATCCGGGAGGAAGTGTGAAGGATCGACTGGGTATGCAGCTTATAGAAAGTGCATTTAACAGTGGGCAATTACAAGCTGGCGGTACAATCATTGAGCCCACTGCGGGAAATACGGGGATTGGACTCGCTATAGCCGCTATCAGTCGAGGGGTATCCATCATTTGTGTAGTGCCTGAGAAATTCAGTACAGAGAAACAACAACTCATGAGAGCACTTGGTGCAACCGTAATCAATACCCCTAATGCACAAGGAATGACAGGAGCTATTCACAAGGCTGAAGAACTCGTACGGGAAATTCCAGGCGCATTTAGTCCTGGGCAATTCTCTAATCCAGCCAATCCATTAACGTATTATAAGACACTCGGTCCCGAAATTTGGCGTGATTTAAATGGCAAGGTTGATATTTTTGTTGCTGGAGCAGGCTCAGGCGGTACATTTATGGGCACCTCACGATATCTGAAAGAACAGAATCCTGAGGTCAGGACGGTTATTGTGGAACCGGAAGGCTCTATCATAGCTGGAGGCGAACCCGGATCTCATAAGACGGAGGGCATAGGTGTGGAATTCCTCGCTCCATTTATGGACACGTCTTATTTCGATCAAATTCATACGATTCATGACGAAGATGCCTTCAATAGAGTAAAGGAACTTACCTTACGCGAGGGTTTACTCGTTGGAAGCTCTTCTGGCGCTGCATTTCATGCCGCGCTTATCGAAGCTCAAACCGCTTCTCCTGGAAGTAGAATCGTTACCATTTTCCCCGATAGTAGCGAACGTTATTTAAGTAAACAAATTTATGAAGGAGGTATATAACATGAAACCCAAAACAAAGCTTATCCACGGTGGGATCTCTGGCGATCCACACACAGGTGCGGTAAGTATTCCGATCTATCAAGTCAGCACTTACAAACAAGAAGAGATTGGCGTCCACCAAGGTTATGAGTACTCCCGAACTGGTAATCCAACAAGACATGCCCTCGAAGAACTCATTACAGATCTAGAAGAAGGAACTCGCGGCTTCGCCTTTGGTTCGGGGATGGCGGCTATCCATGCTGTTCTGACCCTATTCAACACTGGCGATCATATCATAGTGACAGATGATGTATACGGCGGAACGTACCGGATTGTCACACGAATATTGAATCGACTTGGCATTGAGTCCACTTTTGTGGACACAACGGATCTACACAAGGTCGAACAAGCACTGAAGCCGAATACGAGGGCTATATATATCGAGACCCCTACGAACCCCCTACTCAAAGTAACTGATATTAAACATCTATCTACATGGGCTAAATTGCGAAAATTACTTGTGATTGTCGATAACACATTCAGCACACCTTACTGGCAAACACCGCTTACGATTGGTGCAGATATCGTGGTACATTCCGCGACCAAATATATCGGAGGTCACAGCGATGTTGTCGCTGGTCTCGCTATTGTGAACAATGACACACTAGGGGAAGAACTACACTTCATCCAGAACGCCACAGGCGGAATACTCGGACCACAGGATTCCTGGCTCCTTATTCGTGGATTGAAGACACTAGGTATACGCATGGAGGCTCATGAACAGAATACAAAAGAAATTGTTGCATTTCTCTCAGAACATCCGGCCGTACATCACATTTATTATCCCGGTCTAACGAGCCATCCCCAGCATGATCTGGCCAAGCAACAAGCAAGGGGGTTTGGGGGCATGGTTTCTTTCGATGCAGGCAGTGCTGATAAGGTAGCTGATGTGCTACGTAAATTGAAGTATTTCACACTCGCTGAAAGTCTAGGCGCTGTGGAGAGTCTAATCTCTGTTCCTGCCAAAATGACTCATGCCTCCATCCCTAAAGAAAGACGAGAGGAACTCGGAATTACGGATGGACTCATCCGCATTTCGGTCGGCATTGAAGACAGCGAGGATCTCTTAGAAGATTTAACAAGAGCTTTGGATTAGTTTAAACGAAAAGGGCCGCTCTTGAAAGGGGGTCCTTTTCGTTCTCTATTTGTATTACAAAATACCACGAATTAATATCTTTATGTCCAACCTGCAACCTTTTGGAGATTTATCCCATCTATAGTAGTAGAGGTGATTAATAATGAAGAAACAAACAATCAAAACAAATGCAAGAAAGACAGTGATAGCTTGCGGTATCCTAGCAGTGTCGTTATCCTTAAGTGCTTCCGCTTTTGCATTCTCTGATCTGTCCGGCAATCCAGCTGCAGATAAGATCAATGCGCTACAGTCTTCTGGAGTCATCAGCGGTGTCAACAAGGACAAATTCGCTCCTAAGTCTAAAGTAACTTTTGCTCAAGGAATTCAGTTCCTCGTCAATGCTTTTGATCTGACCATAGATTCACAGTCAACAGGTTCATCCAAAGCCAGTCATTATTTCGACAAAGTGGCTGATAAGGCTTGGTACGCTGAAGCCTTCCTGATCGCTCAACAAAATGGATTATCCGTGGATAAGGCAGTGAATCCTAATGGAGTCATCACTCGCGCACAATTTGCACACTTACTACATCAGGCTCTACTTACTAAGGGAGATTTCGCCACTACCAAAATGTTCTTTAACATCGCAGATGGCGAGAAACTTTCTCATGACATTACAAACAGTCTGCAAACGCTCTTGAACGCAAGTCTCATTTCTTTGGACAAGAATGATACATTCCGTCCGAACGATGCCATCACACGCTCCGAAGCAGCCGTTTGGATCTATGATGCTGTTGAATTCGCTAAGAAAATCAACCCTACACAAGAAGAACAGACACCTGAGAAATCCTATGAAGCTATTGTTAAAGTAGAGAAAGCTACCGCTGACGTAAATAAAGTATCGCTTACTGTAGATAATCTACCGAACTCAGGCTATTCAGCTTCCATTGAACGTATTGAATTCAATAAAGATAAGACAGCTACCGTTTACTTTACTATAAACAGTGGTGATCCTGATCAAATGTACCTCCAGGTCATCTCAAAGTCTACCGTAGTAACCTACATCTCAGCCGACTATAAACCGATTGCGAAGTATTCGGCGACTACATCAGATCCTTTCTCTTTGATGCTTCCTATTGGAGAAGCTCCGGCGACGCTAATAGATAATGTCAACAATCTAATCGCTAAATAAACAAGCATGATAATAAATACAATAATAAGCAAGGGCTCTTCGGCATGATCGCCTAGAGTCCTTGCTTATTTGCGAGCGTTTATGCTGACACTCTTTTATTAAATGACATACTCACCATATTTCTCATAATCCATCGTTCTACACTCTAATGTTAAGCGAGTTCCCTCATTCTCATATTCCGTTGCCGTAATGTGGGCATGTTCATTGAAGTAGGATACTAATTGTCCTTGGTCATACGGAATCATCATTTCACACTGAATATAATCTTTAAAAATATGGTCCCGAATCCTATTCACCAACTCCGCAATGCCTACTCTTGATTTAGCTGCAAGATACACGCTGTTATCTTCAACCCTTGGAATATCACAATCCACCCGGTCACACTTGTTATAAGCAAAAAGAGTCGGGATATCGGTAATACCAATCTCTTGCAGCGTGTGCTCCGTAATCTGGGTCAACTGCTCATATTGCGGATTCGAATAATCAATAACATGAATGAGTAAATCGGCTTCAGCTACTTCTTCAAGAGTTGAACGGAATGCTTTAATCAGATGATGCGGCAATTTACTTACAAATCCTACGGTATCTGTGAGCAGAAAAGATTTGTGATCTGGTAATTGGATGTTGCGAACGGACGTCTCTAATGTAGCGAATAACATATCCTTCTCGAACACCTTCTTATCATTCGCAGGACCGAACGACTCTACAAGGGCATTCATAATCGTCGATTTCCCAGCATTGGTATAACCCACTAGCGATACCACGGGGATACCATTATTCTTACGTTGCTTACGCTGAGTTTGCCGCCCCAATACAAGGGTCTCTAGTTCCTTATTTAAAGCACTAATCTTATCCTCTATTCTACGACGATCCAACTCTAATCTCGTCTCTCCGGCCCCTTTGTTCTTGGTGCCCACTCCCCCACTTTGGCGGCCTAAGGATTCACGAAGACCAATCAACCTTGGAAGCATATATTGCAATTGGGCCACCTCAACTTGAAGTTGAGCTTCCCTTGTTTGCGCTCTTCTTTCAAAAATATCAAGGATTAGAATCGTTCGATCTATAACTTTACACTTCAAGTCAGCTTCAAGATTACGAATGTGAGAAGGAGACAATTCATCATTAAAAATAACGACATTCGCATCTTCCGCCTCATACAGGTCTATAACTTCCTGCACTTTTCCTTTGCCAATATAATGTGACTTATTCACCCGTTCTAAGTTTTGCGTAATCTGACCAACCACTTCTACATGACAAGCCGATGCTAAATTACCTAATTCCTCCATGGAGTACTCAAAGTCAAAATCCTTCTGTTGACTCAAGTTTACCCCTACGATGATCGCTCTTTGTTGTTGTTCTTCCATACTAAAACCTCCATCTTCTCGTTCCTCATAATAAAAAACCTCAGGCAAATCTCCTGTGGTTTGAGCGAACGGAATGGTTCCATGTTGTGAGGCAACAGATAGAAATAGAGGAATCTATTTACGGATTAGGCTACATCATCATGCAGCTTATCAGTCTTTCTAAATAGATCGTCTTAAAAAACAAAAAGAAGGCAGATTACGCCTTCTTTCTTGATTCCCTCGTATCTCATAATCCATCATTTAGGGTACCTCGAAAAATATGCAGACTTATCCCGTTCGCTCTGCCCAGGAGCAGAGCCTTTGCACTATTCAATTAGTGGCACAAAGTGTTGTAACGGAAATTAATGTACATATCTTCGAGAACCCTCCGATCATTAAAGTTGCCTCTATGTTAACACGAATACCAAGTATTCACAAATAGAGTTGTTCAACAGGTATCGTTACGATATCATTTATGATTGCAATTGCATTAGAATCTGTGGATCTTTAATCTTCTTATCTTCAGCCAACATCACGATCTTCGACAGAATTTCTGCTGTCTTCGGATCTTCATCCATGAAGGGTAGGAATATACGACCTCTATGCTGTGAATGTACAGGAATGATATGCATAGCGCCTGTAGCTTGTCTGTAAACCATACCGCTTCCTAGATGTACCCCATACTCACCTAGGGAACCTTCAATTCGAGCATAATTACCTTCTATACGAACATTATCCATCTTCAAGAGGCGAAGTGACTCTGTGACGATCACGCTTCGCATCTCTATCGTCGTCAGGCTGGCTTCTGGATCCACACCGCCGACATGGGCCACGCTCACGACTAAATCTACGTCTCGCATGACCTCTGAGAATAGTATAGGAGGAACCTTATCCAAGGCAACGCTCTTATAAGTGTTCCGATCAAAGAATTGAACCGTCTCAAGAGTAGGCGCTTCACTCTCCGAAGGAGAGAACCAATCTGCCATCGCATAGAGATTCGCGATCAGATTCTCTGCATAGTATACCTTCTGCAGTCCCTCTTCATAACTAACTGTCCACTGCCGACCTTTGAGTAAGGAGACCGTTTTGCTCGGCTGTACTTGATGCCCAGCATATCTGCGAGATATCGTTCCCTGAGCCTGCTCATCCGCATTTGGAAGATACAACTCACGGAACACCTGCTTAAATGGCTGACGGAGTTGACGATCGAATAAGTCCTTCTGATACTCACTCCAGTGACCACTTCTGTATAAATGAAGGGGGTGCGCAATGAGGATTTCTTCCTCATCCCCAATTAGAACTAATTTACCCGCTGGATCGATAAGTCCGCCTTCAGCTGCATCGAAGTATCCCAGAACCTCTTCCGATTTAAATACCAGCGTCCGCAATAGGGGTGTGATGACTGGATTCCCTGACAATCCCTTCAATTCTTGCAAAGTAAATGTATTACCTGACTCCATAGAGCGTTCTAGCTCCTTACGTGCTCTCCGGTATTGATCTGTCAGTTCAACCTTCATTTCTTTCAAAGCGGTAATATATTCATCCTTCTTGTACTTTGCAGGAACGGATTTCAACGCTTTACCCTTACGCGTAATGCCAATCTCTGACTTTCCTTCTTCATCAATAAGAAGCTGTACTGTCGTCTCCTCATCTAGCTCATGTGGCTGGAAGAAGGTTTGCATATCGTCCAGCTTCCGCGCTTCCATATCCCACATCAGCCTGATGACATCTCCATAACCTGCATTTCTCGCCAAATTGCCAAGGGCAATCTGCGAAGTCATGCCTTCACTTGCCCGACGTTGAGCGCCAAATTTCTTACTCTGCTTCAGAAAATGCTGAATAAATTCATACCGTTCACGAATATCTTGTTCGAGAGGTTCTCGTAATGAAATAAGGCTATAGCAGAGCAAGTGATCCTTATTTCGCTTCTCTTCTATGGACTTTTGTATTTCCATAATATTTAGCTTCCCCAGTGTGGCATCTGCGAACAGCTGTGATCTTCGGTGATTGGCTCCAGCAGAAATATATTTAGCACAATCATATAATAAGTCGAATCGCTTCTCTCCCAACGTATCATAAGCCTCTTTAAACCAGCTTATATCAAAGGCACCATCATTAAAGTCTTGCGCTGAAATCGGTGAATAGTGCGCCACAACCGTTTCTTTCTCAGCAGAGAACCCTTCATTAATGTGCGCATGGAAATACCAAGCCGCACTGCGCAGACCATCCCAATTCAAATACTTAGCTACAATATCTAACCACTGAGGAGCGTACATAGCTGCTTCTAGTAACCTTTTCTCCGTAATATCAAGACCTTCTAACATTTGTTTCAAGAGTGTATCGTCTTCACCCTCACGTGGATCACTGATCTTAAGCAGATGACAGAAAGATTCCTTCTTCGTAATACTATCCCCATATCCATAGATATAACCACGGATGAAGGTTTCCTGCTGTAACCCAGATAATATATGAATGAAATGCTCCATACCCTCGATCCGCTCCAGCCCCATGGCCAGAGGTGTTACCTCAGTAGCTAGATCACCACGTTCGAGCTCAACCTCTAGAATCCGCTCAACAGCCGTCTGACGAATCGCAGCTAACTTAGGCTTGGAATCTATCCAATCATATCGTTTAGATGTAATATTGCGTACATGATTGCGACTGTCATAACTGCCTAGTAATTCCCGATATACTTCCCCTGTACCGATCATCCCCGCTTCAAAAGCACGTAAGTAATCCTTAAGGTCAAGCACCGAATCAACCTTCTCATTCGGGTTCATGATATTAAATGCATAGAAAGTATGGAACACTCGCTTAAAGCTGCCATCATCATACATTCGACTACGGGCCATTGAGAACCATGGATTCGCTAGGAGCTTCAATATCCCCCACTCTTTGGATACTTTCTCTTTAGGCATCGCTTGCATCACGGCATTCAAGGCATTTATCGTTAAATCAAATGTTGAGCTTTTATCGCTATCCATGAAGTAAGCATGAATAAGGATGCTGATCTGATCGCTATACTTAAATCCTTCGAGCGCATCTTTAATCTCTTGAATTTGAGCAACAGGATACAACTGCTCCGCAAACTCCTTACGCGAACCCTCGAGCAGCGTATGTTTCTCAAGCTCAGCGTAATCCATCTCATCAGAGAAATACCGATAATACTGGTTCAGTGTCTGATTAAGGGGCTCCAGTATGGAATAGAAATAGATCTCCATTAATTCAGAGGCTCCTAAATTACTCCGCTCTAAGTAATCTCTCCACACCTCGTGCAGCGGATATTTCGTAAGCTCAGGTGTATCGTCCTCTTCCTCCTGAAATGGACGAATCCTCCTTAAGTCTGCACCGAGCAGCAAGGTATCCTTATAACCAGAGTAATACTCTACCTCATACTCAAACTCACGATGGTTATGAATTTCTTGCTCCAACCCAGAGAAAAAACCGATCACATTTTCCACCGACATAGTGAAGATATGCTTCCAGTCGAATTCTCCTATTATCGGAGTCTCTGTAAGCCAAGGTTCGGTAACTTTCGGATCGAATAGACCGAAACCATTCGCTGCTGTATATTCATTTTTTTGACTAAGTCTTCCTATCAATTGCTGTTCCTTAGGTGTAGGATTCTCAATTAAATGAGGAAGCGAACTCACAGCTTCATACTGCTCCGCACGTTCACTATCCTCAAAAATCTCGACAATCGTCTCCAACCCTGCCAAGCGCTGTAACTCACTCTTACCTTGCAACAACCGAGTTAGAGAAGCCATCACACTGCCCTCAGGCTGACGCAACAGTAGTTCAATAGCACTTTGACGTAAGGAACCTGTCTTCAACTTCAACAATCCTTCTACCAACTTCAATTCTTCATCCGATAACGTCAATTTCTTCGCCTTGTCGAGTGCCGCCTCACGATTAAGCATGCTTTTATCTGATAGGGATGTGAATATAAATTCACGCTGTGCCGAATGATCCGTATCCTGCATGAAATAAGACAATAACTCACCACGCAACTCCGCACTTAATCGATCCTTCAAGGCAATGATTGCGGCGATCCATTCACTGTCCATATCATAAGCTGTAAGGTATAGCATCTTACGAATAGGGAGGTCTGGCGTGTAATGAACATGCGCAAAATCCAACACTTTGGAAGGTGCGGATATCTCTTTGTGAGTCATGCCAAGGAACATTCCCATGAGTTGTTCAAATTCAAGTCGACGTTCTTCTTTGTCCTCCAAAAGAGGGGTACGTACAATCGTAATGCTAACTTCCTCTTTTCCCCAAGTACGGAGGTACTCATAACTATAGTTGGATAGAATCCAAAACTGTAGTTCAGGGTCCGTAGCATCTAGGTATTGTCTAGCAATTCCATAACGAACATCTCTATTCTCACTATTCGCGAGTACGTACTGTGCAATAATCTTCTGATACAGCGCACCGTGCTCCATCAAATCCTTAATTCCACTAAATAAATCACGTTCTTCATATACTGCTGTAGCCCATAAACTTAAATAAACGTGGTTCGCATTGTCACTAGACAACCACGACGCACGAACGGATTCATCACTTAAAACATGATATGCTCCCTCTATAAGCTGTCCAGCTACTCGCTGATTCGCTGATTCCAGCCCCATCCCTGTCCATACACCAAGTGCCCTCACGACAGAACTATAGCGAATAAATCCTTGGTCAATGATGACCTTCAGCATGTACAGGTTCGCCTCGAGCGTCCCCTCGTCCATTCGTTCCACAATAGATTGTCGAAGCCCCTCTTGCAATCGCGCAGCCGCTAATAGCTCGCCTAGCATTACGTACAACTCCGCATGATGACTCATAAATATTCCTTTGATCATCCCATGAGTGAGTAACGCCGTTTGATTATCTCCATATACAATTTCCTTAAGTGCCGTAATAACCTCTGTATTGTTACAATCTAGCTCGAAGGCAATAACGTCACTAATCGTCTGTGCCAATTGATAATTGTTCTTCAATGGATAGTCCTCTAACGTCAAATAATCTATAATGGCGAATTCATGACAATCCATGGATAAAAGCGAGCTCATCTTGCTTATCACCTGACCTATGTGGGCGCTCCGTTCCGATGTACGAAAAGGTCTACGTACGTATCCTTTGCCATAAGGGTATTCAGTCGCATGAGTCGTAATATAATCAAAAATTTCTCCCGTGTACACATTCGTAAGTTTCCTCATAACTTTCACCAGTGGTTCGAACAATACCTCGTTATTTCCCCCAGCAAGTGAATACAATATCTCTTGGCATTTCAAATAACACTCTTCTTCCTGACGTACATGCCCCGCTTGCCCCAACTCTACCACTAACTTCGCTAATGGGGAAAGATGAGGATCTAACCCCTCTGCTCTTTCTTGTAATAATGCATAATAGCGCTTCTCTCGTCCATGCTTCTCCATCATTCATTGTCTCCCTTCACCATAGACTTCCAGCTAACATTGTGAACCTGATAAATACAATTTCATCCTCTTCCATAAGCTTAAGCGGTGATTCCAAATGACTAATCTCTTCTTCACGAATAAATACTTTATATAACCCATCTTCAAGAGCTAATAATGCGATCTCTACTGCCCTAGCAACATCAGGACTCTGTTCGTTATACACCGAGCCGAATCCTACCTTTCCACTCTCTCCACGCGCCTCGATCTCCGCCCCTGTTAGGAATGGCATCAGCGCCGTACTTTGTTGCTTATCCTTTAACTCCTGCACATTCATAATAACAACTTCCGTAATGAGCTCCCTCAGTGTTGTCGGAACAACTGGAAGCTCTATTTCAATTTTTGTCAGTACATTCTTACGTTTACCCAAGCTTTTAACCGTTACGAACAATTTCATAGACGATTCCTCCATCTCGCATTTAATTCTCCAAGAGCATCTACCCTATCTATATAAAAAGTATAACAATTCTTGACCTATGTAGTGAATAGCTTAACAAATTAACCCACGATGTGCCAAATAAACGCTTTTATCATCCATATTATAATAGAAACGTACGTTCTTATCTAGAGGCTTAACTCCTAAAGTCTTTGTTTATGGTTCATCCACATACAAAAAGAAGCCATTAGGATTTATATCTATCCTAATGGCTTCTTTTTGTATCTTACCTGAACATTCTATACATAACCATTGCCGCTTCAACACGACTTGTCTGTTGCAAGGATCGTCACGTATTATCTATTCTTTATTTTATGTATCAATTCATTTTTCTTTTCGGCTATTCCATTCATTTCATTGATCAACAAACCATCTCTCTTATGTCCCTTCTCAATAAAGAACATGGAAACTGCCCCTAATCCTACATGAGTCCCTACTGCCACCCCCATTTGCATAATAAATATTTCCCCCTTAAATTCTGTTTCTTGCCTCATCTTATCCATCAATTTGTCAGCAATCATTCTGTCGGAAGAGTAACCTATGATAATGAAATCTGTGATATCCCAATCATTCCTCTGGTTAAACTCTTTCACATAATGGTTTAATACTCCTTTTAATCCTCTTTCCTTAGCTACTATAGCTCCTTTACCATTTCGCATAGACATGATCGGCTTGATTTTCAAAATCCTACCTATTAAAGCACTAACATTTGTAAGCCTACCACTTTTAATTAAATGATTTAAATCATCTACACAGAGAAAGTGTTTCACATTACCCTTATAGGTTTCATTAAAATGTATTAATTCTTCAAAATTAAATCCTTTTTCTCTCAATATAGCAGATTTCAAAATTAACCAACCACTGCCATGGCTCATCGAGCTTGAATCTACGACATGGATTTTAATAGAAGAGTCAGAGTTTTCATCAAAAAAAGTTTCTTTTGCTATTTCAGCTGATTGATAAGATCCACTTGTACCACTTGACATACAAATACACAGTATCTCTGTGTAACCATCTTCTATTGCTTCCTTTATTATTTTCAAATATTTTGTTGGGTTTGGCATGGATGTCGTGGGGTCTTCTTCAAGATTTCCAAGGATAGCAAAAAAATCATCAGCTTTTATATCTATTTTATCTCTATACTCTTTACCGTTTATCATTATCGTTAATGGCGCGACACCAATGTTATATTTCTCAATAATCTCTTCTGTCAAGTCACAAGTTGAGTCAGCCATTATCTTAATTATCTTAAACCCTCCAAAGAAAAAGAAGTAGGGCGCTATTCCGTGCCCTACTTCTCATATATTATTTGTGTATAATCATCGTCTGTACACTAACCCATCCCTCATCTGCCGTCAATGACAATTGTCACTCATTGTCGCCCGGAACTTGGAATATACACATACGAACCATAAATTACACTGTTTTCTATGGACTTATACCGCAAAATAACATATTGCAAGCCTAACAGCTGAAACATCGTCATTGGAGGTAGTGGGGGCAGTTTGTTATAATGCTCAAAGGTTTCCACTTCTATTACAATGACTTATTAAGCTCTTCCCGTCTTCTCATCTTCAAGCGCCAACGTCACGATGGCACGCAGGGCCGCTTCAATCTCACGCTCAACAGCATGTGCCACTGCATCTGTGTGAGGATCATAGACTTCGGCTAATTCAGCATCTGCGTAACCGTCTATGGCTAGAATGGCTCCGGCACGAGCTCCTCGAAGTGTACTAACCACATAAAGTGCTGCAATCTCCATTTCAACTGCAATGGCCCCTGCTTGTTTATACTTTCGATGAGGAATCTCCTCAACGCCAGCGAAAAAAGCATCTAATGTGACCGTAATCCCTTTAGCTGTCACTCCAGCCTCAAGCGTTGCCGCTTCGTACAACGCACTGACGACCTGACTATCACCAACAGCAGGGAAACCTTCAGGCACTAACTGCCGTGTTAGTCCATCCGCACGAACCGCAGCTGTACTAACGACTAAGCTGCCCGCTGGGTGATCCTCTGAATACGAACCAGCCGTACCGACTCGAATCAAGGTGTTCACTCCTGCACGAATTAACTCTTCGAAGCAGACAGCTGCTCCAGGGCAACCCACACCATGACTCACCACAGCCAGTTTCACACCTTCATACTCCCCAACAAATGTCCGATATTCACGGCTGAATGCTAACTCTCTAGCTCCTTGAAGTCTCTGAGAGATAGTCTCAGCTCGCTTCGGGTCTCCGCATACAATCGCATACGGGGGGATTTCCTCTGAATCTACTTGCAAAATTGACATCAACATCTTAATCGAACTCCTTCCGTGTCCATTCATCTTCGGGAATTGGGATATCTTCACCCGAGAAACGTTGCTCAAGAAATGGGTCAGCCGTATTATGGAAGCCATTACTTTCCCAGAAGCCATGACGATCCTCGCGCATGAACTCTATTCCACGAATCCACTTCGCACTCTTCCAGAAATATAAATGCGGTACAACAAGTCGTAGTGGCCAGCCATGTTTCGCTGTTAAGGGCTTATTATCAAAGTTAAAAGCTAACAAAACATCATCATTCATCAAATCTACTAGCGGAAGATTCGTATCATATTCAGGATCAGCATGAATCATAACGAACTGAGCCTCTGGCTTCACTTGGATAACTTTTAATAGATCCGTGAAGCGTACACCCTCCCAAGGGGTGTCGAACTTGGACCAACGGGTTACACAGTGAATATCACTAACTGTACTAGACTGAGGCATAGCCTTCAGATCCTCATAAGTCAACGTTCTTTCCTCTTCGACCTCGCCAAATATGCGCAGGTTCCAAGTTGCCAAATCATATTCAGGAACTTCTCCTTCATGTAATATGGGAAACTTCTCTGTTAAGGACTGCCCGGGAGGCAGTCGATGTTGAAGCTTAGTATCCAACTGCTGAGCCTTGAGGGCTTTTGCAGATTTTAGACGATCAGCTTTTGTATGCAATGTGGGTATCCTCCCGTATTCCAATCTATTCTAACGTGAGCTTCCGCCTGCTTTATGTGCATCTTCTAGATAACTTCGATCTTTGAAGAAGAACATCGCGATTAGCGTTACTATATAAGGTAACATTTGTGTAAAGTGAGACGGCATAGAGAAGCCTTGAAGACGTATACCTAAAGCATCCATGAATCCAAACAACATACTCGATGCCATTACACCTATCGGACTTGCCTGTCCAAGCATCGTAGCTACGAGTGCAATGAAACCTCGCCCTGCTGTCATGCCCTCTGTAAACATCGTTACCTGCCCTAGCGATAGCTGCGCTCCAGCCAAACCACAGAGCACCCCACATGCCAGTACAGCACTATACTGATGCTTACGCACCTTAATTCCGATACTTTGTGCCGCTACTGGGTTCTCCCCAACCGAACGCATCCGAAAGCCTGAGATGGTCTTGAATAAGAAGAACTGTAGCACGACTACCAAGATAAGCGCTACATAAACGAGTGGGCTTTGCCCCGAAATAACGCTACCCAACCAAGGAATATCCTTGATAAAGGGGATGTCCCATTTCGGAAGTCCCACCATATTGTTATCATAATAAGCTCCCTTAACATCAAAGATCGCCCGCAACAGAAAGGTCGTGAGTCCTGCAGCCAAAAAGTTCAACGAAATCCCGACAACAATAACATTAGCCTTAAGATTAATACTAATATAACCAAATATTAGCGAGAACAGCATGACACACACTACCGCAAACAATACCGCAATCCATACATTACCAAAAAGATAATTACCCACGATTCCCGAGAATGCACCCACAAGAACGAATCCTTCCAAGGCTACGTTAAACAGACCCACTCTAGAACAGAGCGCCCCACCTAATGCAGCAAGTAGAATCGGAGTCACCACGCGCAGCATGGAGCTGAATAGAGCGGCATCAAAGAGTTGTTCCATTCGATTGTTTCTCCTTTCTGCGCTTCCAGAATGTATATCCTATTCTTGCAGATACGAATAATGTGAGTACCGCCTGAATCACACTTGCCACTTCTAATGGCACTTCCGTATTTCGTTCAACGCCCATCGCACCTGTCTGTAAAGCAGCGAGTAGAATGGCTGCTAGCGCCGTACCTAGAGGATGAGAACTCGCTAGTAGTGTGGCCATAATACCACTCCAAGCGTAACTTGCCGAGGATAAGGAGCCATCCAGGAATCGGTACTGCGTACCTAGCACTTCACCAGCTCCAGCAAGACCCGCAAGCCCACCACTAACGAGCATTGCGATCATCATCATGCGTCCTCGCCGCACGCCACCATAAGAAGCAAAAAGTGGATTGTTACCAAGCATTCTAATCTCATAACCCGCTACTGTCTTCTTCATAAAAACATATAATAATACAGCAGCCACAATAGCAAGAATAAACCCAGCATGAAGACCCATACCTTGAAATAACTTAGGTAACCATATACTCTGATCAATCATTGCCGACTGTGCCATAGCGGCAGAACCCGTCGTATCCTTGAATGGATAAGCGACCATATATCCTGCAAAGAGAATCGCAATATAATTAAGTAGTAATGTCGTAATAAGAAGGTTCATTCCGAACCGTGCATCGAGCCAACCCGCCAGAACAGACCACAATCCTCCAGCTACACTACCAGCAACAATGGACACAATCAACACGAGCCAACCGGGTCCTGGAAGATAAAGAGCTGTAAGCGCAGCAGATATTCCTCCGAGAACCATCTGTCCCTCTGCTCCCATATTAAAGAAGCCAGCACGGAATGCTAATGCTACACCTAACCCTGCCAGAATAATGGGTGTTGCACGCGCGAGCGTGTTCGTTAGGAAATAGAAACTACCGAACGCCCCATTCCACATTTCCATGTAAGTCTCTGTTATGGAGCCGCCAACAATCAGAATAGCTATAGCTCCAGCCACTAAACCAATAATAATAGCCAATAGCGGCTGTACCAGTCCACGTAAGCTCTGTTTGATAACACTCATGTCCGTTGTTTCCCCCCTGCCATTAGCAGACTGATCTTCTCTTCCGTAGCTTCCACAGCAGATAACTCACCAACCATTTCTCCTTCATACATCACGACAATCCGATCGGATAGTTGTAGAATCTCGGTTAACTCCGAGGACACAAGTAGAATTCCAGCCCCGGCATCCCTTTTACGAATAAGCTCTGTATGAATAATTTCCATCGCTCCGATATCCACCCCGCGTGTAGGCTCCGCAGCGATTAGAAACGACGTCTCTTGCGCAAATTCACGGGCAGCAATAAGCTTTTGCAAATTCCCCCCGGATAAATGTTGAACTTTATCATCCATGGAACCTGCCTTAATGCCGAACTGCCGAATCCATTGCCCTACTGTATTTCGCGCCGCTTTATGCGTAACTATACCCCGACTCTGAAATTTATGATGATGACCCATCAGCCCATTGTCCAGCACCGTAGCGTCTTTAGCCGCGCCCCACAAATAGCGGTCTTCTGGAATATGCGCCAGTCCACGTTCACGAATATCCCGCACAGTCAGTCCGGCAGTGTCCATACCCGCTAAACGAATGGTTCCTACATCACCCTTCCGAATGCCTGAGACCGCTTGAATGAGCTCCGATTGACCATTTCCAGATATGCCTGCGACACCTACGATTTCACCTGCTCGAACCTGTAGATGGATATCTTGAAGTAACGGCTTACCCTTGAGCCCTGTAATGCCAAGTCCCTGTATCTCCAGAACGGGTTCTCCCAATGAGACTGGCTTCTTATTAAGTGAAATAAGATCTCTCCCCACCATCAAACGAGATAGTTGTTCTATATCTGTATCCGTCGCAGCAAGAGTTCCCGTCACCTGTCCATCACGTAATACTGTAATCCGATCCGCAACCTCCATCACCTCATGGAGCTTGTGAGTAATAAGTATGAAACTTTTACCCTGAAGAGCTAACGCCTTCACATTCGCCAATAGTTCCTTGACCTCTATTGGAGTCAGCGCTCCGGTAGGTTCATCCAATACAATAATGTCCGCTCCCTGATATAACACCTTAAGAATCTCGACTCTCTGCTGCATTCCCATGGGACAATCAGATAGTTTAGCCCATGGGTCCACGGGCATACCATAACGTCTACCTAGCTCTTCCACAAGTTTAGCGGCCGCTTTACGATCAAATCTTAAGCCTGCGGCGGGTTCACGCCCAATAACAATATTCTCTGCAACCGTGAAAGAGGGAAACAACATGAAATGCTGATGCACCATACCAACTCCACTCGCCATTGCCTTAGCGGGATTAGCAAAGGAAACGTTGTTCCCCCGTATCTTGACTGTACCTGAGGTTGGCTGCTCCATCCCATATAAGATACGCATCAGCGTCGTTTTACCTGCACCATTCTCACCGACGAGTGCATGTACTTCACCTTCTACCAAATCAAAATTCACAGCTTGATTGGCGATAACTCCACCATATTGCTTCGTTATATTCTCCATCTGCAGCAGCATAGCCCATGCTCCTTCCTCTTTTGTCTCCACGTTTACAATCCATATATAACCTACCGATAATGACAGCAAAGCCGGCTGCTCATAAGCAACCGGCAATAACTTGTCACTCGGTACACACCGTAATTATTGCTGTAGCGGATCTTTAACTTCAATTGCACCTGCTACGATATCATCACGAATTTTCTTTACCTTATCAATGACTTCTTGCCCGATAAACGGACTAAGAGCCGACTTACTATCACGAGTAATGAATGTCACACCGACACCATCCTCTTTCAAACCGTAGTTCACTGTGCCATATTCGAATTTATCGTTAACGAAATCTTTTACAGTTTCATAGGTTACTGTATCTGTGGATTTCAACTGTGACAACACGATGTGCTCAGGATCAAGCTCCGTACGGTCCACGTCCTGACCTGATGTATAGAAGCCCTTTTCTTTAGCAGCTTCGAATACGCCTAAGTCGCTTGTTGCCGCAGCACCAGCAATGAAATCGGCCCCTTTACCGAAACTCACCAATGCTAATTCTTTAGCCTTAGCGGGGTCTGCAAATCCACCTACATAATTGACAAGGAATTCAGCGGTTGGATTGGTCGATGCTAACCCTTGACGAAATCCCTCTGTGAATTTCTTAATAAGTGGAATATCAACGGCTGCTACCATACCGACGATGTTCGTCTTTGTCGACAGACCTGCTGTTGCACCTAACAAGTATGCAGCTTCATATTCGCGGAAACCTACGCTACGTACATTGGGTAGATCAACTACGGTATCAATAATAGCGAATGACTTGTCAGGATTCTCGGCAGCCACCTTCTTCAGTGCATCCTCTGCCTGAAATGTTGCCGTAATGATCAAGTCATAATTCTCTGCGACGGATGCACGCAAATTTTGTTCAAATGCCGCTGGGTCTGTAGATTGGATCGTTTTCACTTCTACTCCGAATTCAGCCCCCGCTTTATTAAAACCTTCATCCATTTGAACGAAGAATGGGTTTACTCCTATTTTCTCAGGTAATACCAGGGCAATCCTCTTCGGCTTAGCCTTATCTCCCGCTCCGGGATTTGTCGATTGTTCGTCTTTTTCGGTATTCGAGCCACATGCAGCTAGTAAAACAGTCAGCATAATCACGGATAATACGAACGATAAACTTCTTTTCATCTGGAATCTCCCCTTTTTTTCTTCTGTTTAGCTTATCCTATAAGAGAACTATGACTTTTGTCAACAAAAACCGGAATTTGTCGATTTATTTATCATATATTAGGAAATGAGCAAAAGCAGCCCTCCTTTGACAAGGAACGGCTGCTTTTTATAGTTTTCCAATCACTTTACCATCTTAGAGTACCATTTCATTTAGAAACGGTTGTCCTTTAGATTTAATTATGCGGTCGGAGAGTACGTTCAACGATTCCCAACATAAATTGACGAGAGAAAAGTCTTGAAAGCTGGGCTATTAAATAATTTTGGCGACCGGATATAATATGACTACGCCCTTTCTCGAGTGCTCTTAAAGCGTTATTTACGACGGTATTTGGCGTTTGTCTGGAGCCAACGGAAGCTTCACTTGAATCAACAACATCAAAAAATGCAGTTTCAGTTGCGCCCGGACAGAGCGCAAGAACCTTAAGCCCACGTTTACGGTTTTCAGCCCACAGTGCTTCACTAAAGGAAAGCACGAACGCTTTGGTTGCTCCATAGACTGCCATATAAGGATCCGGCTGAAAGGCGGCCGTGGAAGAAACATTGATTAACCCACCATCTCGATTACGTAACAGATCAGGCATGAATGCATGCGTGATATCGACTAAAGCAGTGACATTAAGCATCACTTCCTCATGCTGCCGATTTCCTGAAACCTGCTCAAAGTAACCATAGGTAGCAAAACCTGCATTGTTAATTAAGAGATCAATCTTTAAATGCTGCTTTTGAACCTCATGGAGTAAATCTTGTGATGCGCCTGGTATGGAAAGATCGAGTGCAATTACCGTTGTCTTAACCTTATAGGTAGTTGAAAGCTCTGTAGCCAGTGCCTTCAATTTCTCTTCATTGCGTGCGACCAAAATGAGATTGCATTTCTTGGCTGCCAGCGAATAGGCAAATATCTCACCAATGCCAGATGACGCCCCTGTGATAAGAGCAGTTTTGTTTGAATAAATAAACATAATAATCAACCTCCATAGTAACGTAATTTTATTTAAGTAACACTGTTACCAAAAACCAATAATTAACTGAAGTCATCTTATAATGACTTCAGTATACTCCATATTTCATGATTGAAATGAGGATGTCTTTAGTGCAGAGATCGTCTTATTCAGTGTAAATGCATAGACCTCTTGAGCAATGCTTAATTCAGAAAAATGACCAGCAAAATAAAGATGTATAACCCCGTGTAAAGCAGACCAAAGCATTTGGACAACCAGTAGCGGATCATTGTCTTCTAATTCACCTTGCTCAATAGCGCGTATTACAGTTTGCTGGATTCGAAATAGTGCAGTAGTAGTTCCCTCAAGGCTTTTTTCATCCGGCTTGAAATCAGATAACTCCCCACCGAACATCATTTTGTAATAGCCAGAATGAAGCTGTGCAAATTGCCAATAAGACCAACTTATAGCAGTAAGATCATCAAGTACTTGTGCTGTGTCAGGTACTTGTTGAAATGTTTCAGCTAATAGCCGACATCCGTCCATGTACATTTCATTGGCAAGACCATCTTTATTTCCAAAAATACTGTAAATAATTTTTGTTGAACAACTCAATTTCTGAGCAACCCGTCGTACTGTAACTGACTCAGGACCTTCCTCTAAAAGGAGAAGACACGCAGCATCGATTACATTTTTACGAAGCAATTGTTGCTGTTGAAGCTTCACTTCCGGGTAAGTTTTATAGGAATGCAGTGATTTAGACATGATTCGGTGCACTTCCTTAAATTTTTTTTAAACAATAGCTTAAACACGTGTAGGAAACAGCGTTTCCTAATGAAATCATTGTATTTAAACTACGGATTTTTGTCAACCATTAAATAACGTATCTATATTAAATCGAACAAAACCCCCGTTGGCTGTGCCAACATAAACCTCATTACCTATTCTATTCATAGTCCCATTCCTCGTCTCTTGCTCACGAAGTTCTGCATAGCCTGTTCTTATATTCTGGATCCGTCCGATGACCTTACCATCATTCTTACCAAGTAACAAAAGGTCTGTACCATAGGGCAAGAGCAGATACTGATCCATAACCACGTAACTACTTACCGTAAATTGAGCAAGGTGATCTCCAATTCCAGAGGTTGTATCCATCTGCCAGATGACCTTCCCACTCTCTATATCCACTGATGTGGGAACCCCATTGACGACAAGGTATACCCTATCCCCCTCAATAACCCCCTTAGAAGCTAAACCCTTCATTGTCCATAATTTCTTGTTATCCTTCGCATCATAGAACACCGTTTCAACGTCATCTCCATTGGATTGCCCATGTTCGGCCGACCGCTGTACTAGTAGATACCTTTCGTCGATCACCTCGAAGCGTTCCCCTAACTTAGCAGAATACACAGCCAGATGCTTCCCTGAGATCATATCTATTAAAAGCCACTGATCCCCTAGTAGTACCCAACGTTTCGAACTCCTAGGAACAAACGGATCGATACGCTCACCCCCAGCATAGTAAGGGTCTCTCTCCGGGTTGGGGACATTCTGATCGCTTACCTCACGTTTCCACATGATGGAACCCGTATCTGAATCAAGAGCTTGAAGCTGTTGATCCTGCTCTATAAGAACGTATTGATCTTGCTGTCCATCATTTAGCATTTGATCATTACCGTTTAGCTTCTTCTCCCACTTCACCTTGCCAGTCTCACTATCCAGTACAATCAGCTTTCTTGTTGTAGCTTCAGGCCCTTGCCGATCATACACAAGAATAGAATCCCGATTAGTTGTCATTTCAATCGCCTCGTCTCCTAACGAAGGCTTGTATTGCCACAGCACGTTACCATCGGATAGACGAATGTGTTGTATTCTAGTTACATACTCCTTCATACCAGGATCATAATCGGAAAAGACGGTCACATGCTCTCCTGAATGATCTAGCATAGCCGTGATCCGGCCAAATCCAGCATCTACTTGCCATAGTTTCTCACCCGTGTGTCTATTCATCGCATATATGCTGGAATCATTATGCATACCACTAAAGCCACCATCATCCCCTTTAATTAGGAGAACCTCTTTATTCGCACCGATCAAATAAGTGAAATTCAAATCCCCTTGGTTACGCCACACAGGAGTCCAATCCAGCGTAGAAGGAAGCGGTGTCGTAAGGAAATCATAGGTGAAATAGTAGTCATTCCCTGAAGAGAGGTTGCTCCATGACTTTCCCATTGTTGGCAAAATCCAATTCGTCCGCTTGAGCTGATCTTCCGCAGAGAATGTTACAGTAAAGTTGGCATCTGAACGTTCATACCTCCACGTTACACCAAGTTGCATTGGAACTCCCGTCTGTTCCAAATTATCTGACACTTCTATGTAATGAGGTTCACCTAACAAGTTCCTTACAAAAGCTTGGCTCTTACCTTCTGTCAGCATCATTTCCGTGATATTACGAACAACGTCGGTCGTTATTTTTGAATCTGGATCAAATAACCCCTTCTGAATAGGGGATTTGTCTAGCATATCTTTCTCATGCACCCATAGCAATACTGGGCGGAAGATATTATATTCTTTATGCCATAAGGTAGGACTTACGATCACACCATACCAGTCTTTCCACTTTGCTATACATATACGCTGGTCACCCCTACCCGCTAACGGCCACTTCAAGGTACTCTCTGGTGACAGAGATAGATTCGTCTGTGGGCGTAATGTAACATAGCTCAGATCGCTGTGCTCCACCTGACTAGAAGCCTCTGTTGTATACCAGGTGGGGATCCATAACGTCCCCCGATCATCGGATTGTACAGACAACATTTCGTTACCTACCGATTCCACCTGAAAAACTTCCCCCTCTTTGCCGTAATATTGTACTTTCAAAGCTTCGATCTGGGTTCTCTTAGAGAGTTGCTCCGAGAAATAAGCCCCTCTCGTCCTCATTCTAATCTCATCACCTGACTGTAGAAGACTTCCGCCGTTCACTTCCTTTGGCTCTACTAACTTAACTGCATTCGTTGGTGTTATAGCAGGTGTTATAGGCCTAGTAACCCCTGATTGATTCATATTCCATATTAAGATGGGTATCACTACACAAACCGCACATATACAGCCATATTCTAAATATCTCCTCCTTGAACGCTTGCCCAAAAAAATCCCCCCTTCTTTGTTAGGCTTTTAATAATAAGACGCTTTAATGAAGGCTAAAGTTACAAAATATGGAGTACTTTCATATGAAAAATTAGGAATATCATAATCATGTTCACATAGACTGTAACATGTCTATCCATGGGTACACGCCTAGAATCATTAAGTTCATACAAAAAAATCTTCAAATTACCTCCATTGCTTGTTAAGTCACACTATTTGCTACCAGAGTCGATTGTTATACCGTTGAGAGGATTTGACAAACCTTTTTATTCATTTAAAGTCTCTGGCATTTTCTTAGATTATAATAATTATTAAAAAGTATTGATTTTATTTAAGTTGGCTATTATAGTAATCATTATATAAAATACTTAGATGAGGTGATTCTAATATGACGTTAGATAACAACAAACTTACGACTAGCTGGGGAGCCCCTGTTGGAGATAATCAGAATTCTATGACCGCCGGTTCACGCGGTCCGACATTAATTCAAGACGTCCACTTGTTAGAAAAATTGGCACATTTCAATAGAGAACGTGTCCCAGAACGTGTTGTTCACGCCAAGGGTGCTGGGGCGCACGGTTATTTCGAAGTTACGAATGATTTATCGAAATATACGAAGGCCTCTTTCTTATCTGGAGTAGGTAAACGTACCCCGATGTTCGCTCGTTTCTCTACCGTGGCTGGTGAACTTGGTTCTTCAGATACGGTTCGTGACCCACGGGGGTTCGCTCTTAAATTCTACACGGAAGAAGGTAACTATGACTTGGTGGGGAACAACACACCTATCTTCTTCATTCGTGATGCGATTAAGTTTCCTGACTTTATTCATACACAGAAGCGCCATCCACAGACACACTTGAAGAATCCGAATGCGGTTTGGGATTTCTGGTCACTCTCTCCTGAATCCTTACATCAAGTAACGATTCTCATGTCAGACCGTGGAATCCCGGCTACGCTTAGACATATGCATGGTTTCGGAAGTCATACCTTTAAATGGGTCAATACGGAAGGGCAAGCGGTATGGGTGAAATATCATTTCAAAACAGAGCAAGGTATCAAGAACCTAGACGTTAACCTCGCTGCTAAGCTAGCTGGTGACCATCCAGATTATCATACAGAGGATCTATTCAATGCGATTGATCAAGGGGAGTTCCCGGCTTGGAGACTGCATGTGCAGATCATGCCTATTGAAGATGCCGACACCTATCGCTTCGACCCGTTCGATGTGACTAAGGTGTGGTCGCAGAAGGATTACCCATTAATCGAGGTTGGTCGCATGGTACTCGACCGCAATCCGGAGAATTACTTTGCTGAAGTGGAGCAGGCTACCTTCTCTCCTGGCTCTTTCGTGCCTGGTATCGAAGCTTCACCAGATAAGATGCTACAAGGTCGTCTCTTTGCATACGCCGATGCCCATCGTTATCGCGTGGGTACGAACCATAATACGTTACCTATCAATCGTCCGCAGGCGGAAGCCAACAATTATCAGCGCGATGGACAAATGCGCTCGGATAGCAATGGTGGAAAGTCCGTTTACTACGAGCCTAACAGCTTTGGTGGACCTACAGAATCCCCAGAGACTAAACCAGCCGCTTATGCTGTATCGGGTCAAGCTGATAGTGTTAGCTTCGATCATGATGATCACTACACACAAGCAGGTGACTTATACCGTCTCTTCAGTGAAGAGGAACGTGCTCGTCTCGTTCAGAACATTGTGGGTGCTATGATGCCTGTCGAATTTGACGAAATTAAACTTCGTCAGATTGGACACTTCTATAAAGCCGATCCAGAATTTGGACATCGTGTAGCTGAGGGTCTTGGGCTATCTGTGCCGGGCACAGTGTAAGATAATTCATAAGATCTTATGGTAAATTTAATCAAAAAAAGTCTCCTCTTTTGGAGTTACTAAGTTGAAAAAATAGGTTGTATTTATTGTGGTCAGGTTCGTGCGCTTCTAGCGTTCGAACCTGGCTTTTTTCTTTGCTAAGTTAACCTTAGAATTAGGTACTTCGCTTCGTGTTCCCATTATCTATAATAAAGGAACCCCAAAAGTTAGGTGTATCAATAAAGAAAAAGGAGTCCTCCATTTATTACGGAGAACTCCCACATTTCTACGATAACTAACATAATTATATAACATCCAGAACATTCCTATAGTTATTTGATTAATTCCTGATAAGGAACTAACTTAAATTGGGATGAACGATTGGTGTTCGTTCCATCACCAAGCTGACCATAATAATTATAATCCCATCCCCAGTCTTGCTAGCCTGATTCCAAGCAAAATTATGATCTCGATATCCTGAGACTGCAATTCTTTATTAACAAAGGTAATAGGTTTGCTATGTTCTGAATAGTTTCCTGCTTTGTCTACAGCCACAACTGTAATCGACTGATTCTTATTGAGAGTCAAGTTAGTTAACTGAAATTTATTATTCTTAGTTTTCCCAAGTAATGTCTTACCGTTGTACACTTTGTATTCACTAATACCCGAAAGGTTATCATGGCTAGGTGTCCACCTTATTAATGCCATGGTGCCTAGTTGATTGACTTTGAAGATATTCTCTGGAATAGAAGGTGGTGTAAGATCAATTTTCACCTGTGTTTCTATCGGTAAACTAACATTCCTCGCCGAATCCACTGTTCGGGCAGAAATAGTTGTAATCCCTTCATCCTCAACCAAAAAAAGTTGACAATTCGAATTCACCCATTTCGCGTTGCTCCCTTTTTTACAATAGTATACTCGAAACGAGCTATCGTTATCTTTCCCACCATTAATACCTACATAGACTATATCATTAGTCCAGTCTGAATTACTCGTACGCACTGTTGTTGTAATTTTATCTAATTGTAGTGCGTATTGGTATTGATCACTAATATTACCTGCATTATCAATTGTACGGGCAGAGATGTTTTTGAATCCATCGTCACTGATGGCTACTGGTCCTGAGTAATCTATCCATGAACCTGTGTCTTCTAAACGATATTGTGATTTCATAATGCCGCTTTGATCATCAACTCCATCTTGAATAGTTACCGTAGGGGTAGGATTGCTCCATTCTGTCAGAACAATTCTAACATCTGGCGCTGTTGGAGCAGTTAAGTCTATATTGATTTTAGTTTTCTTGGCTTTCTCAACATTGCCCTCAACATCTCGGGAACGATAGTAAATTATCGTTTTTCGTTTATTCATTGTAATGGGATGGATATAGCGATTCCATGTTTGACCAGCATCAAGACTATACTCCGAATAATCAACTGCAGAATGTGCATCAGTTCCATTTAACTGAATTGAAACCGAACTAATGTAATAAGAGTTTTCCCCTTCTGTTCCTGTAACTTCAATAGCCGTTTCAGGAGGATACATATCTTTTTTGATTGTAAAATTGACCTCCCTTGGTGTTTCAACGTTATTACTGCTACTTATAGATCGATACATAAGATGATATACTTTCTTGTCAGAAAGCATGATGGGTTGGCTATACGTCGTCCAAGTCCCACCATCATTCAGACTGTATTGAGTCATAGATATACCTGAGCCTGTATCTTGTACCGTTAGTTGTAATTCAACATTTCCATAATAAATTCCGTTCGCATTTCTATTTCCTATTAATTGATGCGTCGTGATGGGTGCACCGATACTTTCTGCGGCGTATACCTTCCATTCTCCCCCTCCTAAAGGGGAGAGAATAATAAATAGTAACACGATGGCTATTAAAGCGGCACAATTACGTTTCAAGCAACTCATATTTACCCTCCAAAATCAAAGTTCAAATTTCCGACGTTTCTACTTCATTTGAACGCCAAGCAACTATTAAATTCTTCCGTCCATTTAACTGCCACCTGTTCTTGTTTGCAAAGTTACATGGAAATCTCTCCGTAATTACCATGATGGTATTCGATTCTATTTATATCAACTGAAAATTCATATGAATATTTCACAAATTTCCAAACTGGCACTTGTCTATTCGTATGGAGAGGGCTATTTTCAATTCTCAAATAATATATACCTGCATCGAGTTCAAAGGCACCTTCTCCATCTAATCCTATATAACCCCTTAGATTGCCCTTGGCATCTTCAAGAGCACCTTTTCCCTCAGAGATATAAAAACTCACTTGTTCAGGCTTTGTTAATTTAATTCGATAATAATCCACATCATATAAGGATGTAATTTCTAAAGGGTTACCAGCATTATCTGATGTAACAAGTTCTCCGAAGGGTATTTTCTGTGCAGAACTACGGCTCGAGTGATCAAAACTCTCAACCGTAAGCTGTGCCTGAAGTCCTTTCATGGATCCCAAACTACTAACAACGAGATAATAGGTTTGTCCTGCGGTTAAATTTACTTCAAGCTTGGAAAATAACTCTCCATAAGGTCTGTAATCTTTGACATCATCATTAGAATCTATGAGACTTTTCAATTCAGGATCGGCATATAAATCGATGTTCGTATCATTCAATTGAGACGAGCCGTTATGGTAAGCGGTAAAAAAACGGTACTTACCTGTGGATGACGGTGTGAATCGCAGGTATGCCGCTTCTCCACTAGGCTTGGAAAGATTAACAGGAACCCCTAATTTCAGCGGATTAAATGTAGTCTGACCGGCTGGTGTCACCGACAAACGTGCATATACTTTTCCCTTATTCACTTCATTTACACGCACATAATACGGTGTCCCTGCACTCAGATTGACAACGACTTCTGAAAAGGTAGAGTCTCCCTTATCGTCATTGTAACCATTGGTAATAGGTGTCAACATATCCGCATCAGAAAAAATAGTGAGCTCTGTATCATTTAATTTAGAATTTGAACTTCCGTTGTATCGACTCGTCCCCACTCTAAATTTTCCGGTATCTACAGGAACGAATACATAAACATTACTGCTCCCAGTTTGTTCATTAATATCTTTCGGTTCACCCAAATAGGTGTAAGGAATAGTAGAACTACTAACCTCGGCAGTTATCCGTGCACGTAAAGAGGTAGTATCAAAGCCACTAACCTTAACGTAGTAAGTCCTTCCCCCTACCAAACTAACCTTCACTTCAGAAAATGTTGTATCGTTAGCATCATCGTTACCAGCAATTTCCTGAGTCAGTTGGACACTAGAATAGATTCCAAGCTCTGTATCAACGCTTCCCCCAGATCCTTGATAGGGACCTGTATATATACGATAGATGCCAGTAGTTGCAGGTTTGAAACTATGTAATTGGAATTCACCTGCAATCTGATCTATATCTTGAGGCTTATATATAATTAATTCCGGTATCGTTGTGGAAGCTTGAATCGAAGCATAACCACTTTTACCACCCGCATAAACTGCAGCAACTTCTAATTTATATCCAGTTAATGCTTCCAAGTTGGTAAATGTATACGTTACTGTATTAGAGCTTCCAACTTCCTTCCCATTAATACGCATCAAATAGGAAGTTACATTTGGCATAGCATCCCAAGATATTTTTATACTGTTCGCGTAAGTAACCACTTCCAGTCCTGTAGGAGCTTTAATCTTGTCTTCTTCAATAGAAGCAATAATGGGAATAGTAAGTAACTGGTTTACTTCATCCTCATTTACACTTGGAATATTTACTTGATAATCACTTTTGAACCGCACCAGAAGTTTTCCTCCCAGTTTACTTCCGTTAACCTGATTGTTCTCACTGCTCTCTGCTGCAAAACTACATGACAAGTTCAGATTACCGATCAAGATAGAAAGGACCAAAATTAATGCAAAAATTTTTTTTAGGCTTTTCAACAATACTCCTCCTAGATGGGTTTAGTATTCCACTAATATCCAAAAAACAATATCTTTGCTAGCATACTTTTTAACATTAATTAAAGCAATCTCAAATTTTGTTGTACATTGTTTTACCTTTCACTCTTAATCTGTTGGAATTATTTTATTTAACAAACTATGTTGTATTTATGAAATACTTCCACTGTTATGAGGATATAAATATACATACTCTTTAGTATTCCGTCATACCATTCAGTATGATTTCTCCACCCTATGAATGATTCAATATCACGACATATTAAAAATCTTCGCTTTCCCTATGCGTTACATATACGAGGCATTGTCTCCTTTAAGTAGATAATAAACAGCCGATCGGAGAAACTCCCCCAATGGAGATTCCGGCCGGCGTATATGCTGTGTTACGTTCTACTTCTTTGTGAATACTATTATTCAACGGACATGGCCTGCACGCCGTCTACTTTGCTTATTTCTGTGATCATCATATCCGGTTCCAATGATCTCGGAACTACAATAGCTTGAATGGTGAGTCGCCGGATCTGTTTGCTCTACAGAAAACGTCGTGCTAATTTGTTGAAAATCCATGAAATAATTAATACCAGACTTGTTGCGGTTATAGCAGCAAAATAAAATCCGACTCCAAGCTAGCCCAATGGTAACCCCACCTCATAGAGCTGCCGTGATCAGACCTCTATGAGAGGACATCGTTACTGCAGAAGAGGCACAGGCATAAAAAAACACCCCCTAGAATGATTCATTGGATTAACCATCAAAGGGTTCTCCAATGTCTATTCTAAGGGGTGCACTTTTGATTCGGATGCTCAGCCTAGCCTATATAAATTTCTACAATGTTCGTTCCCGCTGAACGTACACGATCGAACTCTTGTCGATCTATCCGTAACCCACCGGTACGGTAACGATTCGTCGTGGTCTCCGTTGCAACATCATGACCATTTACACTGACACGATTTTCACCGCTAGTTAAATGATACACAAATTGCACTGGAGCTCCTGCATATTCGAAGTCGAAACGTAGACCATCTAACGTCTGCGGTAGCACGGGATCAATGATCAGGTTGCCTGCCTCTTGGCGAATACCTAGAGCGTTAGAGATCAATTGGTTCATATAGATCCCCGGTCCACTAGAATAAATTTTCCAGCCACCTTTCACCGGTACCTGCCCGCTACGCAATTGATCAAATCCATCCTGCGCTTCATAACGAGTGTTGAATTTACCATCGGAGCTACTAAAGTACGCGTTACTTTGACGTATTTCGGCATTAGGAACGACATCTTGGATTCCAATTGGATTGATGCGCGCAAGCCCGCTCCATACTTCTTCTTCTTTACCGAGCTTAGCCATAGCCTCTACATAACGAATATGGGCATGTACATATTGCAGTCCAACTTCACGTCCGAAGTTCGATGCTTGCTCAGCACGTTTAAAGTGGGTGCTTACGCCCCCAACGTATTGTGCAGGTCGGTTCATTAAGCGTACACCATCTGGACAGAACAATTGTTCACGAATGATGTCATAATGCGTCGCTGCTTGCTCAGGTGTTAAGAGTTCACTAATCATACTGCGCGTCATCGGTAACAATCGATATTGAATACCCGTCTCGGTATCACTTGGATGAACCATCAATTTCACCTGTTCAGGATTCTCCATATACAAGAAACCCGGAATAACTTCAGTTTGTAGCATGTAGCGGTTGAAATCACTTTGGATTCCATCAGCCAGACTCCGTAAGCTTGCCGCTGTAGTTGGATCAACAACTTCCATCACTCGTGAGAATTGGTTCAACGTCTGATAGGTTAGAGCGACAGTCCAACTACTGACCATATATTGCTTCAATTGAGCATTGGCTGGCTGAAGGGTATCGTCCCAGTCGCCGTCTCCATATGAAGATAAGTGCGTGCCATGTAGGAAATGATTCTTGATATAATCAATTTCCTTATAAGCATGCTCTAATACTGTCGCCGTTTCCGTTGTGAAATCAAAGCTATGTTTGCTGGTATAGGGAACTTGTTGTTCCAAAATGCTGTAATCGCGAGTAACATTCAAATAATCGCCAAGCACCTTCAGCGGCCATACGATAATGTCACCGTGGCTCTCTTCCTGTTGAACCTTCGTATATTTATCGAACATGAACCACTGCGGCCAATTGCCATCCTCTTCAAACTGATGAGAATATATATTTAATACTGTGGCACGTACCTGATCATACTTATGAGTCGCCATGAAATATTCAACAGGCCCCTGACAGACGTCACGTGTCCCCCAAGCAGCTCCACCGTATTGTTCTAGACCATGCGGTACGGAGTAGTGGACAAGCATATTATGCGTATACCACCAAGCGAGTCCATTCACCTTAAATAGTTCCGCGTCATTACCATTCCCTGCCGACAAATGAAATCCATTCATCACAGAGCGGAAAAATTCCCGGTAACGCTCTATTTCTTCTTCAGCCTGTCGCTCCACTAAAGGCAGTTCTCCACCATTCAGCAGTCCTTGGAAAGTCATCGTCCATTCGCTGCTGGCATCGAGCTCCAACACAGTCAGTGAAGCTTCTCCTGGGTCGACATGGCTTACAAGCTTACGCTCGTCTGAAACCGTCATGCTCGTTCCTGTAACATGAAGCCGATACTCCAACTCTGGATAGATATTAGCACTTAGCGCTGCTGAGTCTGCATGAAATGACAGATATTCGCCATGGTCACGCATGTGATAAGGAGTCTCATATTCATTAACATTCATCGTCACCTGATTACTCACTAGGAAACGATAGGATATGCCACGTTCTGAGCGTACATTCAATCGTACCTCTGGCGTATCTACTGTCGTAAAGTTGGTGATGATCAGTAGATCATCTTGCGTTTTATAATACCAACGTACATAGTTAAAGCCCATCTCGAATAGTGATGGCATCATCAATAGTCGATACACACCCTCTATCTCCACATAGATCCGCTGACCCGATGTTTTGGGCACATTCAGTGCGTTTCTCGCATTTGTCGTCATTTTATTAAAATTAGTATTTCCCACCACAAGCTGAGAGTTAAAGATACCGTACATATAAGAAGTTGTCGTCATGACTGGATTTTCCAGGCTCACATTATCGCCGCTCATTAGAATATGTCCATGAGGACGCTCTACTCTTAGCTCTTTTTCCTTCAGAACCACATGCTCATAACGATCCGTGAAAAAAGCTAGCAAGTCGTCTCCTGCCACTTCCTCCTGCTGACGATTAGGGAATAAACGGTTGATCTCCGTCTCACTCATAACCTCCGTATGCAACGGAGTCCCTATGGAAGGTAATAGAGAGACCCGTTCCAGAAGTTCTCCTCCCTCGAAGCTTAGCGTGTCCACTACTTTACGAGCTTGTAATACTTCTTCACCGAACTCTAGGGTAGATATCGCGCTAGGATGGTCATCCTTACATAGTCCGTAGAATACGAATCTAGCTTCTCCATCTAGCTGGATACGTTCCGATTGTAAGGCTGTATAGGCAAATTCATATTGATAGACTTCGTTAGCTAGTGTGTCTTGCGTTAAACAAGCGGGTTCATTCGTTTCTCTGTATGACAAACCATAGAATTGAAAGCCATCTGTCGAATATGAAGCAGCTTTGGTCAAAGACCCCTGTTGAATGTATGGGAAGACTCCGCCTTGCGGCTGATTCTGCCGAGAACATACAACATATCCATGACGATCGTCTTCAAATACAGCATGATCAATATATTGAGATAAATAAGCTTCATTACTACGAACAGTACCTGGATCAGCGATCCCAAGATCTTGTCCATAAATCAAGTCTACCTGTTTATGCTGCCCCTCCACTTTTACATCCCAGAACCATATGCCCTGCTCCGTCGGTGTGAACAACACTTGATAACGGACACCTGCTACTACGCCTTCATATACAAGTCCATGATCTAACTTACGAACCCGACTTTGAGATTTAACACCGAGCAAGGGATAGGCTTGAATACCTTCTGCGTCATGTACTCGTAGATATATATTATTAAGTGATCCATCGATTGAATTGGACAACCATTGATTAATCATCGTTCCACCATAAGTAGCCTGAAATAAATCTCCACTCGGCAAAAATCTAAACGTTAAACTTCCCGCTTCCAAAGTAAGCAACTGTTCATTATTCTTTATCATTGTCTTCTCACTCCTACTCTCTGTAATGTCCAATTGGTCATGCGTTAATATTCTTGTTTATTTCAAAAGACGAAATCTGCGCTCTGCCACGTCTCTACTATTCGATCCTACAAACACAGCAAATTCACCAGCATCACTTGTGTAACTTAAATCGGAATGATGATACCGAAGTTGTTCCTCTGTCACTGTAAAGCTGACTTCTTGACACTCCCCAGGCTGCAACAGAATCTTGGAGTAAGCCTTTAACTCCTTCATCGGTCTAACAACCTCTCCTGTGATATCACGAATATAGAGTTGTACGACTTCTTCTCCCGCCCTATTGCCTGTGTTCGTGATCGTAGTTGTGATCTGCAGTGGACAGTCTAACGTCGTTTCCTCTGCTGAGAGTACCATTTCACCGTATTTAAATTCCGTGTAACTTAACCCGTAACCAAATGGAAATAAAGGCTCATTCGGGATATCTAGATACTGCGAAGCGTAGCGATTATCTGGTTCGGACTCTTTTTTCGGACGCCCTGTATTGTAGTGGTTATAATATACCGGTATTTGTCCCACAGCATGCGGGAACGACATCGATAGACGTCCTGATGGGTTCACGTCACCATATAAAATATCTGTGATCGCGCTAGCTCCCTCACTTCCAGGGAACCATGCTTCCAGAACAGCATCTACCTGATCATGGACACCATGAAGATCTAGCGGACGTCCATTAAACAAGACAGCCACCATAGGCTTATCCAACGTTCGCAAGTGAGCAATCAGTTGAAGTTGTGCTTCCGGCAAACGAATATCTGCACGACTTCCCCCTTCTCCGCTCATAGGTGAGCTCTCACCCAGAGCAAGAACGATGACATCCGATTGACGAGCGATTTCTAATGCTTCTTGCCATTGTTGCTCTGTAATCGTATCGATCCCTGAACCCTCTGCAACTAACACGTTGGAGGATGTGATTTTCTCCTGAATAGCCTTATTCAGAGGCTTAATATTCTCTTCAGCGCCCAGCCAAGACCATGGACCGAGAATATCTTGGCTCTGCGCGAACGGACCAATTAAAGCGATCTGTTGCTCAGGTTGAAGTGGAAGAACACCTGTATTTTTAAGAAGAACACACGATTTAGATGCAAGTTCACGTGATACAGCTCTATGCTCATCACAGTATACGACCTCTCGTTCTGCTTCCGGATCAGCTCCACGTAACGGATTCTCGAATAGCCCCAGCTTATTCTTCAAATTCAATATACGAAGCACAGCTTCGTCAATCAGAGACTCATCCACCTTGCCGCTTCTTACAAGTTCCGGTAAATGCTTAACATAACATGAGGTCATCATTTCGATATCGACACCAGCTTGAACGGCTAGGTATGCTGCTACTGATTCATCTTCTGCAACCCCGTGAGCAATGAGCTCAATCACCGCGCCCCAGTCAGAGATAAGTACACCATCGAAACCTAATTCCGTTCGCAATAAATCACGCATCAAAGCTCGATTTCCTGTAGCCGGGGAACCATGAACGGTATTAAAAGATGTCATGACTAGCTCACAACCCTCATCCAAGGCAGCCTTATAAGCGGGTAAGTAATACTCTCTCAATTGTCGCTCTGATAAATCGACTGTGTTATATTCCCGTCCACCTTCTCCAGCACCATAAGCTGCAAAATGCTTCACACAAGCAGCCACACGGCTGACATCATTCGCTAAATCGTCCCCTTGGAATCCACGCACAAATGAACGAGCAAACAAACTATTTAAATATGGGTCTTCCCCCGTTGATTCCATCACACGTCCCCAACGTGGATCACGCACAAGATCAACCATAGGTGCAAACGTAACATGCAGACCCGATACGGCGGATTCCTTTGCAGCGATGGCGGCGCTTTGTTCTGCCAATTCCTGATCCCAAGAACAGCCTATAGCTAGAGTTATTGGAAAAATGGTTTTGTAGCCATGAATGATATCCGCCATAAAAATCATTGGAATACCTAGTCTGTCATTCTTCAAATGTGTTTGTTGCACCTGAATCACTTTAGCTGCCCCGCCAAGTCCTAATACAGAACCGACTTGATTCACGGTTTCTTCAGTAATTCCAAGCGATTCCATCGGTCCCGTAATCTGACCATCCTCTTCGGATCCTACGAAATAAGACACCACCAATTGCAGCATCTGTGCTATTTTTTCCTCGAGTGTCATCTGTTCTAGTAATCCAATCAATTGTTTATTATCCATGATCATCATCCTCCATTAAAGCGATCTGCTTCTTATCATTCATCAACCATTATTCATGCTTCAACGATTATAAATCGAAACGTTTCGATTTACAAATACACTAAATTCATGATATCGGTAACCAATCCATTACACGCTGCATCTTGGGGTCCCAATAATCCCAATCATGCTCCCCAGATCCTTCTTCATACGTCAATTCTATCCCTAGATCTATCGCATGTTTTCTGAAGGTTTGATTATCTTGGTACAGAAAATCTTCTGTTCCGCAGCATTGATACAACATGGGCTTATTTCCGTCATACGCCTTCAATTTATCCAATAAATAGAACAAGTCATTGCCGCTCCCCTTCAATTGAGCCACATCACCAAAGGTTGCGATCAATTCATGGGGTTGGAGATTATTAGGACCGCTCATACGACTGACAATATCCAATCCTCCCGACAGACTTGCGGCCGCCGCATAACGTTCTGGGAAAGAAAGCCCTAACTTGAATGCTCCATACCCGCCCATCGACATGCCTGCTACAAAAGTATCTTCCCTGCGGTCAGAAATAGGAAATAGGGCACGGACAATAGTGGGTAGTTCTTCGCTTATAAAAGTAAAGTAAGGTGATCCATATTTCATATCTGTATAATAGCTACGACCAACACTTGGCATAACCACAGCTATTCCTTTATTCTCAGCATAACGTTCTATGAAAGAATGCCTTATCCAATCTGTATGATCAGCGCTCAACCCATGCAACAGATACAGGACTGGAAGTTTACCAGAACCACTGACCTGAATCGCAGAATGTTGAGGAATAAGAACGTTAATACCTGTAGATAAACTTAATGTTTCTGAGTAGAATTGACATTGAATCCAAGCCAACTCAACTCACCTCCTACACTACTATAGTTAGACTCTTCTCACAGAATTTCTTTCTACCATTTCAATCATTAATTTATAATTAAGATTCACGTCTGCCCCACTAAGTTTCTGGAACAGAAGATGTGCGGCGAGTGAACCCGCCTCTCTCTTGGGCTGACGAATCGTTGTCAATGGAGGATTAACATACTCCGCTAATTGAATGTCATCAAATCCAATGACTGAAACATCTTCAGGGATAGAGATCCCACTATCTTCGAATGCTTTCAACCCACCTACGGCCATTTCATCGTTACCATAAAAGACAGCCGAAGGAAGTTCCCCTTGCATGATCAGCATTTTGGTGGCACTATATCCACCTTCTCGTACGAAATTACCATTAAGTCGCCATTTGGACTGTTCCTCTAATTTCGCTTCTGCCATCGCTCGTAAGTATCCTTGATACCGAAGCTGATTATCATAGGAATTAGCAGGTCCACTGATGTAAGCAATTGTACGATGTCCATGATCAATCAGATGACGCGTAGCTGTATAGCCACCCTGTTCACCATCCACCAGCACGTTAACCAGATCATCACTTGATATTTCACGATCCATCACGATAATAGGAAAGCCCTGCGCAGACGCCTCAATTAATACTTCATCATGAATATTGTAGGCAAGCACGATGGCGCCATCTACTCTATGTTCACGCAGAAACTTAACTGCAGTTGAATCTTTCCCCCCCATAGAGCTACATGCTATTAAATCGTAGCCATTCGTGAGCGTAACCTCTTGTACACTATGAATCAATTCAGAATAATATGGACCTGACATGTCCGTTAGTATAAGGGCGATTGTGTTCGTATTGCTCCGTTTTAAGTCCATAGCGATCCCATTTTTGCGGTAATTCAACTGCCTAGCAGCTTCAACAACCTTTGCCCTTGTCTTCACGCTCACCTTACTATCTCCACTTAGCGCATACGAAGCGGTAGACAAAGCGACCCCTGCTAGCTTCGCCACATCCTTAATCGTTGCCATACGTTTCTCGCTCCCTATTCTTTCAAAATCATTCATACGTTTCTTTGAATTACATTTTCTATTTCATTTCTTCCAACTGTTATCGAAACGTTTCGATAACTCATTATAGCTTCCTCGCGTAGCGATTTCAAGAAGATTCTAGTGCACGCATAAAAGCCGCGGCAATATGCCACGGCTTCTCAGACTACATTACCCTCAGCCTTTATTATTACGTACCTTACTGTAAAACAATAATCCAGAGAATTCACGTCGCATATTGAAGTATGCGATGGAATCCAATAAATATGTTTCGAACGGATACTACTTGTTCAGGTTATCAGCTAAGTACTTTACAATGCCATCATCGGAGTCTTGAGAGTATTCCCACACCATAGCACCAGCTAGACTTTTATCTTTAATATATTTAACTTTTGCCTTCAAAGCCTCTTGATCTTCATAGGTTATAAAAGTATCACCATCATATAAATAGGCTGTCTTCGCTGTATCGTCGTAGTATCGCTTAAACCCATCTTGATTTAAGTATTTTTCTTTTATAGTCTTGTAGCTCAAATCTACTTTGTTGATATCAATAGGCTTGCCCGAGGAAAAAGCGGCATCCTTATTCGTAGCGCTTTTTACATTCTCCCATGCGTAGGAATACGCTGGAATCCCTAAGAGAAGCTTTTTAGGATCAACATTACGATCTAAATATAAATTAATAATACGATCTACGCTAGTTATACTCTTCTCATTCTTATCTTTAAATAAATTCGAATTATACCCTGTCGTATCTGACCAAGCACCCGTTAAGTCATAACTCATGACATTAATGAAATCCACATACTTTTCCACTTTGTTAATCTCAACGTTTTTGAAGAACCAATCTTCGTTCCCAGCAGCAAAGGTTAAATAGTAATTCTTATTTTTACGCGGGAGTCTATCCAATTTTTCTTTAAGTTCCTTCATCAGATTAGTAAAGTTCTTGGTATCTTCAGGTCTCGCTTTAGTCGTATTCCATGAATCAAAAGCTGGATATTCCCAGTCTATATCGATCCCATCTAAATCTAACTCTTTAACCATTGCAATCATACTCTCAGTAAAGTGGTACCGATTTCCATCCAGCGAAGCATCAGAAAATCCATCCGCTTTATAGCCACCAACGCCAAGTATGAAGCTTGTTTTTTTATTATTCATTTGTAGTTTCTTTATATTTTCTTTGATTTCCTCATTTTTAGCAGGGTCTAGATCAAAATATACATTCGTGTTATCAATTTTGGCAAAGGCGATAATAGCGATATCGATGTTTTTATCTTTTAGATTAATATCTTTAAAATCTTTCCATATCGGTATGTACACAGAGGTTATTTTTTTGGGGTCTGAATAATTGACATCGTAAAAGTAAATGCCCATACCTATAACCAATATAGCTAAGAAGGCTTTCGTATAAAGGCTTATTTTTATCATGTTAACTTTTACCTCCAAATAATATTTGTGTGATATATTTATTTAGATTTAAGACCTTAACCGTGATATAGCTAATTGAGAAAATAATAGCCACATTAAAAATAAGACTAAATGTTGTTTGGAGTAAAGTAGCATCTATTTCTGCTCTTCTAGATACCATGATTTCAACTAACAAATGAATTAAGTAGATACTAAAGCTTGCTTTGGAAACGGAGCTAATTATTTTTTTGATTTTGTAATTGATCTTCTCACTAATAACCGTTTCTTTCTCTTTGAAATAAACAAACATTCCAGTAGCCATAAAAAATGTTGTGAGTGAATAAGGGTTGTAGAACATCTCATCTAGAATACCACTGTAAAAAGATGCAAAATACGTAGCTACTGGCGTTACAAAAAGGGAGATTACGCCCAAGTTATAGAAAAGATTTTTGGCTCTCAGCGATATCGTATAGTTATAGAGATAATACCCTAAAATAAAATATCCTAGATAACCTGTGAATAAAGGGATATTGGCTATAGGGATATTGATATACTCGGAGGTCGCCCTAAACACGATATCTGAGATGAATCTATAGACCACACTTATCAAGAACCAGCACAGTAGAAAATATCTTAAATCTTTTTCACTGCACGCTTTTACCAACCTACTAATTAATGGAACAGTTATGTAAATCGCAATAATCGCATATAAAAACCATAAATGCACATAATTTCTATCATACATTAAACCATAACCAAACTGAACGAAGAAATCATAGACACCCATGCTACTTTTTAGAATGAAATATTGGGTGTAAATGGCATAAATAAGTGACCAGCTCACTAAAGAAATGATTAAAGGAAGTACTTTTTTTATATAAAATCGTCGATATGATTTCACTTCAACTCTCAAGATCATCGAGCCACTAATCATAAAAAATACCGGAACGGCAAATCTGGATATCGAATTGAAAATATTACTAATCCACCATGATGATGTGTTGAAATCATTTGTCCTTGTAAGTAAGTCTGCCGTGTAGTGCAAAATGATGACAGCTATGATGGACAGTATTCTTAAAATATCTATAAATATAACTCGCTTATCCTTTAGTATATGACTCATTTGTGCCTCCTATAGTAGTAGTTTTCTCATAGTTATTGTAGGGATTAACTTATGCTTGAAACACCTTTTCTCTCAACGAATCCCCAACCCTCGTCATTATCAAAGTATTTAAACGTGCCTACGATATTCATATAAAGTAACAGATTACGATAGGTTAATAATTCAATCTGGCTAAACACAAACATCCGGAAATAATCTTTAAGTGAATAATTGCTGCCATATTTTTTGCATAAGTATAGAGAAACCCCAATTTGCAGCGCATTAATTAAAAGAACAGACGACATAAGAATGAGTACTTGAAATAAATTTGTACCTAGAAAGAGACTTTGTATGATATAAAAAATGGTTGTAAATGCCGTTAATGTGCCTAGAACAAATCCATCGATAGCAAAAAAGATACTGACGCCAAAGCTAAACTTTCGCGATAATTTAGACCAATAGATTAATATGCAATCTACATAAGCTTTTTGCCAACGTATTCTTTGCTTATAGAAGTTAGTTATATTTTCTGGGCATTCCGTGTAGCATACAGCTTCTGGTGCGTAGACAAGCTTCTTATCCAAGTTATTCGCTTTAATGTACTCGTGAATTTTCAAGGTGATATCAATATCTTCACCTACAGTGCTTCTAAACCCGTTTACGTCTACCAATATACTCTTATAAAAAGCGCCGAATGCTCCTGAAATAACCACAATGGAATTAAATGCGGATTGTGTTAGTTTTCTCACATAGAAGCCATGGATGTAACTGATCACTTGGCTTTTTATAATGCCTTTACCAGTAAATTTATCTATGATAACTCCATTCTTTTTCTCAGCGCCCTGTACGATCTTTACAGTACCGCCTAAAGCGATGATCTTGTCATCATGGAAATATTGATTCACATATTTAAGCGAGTTGATCTCTAACATGCTATCTGCGTCTAGCGTGATAACAATATCAGAATTTGCGCAATCAATACCCGCATTAAGAGAATCTGCCTTTCCACCATTAAATTTATCAATTACAAATATGTTTTTATATTTTTCCGAATGATAGATTCCTTTAATAGCTGCGTATGTAAGCTTACAATCTGCCTCTCTTTCACTTAGTGATAAGTCCAAAAGCTCGTTTAACGTTTGAAAGGTCTGATCCTTCGAACCATCATTAATAATGATGACTTCGTAGTTACTGTAATTTAAGCCTTCCATTGCATCTATACAATTCTTAATGGTGAGCTCCTCGTTATAGGCAGGAACTAAAACGGAGATCGATTTTTCAGCACAATCGGTATTTAATTTCTTGACTTTACTGGAAAACAAGGGAATAACTGTGTAAAGAATTTGAAATCCAATAAAAATGATGGTTGACATATAAAAAAAGAACTGCATATCCTCACTCCTTTTTATCTATTTAAAGCTAGTAATGCTATGAATTAAACTGCTCTCCAGACAGTTAATCCGACACTAAATCCGATAAATCCATTTTGCCAACGGGTTCAGACCACCGCCCTGTGAGGTAGGTCTTTTTATCGTGTCCAAACGACAATATAATGTAAATAAGTGGGTTAAATTCACCAACATCCTTCGACAGTAATTATTAATAAATAATAGTAAATAAACCCAAAAATAGCAACCTATGAAAGCGCTGTTATTGTTATTTTCTGAAAAATATATTTATTTTTTTATTTTGTACATACAATTATTTACATTTTACATTATGAAAAACGAAGAAAACGGGATATATTATAGAGATATATTGAGAAAACAGCAGATTTTAGTACATAAGTATATTATCATCCATTCATATCATTTTTCATCTGCTAAGAGAGGACAACTCGTCCTCGAAGTTTAGGTTTAAGAAAATATGAATCTAGCAAACGAATGTTTCAAATTTAGGGTATTAAGCGAAAAACGAGGAGAAAAAACGGATAAAAAAGACACCTCTGTTCACGTTTTCAAAAAAAAACTCGCTGTTACATTACAAGGTATTCTCCCATTCCTCACGAAGAATTCCCATCTTAATGGCATCATAATATTCGCCTCTGACTATTCGAGCTTTGCGTATGCGAGCTTCTTTGCGAGGTGCATGAATATCCGCCTTCTGCATTTTTCTCTAACTCATTCTCCGTATAATCCGTTAAGCTACTAGGCTTCAGCGGATAATAAGGACCATTCCAATGGTGATGTCTGTCTACTCCGTTGGGTGTGTTTTTTATTGCCCTAGCGCAACTTTTTTGTTGCAAGGACAAATTTATTTACGTATACTAATATTGTGGCAGACTACAAAAGTATATTCGATGGACAACATATATCGCACGAATCAGTAGATGAAAGAAGGAGATTCTATGGCTGGAACAGGTATTCCTTTGTCTGAAGCCAAGAACGGCAGCGTGCTGCGCATCAGCGGCATCGAAGTACAGGGCGTGTTAAGAAGAAGATTACTTGACCTTGGTTTTGTGGTTGGGAATGTCATAGAGGTACTGCGACGCAGTCCTCTTGGAGATCCCACAGCCTTTCGGGTAAGCAACACGACTATCGCCCTTCGCAGGGAAGAAAGCTCACTGATTTACGGTGAATTGATCGGAGGTGTAGAGACATGAGCCATTATACCGTCGCTTTTGCAGGCAATCCTAATACGGGCAAAAGCACACTATTCAACCTGCTGACCGGAATGCGTCAGCATACGGGTAACTGGGCGGGCAAGACAGTCATTACCGCTGAAGGAGAGTTTACTCACAAAGAACATACGTATCGTGCGGTCGATCTCCCCGGAACGTATTCGTTGTATTCTAACTCCGCAGATGAAGAGGCCGCCAGAGATTATATTATTTTTGAGCAGCCGGATGTGACGCTTGTCGTGCTTGACGCTACTTCGCTGGAACGCAATCTGAACCTCGCACTTCAGGTACTGGAAATCACCGGACGGGCGGTTGTCTGTATTAACCTGATTGATGAAGCCCGTAGACTCGGCATCGACATCAACCTAAAGGCGATATCTAAGCGGCTCGGTGTTCCTGTAGTAGCGATATCGGCACGCAATAAAATAGGCATTGAAGCATTATTGGATCAGGTGGAACGTGTCGCTACTGGCGCCTTCACTGCCCAGCCGTTACGAATCACTTACACCGATGAGATTGAACGTGGAATTGCCCAACTCACGCCAATGGTAGAGCAAACGATCGGTTCCAAATATCCGGCACGTTGGATCGCACTGCGCCTGCTGGACGGTGACGATAGCCTACTTGCTTCGCTCAAAGCGAACATGGGCCGCGAAGCTACTCACGTAACAAAGGAGGTTATTAGCCATGGAGTCACCGCATGTCACTAAGGGACCTGACGCTCTTGATTCCCTCCTGTCAGCAGGAAAGAAACTCGCTGATGGGGGAACGATACGTGATGAGATTGTCAGCGGCATTTACGGTGTATCCGCAGGTATCTGCAATGATGCTGTAACCTACCGCGATAAGAAGAAACTGGACAGTACTTATAAGCTCGATAATATTGTCACCTCCAAGATATGGGGATTCCCCATTATGCTCTCCATCCTCGGTGTCGTGTTCTGGATTACAATTGCTGGGGCCAATTATCCTTCAGGTTGGCTCGCTTCCTTCTTCGGTTTCGTTGAAGGTTATCTGACCGCTGGATTTCAAGCCGGTCATGCCCCGGATTGGCTGCACGGTGTACTTGTTCTAGGACTATACCGGGGCACATCATGGGTTATCAGCGTTATGTTGCCACCGATGATGATTTTCTTCCCCGTATTCGCACTATTGGAGAATTTCGGTTACCTGCCCCGCGTCGCTTTCAACATGGATCGGTTATTCAAGAAATCGGGCGGTCACGGCAAGCAGGCTTTGACCATGTCGATGGGCTTCGGCTGCAACGCGGCCGCTATCCTCTCTACACGCATTATCGAATCGCCTCGTGAACGAATGTTGGCTATTCTAACCAATAACTTTGTACCCTGCAACGGCCGCTGGCCTACCCTAATTCTACTGTCATCACTATTTATGTCAGGAGCGGCGGCAACCGGTGCAATGCGTACTTTAACAACAGCATCCGTGCTAATGGGTATGGTACTGATCGGTATCATCGTCACATTGACTGTTTCTTGGGTGATGTCCAAGACTGCGCTGCGCGGCGTTCCCACGCATTACACGCTGGAACTCCCGCCGTATCGCCGTCCGCAAATTTGGAAGACTATTCTTATCTCCTCCAAGGATAAATCGCTAAACGTACTTACTCGTGCCATCATCGTTGCTGCTCCCGCCGGGATCATCACTTGGATACTAGGCAATATGTTCGTAGGCGGAGAAAGTATTCTGAATCACATGGCCTCTTTCTTCGATCCTTTTGCTCACTTGTTAGGGATGGATGGTTATATCATGATGGCTTTTATCCTCGGGCTACCTGCGAATGAAATCGTACTGCCGATTCTGCTCATGGGCTATATGTCCTCTGGAGCTATGGTCGATATCGACAGCCTTGGCAGTATCAAGGATGTCTTCCTGAATCACGGCTGGACATGGCTGACAGCGTTGAATATGATGTTGTTCTCCCTACTCCACTATCCGTGCGGCACGACTCTCGTGAACATTTACAAGGAAACCAAAAGTATGAAGTGGACCATACTATCAGGAGTTATACCGCTCGGCATCGCCATTGGCGTTACATTTACTGTTGCGCAGCTTGCTCGGGTGTTCGGATGGGTATAATCGAATTTAAGAATACAAAAATAACGGACGCCTAGAATTACTTCTGACGTCCGTTATTTCTATTGCGATACAGAAATATGACCTTGTTGGATTATGAGTAATCTAGCTGTTTCTCTTGATAAATGTCATGATTGGTGGATTCTTCACTCTGTATGCCAGCACTGCCATACCAATCAACAATGCAATCCCCGAAATAATTATAGCGCCAGTGGGTCCGATGAAAGCCATGGCCTTATATAAATAATATACCGATACTTTCACGACTCTAGCATTACTAAGACCATTCTGTGCCTCATGGGCAAACCAAGTCAAAAATACACCTGAACCGATAATGATAAGCAATGCTAATAATGGTTTAAATGCTGCAGTCAAACGACTATACTCCTTCACTTGGAAACTGCAGTCATCCTTAAGATAGTGGTATAACTCTTGAAGAAATTTCTCCGTTTGCTCGCGGTTATCTATAGAGAGGAAGTCTGTTTCCTTCTTACCGTTCACTTTAGTTTTAAGCGTGATTATATGCGTTTTTTGGTTAGAAGAAACTCTTACTATAGTGTCAATATTATGTACCTTATTTTGATCCAAACTATCAATAAAGTCTTCTTCACCATATACACTTTCAATAAATTGCTCCGCTTCATCTTGGTTTACTTCGTCGAATATGTAATCTGGCGTAAGAATGATGACTTTACTAGAATCTAAACCGATAGGATAGATTGTAGCTTTAAACATCTCGTGCTCTGTCAATTTTGACCCTCCTTCTATGGATTAATGGTGCTATTCGTTAAATAAATCTAGAACAAACCGAAGAACAGAATGAATTTATATATTGGCATGAATTATACATAGCTTCTTCAACTTGTGGTCACACCTCTAAATTGTTCAAAAAAAAATCTGATGAATAAAAACCTGCTTTTTTACTAAAGATCCATTATTTACTTTATCGGAATAATAGCTTAATTTATGAGTTTTAAACCCTACACATAATCCAAGCTATTAAGAATCAGAATTATTCCAACAATACACATAATCCACGAAAGAGCCGACCCTGAATTATTAGCGATTTTCAACCGAACTACGGCTCGCTCTGTTGCTTTCACTATTTTTTACCTGCATTGAATGCACACTAATCCCTTTTCCCACGAACTTGGCTCCCGCTTCTCCCCATCCTACGAATGGAATCGCTGCCTATATATCGAAATAGGGTATTCTACAGTTCAGTTTCGAATGAATTTGAAAAAAATGCAAGAAAACGAATACAACAAAAAACAGGTCAATCATGGTAGTATCTGACCATAATCAACCTGTTTAATGTAACCGTAAAAAGTTATCTAGGGTATAATATTCAATCTTTTCTTGTGCGTACAAACGAATTGAAGAAATCATTGTGGCGGTATTACAATGGTTAAGTGTTCCATTTTGTGAAAGATGGAGTCACTCCGTACTGTTAGCCCCCAAGTTATAGAACTATATCTTGGAATGGTCTGTAAACTCTTTTGTAATTTATTGTTTTAAATAGCTCCATACAGCTACCTGGTAGATGGATATGGAGGAACAACCTAATCATTCTCCTCAACTAGCGTAATGATCTCTCTAATATCTGATATCTTAAGTACTTCAGCGATCTGCTCAATGTGACGGAAGTTGATGTTTTCTCTCTTACCATTGATAAGCTCAGAAATAGCAGCCCGACGGACATCAGCCTTTAAAGACAATTCATTCATGGTCATACCCTTTCGCTGTAACGATTCATCCAGTGTCACACGCACTTTCTTAGTCATATTCACACGCTCCAAACTATCATCATTTTAGTCATTGACTGTACCTATAAGCGTACGATATAATTCTTTTAAATGACGTACGCTTATGCGTACAAAACAACAAAAAAAATACATGTTCACCGTTGGTTTTGGAATTCGAAGTATGTCACTATAAAAATAACGAAAGGTCGTTGGTTTACTTGCTTGAACAAATTTGTATTGTTTTGGGTCCATATGATGCTGACGATCTAAGTTATGAAATTGCTTTGGGTTACCTCGTCGATTACAATCATGCTATGTATATTACCGGGGGTTATCTCTGGTTCCGAAAGGTTCGTAAAATCTCTGATCATTCCCATTTGTATACTGAAAGTGCCGACGTGGCTGGTATAATACTAGCTACATGTGTGACCCGTGAGGATACGATTGTAATTACTGAGATCTTTCAAAAACTGAAGACCATGAATGCATTAGAATTTTTGATTTCAGAATTGATAAATTTAGCATCCGGAGATTTATTTTTAAATATGGAGATTTGATACAGCCATACATGGCTCAAATACATTTCCATCCTTTTCTAACTGTATTCCAGAATATTCAAAATAAGATTCATTATTTTTTTCGTACTTCAACTCTTATCACCTCTATATTTTTAAAATATTTTTAAAATTGCATGGGTTAAGTGTGTTATTGGTTGAATTATGGATTCATTCAGCACTGGGTGGGGTCTATCCATCAACCGCCACGAAAACGTCATAGCGTTATTTAGGGTATATTCAAGTATTACTGTGCGTACAAACAAAATGAAGAAATCTCTGTAGTGGTGTTACATAGATTAAGTCTGCTATTGGTTGAATGATGAATTCATTCGGCACTGGGTAGGGCTTTTGAGAAGCCGCCGCGACAGAACCGAGGGCAAAAAAAGACCACAATACAGGTGGATAGCTCGCATTGTGGTGTTCTACATGGGGTATTGATTGTGTTGTACAATCTTTGTTGATGAGGTCTCAGTTTATTATTCTACTTTGAATCTCTTTCTGATATTTTTCAAACATTCTATAACCTCTTCTTTTAACTCTTGATTATTTTTTAAGTACTCCATGCTGTACTTTTCGATATAAGGGTAGAATTCCGCTTCATCCATGATGATCTCTTCCTCTGTAACATCATCAACGATGCATGCTTTATTTTCTCCGATGTAGTATTCGTCATCTAGAGTATAATAGGCTGATAAAGAACATCCTATGGTTTCAGACCCACAAATGTTACTTCCAGATTCATATTGAAACTCACTTAACATTCTGAATGGGTTTCTCGTATCTGTACGAAAGAAGCCCATGGAATAAAAAAGCTGATGAATGAGCCATTCCTTCCGTTCTTGCTCTGTAACCTGTATATATTCATTCATTTATGTTTCCTCCAGTAGCAATGGAATCTATTTTTCCGTTTTTTTATTCTCCATTCAAATATCAAACCATTTCCTGCAGTACCTTGATTTGTTCCTTCCTGCATTACTCTTCCTGCCTTTTCAGCTTCCACTATTGCTTCCCGTCCCCATTTCAAGATATTATCGTCAGTAATAGGTGAACCGTATACTGTTTTTGGATTTCTTACTTCTTTATAAATTACATTACCATTAGCATCTAATTTTAGTTTAAGTCCACCGTTTACCGAGCTTCATACTCTCTTTCCTTTTGTCTGTTCTCCGGCTACTGCCCCCAGTTCCGTTTATACTCTCTATCGTACTGTCGTCTATATTGGCGTTGAATTTTTAGCATGCAAAAAAGGCTTGTTCCTACTCATAGTTCAAGTGAAATAAGCCTTCTAAGTTTATAAGTATATGGTTTGTTGGTTGTATTGTACGACTTTGTTTTTGGAGCTGTAAACCTAATATGTTTTTGAAGGACGTTTACCAAGTCAGTTTACACTAAATTTGACAGACCCCTATCTAAATCCAAGTTTTGTTTCAATTCTTCTTTTTAAATAGATTTTTGTCATTTGTATACATACCTAATAAGAAATCAGTAAATGAATCTGCAATTTTGTAAAAGTCATCCTGATCAGTACTCTCAGAATAAAAATAGATTGGAGGATTATCTCCTTCATCTAATTTAAAAAAGAAAAACATACAACCTTGACTCATCCAAAAAACAAAATCATTTTCAGTTAGCTTCTTAAAAAAATCATTTTCCTCAAGGAGTTCCCACCCACCTTCATTTAGAATTAAAAGTTCATCCATAAAGCAAGAGTGTCCTCGTAGAAAAGTATTTTCTGTACCTCTACCCATAGTCTTAAGAAATTCAATATATGCCTCTGGTAATTTTTTATCACCAATCATTTCTTTTACATGAGTCAAATCTTCATTGGTGCATGGATTCATTGGTGTTCTATCATTGTTCAAAAGACTAATAAATTCATATAAATACTTCACTCTATTTTCCTCCGAAACTATTTTACAGACTCAATACTATATTAATCATTTTTTAAGCCAGTGGCTTCTCAGTAATAGGTTCAGGTTCAGGTTTAGCTTCAACCTTCCTTTTCCCGCCCTAACCACTGGCGACTCCTCAATGATCCCCTTTTTCATACTTTGTTTCAGTTTACTAATCTCTTTCCCCTTCGTCCAGTTACTTACTAATTGCCTTGCGTCGGTAAATACCTTCCCTAGATTGAGCCTACCTAGTAATTTACCTAGTAAGGAACCAAATATCCCCCTCAGGATTCCTCCAGACAGGAGAGCTTGTAACAATTCTTTTCCGCTCGATTTGCCTTGCAGCATTGAGTATAAGACTGACTGGGTGGCTCCAACTGTTGATAGCCCACGTATTTTATCGTTCTCTCCGACTAATGCTAATTTTTAACGCAAAAATGAGGTTAACCAGATTTAGCTAGCTAACCTCATAATACGAATCTATTTTGCAGACTCATTTTTCCCATATTATCTAAATCGTTCTCTCATTTTTTTAGTTTCTAAATCGGCTTGTCTTACTGGTATAGGCAATCTACTTTCATTATTAATTAACGCTAACGTAATCTCTGTAACGGTATCTATATCAATCCAATTACCACATGAAATAAAGATTGGTTTGACATGTTTATGTGTTCTTAGTGCTCGTCCATATACTGTGTTGCTTATCACAATATCAGTGAACGCCCCTTCTTCATCACAGGGCATAACAAAATTAACCGACCCAATTTTCAAGTAGCTTTTTGCAACACCTATTGTTGGTTTATTTAAATAGAAAGAAGCGTGCGTTGCGATTCCCATATTTCTAGGATGCAAGTACCCATTCCCATCGAACATTATAATTTCTGGATCACTATTCAAAACTTTAAAGGTGTCGAGAATTAATGGTAATTCCCTAAAAGATAAATATCCTGGTATATACGGCACCTTAATTTCATCTTTCAAAGACTTTATCTCAATTACCTCTTTCGTCATAAGATCCACGACGCATATGCAACAAACTGCAATTGTCTTTTCATCTTCTTCCCAGTATGCTAAATCAACCCCTGCAATCAGTCGTATATCTTCTTTATCAAAATTATTTTCTAATTTTATATTTCGAGATAAGTCATATTGAATTTTATCAAAGATTTCCGTTTTGTTATTTTCCATCTTGTTCAGCCCATTTATCATACTTATCTATCATTTTTTTTCAAATTCGCTTGGCTCTATTTTTTCAGTTATTAGTTCCCCTTCTATATTCCACTCTCTATAAGTTATTTTGAAACCATATTTACCTTCCGCAATGGATTTAATATGACCATTTTCAAACCAAGAAATTTTTCGCCCAAATATTGCTCCCTTACTCATTCGTTGAATGCTTGATATTTTACCACTTTCAAAATAGTTTACAAAATCACCATCAGACACACCGTTCTCATAATAACAATAATAAGCTAAATTTCCATTTCGATATTTTTCATATAAAAGACCTGATATCGGCTTCCCTCCATCTTCCATTGGTTTATCAAAAACTTGCTGCCCAGCCTCTCCTGAAAAACAAACATCGTCAACAAATTCTATGCCTTTAAACAATACTTCTTCTATAGGAAAAATATTGAAATCATTCATTTTATTCTATCCACTCCTTTATCTATTAGATTATTTTGGTGAATCAGATATAATATTAAAATCTTTTAAAATATAATTGCAATGTGGACATGTATGAAGGGTAAGCTTCTATTGCGCATGATATAACAGTTCATTCGGCACTGGGTGAGGGTCTATTCTCTCAGCGCCGCGATAGGGACAAGAGCAAAAAAGACCACAATACGGGCGGCTAACTCGCATTGTGGCGTTCTACAGAGTATTGGTTGTTTTGTACAACCCTGCCTTTAAGATGTAGATACTACAATAATTCGGTGAACAGAATTAACAAGAAAATTTGTAGAAAGTATTGACATCCCCCGTTAGTAATATTTAACCTTTTCTCTCATCAGTCTCGTCATCCCAAATTGCATCGAATTCTTCATCTGTCATTCCGCTATTCCCTTTTAAATGAGGGGCATAGTAATGTCCATTAGCATCAATAATATATTCAACCTCTGCTTTTTCGTCAGAAATAATAATAGTATATTCATCATCTGCATGATATATAGTAGGAACTATAGTTACTAAGACAATCCATGCTGCTCCTATAACACCGTCAAAACCGTCATATGCTTTAATTGTCCTTTCCTTGTTGTTATCAATGGTTCCTGATAACTTGTATTTTTCTTTATAAGCTAGAGCAACTTCTAGTGCCAGATTAATGGATAAATTCGTTATGATCTTTTCCCTCCTTAATTTGTAAATTCTTTCCAGTTTTGTGGCGGCCATTCTCCAAACCTTACTTTATAAATATATCTCATAGAATATAACACTTCACCTTCAGAAAATTTATCTTTATTTTTTAATATTTCATTATAAACATACTCCTCTCTTTCAAGCCTTGATTGCTTCAGATAATTTTCTTTTCCTAACTGCGTCCACTGTTTAGCATGATATGATTCATGAATGACGCCTAAATAAGTCGGATCTCGTCTTAGGATTATTCCCCCAGTGTATGGGTCGAAACCAGCCGCAACGTCGTCTGGTAACATATTACCTTTTTTATCAATAATAACCTTAATGCCTTTTCCATTAATTTCTTTTTTAAATTGTTTTAATTCACGTACACCAATATGTCTTTGTCCATTTGACCCCATTCTGATCTGACCACTTGCACGCATCTCTTCCCATAATTTAAAATCAACATCACCCGCTCTAACTACCGGAGACTCTTCAATGATCCCCTTTTTCATACTCTGTTTCAGTTTACTAATCTCTTTCCCCTTCGTCCAGTTACTTACCAATTGCCTTGCATCGGTAAATACCTTCCCTAGATTGAGCCTACCTAGTAATTTACCTAGCAAGGTACCAAATATCCCTCCTAGTGCACCAAATCCCGCTCCCAGGACTCCTCCAGACAGGAGAGCTTGTAACAATTCTTTTCCGCTCGATTTGCCTTGCAGCATTGAGTACAAGACTGATTGGGTGGCTCCCGCTGTTGTTCCCGTAACAACTCCCTTAGTTACATTTTGAGCTATTTTGGAATTTCCCAATAGCTGCGATATCTTACTCTGAAAAAACGCTCCTGCTTTACTATTCGTTACAAACGCTGTTGCCTTATTCGTCACATTCCACATGCTTTGTCCTTGGACTCCGACTCCAGATGGATTCATGAACATGCTTCCTATTCCGCCCACTACATCTGCCACCTTATCCGCTGTCTTATTCCTTGTTGTTGGTTCTGAGCTACCCGTTGGTCCGAACATCGACGCTGCGCTATAGGACATACGATTAACAAATAATCCCGGTGTCGTCTCTTCCATGACATAATCCACAGTATCTGCAAAAGGTACAACAGTGTAATCTAGAATAGGTCTCCAAAATTTATTCTTTGTAAGAGTCGCCTCTCGCTCTCTTTTTCTTCGATCATATGGCGATTCGGTTGACCTCAGCCAAGGCTTATTCGCGTTTTCGTAAAATCTTTCCTTTATATCTGGATTCATGCTTATAAAATCTCCAGATAACTTGTTCGTCCATGCAGCCTGTTTACTTAATTTTTGTTGCAAAATTGGATTAAGACCGCTAATGCCCGTGGGAACACTCGCTAGGGCAGATTGTGCCGCTGCCTGCGTATTTCCGGCTAAAGCTACATTCGCTAACGCTCCTGTCATTCCGAACATTGGAATCATACCTGCCAAGCTCAAAGAGGTCTGCTCCCCATTTGTTGGAGGGTTCATCACAGCTGATGTCTTGCTCGGCTGTCCTGAACCCGCACCCACTTCCGTGATAAAGGGGGCCTCAGGTACTGGCTCCAAATCCTCAATAAACACGGGGAACTTCGTCAATCCGATGAGTTGAACATCACTTCCTCGGATGTCCGTATCTCCGTCCATAATGATACTGCTACGACCGCATAGCAAATGTAAGGCTTCCTTCGCCTCCATATCTATCTTTTGCTCTGATGTCCACTTCATATCTTTCTTGGATGATATCTTCATTCCTTTGTCACTCTCAATGGTAATTCCCTGACTATCCTTTAGGGAGATGAACAGACTTCCCTCCGTTGCGGTTAAGGTCAGGTCAGAAGCACCAAACTTCAATTCTTTTCCGTAAGGCGTCCCCCAATACTTCACGCTACTATCTGCCATTTTGGCCGATTCTTGCCCTCCTTTACGAACCGAACTTATCGCCACAGCACTTTCTTCTCTCGCATTTGAGAAATAGACCTGAATAGCGTCTCCAATCTCCGGCATGAGATGCAAGCCACTACTTCCTTCAGCCGTATATACCGAAGAATATGGAATCCAGCTAGCCTCGTGTTTCTCTTGCTTGCCATCTACATCCAAATGTACCCGAACGGTATCTTTTGCGATTTCTAGTACTTTTCCTTCCAGCGCAGCTCCTGTTAATTTTTCATTGAGGATTAGATTCTCACGTACTCCCTGTTCTGGTCCTACCTCATATTCATAGCTCATTAAACCTTCTGTTAAGCGGGCTATAGATGACATAACGGTCAGTTCCTGTTTCTTGAATCGAAGCTTGTCCCCCAGATTGAACCATCTTCCCGTCTCTACCAATCCTGACTCCGTAGAAGTAACAGATTCGTTTATGGAACTCATTGAAGAAGTTCCAGTATACGTCTGTAAAGTCAATGACAATACGGTGGTCTACCTTTTTTCATTAACTCAAGGTTAGTTAATCCAGTTTCTGGTTTTTAGAAGCTACCGAGACAAGTGCAAAAAAAGCCAATTCCTCCTCATAAATTCAAGTTGGAATAAGCCTTTGAAAGTTTATCAAGTTGTTTAGTGTTTGGTTTGTTGTATGATCCTGCTTCTAAGAAGTAAACACTCTATCTACCGTCTCTTCTATCAAACTTATTAAACAGAATTCTCACTCCGCTTATGGAGGTACTACTCTCTTCTCTGTTATATCAACCAATTGTGGACGCCATCGCCTTTTAATTTTAAAAGTTAAAGTACAATATCTTGAAGGCCTACTTCTAATACTTTTTCGTCTTCAATACTAATACCTAATCCATGTTCTCGTTCCCAAGTACAATCGCATAATATCCCTACTCTTCTAATACCGTCATCGAAATCATATCTTATTAACAAACATGCAGGCGTTACAAGTTTTACCAATTCTTCTATTGATGAAATCTTAGGAGCAATTTTTTCAACTTCTTCACTATCACTTTGCATCGCTCGATAATCTTCAAAGTTTTCTAAATAATACTTGAAAATCTCATCTTCGCTTTCCTTTACTATGTTGGTCATATTTGCTTTAAATTGCGAAAAAGCATCCCTTTGGTTTGGAGTAATTTCCTCATTCTCTTCACTATAAATGTTCAAAAGTATTTTTTGGTTTTTTCCAAACATGGTTATCTCTGTTGTTCCTATCCACAAATCCTCATAAACAATTTCTCCAAACAACTCATCTTTTTTCATTTTCAGATTATCGTCCTTTCTTATTTAACTTCACTTACACCACCAAGGTGCCCAAATTTAGAATTAATACTACCTGGAACCAATTTCATGTTTTTTCCATCGTTAAGCTCATGCCAAGTGTACTTGTTTTGCACTCTCCATTTTGCCACTTCAGTCTTTGAACTGACCCCTTAAAATTAGACCTGTTTTTTGTTACGCTACAACTTTATTTAAATTATTAAAGCACTACTGTAAGTGCATAGTAATTATTATTTTTCGCTTCCATACAACTTAGTTAGAAATTTCGAGAATGAATCCGCCACATAGAATATAGCTGCTTGTTCTTGCAGTTCTTCAAGTTTCCCATTTTTGAATTCTTCATCGGATATATCCTCGTGCGAAACGGCTTGTTCATGTTCCCAAAATACTATTTTAGGTTGTTCTGCATTTCTGTAATCAAAACAAATGTAGTTTCCAGCAGGGTCTGAAGCGAAAGGAAATACTTTAGAAGGCACTCCATCCTTTATTTCCTTGTACACTTCTACTATGTTTTCTCCTTCAACTTCGTAAGTAAATGACAAGAGTCCACCAAAAACCTTCACTATTCCCTGTACATCAAAAACATTTGGATTCACAGTTGCTCCATCAAATTCCATTACAATTTTCACATAGTCTTGAGGAAACTTTACGTTGAATTCATTTTCAACTTCAGTTACCTGATTTTTTGTAATTTTTCCAAAAGCTAATTCCCATTCAACATATTGACTCATCTAATTCCACCTCCCCAAAGAGAATTTCCACCTAAATGATTTACCTTGTGGACGTTAGTTGGCACTAATTGCATTTTTCCTGGAACTTGATGATGATGCCATGTAAGTCCAGGGATTCTTTCTTTTTCTTCCATAATATACTTCAATTGCTGACCATAATCGACCTGTTTTATGTAACGCTTTATCGTTAATTAGATTATACTTTTCAAGCATTGCTGTACGTACAAACGAATTGGAGAAATCTTTATACGGGATTACATGGGTTATATGTGTTATTTATTGAATGATAGGTTTGTTCGGCACTGGGTAGCCCCCACATGATATACTAGAGGACTGGCAAGACCATCATATTTATAAATTATCAATACCTTCTTGAAACATATCTAGTGTATAATCATCAAAGGTATCATAACGGACGGAAAGTTCTCCCCCTCCCCTAATCCAACTAAATACTCTTTTGTCATTAACATCAGCGGAGTACATACATCGAACAAATTCTCCTGAATCTTCAATCACAATTAGCCCCATATCTAACCCTATGTTTCTCCATCTTTCAGTCGCCTTTACTACAGACGCCCCAAGATTTCCCTGAACGCCTAAGACTTCAACACCACATATTCCTCCTGAGCCATATTCTTTTAGAAATTCTCGGTAACTTTGAGGAAACTTTAAACCAAGCATTTCTTCAGCATTACGAATATCTTCCTCTGATGCCCCTTCGAAAAAATCCCTTTCTTCACCATATTCTTCGATCATTTGTATTATTTTCTCATTCATGGTATCCCTCTTTTCTATTTTTCATTTGCACGCATCTTCCAGTAATTTCTTCTAAGATTATTATACTGTTTTTCAAGCAACGGATCATTCCTGAAGCTATTTCCATCCTCTACCAAACCATGTAATTGACTTCTGTATTTATCGTGGGTAGATTCAGCAATTTCAACCATGTCTCCTTGATCTTTTTGAATCAAATGGTGTAGTTCAACTTTACTCTCCACTCCGTCTTTTACAACATAAGGAGATTTCCCTTTCGATATTAGGTTCCTCATTAGTTAGTCCGCCTGCGGCCGGATCTTTCGGCATATATTTTTTATCAATCTCAATTTGGTACACTCTTCTTGATACATCTACATCTTTTCCTGCCACTTTAACAGATCCTTTTACTTCTACAGCAGTATATTTATCTGGTAACCAACCCAGTTGGATTTTTTCAGAAGATAGTTTTGTGGGTTTTAGTCTACCTTTACCCGTCCCCTAAGTAGTAATCTTAAACTCTACTAATAGGAAAGATGACAACTGTTTTACCAATTACCACCTTTATATCATCCTTCCTTGAGTTCCGTTAGAGAACTATCCACTCTATATTCCGTTCTGTTCTTCAGCAAAAAAAGACCACAATACGACGGTTAGCTCGCATTGTGGTAATCCATATATAGGTTAAGTCTGTTATTGCTTGAATGATGGGGTCATTCGGCACTGGGTATAGGCCCCACTGAAATCCTCCTTCTCACTTTTCTTTTTGTTACCTTAGATTGGATTATCTAGGAACTCTTCAGAGTACCTAGTTATTAGATTTTGTAGAGCTACATCTTGAGGAATCTCGTTTAAGTACTTGTATTTCCAAATGATAAATTGGTCACTAAAACTATAATTGATATCAAACCATTTTGTATCCAGCACTAAGCACATTCTAGATGGTCATGAAATCGTGAGTATTAACCTAAAAGTAAACCTTGACCTGAGTCAAGGCTGATTCGAGCTATTAAATCGGTATATACGCTAGCCGTAATACTTGATGCACCTTTCTTGGAAAGGGATTCTATCATCGAGCAGTAATTCTTCTTGCAGCAATTTTGTTATATTCTCTAATTTCGCAATGAATAATGCGTAAAAGTCGCCCGAATTTGGATATGAAAATATTCCATACCCCTTTGGTGACAGTATTTTATTGGCCTCCCCGATCTTTTCAGGTAAAAATTCATAATCAAACGCTTCTAATTGCTCGAGTTCTTCTTGTGTTGCTAATTCAATATTGTGGGCAAATTCGTAATCCAGAATAAAATTGACAATTTCCTGGTATTGCTCACCTTTGTAGTCAACATATAAAAATTGTTTCGTCGTCAACCCATATTTTAATAGACCTTCATGTAAATCATAACTTCCTTGATCCTTCAAAAACGGTTCCAATTCCTTGCTATCAGGGAATATAAGCTGCGCTATCCCTTGATCTGGCATACTGGCTCCCCTCCTTTTTTTGAAACAACTCCCCATGCTTGTTAGGAATATATTCCGGGTAGTTTTTACGATAAAATTGATCGATCATTTGAAGCGCAGAGTCCCATTCAGGGTATGGCTCACGGTCTCCAAACACCATTCTCGCTTCTGGAGTATTCATCAGTAAATTGTCGAGGTGAGTAGGCACTGGCAATCCTAGTTTTTTCCTTACATGGATCAAGAATAAGATTTCAAAAGGATAAAGTCCGTATTTGAAATCGCCAAATTCACCTAGTTGTCCGATTTCAGAAGCTAATGCAGAATGATACTGAGACATTTTCGAAATTAGATGTTCTATTTCTTCTAAATCACCAGTTGACCAACGTTCCAGCACTTCATCGTAAATGTTCAGGTCTTCAGGGATTGAGCCGCATCGTAGTTCAGCTTCCTTAAACTTATTTTTCACGACTAAATGCAATTTTTTATTCGTTCCCATGATGGTTTTATTTCTATACTGCAAGTACAGCTCTAGCAAAAACCAAATATGTCTGTTCTCTTCATTGGCATCCATTAAGTGGCCGCCGAAGTGCTGAATAATAAAATCAAATAATATATTTTCTTCTTTCTCCCATCCATACATCGCAAAATGAACTAATGTGATGACGACTTCTCTAAATGAATATCCCAAGATCATCTCAGGATACCTGATTGTATAGAGATCCTGCCCCATGCACTGGTAAAATACGACCTTCTGCATGTTCTTTAATCCTTCTGCATTGTTCCCACCGCTGATCAATACATCGTTTTTCCATAGTGACAAGTAATATGAGAAAATTTTGTTTAGATTTATTAATAGTATGTGATCTTTCTCTGTGTCATTTTGCTCAACGATTTTCTCAATTTTGCTTCTGCTGACATTATATTTATCTTTAACATCTTCAAATTTGATCCCATCCACGAAATTGTTGCTATATCTTTTATAAGCCATTTCTAATTTTTTGGGGTTTATCATTACATCCTCCTATATATTAATCTATTTCCTTATACCAGTCTTTTACCTTTAACTCATCAACGCCGAATCCGGTATCAGTGATCTTAATATCTGTTTCAACTCTAATAAAATCTAATTTTAGACCAGGACTCTCCTCCATCAGCTCTTCTAAATTATCCCTAAAACCGGCATACCTAGGATCATCACTGTTCTTCCGCCCCCTTCCTGTCGGAGCGGCGTATTGTACAGTTGCATAAGATTTTCAAAAACCTGCGAGAAAACAAAGATAACAAAAAACAGGTCAATCATGGTGGTATCTGACCATAATCGACCTGTTATTGTAACGCACTAGCGTTATTTAAGTTATAAAATTAAAGCATTTGATGGGCGTACAAACGAAATGACTAAATCTTTATACAGGTATTACATGGGTTAGATGTGTTATTGGTTGAATGATAGGTTCTCTCGCCACTGGGTAGCCCCACCGAATAGACTATCTTTCCTCTCGGCACAAATGAAGGTATTGACCGAAGTCAGGGAAAACATCCCAATTTTTCTCAAGGGTATCTTTAGCCTCACGTTCCTCGACTGAACCCGTTTTAAAATCTCTCTTTTCCATTGCTATATATCCATCTTCTCGGAAGCCTATAATCAAACTGTTTAATTCGTTGTCGGTTTCTTCATCATATTCCCAGTACATGGCTGTTCTTAAAAAAAGTTTACCACCACTCATAATTTCAAAATCATAATTCAGATACTTACGAGTCAGTTCATCATAAAAACCCACCGAAACCCATTCTTTTGTCACATTTACAATATACTTAGGCTTTTCACCCTCGGTTAATACTGCCGTATATTGTTGTTTTTTTTGATGATGTAGGGATGCAGTAGGTTCATCAAAAATATTCCATGGCTTCTTTTTGATGTCTGACCATTCGTCACAATAATATATTTGCATAATCAATTATACACCTTCCCGTTAATATCCCTAATAGTAATTTTGTTTTTCGTTGCTTCATCAAGAACCGACTGCGGAATTGGTTTGTTTTGAACTGGTATTTCCAGTATCAATTCACCTTTAAGTCGTCCACCTTTCAGAGCATTCGGATTAAAAGGACCACCTGATATTTTAGAACCCGATGAATATTTTTGAGTAAGTTCTCTCAAATAGCCTATAGCCGTACTTTCTTTCACTTCACTCAGTTGTGTAAACTTTCTCGATACTATTTCCTTATTGGAAACATACGAGTCAACTACGAACTTTTTGCCTCCCACTTCTTTTGCTTCCAACTCAACTTCATTATAAGGGTAACGAGGACGATTTTCCTTATTAAAATTGTTTCCGGCTTCCCACCGATCTTTAAGCCAATCCGGCAGGGAGTTCTTTTTAGGTGGAACTTCACCCATCCCCTCAGTGCCCCTACCATCCCTCTTACCCCCACCCTCATCCATCTTTCTAGACGTGAACTGGTAATCTGGATTTTTCACAAGTTGTTTTCTTTGGAAGCCGTTTCCTGTTGTGAGAGTCACCACTTTGAACGGAGGGTTATTCTTTAAGCTGGTCATCATTTTACCTTGAAGGATATTGGATAGTTTCAGTTCATCCATCAACTTATTCAAGGTCATCGCATTCGTTTTAAATTATTAAAAGAGTTTACACTAAATTATTGATAGACCCAATCGAGGTTAAATAGACTCTTTAAATCAACTGTCAACTATTATGTGATTGATCCAATAATTTTTTAATACGCTTTATTAGCTGGTCTTTTTCTACTTGAAGAAGTTGATCCTTTGTATTGTTAACATCGAAAATTTTTATTTCTGCAACGATTTCATCTGGAATTATGAAATTGTGCGTTATGAGAATCTCTCCCAAAGTTGTATATACTATCATTTTCTCGCTGAGAGTATTCTCCCAATCTCGTCTAAACCGACTCAATATATCACTTGTAATCTTTTCCACATTCATCTCAACACTTTTGATATTTAGAAAATATTGATTCACCTCATCTGTCATTTCTTCATAGTACCATCTTGCAAAACGACAAATATCTGACGGCTTTCTTTTAATATTTTCTAAGACACCATTGTATTTAGACTGTAGATCATCATATTGCTCTGTGGTAAGTTTCTGTTCTTGCTTAATTAACAAAAAATTCACACAATTTAATTTTTCTAGTAAATTATCCCTTGTATTAACCAACAGCCTTGATTGTTCAGAAACGATTAGTTGACCATATGTAATAAGTATAATCGTCTTCTCTGTTTCACTACGAGACATTAAGCCATCAAAATCATACAAAGTTCTTGCGATTGCTTCTACCGTGCTAAACTTATCTTCATCTTTGTAATCTTCATAACATTCATAAATCTCGGCAATATAATCTTCATACGATTTTTTCACTATTTTTCCTCCCCTAGTAAATCACGGCTCAATTAATTTTCCGTTATTATGAATTATTTCAACAGTTACTTTTCTTTATATTCCCGTCGGTGTTGCTCCCAGCGTTCCTAAAGATAGGCTAATGTTGGCTACCTTAGCAATAGGGCCTATTACAGGGACCATGCCTAGTAAGGCCAAACCAACTTTGAGCAAGGCCCCTTGGTCCGGAGCGACGGAGGCTGTGATGGTTGGTGTTGTCGTTGCGGCTGACTGTACCGCTTCGTAGGCCTCGATGGTCATAAGTGGTGGTTCTGGCATCGGCGGTAGATCTCTGCTACGAAGACAGGGGATTTGACGCTACCCGTTTGTTGGATGCTTGGAGATTTAATATTTGTGAATGTTATTTAAAAAAACAGGTCAATCATGGTGGTATCTGACCATAATTGACCTGTTCAATGTAACACTATTAAGTTATTTAGGGTATAAAATTCAAGCGTTTATGTGCGTACAAAAGAAATGAGAAAATCTTTATACAGGTATTACTTGGGTTATATGTGTTATTGGTTGAATAGTGGGTTTATTCGTCACTGGGTAGCCGCCATATCCTTTTTCATGCAAATGTTTCTCTTCATAGATGAAGGTACGATTCCCCTACAAACCCTGATGTACTTGAGAATGTGGATTTTCAGAAATACATTATGAACATTTCAGGGTTATGAATACCACTCATCATCTGAAAATTTTTCATCATTTTCATTAGGTTTTAAATTATTTATGTTAATGAATCTTTTTATTTCTGACCTGATCAATACCTGATCCTTACTCTCAATAACAAAGCCCCTATGACTATTCCAACTCATATCAACCTCTAAATCTATATCCATCTCCCGACACCATTCAATAAAATCATACATAATCATGGCAAAACAAATGTTAAATTTATCAAGCGAAACCCAAACCCCTATTCTCCCACCTTCTAAATATTTTTGACGTAATTTTAGACCTCCACTTACGAACCACTTAGTGTTTTGATGCTGTTTCTCTTCAACCATTAATTCGAATCCTCCTATTGTTTATATAAACCTGTTAGTACATCCATTGCTGGACTAGTTCTTATGCTGCTATATATAATTTATAATTTCTTCCCATGAACCATATTTTTCAAAAAGTAGCTCTGGAGTAGGTCCATCTGTTCTTCCATATTATTGAATATTCCGCTCTTTCATAGCAGCTAGACCTTCATAGTTATTTGAGTCAATATATGATTGCATTCTGTCGAAATTACGTTGTTCAACCTTCATCTTTGCAATTTCTTCAATAGACATTCCTTCACTTTGAAGCTTAGCAACCTCATTATCAACTTTTATTTTCTTTTGCTCCATATTTTGTAGGTATTCCATTCTCCTAGATCTTGCAGAAGCGTCTACTACAGTCCGTATTAATTCGCTGCATGCCAAATTGGCATTCTGAAATGAACGCGTACGCCGCTTGGTGTCCAGAAGAATAGAATGAGAAACGGCTTCCAGTTCCAGATAGTAGATACCCTGCGATGACCGAATAGATAATTGCTGAACCAATCCGTGAAAAAGTGTACGTATTAGGTTCCCTTCTCCATCTGTTTCCTCAATTGCTATTACATCTTTACTCATAGCTAGCTCGATGCATTCATCTTGTTTCTCATCCGAAATGATCCCCGTCACCCATAATTGAGCGTGTTTACCCGCTATCTTCTCTATACGTGGATCTTTCTGTGCCTTATGTATCCAATACCGAGCTTCGTACTCTCTTTCCTTTTGTCTGTTCTCCGGCTACTGCCCCCAGTTCCGTTTATACTGTTGGTCATCATTTTACCTTGAAGGATATTGGATAGTTTCACTTCATCCATTACCTTATTTAAGGACATCGCATTGGTTTTAATTTTTCGTCTTTCATCGCTGCTTTAGGAGCTTTAGACTCTGCTGCATCGGTTAGAAGTGTCGCTAGCTTACCCATGAATGAAGTATCCGTCCTGTTTCCGGGTAGCTTGCCTTTCGAAGCTAGTTTAATTGATTTTTCGACCCCACTTTTAACCAATCCCGTCCAATATCCTTACCCCATAGTAATGGCAAATGCGTTTGACCACAATCGACCTGTTCATTGCAACGCAATAGCGTTATTTAGGTTATAAAATTAAAGCATTTATGTGCGTACTACCGAAATGACAAAATCTCTACACAGGTATTACATGGGTTATATGTGTTATTGGTTGAATGATGGGTTCATTCGGCACTGGGGGTGATCTATTTCATCTGCCTGCCATACATATAGAGGATAAAAAAGACCACAACACGGGCGGCTAGCTCGCATTGTGGGATTGTTGGTTGTATTGTACGACCTTATTGCCAGAGTTGTAAAGCTTCTTTCACTATTGATTATGTTAAAATGATCACATATATTCTACTCTATTATGTTAATGTAATCTCCGCTTTTAATTTCCTCATACTTAATTTTTATTCCAGTAGTTCCCTCTAAAAGTGAGGCAATGTATCTCGTTATATCTATATCAATTTCTTCAGCATCATCCGGTTCATCGTTACTTGGATGGGAATTAACCTCTAAAAAATAGCCCTTCTCCCCTCCATATCCTTTTATAATAACTTCAAAACCTAAGATATTAGAGTTAATGTAAATTGCAGGAACTTCATCGTATATAGATTCTTCAAGCCCTTCAAATGGTATATTTCCAGCAATTTTACTGGAAATAATTATTGCTAAATCTATGATATTTTTATCTGAAATTACTGGTAAAGAACAAGAAAAGTACGGATACTTTTTCATATTTAACATACTCCTAATCTATTATTTGATTACCCAACTTAATATTTTTCTCAAATTCTTTTTGAGTGTATATTCTAAATGTAAATTTATCAGGTCTCCCCTTTTTATCAACTCTTCTTAAACCCTCTAAAGAGTCTTTAAGTGTTTTGTCGATTTCTTTTTGCAAATTTCTAATCTCTTTAATTTTTGTTCCTGCTCTCCAAGGGTCATCTGCAGGGAATCTTGAAGCCAACTTATCACTAACAATAAAAGCATCAATATCAAAATCTGTTGGGTCAAATGGAGCATTTCCCTTATGCGGGCCTTTCTTACCAGTTGCCAAAGAACCTCTATATCCAACCATGGCATTAGGATCTAATTCTTTAATCTTTTGTACCGCAGGGCTTAATGTATCCTGAACAGTATTCATTATATCTGTTCTTGTTTGAGCTTTACCCATCCCCTCAGTGCCCCTACCATCCCTCTTACCCCCACCCTCATCCATCTTTCTAGACGTGAACTGGTAATCTGGATTTTTCACAAGTTGTTTTCTTTGGAAGCCGTTTCCTGTTGTGAGAGTCACCACTTTG
>DASXLR010000148.1:0-4541 GCA_036496075.1 Paenibacillus sp. | reverse complement strand
TTCGCCTTTGCCCCTGAATTTTCACCGCAAAGAGCGGTAGATTCAAAAAAATTTGGGGGCAACAGCGATCGGAAGGACAATCCATCCGCGTAGCGGTCATCTTTCAACTCGTTACACTTGTCAAGCACTGATTTTGGTGTTGAGCCCTATTTATTTTGTCAATTTTTTTGTTAGATAGAATGCAACATCATCATCTATTACTACTGTTTCTCCACGTTCAATATATCGATGACTATTATGGATTCCCTTACCATCTGGAACATACCCACGCTTTGCATACAAAATTTGAGCATTGCCATAATCAGAAAGTACTCCAACTCCAATGCCCGCAATGTCTGATCTTTCTTTGATAATTTCCTCGGCTCTATCCATCAGTTTTGAACCAATATTTTGACGCTGATATTTGATTAAAACATTAAAATCATTTATTTCTGGGATTCCCTTATCTTTAAAGGAAGGATAATACGAATTCCATAATACATTTACGTAGCCAGCGAAAATACCATCAACTTCAGCAATTATCGAAACTCTATCGCCATTTTTTTGTTCCTCAAGATAGTTAAGATATAAATCAATCGACTTCTCCCATCCTTGTTCTTTAAATGACTTTGAAATTACTACCGGATCATTTTCATTCAATTCTCTAATATGCATATTCATATATTTTCTCACTTTCAAATGTTTTTTCACGAACCCCAGAAACTTAAGCCCATAGCGTGAATACTTTGTTAGCTGATGTTCCTGCCCTCTTTGAGAAACTCAACGCCCCATTCTTCAAATAATTTATTCAGTTCATTTGATGTCTTTATAATAAAACTCTTCACACTTTCTTCTGTAAAATAAATCGGTTTGATCTTTGGTTCATTCTCATTATCTTGAAGCCATTCTATCTTTACATTTCTATATTGACTTACTTCCTCATCAGTTATAAATGGTTCTATTGAAAAAGCTTTAGCTCGCTGTAGTTTAGTAATAACACTTTGTGCCCATTCTTCAGATTTCAACAGATTAAACTCTACTTGACTCACTTCTTCATTGTATATATTCCTTATGTCCTGTTTATTGCCTTGATAATTTCTTTCAAATTCAGCATAGATAGTCTCCGTCCACCTCAAATCTGCATAGAGATGCGCAAAGTATCCCAATATGTAATCTTTCCATTCGACTTCAGAATTTTCATTAAAATATTTCAAACAATTAGTTTTGATTGTCTCTAAACTGGGCAGCGTATCTTCATTAAATAGGTGAGTATATCCTTTATCTTTCCTAGTTACATTGTCTCTCATGTGTATTGCATCCGGAGCAATACTGCCTAACAAAAGATTAGGGGATGGATCATTCAAATAAATTTTTGTACCAATTGCAAAATGAACCATTGGCCACGGCACTTATATATGACCTTCTTCCAGAAGAATAGCTTAACATCAGAATCGTTTTGTGCTTAAGATTGTGTAGTTCAGTGAAAATACCTTATTTTTCGTAACAAAGATTATTAGCTTCACGCTCCTCTATCAATTCAATATCGATCCGATAATTCCTGCTATTTCCACATTTTCTGATTTTAAGTGTGGGATTATATAGAAATGTCGTTTACTAGGGGTATCTTCAGATTACTTCAACTTACACAAATAAAGAGACAGCACCCAAAGTGGCGTGACTGTCCCGCTGCTATACATATCTTCTGATCATTTTGCGAAACAACCAATCAAATACCAAGAAACCTCAAGAAATAGTTCTTGAGGTTTCTTGCCGATCCGTATTTAATCTCTAGGATAATCGACTCTCATAATATCCATAAATGGGACTTTATTGAGTACTCCAGCATCTTGAACATGAACCAATCTTGTACGTGAATCCATGTTCACGATCACTCCTCGCACTTGTTCAGCACGCCCCCAGACCGTCAACAATATCTCACTATCCTCATTTTTTGCATCTACTAGTTGATTTCCTAATTCTTCAAGTTCAAACTCGTCACGCGTTGGCCTTTTTGCTACCTTAGCCTTAGCCATATATATCACCCCTTGCCAAGCACAATCATATGTCAATTATACCTCAAATCTAGCAATTCGACATTTGATTTCCTACATCATTCTGAATCTATTTATTTAGTTCCTTTTTATCCCTGTCAGAAGTAACATTACGAACGATATCAGAATCATGGTAATCGTCCATGCCCATGCTAGAGTCGTATTTCCTGAATCCACAGCAACATATATGGCAGTTGGGATCGTTTGTGTTTTACCAGGGATATTTCCAGCAATCATCAACGTCGCACCGAATTCTCCAAGTCCACGGGCAAATCCAAGAATATAAGCAGATATTAAAGATCGAGAAACTAAGGGAAGTGTGATATATCGAAAAACTTGCCAATCGGTAGCCCCAATAGAACGACCCGCATCCTCTAATTCCTTATCCACAGAAGTAAAGCCAACCTTCATCGTCTGGTAAATAAGTGGGAAAGCAACGACAATCGAAGCGATCACCGCAGCCCACCATGTAAAAATGACAGGAGCAGAGAAGAGCCATTCTATGGCCTGTCCCACCCAACTGTTACGTCCTAATAGAACCAATAATAAAAACCCAACAACCGTTGGAGGTAATACAAGTGGGAGTATAAATAGTGTTTCGATTAACGTTTTTCCTTTGAAATCATTTCTAGACATCCACCAAGCGGTACTTACTCCTAACACTAGAGTCACTATGCTTGATAATAGAGCAACTTGTAATGATAATCGGATCGGCGACCAATACATCTGCCACTCGATATCCCCAGATATCATTTAGAAATCGAAAAGCCATATTTCACGAATATATCTAACGCTGGACTTGACTGAAGAAAGGTATAGAACTCTTCCGCCTCCTTACTATGCTTTGTTGCTTTAACAATCCCTACAGGATATTCTATCTTAGCGTATGTAGCCGGATCGACCGCAAATGCAATCTTTACCTTGTCAGAAGTTAACGCATCCGTTTTATATACGAAACCTGCATCCACGTTCGTTGTCTCCACATACTGTAGTACTTGCCTAACGTCTTTAGCTTGTACCATTTTAGACTGTAATTGATCCCATAATCCCATATAACTCAATGCTTCCTTCGCATAATTACCAGCAGGAACACTTTCTGGGATACCTATAGCTACCTTTTGAAAATGGTCATTGATGAGATCATTTTCATTTGAAATCGTATCCTTCGATTCTTTGGGTATAACGACAACCAATTCATTAATAAGCAGATTTTGTTGTTGCTGTGTATCAACTAACTTCTTATCAATAAGTGCGTTCATGTTCTTAGTGGCTGCTGACAGAAATAAATCAGCTGGAGCCCCTTGCTCTATTTGCTGTTGCAACGCACCTGAAGCGCCAAAATTAAAATCAAGCTTTACATTTGTATGATCTGCTTCATATAAAGTTTGTATTTCCTGAAGTGCATCTGTTAAACTTGCGGCCGCTGAAATCGTCAGCTCTACCTTCTCATTAGAAGATTGACCACATGCCCCTAATATCATTGACATGACAATCACAAGAGTCATAACAGCACTATTTTTAATCAAATTAATCATTTCGAACCTCCCATGAATATAATCTATTATATTTAGATATAATTGATATTTATTATAAAGGGATCAATCTTGAAAAGTAAACCATTATCATCTACGCTCACAACGATTATGTTACAATCATTGAGAACAAGACCTGTCGATTATTATAATCATGGAGGTTCCATATCAATGAACGATATATCATATACAACAGAAGAAATATCTAAACTTCTCAAAATCTCTAAACTTACTGTTTACGATTTAATAAAAAAAGGCGAAATCCTCTCCTATCGTGTCGGTAAGCAGATGCGTGTTGATGCGACAGACCTAGAAGCGTACAAAACACGTGCCAAAGGAATGCAAGGAATTGAACGCCGTGTACTTCAACATGAGCGACCCGACACGATTATCTCTTCGTCTTATTCCCAAGCTGTACGTCCAATAGTCATTACGGGGCAGGATATTAGTCTTGATATATTAGCTAAATATATGGAGAAAAAGACCCTCGGGGTTAGACCCCTGCGCGCATATGTCGGTAGTCTTGACAGTCTGATCTCCATGTACCAAGGTGAATCGGATATAGTAAGTACTCATCTTCTAGATGGTGATACTGGAGAGTATAATCTTCCCTATATTCGTAAAATTCTTGTGGGCTCTTCGTATATGGTAGTTAATCTACTTCACAGAAAAGCAGGATTATACGTTCAACAAGGTAATCCCTTCAAACTTAACAACTGGAAAGACTTAACGAAGCCTGAGCTCCGTTTCGTCAATCGCGAGAGAGGTTCCGGGGCACGAATCCTGCTAGATGAGCAGCTTAGGCTTCATGGGATTGCTAGTGAGAAGCTTATTGGTTACGATGATGAACAATCTAATCATTTAGGTGTTGCTGCCAAAGTATCTTCAGGTGAAGCAGACGTTGGGATAGGACATGCCAAAGCCGCCTCTATTGTTGGTCATGTGGAGTTTATTCCATTAATTGATGAACGCTACGACC
>DASXLR010000147.1:0-16515 GCA_036496075.1 Paenibacillus sp. | reverse complement strand
ACAAATGGATCAAATGCCACTAACACCTAATGGAAAAGTTGATCGCAGATTGCTTCCTGCTCCAGAAGAAAATGTACAAACGGGAAGAGATTATGTAGAACCTCGTACATCAGTGGAAGAACAGTTGTTATCTGTTTGGCAAGACGTGCTTGGTGTATATAAAATCAGTATCAAAGATCCTTTCTTTGATGTCGGAGGCAACTCTTTACGAGCGACAAAGCTTGTATCAAAGATAAATGAAAAAATGAATGTCAGTGTATCTGTCAGAAATGTATTTGAATTACTCACGATCGAACAGATGGCCCAGTTCATTGATCATATGGAGGAGCGGAATGTATTTGTCTCCATCCCCAAAGCTGTGGAGAAAGAATACTACCCTATTTCTTCAGCACAAATGAGAATGTACATTATGAGTATAAAGGCCGGTAAAGAACTTATCTATAATATGTCAGGATTATTCATGATCGAAGGACCATTGGACCGAAAGAGATTAGAAGAATCGTTTCAACAATTAATTCGTCGTCATGAGTCTCTTCGAACGGCATTTAAAGTAATACACGGAGAACCTAAACAACAGATACATCCTGAAGTGAATTTTGGAATTGAATATGTGGAACTAACGGAAGAAGATGCAGAGGAACAAATTCAACAGTTTGTTCGTGTATTTGATCTTAGTCAAGCACCTCTTCTAAGAGTTGGACTCATTGAACTTGAGCCTGAGCGTCATGTATTGCTTGTAGATTTGCACCATATTATTTCAGATGGATTATCCGTAAACATTCTTATGACTGAAATCAGTGAGTTATATAATGGAGCGAAACTCTCACCTCTTCGGATTCAATACAAGGATTATGCAGAATGGCAGCAGATTCAAATTCAAAGCGATCGGATGAAAGAACAGGAAAAGTATTGGCTTAATGTTTTTTGTGAAGGAATCCCCTTATTGGATATGCCAACAGATTATGAGAGGCCTGTATCCTTAAGTTATGAAGGAGATTTATTCGAATTTGTGATTGAGGAACAAATGATTGAAGATTTTAGAACGATGGAGGGTTTGACAGGAACGACGCTGTACATGATTCTATTAGCAGCCTATACCATTCTTTTATCTAAATACAGTGGGCAAGAAGACATTATAGTTGGAGCTCCCATTGCAGGAAGAACACATGCAGAGATAGAACCGATTATTGGTATGTTTGTGAATACACTTGCTTTAAGAAATTATCCTTCAGGAGAAAAAACGTTTACTGAGTACCTACTTGAGGTCAAAGAAAACATGTTAAATGCCTATGAAAATCAAGATTATCCATTTGAAGAATTAATCAAGAAAGTAGATATAACAAAAGATGTACGGCGTAACCCGTTATTTGACACGATGTTTGTGTTACAAAATACAGATGTAACGGAAATTCAAATGGATGCTGTAACATGTAAACCTTATGTTCAGAATAACAAGATATCTAAATTTGATTTAACATTATATGCAGAAGTTTTTGACTATAAACTAGAAGCTGCTTTTGAATTTAGCACAACATTATTTGAGAAAACAACGATTGAAGCGATGTCCAAAAATTTATTGTTGATCTTAACATCTGTTCTTCAAAATCCACACATCGAAATCAATAAGATTAAATTGGTTGAGGAATTAATAACTAGTGAACCATTAGTAGATTTAATTGAAGTAGATTTCTAATGTTTCTTATAAATGTGAAGAGTGTAATCATAGAACACTCTTCACATTTTTACCCTAGACGTGTGAGAATCGAAAACTACGGATTGTAACTTTATTAGAAACCGAGGTGTTATATGTCAATTTTCAAGAAACAAGAGTCTTTTTGGTCAAATCAGTTTGAAGATGACGATGTTCTTATTCATTTGCCTTATAAAACGACGTTAAAACATTCAGGTAATAATAATCAACATAATTTTGTTTATAGACCTTTATCATCCGATGTTTCACAAAAAATTAAATCTATATCTAAAGACTCTAACATGGCGATTTATACGATTTTATTAACTGGAATAAAGTGCTTACTACATAAATACACAAGTGAGAAAAACATTATTATTGGTATTCCAACGATGGAAGAAAAGAATAGTGACCTTTCGCTTTCCAATAAGTTTTTAATATTAAAAAATAGTATAGATAGTAATAGTTCATTTAAATCTATATTTAATCAAGTGAAGCTAGGTCTAAGTGGAGCGATCCAACATCAAAGAATACCTTTCAGAAAAATGGTCGAACAGTTAAATTTGCAATATGATTCGAACCACTTACCTATGATCAATACCATGGTCGCTTTAAATGAAATTCATTCATTCGATTATGAAAAGGACGTAAGTTCAGATACTATTTTTCATTTCGATTTGGAAAACGATGAAATTCATTTGAAATTATTTTTTGATGAAGATCGTTACGATGAAGAGTTTATGGTTCAAGTGATAGAACATTTAGACCAATTCTTTTCCATTGCTTTAAACCAACCTGACCTAGAGATTAATAAAGTGGATATGCTTTCAGAGACACATAGAAATAAGCTATTATTTGATTTCAACGATACAGTGGTGGAGTATCCACAGAACAAGACGATGCATCAATTATTTGAAAAACAGGTGGAACGAACACCAGATCATGTAGCCGTGGTATTTGAGAGTAAACAACTAACGTACAGAGAACTAAATCAACGATCGAATCAATTGGCTAGGACGCTTCAATCTAAAGGTGTACAGGCGGGGCAGTTAGTTGGAATTATGGCGGAACGCTCGCTTGAGATGGTCATAGGCATATTCGGTATTCTAAAAGCAGGTGGCGCTTATGTTCCAATTGATCCAGAATACCCGGAAGAACGTATTCATTTTACGTTAGAGGATTCGCAAGTGAAATGCTTGTTATGGCAAAGCCATTTACAGGAACGAGTATGTTTTGCAGGAACGTCCATTATTTTAGATGATGAACAAAGTTACGATAATAATCGTTTGAACTTGGAGCATGTAACGAATCCGCGTGATTTGGCTTATGTAATCTATACATCAGGAACAACTGGAAATCCTAAAGGGGTTATGATCGAACACGGCAGTATTGCAAACTCCATTCAATGGAAATCGGAATTTTACAATTTTACTGAAGAAGATCGGGTATTGATGCTGAATCCATTCGTTTTTGATTCGTTTATTACCCATTTTTTTGGACCCATTAGTTCTGGATCGACGGTATATGTGTTAAGTCAACAACAATGTAAAGATGCTATAGCCATTAACACCATCGTAAAGAAACAGGGAATTACGCATATGCAAAGTCCACCGAGTTTTTTGATGACCTTATTGGAAAGTGTGAACGCAGAAGATTGGATTTCGATGAAGAATGTCGTCGCCGCAGGCGAGAAGATCATACCTGCCTTAATACACAAATTACAGCACATTAATTCGCATATCGAAATTTGCAATGAGTATGGGCCAACCGAGAATAGTGTCGTATCAACGGTTCTTTCTATTCATCACGCAGATCAAGACATTTCAATCGGCAAGCCTATTGCGAATAATAGAATCTATATATTAGGGGAAGAAAATGGATTACAGCCTATTGGTGTACAGGGAGAATTATGTGTAGCCGGAGCAGGAATCTCTAGAGGTTACTTGAACCAACCGGACCTTACGGCGGAGAAATTTGTAGATGACCCGTTTGTTCTAGGAGCAAAAATGTACAAGACAGGTGACTCAGCCAGGTGGTTGCCAGATGGGAACATTGAATATTTAGGAAGAATGGATCATCAAGAGAAGATTCGTGGATACCGGATCGAGCTTGGCGAGATAGAAACAGCACTCTTAACAATAAAAGTGGTTCAAGAGGCCGTTGTCATTGCCCGAGAAGATGAAGTGGGAACGAAACAATTATGCGCATACCTGGTAGGGAAGGATGCAATAGAGATAGGAAAACTGAGAGAAGAGTTGTCCTACAAACTACCAAACTATATGATTCCGTCTTACTTTGTACAACTAGATCAGATGCCACTTACGACAAATGGAAAAGCCGACCGCAAAGCGTTACCTGCTCCGAAAGAAAATATGTTGAAGGGAATGGCGTACGAAGCACCAGCAACTTTTGTGGAACAACAACTCGCATCCATCTGGGAAGTGGTATTAGGAGTTGAGAAGATTGGGATTTCGGATAATTTCTTTGAACTTGGAGGAGACTCTATTAAATCCATTCAAGTGTCTTCGAGGTTATATCAAGCGGGCTATCAGGTACAGATGGAACATTTATTTAAATATCCAACCATAGCAAGTTTAATTCCATATGTTCATCCCATTAGTTCGATGTCAGAGCAGGGAATCATAACTGGAAAAGTGATGTTAACTCCTATTCAACATTGGTTTTTTGAGCAATATAAGGTGGATACCCATCACTATAATCAATCTATTACGTTATATCGGGAGGACGGTTTTCACGAAGCCACACTTCGCCAAGTATTACATAAAATTTGTGAGCATCATGATGCGCTTCGCATCGTATATAACCAGACGGAAAGTGGTTATGAAGCATGGAATAGAGGGACGGAAGATGAACCGTTATATAGCCTTGAAATTATAGATTTCAAGAACCTAGCAGATCCTTCTCAACAGATAGAGAATAAAACCAATGAAATTCAAAGCAGTATCCATTTGCATAAAGGCCCCTTGATGAAGTTAGGCCTATTTCAATGTGCAGATGGAGATCATCTATTGATCGTTATTCACCATTTGGTCATAGACGGGGTTTCCTGGCGAATTTTGCTAGAAGATATCTCAATGGGATATGAACAATTACGTAATGAAGAACCGATTCAATTCCCTCAGAAAACAGGTTCATACCAATTGTGGGCAGAACAATTGGAGTTGTATGCGGGTAGTGATGTAATGCAGCAAGAGCTTGAATATTGGAATGAAATAGAACAAGTCGAATGTAATCCGTTACCTAAAGATCATGAACAGGATCATGCATTAGCAAAAGATAGTGAAGAAATAACGTTAGAATGGACAGAAGCAGAAACGGAACAACTATTAAGACAAGCGAATCGTGCCTACAAAACGGAAATCAACGATTTGTTGCTAACCGCATTAGGGATGTCTATTCATCAGTGGACAGGCATGGATAAAGTCCTTGTGAATCTAGAAGGGCACGGAAGAGAACAAATTATAACAGATCTTGATATTACACGTACTATAGGATGGTTTACGAGCCAGTATCCTGTTGTATTAGATATGGAAGCAAGTACAAATATGTCGCACTTCATCAAGAGAATAAAAGAAGACCTTCGCCAGATTCCGAAAAAAGGAATTGGTTATGGTATTGCAAGGTATTTAGCAGATGCTCAATTTAAAATAAATCCAGAAATTAGTTTTAACTATTTGGGACAATTTGATCAAGATATTCAAAATACTGCGATGAAGATATCTCCTTACTCTAACGGCGTAGCAACAAGCGAAAACCACACAAGAAATCATCTTATTGATCTGAACGGTCTAATTGTGGAAGGGAAATTGTCACTTTCATTTCGTTATAGTCGCACACAATATCGCAAAGAAACGATAGATCAATGGACTAAATTATTTAAAGATAGTCTGCAAGAAATTATTATGCATTGCGTAACGAAAGAGAAACCAGAGTTAACCCCAAGTGATATTTCGTTAAAAGGAATAAATATAGAAGAATTAGAAGGATTTGTGCAGCAATCCGAACATATTGGTGAAATAGAAGATATATATGCTTTATCGCCTATGCAAAACGGAATGTTTTTCCATAACCTGCTTAATTCAAGTTCCGATGCTTATTTTATTCAAACAACCCTTGATCTTCATGGATCATTAGATGTGGAAGCTTTTACGAAGAGTTTGAATCATCTGATACAACGAAATGTCATTTTCAGAACTAATTTTCACAGTAAATGGACAAATAATCCATTGCAAGTCGTTTATCGTAATAAACAGAATGGACTCATATATGAAGATTTGCGTGAAATGAATGAAGAAGATCGTGAAGCGTATGTGGCATCCTATACGAGAGAAGATAAAATAAAAGGTTTCGACTTATCTCAAGATGTGTTAATGCGTATCTCGATCTTGCATACCCATGATGAAACATATCGTTTTATTTGGAATTATCATCATATTTTGATGGATGGATGGTGTCTGTCTCTTGTAATAAAGGAGCTATTCGATGGATACTTTGCTATTCAGGAACAAAGAAAACCTGTGGAAAAGGTAGCGATCCAATACAATCAATATATCGAATGGCTAGAAAAACAAGATCATGATAAATCTTTGAAATACTGGAGTGAATATTTGAAAGGTTATGACGAGCAAACGACTCTGCCGAAAGAAAATACTATAACGAAGAGTGACGAATATCGTTCAGAGAATATGGTTTTTACGCTAAGTAAAGAATTGACTGGGCAAATGACTCAAATAGCCAGTCAGAATCAAGTTACGCTGAATACGTTAATGCAGACCGTTTGGGCCATTTTACTGCAAAAATATAATGGAAGCGAAGATGTTGTATTTGGGAGTGTTGTATCAGGTAGACCATCCGCCATCATAGGCATTGAAAACATCATTGGCTTATTTATTAATACCATTCCAGTACGTATTCATGCCGAAGGCAATGAAGCATTTATTGAAGTCATGAAACGGAATCAAGAACAAGCCGTCGCTTCTCATCATTACGATACGTATCCATTATATGAGATTCAAGCTATAACACAGCAAAAACAACATTTGATTGATCATATTCTAGTGTTTGAAAATTATCCCGTACAAGGCATTATGGAACAGTTGGGGGATCAAGAGAAGACAGAGACAGCTCTTAAGATTACGAATGTATCTGGGGATGAACAAACCAATTATGATTTTAACCTGATTATAAAACCAGGTGAAGAGATGAAATGGATGTTTTTTTATAACGCTAACGTCTACGATCAAGCAAGCATAGAACGAATTCGAGGTCATTTGATACAAATTTTGTCGCAAGTGATAAATAGTCCACAAATTAGTATCGATGAAATTGATTTAATAACACCACAAGAGAAAACACAAATTTTAGAGGTATTTAATGATTCCATGGCTGACTATCCATTGGACAAGACGATTCACGGGTTATTTGAAGAGCAAGCGGTACGAACTCCCGAACAAGTGGCTGTTGTATTTGAGGATAAATACTTAACCTATAAAGAATTGAATGAAAAAGCCAATCAATTGGCAAGAACACTGAGATCTGAAGGGGGAGAAGCGGATCAGTTAATTGGGATCATGGCAGAACGATCATTAGATATGATCATTGGAATCATGGCGATTATGAAAGCGGGTGGAGCCTACGTACCCATTGACCCAGAATATCCAGCGGATCGTATTCACTACATGCTTGAGGATTCGGGAGTACACTTATTATTGTTACAAAGTCATTTACAAGAACGTATTTCTTTCGCAGGAAAGGTTGTTATGGTAGATGATCATCATGAATTTTATCATGAAGATCATTCAAATTTAGGATTAAGCGCTGCTCCATCGGGATTAGCTTACGTAATTTACACTTCAGGTACGACAGGTAAACCGAAAGGTACGTTGATTGAACATAAAAATGTCGTTCGTTTATTATTTAACAGTAAAAATTTGTTTGATTTTCATGCATCAGATACATGGACTTTGTTTCATTCATTTTGTTTTGATTTTTCTGTATGGGAAATGTATGGTGCGTTACTTTATGGTGGGAAATTAGTCATTGTGCCTCAAATGACGGCAAAAAGTCCAGAACAATTCCTACAATTGTTAAAAAGTGAGCAAGTGACGATATTGAATCAAACACCCACTTACTTCTATCATCTCCTTCATGAAGAGCTACAAGATCATGGAAGAGAATTGAAATTAAGAAAAGTAATTTTTGGTGGAGAGGCGCTCAATCCATCGTTATTAAGTGACTGGAAGGTGAAATATCCATTAACACAGTTGATTAATATGTATGGAATAACGGAAACGACGGTTCATGTGACCTATAAAGAAATAACAGACATTGAAATACATGCGGGTAAAAGCAATATTGGCAAACCGATCCCGACTTTGCAAACGTATATTTTGGATAAACAACAACGAAATCAACCTATCGGAGTGCAAGGAGAGTTATACGTAGCAGGTGAGGGGCTTGCTAGAGGTTATTTAAACCGACCTGATTTAACAGCAGAGAAATTCGTAGATAACCCATTTGTTGCAGAAGGGAAGATGTACAGAACAGGAGATGCAGCGAGATGGTTGCCGGATGGAAATATTGAATATCTAGGACGGATTGATCATCAAGTGAAAATCCGTGGTTATAGAATTGAGCTTGGCGAAGTGGAAACAGCCCTTTTAAAAATAGATTCTATTCAAGAAGCAGTGGTGATTGCTAGGGAGAATAATGATGGGTCGAAGCAGTTATGTGCGTATTTGAAAGGGAAAAGCTCACTCACAGCCAAGAAAATGAGAATGGAATTATCTCAAAAAATCCCGGATTATATGATTCCATCTTATTTTATTCAATTAGAGCAAATGCCGCTAACATCAAATGGAAAAATCGACCGAAAGGCATTGCCTTCTCCAGAAGGAAGTATGCAACACGGAACAGAATATATGGCGCCAAGAACATCTATAGAACAAACGATAACTTCTGCTTGGGAAGCTGTGCTCGGTGTTCAAAATATTAGCATATCAGATAATTTCTTCGAACTTGGAGGCGATTCAATTAAATGCATTCAAGTTTCCTCACGCTTGCTCCAAGCGGGTTATAAAGTTGAAATGAAGCATTTTTTCACATACCCCACCGTAGAAGAGTTAAGTCTTCACGTTAAATCAGTAAGCACCATTTCTGATCAAGGTGAAGTTACAGGACAAGTGATGCTCACCCCAATTCAACGCTGGTTCTTTGATCAAAACATGGTGGATGCACATCATTATAATCAGGAAATGATGTTTTATCGAGAAAAAGGATTTGAAGTTAGTTTCATTCACCAAGTGATGAATAAGATGGTTAAGCATCATGATGCACTTCGTATGGTTTACCACCAGACAGCTGAAGGCGGATATGAAGCAAGGAATCAGGGGATCGAGGAAGATGAATTATTTAGTCTTGAAATCATGGACCTTAGGAAAGAAGTAAACTCTGCACAAATCATTGAAAATAAAGTGAAAGAAATTCAGAGCAGTATAAATATAGATGATGGACCGTTGATGAAACTAGGTTTGTTCCAATGTACTGAAGGGGATCATTTACTGATAGTCATTCATCATTTGGTAGTAGACGGGGTTTCTTGGCGTATTTTATATGAAGATATTCAATCAGGACTTGATCAATTTTTAAGGGGGCAAGAAATTCAGTTTCCACAAAAAACGGCTTCGTTTAAATTATGGGCAGAACAATTGTCTATTTATGCAAACAGCTCTGCGATGGAGCAAGAATATCAATATTGGAATCGTATGGAGCAGGTTGAAACAATCCCGCTACCTAAAGACTATGATTGTGATTATACGATTGGCAAAGACAGTGAAGTGTTAACCATACAGTGGACAGCAGAAGAAACCGAACAATTATTGAAGCAGACACATCATACGTATAATACGGAAATTAATGATCTATTGCTAACGGCACTTGGCATGGCTATTCATGATTGGACAGGTATGGAAGAAATCATTGTGAATTTGGAAGGCCACGGGAGAGAACAAATCATTCCAGACATGGAGATCACCCGAACCGTAGGTTGGTTTACGAGTATGTACCCTGTAATCCTTAGTATGAAAGCTGCAACAGATGTATCAAGCAGGATTAAGACGGTTAAGGAAGGGTTACGCCAGATACCAAACAAAGGTGTTGGTTTTGGTATTCTAAAGTATTTGTCACATTCTCATAAAGAATTTATTCTTGAAAAAAATCCCGAAATTAGTTTTAACTATATGGGACAGGTGGATCAAGGTTCAGAAAATGATGGAATTAAATTTTCATCTTATGCTAGTGGTCCATCCGTAAGTGAAAACAACAAAAGACCTTTCTTACTTAATATAAATGGAATCGTTATAGAAGGCAGGTTGTCACTCACAATCAACTATAGTCAAAAGCAATATCGACGAGAAACAATGGTGCAACTGGCTTCGCTCTTTAAGGAACGTCTCCAAGAAGTCATTGTCCATTGTGTTACGAAAGAACGAACCGAACTTACACCAAGTGATATTTCATGCAAGACATTAACCATTGATCAACTGGATCGCTTAGTGGGGCAAACACAACACATAGGTCGTATAGAGAATATTTATCCATTAACACCGTTACAGAAGGAAATGCTGTTTGAAAGTGAACGAAATCCAATTTCGGGAGCTTATTTTGTCCAAATCATGTTTGATATGCGTGGGGATTTCGATGTTACCTCTTTTGCACAGAGTCTGGATCATTTAATGCAAAGACATGCGATATTAAGAACTAATTTTTATAGTGATTTCATGGATATCCCTTTACAAATCGTTTATCAAGAGAAGAAATTTGAATTTAATTATGAAGATTTACTGGATATGAAGGAGATTCAACGTGAGGGATATGTTAACGATTATATCCAACAAAATAAGGAAAGAGGATTTGATTTACAACAAGATTCTTTAATACGTATGACTGTCTTACGAACCAAAAATGAAGAATATCGCGTTATATGGAGTTTTCACCATACTTTAATGGATGGTTGGTGTATGTCTCTTGTAAGCAAGGAAATATTTGAGAATTACTTTGCTATTCGGGAGAAAAGAAAACCTAAAATGACTTTACTGACGCCATATAGTCAATTTATTGAGTGGCTAGAACAACAAAATAGTGAAGAAGCAATAAAATATTGGGGTCATTACTTGGAAGGTTATGAAGAGCAAACGAAATTGCCTGGAGAAAAAATCAAAAAGAAGAATATAAGACAAGATTCACAAACTTTAAACTGTTATTTGGATGAGGAATTAATCCAGCAAATGAAGCAAGTAGCAGAGCAGAACCAGGTTACCATTCACACATTAGTGCAAACGGCATGGGGTATTTTACTTCAACAATATAATGAAAGTAACGATGTCGTATTCGGAAGTGTTGTATCAGGCAGACCGCCCGTTATTCCTGGTATTGAAACTATGATTGGATTATTTATAAATGCAGTGCCTGTCCGTATTCAATCGGAGGGAGAAGAATCTTTTATATCATTAATGAAGAAAACTCAAGCACAAGCCGTTGTGTCTCATGCTTATGATACGTATTCATTATATGATATTCAGAATTTAACTAAGCAAAAACAATCTTTAATTAACCATGTTGTTGTATATCAGAATTTCCCTGTTGAAGAGCAGCTAGAGGATTTGGGTAAATATGGCGAGAAGCCTCTTGAAATTATGAATGTAGAGTGTGCAGAACACAATAGTTTTGATTTTACTTTAATAGTAAAGCCTCATGATCATATGAAGATAATATTGCTATATAATGCAAATGTATATGACTCATCAACAGTAGAACAGATTCAAGAGCATTTTATCGCTATCATTAAACAAGTGGTAACAAATTCGGAGGTTAAAATAAATGAACTTGGAATGACTAGGTCGAGTAGTTTTTAGTGCACGTAAATTATTCTCTCTTGTTTTTAATCAGCGCTCACGTGATTTGTCGGTGAAAAATGACCGTGAATGGCGTGAGCGTTTGCGCGTCATGAAAGAAAACTACAAAAAAAACGGGTATATATGAAATACGTTGAATAAACGATCATCTCTTTTAGATAATAATAATTTCCCTTGACTTTCACGAAAGCGATTATGTAATATAATACCCGTAAACATAAATTAGGCACTGACCAAAGACATGATTTCCTTCACGAGCTGTCCAGAGAGAGAAGTTTAGGCTGAAAGCTTCTCCAGTTACCGGTTGTGAAATTACCCCTTTGTAGCCGTGGCGTTGAACCCGTCGATTAATTTTTCGCGGCTGTAAGCGACACCGCCTTATCCCCGATACCGGATACCAATGAGGTCCTTGCATCTGTATGTTTTGGTGAATAGCCAAAGATGACACGTTGTAGGTCGAATTAGGGTGGAACCACGAGCAGAACGCACTCGTCCCTTTCTGGGAGAGATGCGTTTTTTTGCGTTCAAAAATAATGAAAAATTAAGAATGGAGGCTAAATCATGGAGATCAATGTAACTTTGCCAGATGGAACAATTAGGAGGTATCTACAAGGCACGACCATCGAACAAGTGGCGGAATCCATTAGTACAGGTTTGAAGAAAAATGCTGTAGCTGGAAAGATCAACGGAAAATTCGTGGATCTTAACCATCTGGTCGAGCGTGATAGCCTCATCGAAATTGTTACACTTGACAGTAAAGACGGTCTGGAGATATATAGACACAGTACGGCTCATGTAATGGCTCAAGCCATTAAACGTATTTATGGAGATAAGGCCGTCAAGCTCGGAATTGGACCAGTTATCGAAGACGGGTTTTATTATGACATCGATATAGAAAAACCACTGTCCAGTGATGATCTTGTCACAATTGAACAAGAGATGGAGAAAGTTATACAAGAAAACTTACCAATTGTTCGCCGAATCGTAAGCCGCACAGAAGCGATTAAGACATTTGGGGAACTCGAAGAACCGTTAAAGTTGGAACTCATTCGTGACCTACCGGAAGATGTCGTACTAACTATTTATGATCAAGGTGAATTTTTCGACCTATGTCGAGGACCACACCTTCCATCTACAGGCCGACTCAAGGCATTCAAGCTGTTGAATGTGGCGGGTGCCTACTGGCGTGGAGACTCTAATAATAAAATGTTGCAACGCATTTATGGGACTTCATTTCCGAAGAAAGCCCAACTCGAAGAGCATTTACATTTTCTTGAGGAAGCGAAGAAACGTGACCACCGCAAGCTGGGCAAAGAACTTGAACTGTTTATGTTCTCTGAAGAAGCGCCAGGAATGCCTTTTTATCTTCCGAAGGGTATGGCGATCCGTACAGAGCTTGAAAACTTCGCGCGTGAAATACAGAGACAGCGGGATTATGATGAAGTACGTACACCGCTTATGATGAATAATCGGATTTGGGAGCAATCTGGACATTGGGATCATTACAAAGATAACATGTACTTCACCAATGTAGACGAAACGAAGTATGCTCTTAAACCTATGAATTGCCCAGGACACATGCTCATTTTCAAAAATAACTTGCGTTCCTATCGAGAATTTCCTATTCGTCTTTCGGAATTTGGTCAAGTGCACCGCCACGAATTTTCCGGCGCACTTAACGGGATGATGCGAGTTCGTACATTCTGTCAGGACGACGCCCACCTTTTTGTTTTGCCTGAGCAAATTGAAGATGAAATTGGCCGTGTTATTGACTTAATTGGCTACATTTATCAAGTATTTGGTTTTGAATACAAGATTGAGTTATCGACTCGGCCAGAAGATTCTATGGGTTCTGAGGAGCTATGGGACGAGGCAGAAAAATCTTTACAAAACGTCTTAGACAAACGTGGTATCGATTATCGTATCAATGAAGGGGATGGAGCCTTCTACGGTCCAAAGATTGATTTCCATATTTTAGATGCGCTTAAACGGAGCTGGCAGTGTGGGACGATCCAATTGGATTTCCAGATGCCTGAAAAGTTCGATCTTTCTTACATTGGGGAGGACAACCAAAAACACCGACCGGTCGTTATACATCGCGCTGTTTATGGATCAATTGACCGATTTATAGGTATTTTGACCGAACATTTTACAGGTGCTTTCCCACTATGGCTCGCACCCGTCCAAGCCAAGCTATTACCTGTTTCAGAGAACTATATAGACTATGCTTATCAAGTGAAGAAATCGTTAGAAGAGGCTGGTATACGTGTCGAAGTAGATGTACGAAATGAAAAGCTCGGGTACAAAATTCGTGAAGCCCAGCTTGAAAAAATACCCTACATGCTCGTACTTGGTGAGAACGAGAAAAATTCCGATAGTGTGTCTGCGAGAAAACGTGGTGTAGGAGACCTTGGTTCGAAAAGTATCCTAGAAATCATTGGACAAATGAATGAAGAAATTTATGCTAAAAAATAAGCTGATTTCGGTTGATCTATGATACGGCCCGCCAGCCAAATTCAGGAGAAGGCTAACCATCCCATCTCGTTGAGATCAGTAGCCTTCTCCGCTTGTATTATCACATTATAAGTGGTGTTGACAAATGTAGGGCATTGTATGCGCTGCGGATTATTGTCACCCGCTTGCTTTATGCCCGAAGGTAGACCAGTGCGTTGGGTAAGTGAGTGACGGCGGCAACTTTGTGTCGGCATTACCCTTCGCCGCGTTGAGCTGGGCTTGGGTAAGAAAGATACTATTGGTGAGGTTGGCCCCTCTGAGGTCAGCATCTCGGAAATCAGCCCCAATGAGGTCAGCCAATCTCAGGTCAGCGCTTCTGAGATCAGCGGCAATAAGGTAGGCACCTCTCAAGTTAGCGCCTCTGAGATCGGCACCTTTCAAGTTGGCCCCGATGAGATCAGCTCCTCGGCCCTGGGTCTTCTTACGCCCAGGGCGGTCCTTCTGTTCGGCTCGCACAAGTTCACTGGTCCGTAGGAGCAGTGCATTGACATCTGCCCGGTGTGCTGCCACGTCCAGTTCTATGAGAGAGTCGGGACTGAGGTGAGTGAGGCGTTCCGTCTCATCGAGCGCGGAGCTGAGCGCACCGTGGATCGGACGGGCCGGTTGCAACGTTAGCGCTTCGGTCAAGTACCAGAGCAGCTCATGGAGTTGCCGCATGATCGGAAAAACCTCGAACATTTGCTTCGCGGATTTTGGGGCTTGCCGCCAGTCGTGTCCGCCGAAGGTGTCTTGAGAAACTTTCTGCCCCGCACCGAAGCAGTCATAAACAGTGCAACCTCGAAAGCCCAGCTGCCTGAGGTTTTTGTGAACACCGCAGCGGAAGTCCGATTGCAGGTTAAGGCAGGGCTGGCCGGCGTCTTTGTCGATCGCGAAGTCAACCGAAGCTGCAAAGGGTAGCGCGGCACAACACAAGCCAAAGCAGTTCTCGCATTCAGATCGCAGACTGAGGCGACTCCTGTCGGGGAAAGATCCTGAATATTCGTGATTGTCAGACAAAGGGCGGTCTCCTTCCGTTTCACCGTATTCCCATACTTGTATAGTCTAATCTTAAGGCAGGCTATGATATGAGATGTTAATAGGATGTCTTCTTATGTATCAAAAATGAACTTTTCCTCAATTCTTATATACTATTACTGAATATTTTCTCTGTCAATCCGTATTTTCAAAAACCAGCATGGAACGTATACGTTCCGTGCTGGTTTTCACGCATTCCGATTCCAGCGAGCCCTTGGGCATTTAAACAATAGCAACCCAGTGAGAGAATAAGACGAATGTGTACCCTTATCGGTTTCGCTAGCATTGGGCTAACTTCCCTCAACTAAAAGGCAGTATTGTTTAACAACATCTGATATATATCGTAACTTTTGTGAACTTCTTCGGCACTTATATATAGAATACAGACAAGAGGAGGTGAATGAACGTGTTGCAATGGATTGAAATGGCGAAAAAAGGAGATCAGGAAGCCTTTGATCATATTGTCCGTCAATTTACAGCGATGGCTCATACTGTTGCATACGAAAAACTGCACGATTCCCATTTAGCGGAAAATGCGGTTCAAGAGGCGTTTGCGGAAGCATTTATCCATTTGAGTAAGTTGAAAAAATCGGATGCTTTCCCTGGATGGTTTAAAACGATAGTTATTCGTCAATGTCATCGGCTTATACGCAGGAAACAACCACAAACAGTACCATTCCAAGAAATCACTCAAACTGCCGAGATTCAATCATGAATCCATAGCAACTTTATCGTCAAACATGCGAGTAGCGGTTCAATTGTTTTATTTTCACGGCTATTCTCTTCAAGAAATCTCTTCTTACTTGGGTACACCTGTTTCTGCGTTAAAAAAAAGGCTATTTGATGCTCGTAGCAAATTGAAAGGAACATTACCCGTTGCCGATTTCGTATCCGTATTCCACAATCTTTACGAAGGGGGAAAAAGTATGCTACATATTGTAAATGGTGATTCCGTTGCGGAAAAGCTACGGCAAGGCGTCGTCCAAGGTGATATTCTTGTATGGAGGGAGGTATATCCCGAAGGACCCATATTTGTAGATCCAACGGAATATGTAAACCGGTCGGTTCGTGCGCAATACTTGGAAAAAGCAATGGGAATTCCGAGTGCAGAATATATATGTATAAGCAAAACACAGGAGAAAGTATTAGCTGATTTTAATAAATACGAGGAAATTGTGTTATGGTTCGAACATGATCTATTTGATCAGACGATGTTATGTTATTTGCTTCATTGGTTTGTGCAGCAGTCGTTAGGTAAAACAAAGCTAAGTTTGTTGTGTATCGGAACTTATCCAGAGATCAAATTATTCCGAGGCTTAGGTCAATTATCTGTTAAGCAAATGGAAACTTTATCAGGAACATGGC
>DASXLR010000146.1:0-2159 GCA_036496075.1 Paenibacillus sp. | reverse complement strand
TTGGAAACTCATTTAAAAATCGAAGTGAAATGTTAGAATAGATGTCCACGAAAACACCTTTGTACGTAGGGAAAACTTGATCAAGAACAGCTTGAAATTGCAGTTTAGTCTGTACACACATCTTTGAAAGAGACTCATATTGTCTTGTAAGATAGCGCAGATTGAGAAGTTGCACACCTCTTTTCTTAAAAGGTTCGAACTCTTCCTTGTAGTACAACTCTCCCAATAGGTAAGCATCCGCAGCATCCGTCTTAACTTTACGAAGTTGGGACTTTCTAAGCCGGTTTGTGATGAGCGGGTTAATGACAATGTAAATATAGTCATGTTCTTCTAGAAACTGAACAACAGGACTTTGGTAATGGTCAGTTGCTTCTAGAATAAGCAGAGGACGTAGTTTGGATGCATTCTCAATCTCCTTCAAAACTTGATGGAGATTTGCTAGGCCATCGCGAGTGTGCTCAAAGTGGAATGTCTCTCTGTAGGGCTTTCCGCGTGCTAAAAAGGCTTGTCCATGACTTTCTTCTTTTGAAATATCTAGACCGACAACTGGATTCATTTCATCTCATCTCTGCCTGTAGGTTTAGATTTACCGGCATCCCCTAAGGTTCTTCTTGTCGCTCCATAGCATCGCTTGTTATACGGGATCTTACGTCCCAACCAGCCTAAATCAGGGTCATGACAAGTAGGGGCGAACACTATAGCGCTCGGGATCAAGTCCCACGGGCAGGATAGCGCAACCGCCTAGTCAATGGAAACGTATAACATCTATACAACATACCTTGACGAAAGGGAGGGAATATTTATTGAAATACAGGGCGGCATTGTTATGTGGTTGTATTTCCGCTACTACACTCGGCTTAATTACTGTGACTTTTGTTGGAGTAATTAAGCTCATGAATTTGTACGGGTACGTCTCTCTCGTAGCCATCGGTGTTTCCGTTATTTTGTCTGGTTCTTTATTGAGTGGGGACAGGTTAAGAGCAAATTATCACACTGAGGATGCTGAAGATAGACGGAAACGTAACAATTTCATCGGCAAACTCCTCTTATTTTCTTCCCCATATGCCCTCATAGCTGTATTACTTTATGCTTCAATTTAGATGATTCAACTCCCATGGAAGAACGGAATTATTTCCATCATCTGTGGTGCGGTGCTTGCGCTGCATGTATGGCTAACGGGCAGGATAGTTCAACATTTTGCCGAATACCATTGGTGCTGCGAATTCACTAGATTCGCGAAAAAGACGTTATGTAAAATCAGTCAAGAGAGTAATGAGAACTAACCTTATAGGAGTGGTTACTTGATTATTATGATTAATGGAGCGTTTGGCTCTGGTAAGACTTCGGCAGCTCAAATGCTTCAACCTTTAATTCCAAATAGTATGATTTTTGATCCTGAGGAAATTGGATATATGCTAAGAAAAGTCGTTACAGAAGACATCTATTTTGAAGAAGAACGAACTGATGATTTTCAGGATATGGAATTGTGGAGAACACTCACTGTAAAGACAGCACAAGAATTAATGAATAAGTATAAGACGCATCTTATAGTTCCAATGACCATATATAAAGCTAATAATTTTGATTACATTTTCAATGGATTTAGAAGTATTGATCATGATGCTTTTCATTTTTGTCTCGTAGCGTCTGAGGAGACAATTAAAAATCGAATTGAAAGACGCGGAGACATATATGGAAGCTGGTATCAGCAACATACAAGAGCAGGTGTGCTTGCATTTAAAGATAAAAAATTTCAAGAACATATCGAAACTGACCATATCGAAACAGAAGAAGTTATTAGAATAATTTTAAGGAATACTTCAAATATCAATGTGTAAGTAGTTCAACGAAGTGATCACGCAATGGGCCATTCGGTAAGATAGTCGGCCAGAAATGTTCGGAGTTATCATTACGCTAACGGGACACGTTTGTTCAATTAACAATAGTGGGAAACTGCCGGCACAATCGGTAGCCTTTCGTTCACCTAACCGGCAGGTTAATTCCAATATATGGAACTATTTTATGGAGGTGTATTTATGCAGGAACTGGATCATGGTCAGATTGACAGCTTATTAATTGGTACTGGCTTGGCTTGTGAAGTTCATGCCTCATCAGTCGAATGATCCGGAAGAATATTAGCGGGCATACTTTGTGGGGAA
>DASXLR010000145.1:0-6402 GCA_036496075.1 Paenibacillus sp. | reverse complement strand
TAATTGTGTAAACCAAGTACAAAGCTATTGAAAAGAAGGGCGTTTTGAGTAGTTGGTGACTTGTGCAGAATCTTTATGCGTTCTCTCGCTTGTTTTTTGATATCTGCTTTCTTCTTTTCGTTTATACCCGTATAGGCGACTCTTCTTTTTCCTTTTTTCTCAGCCCATATTGTGAAGCCTAGGAAATCAGATTTACGTTTCCTGAGGTTTACAATTTGTGATTTTTCAGGTGAGATATCAAGTCTGAGACGGTCCTTGAGATAGAGTCTTACAGCGTGATACCACTTTTGAGCCGATTTCCAATCCCGACAGAGAATTTTAAAGTCATCTGCATATCGCACGATATATCCCTCTTTTAGATTGGTCTTCTTAAGTGCTCTGATCCTGTGGAAGTCTCCTGCATAAGCATGTTGAGTTTCGAAGTTTGTCCATTGTCCTGCTACCCACTGATCCAAGTCGTTTAGTACTATATTTGACAGGAGTGGAGATAAAATTCCACCTTGCGGTGTGCCTTTCAATGGGATTCCTTCACCTTCAATCTCAGCTTTAAGCATTTTGCTGATGATTCGAAGTACTCTTTTGTCTCTAATACCTATATTCCATAATTGTTTCAGAAGCAATGTGTGGTTGACATTATCAAAGAATCCCTGAATGTCTACATCAACAACATAATGAAGATTCCCCGTGTTTATGAGGTGTTGTACTCTCGCTAGAGCGTTATGCGTTGATCTTACAGGTCTGAACCCGTAACTGTGTTTATAGAAGTAGGCTTCCGCAATGGGTTCAATGATTTGTTTAAAACATTGCTGAATAATTCTGTCAACTATACATGGAATACCTAGTGGCCTTTTCTTTCCGTTAGGTTTTGGTATAAGGACTCGCCTAACCTTTTTGGGTTGATAATTCAACAGCTTGTTTCTTATGTGTTGCACAATGTCTTCTTCTGTTAGTGTCTTTATATCCTCTATCGTTTTGCCATCTGTTCCAGGTGTTTGTGAGCCTTTGTTTGATTTTATTGTTCGATATGCTAGGAGAATGTTCTGATTTGAGTTTATTAGCTCGTAAAGATTGTTGAACTTCATCCTTGTTGATGCATTTTCGTATAAATCAGTAAAAGTACTCGTCATGTCATAGTAATCCCAGTATCGAAGAGCTTGCACTGTGGCTTCACCTCCTTACGGTGATTTCCCACGTTTCTACCTGATCGGTGCAATTCACTTTTTGGAAAAATTGTTTCTTATCTAAAAAGACTTGAGGCTGTTCCTCCGCAGCCATTACAGCCGCTTCATTGGTCGTGCCTCTACTCTCACAAGGATTAGTACATTTCAGCAAGTTTCTGCCTTATAGTAGACGTCTAGGATGACAGTCCTGTTAAACGACGTTCCTTGCTTTCCTTGTACCTTGAGACCTAGCTATTCTTGCTAGACCTTAGGTGCCTCCTTTGAGCCTGTGGACTTGATATCGCCATCGTTCGATATAGCGTGTTTCCTAGATTACAATCGTACTCTACGCTATCCACCCTGACTTTTGTCAGTACATATGTTTCCATATGCTATGAATTTAGACCCGTACATTCGGAGGTTCGTCAGGTCTTACGACCATTCTCACCATAGTCCGCTTTTCAGCCATCCGGCATATCAGTTGGCATACCTTCTCGAATGAGTGGCTTTAGCCTTCCTTCTGCCGACTTCACCTGTGCTTCGCACCCAGCACGCTGTCCGTGCCACGCACGCAGGAGATTAACGGAATTGTTTCTGGATACATGGTTCCATCTTTCCAATTCTCGGTCGCAAAGTTGGACTTAGTTAATTAAGTCCCCGCTTTTCCCGAACTATTCGGTTATAGCGGAACAAGTCACACGTAATCTTCATTCAATACCATTCCTCCATAAGGAAATACAATGACCGTTCGGCCATCGGCTAATTCCTTTACCCCATATAGCAAATCAGACATGATTGTGCCTGGAGTAACGTTAATATTCTTAACCGTAACTTTAAAGAAATCCCCAACTACCATTTTGTATATTCGGGACTCACTATCCTTTGGTAAACCGCTCTCGGGAAACAATCTAGCTAATATAGTTTCTTCATAATAACCATCATAAACAACACTATATTTATCTTGAAATGTAGTCGCATTTGCAGGGTCAGAGTACTCCGGATGATACTTCTTATGCCGGTGCTCCATCTGAACCTCATATTCATTTCCCGTCACGTGAAGACTCTGTAGGAAATCATTATACATCGTTGGTGTAACATACCCTTTCACTCTTACAGCATCTACAAACTGAGTAACCACGTTGTAAACAACAATTTGAGATAAATCATCTTGCCGTTTGGCTCCTTCAGCCGTGGGATAAATATACAAGAGAAGCAATGCTAGAATGACACTTACAAACTTGGAAACGGATTGAGTCATGAGCTTGTCCCCTTCAGCACCGTGAATATAAGTTTAGTAATATTTCCACTTCCATCTCTTATATAACTAACCTTGTACATTTTCTGCACGTCAATTCGGGTATAATCTGCATCTAATATCTCTGTATCAGCAAAGATATATCCATCCACTTCAATTATGGTCCCTATACGCTTGCTTTCACTAAGGCTATATAACACCTGAGAACCACTGTATATTTCAGAACTACTTGCACGAAGTGTCACCTGAATACTTTGAGACTGACCGTGATTTCCATCTGTAACGCCTTGTAATGTTCGATCCATTTGTCTTAACATGTTCAAAGATATCCAGCTTGCACCTACAAATACGACTAGGGAAGTACTTAGAATAATCATATTTTGTGCATTTTCTGACATTGGCTACTTCCTCCCCCCATTCCTCGAATCATTAATGTCCTTAGAACTGCCCAAACAACAACCCTCTGACTACATTGGAGCTATCCTTTACGATACTGGCTTTAAATTTACCACTAGGATTGACGTATTGATCACTAGCCTCATCCATCGTCAGTTTGAGATCACCCTGCCGATTCCCCGGAGAAATTACTGAACCATACTTATCTTCTGAGGCTGAAGACGTAATATCTAGCGCATTCCCATACCAATGTCCCACTTTACGCGTTTTACCGGTTTCCACTTGAATACCAAACTGATCTTTATCTTTAAATTTGCGTAATGCATTGGTAACCTGAGACCCACTAATTGTTGTGCCATCATATACTGTATAAGAAGCTTGTGATAGTTCGGTTTGAATATCCGAGAAATTATTCTGTGCCGTCTTAGTCGCCTCTTGAGCCGAAATAAATAAAATCACCACTATGGTAATTAATGCAATAGTTAGAAAAATACCTGCTGCTACTTTTAATGCTGATGATGCGTTATTCATAGTTCCATCTCCTTATAAATGTTGGATTTGCTCATAATACATACTCATTTGCATAAAGCTCATACTAATAAGTGGAATGACTAAATAGAGAAATATCAGTGCATACATCGGCGCAAAGCCGATCATTCTTCCCCATCCAGCCTTCGTATCAATAATCCGCTCATATTCCTGCTTACGTTGTTCGAAATAGAATGACATTTCACTCTCTAGATCATCAAAAGCCTGTGTTATTGGAATTTTCTCTACAGCTAGTAATAATTTATCTACAATTCTTTGGAACTCAGGAAATAGAATCTCATCCTTTAGTCCCTGAAGTGCCATCTCTGCTCCATGATCATAATGAAGTAGACATTTATGAATCGGAGTTTTGAATATAACTGCAAATCGATCCATCCACTCTAATATCGTTTCAACCGACATCCTATCCATGTCCCTCAACATCGAAATAATGGTGTGAAACTGATATACCTCATGCCTCATATCCATCGTTCGTACTTTTTTCTGAAAATAAAGAAGCCATAATGGAAATTGATATCCAATTACCCCCAGAACGAAAGCTAGGAGAACTTCCCACCATTTGATATATTCCTCGTTATATTGCTGGAGCTTATCCAATATACGCTGTACGGTAGATACGAATTGATCTTGCTGAACAGGTTTTTCGTTTATCTGAGTTACCTTGACTGCCACTTGATTATAATTAGCATTCGGTGATACATTTAGCTGCTCCATGACTTTCCGGTCGCGGGTTGCAAGCTCATCTCCCTGCCGTTTCTCTTCTATGGACAGACGACCAAAGAATGATTCACTCTTTACCGGATCATACAGAATATGTTCTCTGGCTGAATGATGAAGGAATAATACTGTTGTCAAAGTCAGTGCGAACCCAACAATGAAGAAGATAACTCTTCGAATATAGAACCATTCATAACGAAGGACACTATTTGTATCTTTGAGAAGTCTAATAATATCCCCATAGGGTTTTGTTTGTGGCTTAGGTGCTACTAATGACGTTATCCAACTCAAAAAACGTATAGAAGACACCTTCTGCTCCCATGTTCTTAGTACCTTACCCGTCCGGTATGTGGTCTCGTCGTACTGCTGCAGCTTCTGAAGCAACATATATGCCACAATAATAATGACAAAGATACTTATTTTGGTGATATATCCCACTTTACTCATATAGAATTGATCCATCGCAGGAAAACTATTTCTAGCCCACTGTTCAATGGGCTTCGTGAAAAAAATAGGAGCAAGAGCGATGATATTCAATCCTTTTAGCAAATAGTCAAGCTTATCTCTTCGCAAGATCTCTAGTTGGATCTCTTTACTTAGACTACTCAGCCCTTGCAAATATATCGATCCCTGCTCCTTGGTCTTATCACCAAACTCCATAATCATATAAGAGATCCCCGCAAATGCCTTAAGAAAGCGATTAGGCGCTGACTCATAGTACATCTCTAGCTGTTCATCCGGGTTTTTAGAAGTAAGTGATTCATAAATCTTATGTGTATGTAGAGAAACCTCGTAACCAGCTGTTTCTGCTGCTTCATAGAGTGCTTCTTCTACCATGCCATGTTGATGATAGCGATGACGAACGTCTGAGAATAGATCCACCATCTGTGAGAGCAAGCGTTTCTCTAGAGAATTGATATACATGTCAACCAGAAAGCTGTTCAACACAATCACTGCTAAAATAACGGTCAAGAGAAAGCTGATACTTTGATTGACGATAAATAGCATCCCAATCGAAAGTCCAAGCGTACCAAGCACCGCATAGGTCATTTTCATGACCTCGTGGCGGAGGTGAAATTCATCATAGGCATGCACACCAGATAGACGTTTACGCATCCTACGAATATAGTGCGATAATAACGGGATTCTAAGACCCGTCGAATAAGAAGACTGTAAGAAGGAGTGCCCCCTCTCTTTAAATCTAATCTTCTTATTCCCACCTTGGCCATATAAAACGGATTGCTCATCATTTCTTTCTCTACTGCGTACCCATGACAACACGCCATACAATAAGATAAACATAATCAACGCGGTGATAAGAATAATCTGTAACACGAGTTTAACCGACATCTCGTTCACCCCAATGATTGCTCATAAATGCCTGAAAGTGAGCTGCGTCTTCTGGGCTCATGTGCTCCAACATTTCCGATCGGTTCCAATCTGAAATGGCATTAACTACGACATATTCTCCGGCTCGGTACTCCACAATATTATGTGAAGTGAATGCGGTCTGATCCCCCATTTTCTGATAATACTGACTACTTAATTGCATGAATTGACTTAACATTTGCTTCATAGATGCACCACGGTCTTTCCATTCTGGAAAAGTAGTGTGTTCCCGAGGAACGCACTCTGTAATCCGTTCAATGAATCTATTTCCAGAGGAGTCACGCTTCATATGAATATCAAAATTAATAACGCTGACTACCTGTTGCTCTGCAATAGCTTCATTATGAAAGACCCCACTTTTGAGCAGCGAGTTCCGTAAGGAATGAATGAGATCTTTGAACGTCTTGGCGTGATGTGTAAATACGGTGAAAAGACTGGCCACTTGAGACATTTGAATCATCCAAGATGCCACTTCATCACTTGCCACTTCTCCAAGGATATTGACGGTACCATCCGTTTTCTTCTGTAGATCCAATCCAGCTTGACCGGAAATGTGTTCCGTTTCTCGAAAACTCAGAATATTACGCCTACTATATATTTTTCTTAAATGAAGTTCGAATGCCATCTCTTGTACTCGAAGTGTGTATGAAGCATAAATGTGTTGGATCATGGCCATTAATAATGTCGTTTTACCTGAACCCTGCGCTCCTGTTACGGCTGTAATGCGACTACCTTTCATAAGATAAGATATTAAGGTTATTGGAAGTTCGGCATTAACTCCGTTGATAAGTTGCGCAAGTGATGCATTAGGAACATCAAATTTCCGAACGAAAAATGCCCAACTCTCTGCAAAAGGAGGTCTGACTACGACGACTCGTGATCCATCCTTCATTTCATTAACTTTATAACTAACTGCCTCAGATAATTGCCCAGGGT
>DASXLR010000144.1:0-8249 GCA_036496075.1 Paenibacillus sp. | reverse complement strand
CGAAAAAAGCTTTATACAATTAGGGGTTGGAGCCATGGATGCAGAGTCAAAAAAAGCTCCGCCGACCTATTTGGACGATGCGGAGGTCAAACGTCTTATCGCGCTCAGTCAGGCCGGAGATAGTCTTGCCCGCGACACGCTAGTAAGCTGTAATATCCGACTGGTCTGGTCGGTAGTACAGCGGTTTATGAACCGCGGGTATGAGCCTGACGATTTGTTCCAGATTGGTTGCATCGGACTTCTGAAGTCCGTTGATAAATTTGACCTTAGCTATGAGGTTAAATTCTCTACTTATGCGGTGCCGATGATTATCGGTGAGATTCAGCGCTTCCTTCGTGACGATGGCACCTTGAAAGTCAGTCGCTCTCTCAAGGAAATGGCTAACAAGGTTCGCAAGATGAAGGATGAAATGTCTAAAACACTTGACCGTCTGCCTACGATCGGTGAAGTTGCAGAAGCACTAGGGGTTACACCTGAAGAAGTGGTATTTGCTCAGGAAGCCAATAAGCCACCGACCTCTATCCATGAGACGGTGTTCGAGAACGATGGCGATCCGATCACCTTGATTGATCAAATCGCTGACGAATCACAGGAGCGTTGGTTCGATAAGCTGGCATTAAATGAAGCTATCGGTGGCCTCAGCGAACGTGAACGTCTAATCGTCTATCTTCGTTACTACCGTGATCAAACACAGTCGGAGGTTGCTAGTCGTTTAGGGATCTCTCAGGTGCAGGTATCCCGCTTAGAGAAGAAAATATTGCAGAATATCCGTGAGCAGATTGCTCAGTAGGATAAAGCTAATCATGTAATGACGTTTTTGAAATAGCGAATTGGAAGAAAGAGCCCCCCCTAAAAGAGGGGGGGCTTTTTATGTGGAGGTGATCTCAATATGCATACACTCGGTGACGAGAATGTGATCACATGGTCTATAGATCTGGAAGAAAATCTGCTGACGATGTCGAATGTTTTAGAGGAATGGGTAGGTTGCACAAGTAAGGCTATTCCTAATAGCCCTAATTTATTGCGGGAATTTGTATATATAGTAGATCTTGATCGATATGATGCATACATAGAAAGATTAAATGCTGGTCATATCAGTAGTCTTGAATATCGGATGCAACTATCTACTGAGGGACTTAAGTGGGTTCAAAGTATCGGCACGCCAATTCTAAATAAGAATAATAAGGTTTGCCGAATAGATGGAGTTATGCTGGACATTACTGAACAAAAAAAGGCGCAAATTCAATTAGAAAGCACGTCTTCTTTGTATCAACAGATGATCTCTAATCTTGATGTGGCGATTTGGTCTTACGATTACGTTGCGAAGAAAGTGATATTCGTATCGGATGCGGTTATGAATATCACCGGTTATTCAATTGAACAGGCGAAGGAGCATGACTTTTGGCGCCTTATTGCTCATAAGGAAGAAAACCTCTTGATTCAGGAGGTCAAATCAAGGGCTCTACAGGGGATTCCAATGCTCAGTGAATATCGGATCAACCATGCAAATGGTGAGCCTCGATGGTTACAGGTTAGAATCATACCCAGTCTGGATGAATCCCAAGCGGTGGTTCGGCTTGACGGGATCTTGGAAGATATCACTGAAAAAAAGTTGATGCAAGAGGCATTGATCAAAAGTGAGCAACGCTATAAATCCTTATTCGAATATAACTCGGATGTTGTATGTGAACTAGATCTGCAAGGTAATATTTTGGCAATGAATTCTGTGGGTGAGCAAATAACTGGTGAAGCTTTAAGTATGATCGAAGAGAACTTATCCATCATGGAACTATTTGGAACAGAGAATGTGCTGAAAATTTCAGATTATTTTGAAAAAACAGTACGGGGATCTGCTCAGCATTATGTTTTGACATCTTCACGTAAGGATGGAACAGTGAGTCACTGGTCCATGAATAATGTTCCGGTGTATGTGAATGGTCGTATTGTTGGTGCTTTGTGGTCGCTAAAGATGTAACATCAACAGTAGAAGTAAAGCACAAGCTGGTACAGTGCGAAGCGGAGTACAGACTTATTATTAATAACATGAAAGATATTATGGGTGTCCTAGATCAGAGAGGGAATTTCATTGTAGCCTCCCCCTCCAGTGAGGCTCTAATCAGTATTCCTGTAGGCTTAATCAAAGGTACTACTATACTTGAGTATATCGATCCGGACGAGCGAGAAAGCTTGCGTGAAGAAATAATAAATATTTTTCGGACAAAGACAAGCAAGAGGTTTTACAATCGTTTTATACATTCAAACGGTAATATTATTAATTTAGAATGTATTGCTACTCCCGTTCTAGATGAGGATGGAGAAGTAATGAGCATTGTATTTGTATCCAGAGACATCACAGAAAGAGTCCAAATGGAAAGAGAATTAAGGGAAGTAGAGGAGCTCAATCAGCAGCTGATCAAGATGTCGCCTGAAGCGGTCATTCTACATAGCGATCATAAGGTACAATATGTAAATTTCTCCTGTCTTGGATTATTTGGCTTTTGCGATGAGCGTCAATTTATCGGTACAAATATTTTTAGTTGGGTGCATCCGGAGTATCTGTCGCAGTCGAAAGAACGCATGCAGGAGCTCTATAAAGAACCCTATAAGATATTAGTTCCAATAGAACAAAAGGTCGTACGATCAGATGGAACGATCATCGATGTAGAGGTAACAGCTAGCTCCTTTTTGTACAAAGGAAAAGTCGCATGTATCTCGATATTTAGAGATATAAGTGATCGAAAAAAAGCAGAAGAGAACAAACAACGTGCAGAGCAGATTATTCGTGACAGTGAGGAAAGGTATTTTCACTTGCAGATGAGTCTGGATCAGTTCTCCCATGATCTTTTTGGTGTGATGAAGATTAGTCACATGGAACAGCGGTTACTTAGAGAAGTCAGAGATATTCTGCAGGTAACAGATATTAGTCTAATTGAAGTTGAATCTAACGATGATAAATTATGCGAAATTATCGAGACTGACCAAGGGTATTCACTAAAGCTTGGGGAGTTCCGAGGAAAAAGCTACTTACTATCGATTAACGAGAAGTGCCTTTTATTAGAAATCAGTTCGATTCGTGTGTGGCTTGAGACGATTACTCGTTATGTCAGCGTTCTCTTTGAGCATTTTGTACTTATCGAAGATTTAACGAAGAACCTTGAGCTAGCGGCTTCCAAGCAAGTGGCGCCTACCTGGCTTCTCCGCTTTATGTTTAATTTATCTGAGAATGAACGGAAACGACTTGCTCAGGATTTACACGACTCCCCACTTCAAGAACAGATTATATGGTATCGTAAGTTGAGTCATCTCTTAGGTGATATGTCCATCAATGGGGATCTTAGGGAACAGCTACAACAGATCGCGGAAGGTTTATTGGATGTCATCTATCAATTGCGGATTATTTGTAACGAGCTCAGACCCCCTGTAATCATCAATGAGGGTCTTATCTCTTCGCTGGAGTCGTTGTTTGAATTTACGCAGTTACGTACCAACTATCAGATTTATTTCGAGTCAGAAGCATTCATACATAAATTAGATGATGAAGTGCTTATAGGACTGTACCGTATTGTACAAGAGCTTTTAGCTAATGCAGCGAAGCACTCTTATGCGACGGAAGTCCACATTACTTTAGCTAGTGAAGGCAAGCTTATTTATTTGGATTATAAAGATAATGGAATTGGAATGAGCCTTCCTGGAGAGGTTTCGCACAAAAGTATGGGGATTTATGGGATGAAGGAAAGGGTTCGAAGTATGGATGGGACAATCGTATTCCACTCGCCAGAGAAAATGGGATTAGCGGTCAATATATCTATACCTGCAGATTAATCATGCGGCATAACAAATGGATAGAGGTGTAGTCATAGGCATGATTCAAATATTGTTAGTGGATGATCATCCATCTGTTATGGAAGGGACTAGAATGATTTTAGAGCAAGAGGGAGATATGAAGGTAACTCTAGCAAATTCAGCTCACGAAGTATTTGAAATGGTGAGTAGTCATTCTTTTGACGTAATGTTATTTGATCTTCATATTGCGGATGTGAATGGTATTGATTTGGCAAAGCAAGTATTAACCATGAACGCGGATGCGATTATCTTAATTTATACCGGGTACGAATTTACTAACAAATTTAACCTGATGATCGAAACCGGAATATTTGGATTTATCTCCAAAACCACCAATAGAGAACAGTTGATTACAGCGGTACGTTGTGCATTAAGAGGGGAAGTCATTCTACCCCGAACCTTAGTTAAGCAGTTAAGAAAAGTATCACCTAAAGGATTAGAAATCGATGATGGACAAGCAGTCTCAATGATTAGCAAAAGGGAACATGAAATACTTACGGAAATTGCAAAAGGAAAAAGTAACAAGGAGATTGCGGAGATTGTACTGGTGAGTCAGCGTTCTCTCGAATATAGTTTGACGAATTTGTTCCATAAGCTAAATGTGAAATCAAGAATTGAAGCAGCTATAAAGGCTAAACGATTGGGAATATTAAAAGAATCAGATTTTATGAATTCATAGTGAAAATATGTAACAATCCCATAGGTAGAAATAATCCCGTTCACTGGATGTTGAGGCGGGATTTTTTGTGTTGCGGTTCTTTGCGGGGTTGCGCAGTAATTTTGCGTGATCACGTCAATCTTTTTCGGTTACCTTATTCTGCCTACAGTTTATGATGAAATAGTTCCTAAGCGTGGCTAAAAATTGAATAACATAATGAGGTGCAGAAGAATGAAATGGTATTATAATTTGAGAACAGCAGTGAAGCTAATCTCAGCATTTGTGTTGGTATCCATTATAGTGGGTTTTGTAGGAATTTATGGACTTTCGAATTTGAGCGACATGAATCGATCGATCGAGGATATGTACGATAATCGCTTAACACCTATAGCTGATCTAGGGAAGGCGAATGAACTGTTTTTAACAAATAGAATTAATATACGCGATTTAAAAACGATGGCCAAAACCGAGGCGATGAAAAAAGAGTATCGTGATAATTTACATAAGAACGTCCAAAGTATTGAAGACATCATGATTAAATATAGTAAGACAACTTTGAAAAAAGAAGAAGTAGAGAAGATGAAAGATTATCCAGAAATCTGGCAACGCTATATCAAAAGTGTGGATCATGCGATTGCCATGGATAAGATGAACATCAATGAAGATCAATATACGGATTATTTGCAAACAGGAGATTTACAGGTATCTTCTACAGAGATGACGAATTTCCTGCAAGATCTAATTAACATCAACATAAAGCAGGCAGAGGAATCCAGTAATTCCGCTAACAAACTATTTCACTCCTCTCGTTTGATTACCTTTAGTATTACTACCATTGCACTTCTGGTCAGCGTGGGTTTTGGCTATCTAATCTCGCAAATTATTTCACGACCTCTAAATCAAATGATGCGCCTGCTAGACAAAGTAGCCAATGGAGACTTAAGTGAAACTTCGAATCTGGATTCTAAGGATGAGATAGGAAAACTCGGGAATTCTGTGAATGAAATGGTTCTGAACTTAAGGCGCACTGTGGGTGGGATTTTGTCCTCTGCGGAAAGTGTCTCGGCGGCGGCGCAACAGATTTCAGCCAGTACAGAGGAAGTAGCTAGCAGCAGTATGAGTCAAGCTAGTGCAGCACAAACGATGAATGAGTTGTTCCGAGAATTGTCTGAAGCGATTAATTCAGTAGCTCAGAGTGCAGAACACGCCTCAGAGATGTCAGATCAAACGATGGTTATCGCTCAGGATGGAGGTGGTGTGGTTACCGAATCCATACAAGGGATGACGTTACTTAACAACCATATGTCTAGATTAGAGGAAGACTCCGACAGAATTGGTAAGATTATTGCTGTCATTGATGATATTGCAAAACAGACAAATCTGCTGGCGCTAAACGCAGCTATAGAAGCGGCTCATGCAGGTGAACAGGGAAGAGGTTTTGCCGTTGTAGCGAATGAAGTAAGAAAGTTAGCAGAGCGAAGCAGTCAGGCTACAAGCCAAATCACGAGCATTATCACAGAAATGCAGATGAATACGCAGCAAAGCGTGAATGCAGTATTAGAAGGGGTAGCTTTTTCGCGAAAAAATGGGGAAGCCTTTGATCATATTCTCACTATGGTAAACGATACCGCTCATAAAGTAACAGAAATCGCTGCTGCTAGTGAAGAACAGGCCGCACAATCATCAGAAGTGATGTACTCGATCGAGAGTATATCAGCAGCAACGGAAGAAATGGCGGCAAGCAGTGGTGAAACGGCAATGACGGCGAATGCTTTGGCGCAGCTAGCGGAGGAACTAAATGCTCTCGTATCTATTTTTAAAGTTAAATAAACAACGCCGTGGATATCATCTTTGATAGGAGAGGAGTAGGAGTGCAAAAGTTAAAGGTGATCGTTGTAGCTGCTTCAGTAATTATGCGTAATAAGATCTCGAACCTTATCGCGGAGGATTCAACTATCGTGGTCATCGGAGCCGCTCGAAATGCATCCGAAGCGGTTAGAATGGTTCAAGAACTCAGACCCGATGTCGTAACGATAGATATAGAAATACCGGAAATCAACGGTTTAGTAGCACTGACAAGCATTATGTCACAGCGCCCAACCCCCATCCTGTTGCTTAGCTCAGGGTCAAAGGATGGAATAAAAGCAATCATCACAGGACTACAGAACGGTGCAGTGGATTTCATATCCAAGCCAACCCAGTACAGTGGACTGGATTTATCCAAAATAAAAGATGAGCTAATATTCAAAATTAAACAAGTTGCCCAAATTCCATTGAGAACCCTCATCCTGAACAATATATCTGTCTCCAAAGTGATTGCAGGACAACAGGTAGAAGACCATTCGAAGACCGGTTGTTTGGAAGAATTGGATCAAATTGTGGCCATAGGATGTGGAGTAGGCGGCCCGAAGGCGCTTGAAATTGTAATTAGCTCGCTCCCGGCGAATTTTCCATTCCCCTTGCTAATCGTTCAACATATGCCACCCAAATACACGAAAGTATTGGTAGAACGATTGAATCGGTTCTCACATGTAAAGGTGGTTGAGGCGAAGAATGATCAGTTGGTGCTCGGCGGAACGGCATATATCGCACCTGGTAATTGTCATATGACCGTGGTTCAGCAAGGGCAAGAATGTAGAATCAAACTTCACAGAAAAGCTCCAGTGAACGTCTACGGTCTATTCATTGATGTATTGTTCAACTCTATCTCTGAATTAACAAGCTTGAAGCAGCATTTGATTCTAATGACTGGAAGGGGAAGCGATGGCGCGAGAGGAATGTTGAAGGCCAGACAAGCTGGCGCCCATACGACCCTTGTAGAATCGCAAGAGACTTCTATTGTAAATGAAATGCCTGAAGCGGCGGTGGCGTTGGGATGTGTGGATTATGAGATTCCATCGTATTTGTTAGCCTCGAAGATTATGGAGGTTACGGGGGAGCTAAGATTCCGGCGGTTCTCATTTCCATCGGCATGATCAGTTTTATTTTGCATTTCTAAGAGCGTTGGTCGGAAAAAATCCACCAATGCTTTTTTGTATTTGTTGACAGTTTGAAATGATAACGATTATCATTTGAGCTATACAAGGAGCAAAGAAGGAGAGGCTTTTGATGACTTTAAATATATTGAATATGGAGATTCATGATCTTTTTGATCAGTTTACAGAACATATAGAGGGGCATGTAGAGCAGAACAAATGGGAACAACGACTCACCATACCTTCACATATTGGCAAGGGGAACATCACACGTACACGGATTCGTCCAGGTATGGAGATCATGTATACAGATATAACCTATGAACAAGATATGAAGCTCCATATTCAAGAAGCTTGTCCATTATTCGAGCTAAGTTATAATGTGAGTGGAGAAATTTATTGTGAATGGAACGGCAAGGAAAGTCACACGGTTGAACAAACAGGCAACGTCCTTTTTTTAGATGATGTTCAGGTGTATGAAGAGAAAAAAGCAGGTATCCCTAATCAATTGTTAGAAATAAGACTAGCACCTAGCGAACTGCTGTATTATGCCGCCGATCTAGCGGAGAAACAGCAAATGGAGACCTGGCTTAGACATCACCGTGGAAATATTGATCGCTTCCCAGATACCTCAGCCATCCGAAAATGTGTCTCCGAAATGATCCATTGCACTTATCATGGAGCATTAAGACGTTTATATATGGAGAGCAAAGCGCTTGAATTTATCGCTTTGTTTGGCGAGTCAGATGGTTATGGCTCAATGAGCGGAAACA
>DASXLR010000143.1:0-51032 GCA_036496075.1 Paenibacillus sp. | reverse complement strand
GACGAGTAATCGCCCAGTAAGATATTTCTCCCTGACCCAACACACTCCCAAGTACCGGAAATAGAGAATCCTGCATGAGCGGTCTAGTTAGCACATTGTTGCTGAAGCGTTCAGGATGGCTATGCAGTATTTCTAAAAGTTGTTCACGTGTGAAAGCTACCAGACCTTTACGATCCATGAATCGGTCTTCTACTCGTGTCAGGAGTAGTCTATTGCCTTCATGAATGTAAAATAAATTAGCCCCATCTTCTGCCACATCCGCTTGTAATTCATAACCAAGAGACGTAATTTGACCTGCTGAAACCTGATATGCCCGTCCTAATTCTTCATTCTTCTCAATCATGGATTGAAATACGGATTGTTCCAATTTACGTAGTTCTGGATCAGCTGAATCTAGTAAGACAAGACCATATTGTCCAAACAACTTACCCAGCAGTTTCGCGAAAGCATCGCTTAAATTATTTGAACTCTCTGTCGCTTGTCTGATTATGGTTACAATATCAGCTTTGAACTCACTATCTTGAAGCGTAGCGATAACCATGTTCATGGCACGGGCCCATTCTTTATCCGAGACGGGAGTCTGACTAACGGAAGATCGGGTTTGCTTATGCTTATCCATTCTAATCTTCGTTAAGTTCATATCTCCTGTAAGTAAATAGGTGTGGTTCACCTCGTCCCAATCATGGTCCTCCCCTGCTATCCAAAATATAGGAACGACAGAACGTTTCAAGCGTTTCTCCGCTTCTCTTGCTGCTTGTATAATGGTGATAGCCTTATACACAACTAACATCGAACCGGTAAATAGTCCACTTTGTTGCCCACCTGCTATAACAAGGGCTCCAGGTTTATCCAGTATATCAAGCGATGTATGTACAGCATTATGGGCATTGTGCTTCCCATTATATTCTCTCAATATTTCAACCAAGGCATGGCGATCAACTCGTCTGCCTTCGGTATCGTCTAGCCACTGTGCCCGTTCATTCCAAGTTGTCTCATGGCGATAATCTTCACCATACAAACTTTCAACCTTCTCGTAATGGTGAATATAATCATTTGCCAGAGCCGACCCACTCTTCAACGAATCCATAACCACATTCATGAGGTCTGCCTCCTATTCTGTTACAAACAAAATTACATTCTAAAATTCTTTCTTGATTGTAACCAATATATTCTCATCAGTCAAAGGAAGCTAGCTTCCTCCTGTCAATTTAAAAAAGCCGTCGAATTAACCCGACGGCTTATCTATATAACGAATCATTCGTAAGGCATTGCAACCCAATGTCCTTTAGAAACTTCGACCAGCTTAGGCTCTATTCTATTCCCCGAACTATCTTTACCTGAGAATATCGGACCTGACTTATCGTTGGGCATAATAATACGTTTTTTATTAGCTTCAATTTCAGGATCTGGAATTTGAATAGCAGACAGAAGTGTTTTGGTATACGGATGAATTGGATTACTATATAGTTCTTCGCTATCCGCTAACTCAACCATTTTCCCAAGATACATCACAGCGACTCTATCACTAATATGCTTAACCATAGACAAATCGTGGGCAATGAATAAATAAGTTAATCCCAATCGATTCTGTAGATCCTTAAGCAGATTCACGACTTGTGCCTGAATCGACACGTCAAGGGCTGAGATCGGTTCATCACAAATGATGAATTTCGGATTCACAGCAAGTGAACGGGCAATCCCAATACGTTGACGTTGACCACCAGAGAATTCATGTGGATAACGAGTCGCGTGATCGGAATTGAGCCCTACGGTATCAAGTAGCTCTTCAATACGCTTTTTCCGTTCTTTCCGGCTTCCAGCTAAATTATGAATATCTAAAGCTTCACCGATGATATCAGATACTGTAAAGCGCGGATTTAGTGATGCATAAGGATCTTGGAATATCATCTGCATATCGCGACGCATAGCTTTCATTTTACTAGGAGAGAGCTTATAGATATCTGTACCATTAAATTTGACACTACCGCCAGTAGGTTCATATAACCGAAGAATGGTACGACCAGCAGTAGATTTACCACAGCCTGATTCTCCTACCAATCCTAGCGTTTCACCTTTACGAATGGAAAAGTTAATATCATCAACAGCTCTGACTACATTTCCATTACCCACATTAAAATATTTCTTAAGACCACTTACTTCTATCAATGGTTGACTCATGATATTTGTCCCTCCTGCGCCATGGGATGCAGATTCCAGCATCTTGCCATATGTGTTTCACTAAACACAGTAGCACTCGGATCAATACTTTCACATACTCTCATGGCCTGATCGCAACGTGCACAGAACGGACAACCTAGAGGAGGTTTAATAAGATCGGGTGGCGTACCGATGATAGGAATCAATGGCTCATTCTTCTTTTGATCTAGACGTGGCATCGAACGTAAAAGCCCCTTCGTGTATGGGTGCTGAGGGTTCTTAAATATCTCCCACTTCGTGCCCGTCTCTACTACTTCACCTGCGTACATAACTATGACTTTATCGCACATACCTGCTACAACACCAAGATCGTGCGTAATAAGAATGATAGAGGTGCCTAGACGTTGCTGCATCTCTTTCATGACATCTAATATTTGAGCTTGAATCGTTACATCCAAAGCCGTTGTAGGTTCGTCAGCAATAAGAAGTGCCGGACGGCAGGCTAAGGCAATGGCAATCATCACACGCTGACGCATACCGCCTGAGAATTCGTGTGGATATTGATTGAAGCGAGCCTCCGCATTTTTGATACCTACGATCTTAAGCATCTCAATACCTTGCTTTTTAGCTTCACTCCATGACATTTTCTGATGCTTAATCAGGACTTCAGTAATTTGTTTACCTACTTTAATCGTAGGATTCAAAGAAGACATAGGATCTTGAAATATCATTCCAATATCTTTCCCACGTATCGCTTCCATTTCACTGTTCGTCTTTTCTATTAAATTCTGCCCTTGAAAAATGATTTCACCTTGCTTGATATGAGAAGGCGGAGTAGGAATCAGGCGCATAATCGTCTGAGCGGTAACACTTTTACCGCTACCGGATTCTCCTACAATTGCAACCGTCTCACCCTTACCAATATCAAAGTTCATGCCGCGTACAGCCTGAACTTCTCCGCCTTTTACATGAAATGATACGTGTAGGTCTTTCACTTGTAAAATCGGCTTCATGGTTCCACCTCCTATTTCTTTAATTTAGGATCTAGTGCGTCACGAAGACCATCACCGAAAATATTAAAGCATAGCATAGTTAAACTAATTAGGATGGCTGGGAACAACATCCGCCATGGGTAATACATCCAACCTGTCAAGGCATCGTTAATCATCGATCCCAGGGAAGCCACAGGAGCTTGCACACCAAGACCCAAGAAGCTAAGGAACGCTTCAGCAAAAATAGCCGTTGGAACAGAGAGCGTAAGTGTAACGATAATAGGACCCATAGCATTAGGTAGCAAATGTTTAAATAGAAGTCGTGCCGAACCCGCACCCATGGAACGAGAAGCCAGCACAAACTCACGGTTCTTCAACTGAATGATCTCTCCACGAACGATCCAAGACATATTAATCCAGCCCGTTATAGTCAAGGCAAGGATAATCGTCCCAAGACTTGGCTCAAGCACAACCAATAAAAGAATCGTTACGAGCATATATGGAATAGAGTATAGAATCTCTGAGAACTTATTCATGATCTCATCAACACGTCCCCCAAAGAATCCCATAATACCGCCATAAATGACACCTATAAAGAGGTCAATCAATGCCGCTGCTAATCCTACAGTAAGTGAAATCCGTGCGCCCATCCAGGTACGAACAAACATATCTCGTCCTAGATCATCTGTACCGAACCAATGTAAAGAGGAAGGCCCCTGATTGGTGTTCATCAAATCATTAGAATAATAATTAAACTCAGTAATCATAGGTCCTATAATGGATGCAATAATAATGAGTACTAGTATAACTAGAGCGGTCATCGCCATCTTATTATGGAAAAGACGCTGTCCTGCATCTCTCCATGCTGAGAGACTTTCTCTCTGAATAACCTCTGCTTCTTTCTCATCCGTACCTATTTTCCGGAAATCATCAGGTGTTAACTTTAATTCGTTTAACTGATTAGTATCCAACAGTTAGCCCTCCTTTCCACGATTAAATTTAATTCTTGGATCAATCATCACATAGACAATATCGGTAACGAATCTTGCCAACATCAATAGAATCCCGTAAAAAATCGTTACACCCATAATCATGGTGTAGTCACGATTCGTAATACATTCAACAAATACTTTACCAATTCCACCAATACCAAAGATTTGCTCAATAACGACAGAACCTGTAATAATATTGGCAGTCATAGGTCCCACATAGGTTACAACTGGTAAAATCCCGTTACGAATAACGTGTTTAAACATGATGGAAAACCAATTCAGACCTTTGGCCTTAGCTGTCTTAATGTAATCTGCATGAAGTACTTCAAGCATACTAGAGCGTGTCAGACGTGCAATAAATGCAATTGGTTGTGCGGATAGAGCTAATACCGGAAGTACATAGTCCATTGGACCTTCAAATCCCATAACATTAAACATGCCGAACTTAAGCGCCAGCACATATTGCAGCATGGTCGCCAGTACAAAGCTTGGAACAGCCATACCCAACACCGCAATAACCATGGCAACATTATCAATTAGTTTGCGATGATAAAGTGCAGCGAGCATGCCCAGCAGCACCCCTATAATAACTGCAAATACAATAGCAACAGCACCCAGTTTCAAAGATGCTTGAAACGTTTGTCCAATAATGTCCGATACTCTCTGATTCTGATGCTTCATGGATATTCCAAAGTCACCTGTGACAATGTCACCCAAATACTTGAGATACTGTTGATACACGGGCTTGTCCAGCCCATATTGCTCCATAAGACGCATTTGAATTTCAGGTGAAGACTTTTTTTCAGACATAAAAGGATCCCCTGGAATTGCTTTCATTAGAAAGAAAGTCACAGATATCAGTATTAATAACGAAATTAACAGATAAAAGAATTTATTTGCAATATAACGTATCATCAGTACACACCTCCCGTAGGTTTTATCTTATATATACAATACATTTATTTATTTTAATGATTAACAAAGCTTTTTGTCCATCACAGTATTTTCATTTTCAAGAAATTTTCGGAAAATGTCATGAAACAGACAAAAAAATTTCGGGATATATATATGAATGTACACATATATATCCCGAAATAACTACAACCAGTTTATTCGTTAACTACTCAAAATAAGCGCGGGAAAAGTCAATTGAACCATTATAATGAACGACAATACCTTTTACATTTTCCTTAGTCAACGATTTGTTAGTGTAGTAGTAGATCGGCATTATAGCTTGTTCATCTTGAATCAAGATTTTTTCAGCCTTTTTGAAATTTTCCATACGTTGTGTGTTGTCCAATGATTTGTAAGCATCATCTACCAATGCATCATACTCAGCATTAGAGAAACCATTGTCATTGTTACCGCCACCTGTTTTCCAAAGATCGATAAAGCTCATTGGATCATTGTAGTCAGCTGACCAAGCTGAACGTGCCACTTGGTAGTTCAGGTTTTGACGATTCTGAAGGAATACACCCCACTCTTGGTTTTCTGTTTTCACAGTAACGCCCAAGTTTTTCGCCCACATATCACCAATCGCCAGAGCGACTTTTCTATGGTTTTCATCGGAGTTATAGATCAAGGTTACTTCAGGCAGAGTTGTATAGCCTTCTTCTGCCATACCTTCAGCTAACAATTTCTTAGCTTCATCCACATTCTCTTGGAAATAATCATCTTTATTCTCAGTACGGAATTCATCCTTCATACCTTTGATACCTGGAGGCACGAAACCAAATGCTGGAAGTTGTCCACCTAGTGTTACTTTCTCAACGATAGCTTGACGATCAATCGCCATTGCAAAAGCTTTACGGATCTTAACATTGTCAAAAGGCTTAGCTGTTACGTTAAATTCATAGAAATAAGTACTTGCAAAACCTTTAACATTGAATTCATTTGGAAGTTCTTTCTTAATTGCTGGAAGTTGGTCAGCTGGAATTGCACCATTTGGTTCACCAGCATAATCTAATTGACCACTCTTATAACTTGCAAGTTCAGTCGCACCACTGTTCGTAAGAGATGCTGTAATTTTACTTAATTTAATTATATCTTTTGACCAGTATTTATCATTTTTAGTAAACTCAATTTTTTGCCCTTTTGTCCATGTTGTTAGGTCAAATGCACCATTCGTAACCATGGATTTAGGATTTGTTGCCCACGCTGCATTACCAGTTACTGAAGAATGAACTGGATAAAACGTGTAGAAAGAAGTTAGATTTAAGAAATAGGGGGTTGGATTCTCTAATGTAACTTCCAACGTATTATCATCCGTAGCCTTAACACCTACTTGAGAAAAATCAGAAATATAATCTGGATTAGCCTTACCATCTGCTAGTTTAGGTGTGTTATAATTTTCAGCATTCTTGATGTAGAACAATTGGTATGCATAGGGTGCAGCTGGAGTCGTTGCAGGGCTTAACACACGTTCCCAGGCAAACACGAAATCTTTAGCTGTTACAGGATCACCGTTGTTCCAAACAGCATCTTTACGAAGATGAAATACGTATTTCAATCCATCTGGGGATACCTCCCAGCTCTCTGCAATACCTGGAACTTCTTTACCATCTTCAGAACGTGTCAAACCTTCATACATTAGCTTAAGAACCGTATTAGTTTGGCTATCTTTAGCTTGTGCCGGATCAAATGTCGGTGGTTCTGCACTCAAGTTAATACGTAGTACTTGATCTTTAGCTGGTTTTTCTGTGTTAGTATTCGTTGCTCCATCATTCTTCTTGTTGTCTGCGCCACATGCTGCAAGAACAGTACTCACAATAAGGATGAGTGCTAGCATTCCTAGCCATTTCTTCTTCATCTAACGTTTCCCCCTGCCAATATAGTATATGGTATCTGATTATACAACCACTGGTCAAAAAAATCTACAACTTGTTTCAGGGAATAACCGCTTTTCCTGAAAAAATGAAGAGTTTCACTCAAAAGTATGTTTCATATGTAACATTTAGTCACATAGACTTGAATATGTATCCAATCAATCCTGTTATTGTAAATAAGATATAACTTGTACTCATCAATATAAAGGTCATACGCCATACTGCTCTGCCCATTCTCTTTAAATCTACTCCACCCTTGATCCGATTCTGAGCTCCTCCTACTAGACCTACTGCAATCAATAGTAAAAGCAAAATGAGATAAAACCCAAACCCCGTATTAAATATATTATTAAATAGTGCAGAAACGGATAAAATAAGAAAAGCTGTTGTGACATCCATGGCTAATAATAAAGCTGTGTTCTTGTTATTCTTCCACCTGTAGTGCACAAAATATACTAACAAAAATGGGACGAATGGCAAAATACTAAACACGATTATTGAATTCCGTAATAAGTCCAATGATTCACTCCTCCTTCACTCTCATTCCTTCAATTAACTTCATGATGAGCTTGTGGGTATTTGCCTGGTAGCCTACCTTTTCAGCCATGGCAACGATGTCGCCGTTAATCCACCTAATTTCCGTAGAGGCGCCTTCAAGCACATCCTTCAACATGGAGGACGTATTACCCGAAGTAGATCTGCATACATCTACAATCTGATCCCACAAATTATCATTCCAGTTAATGCCATAGGCATCATATACCGCTGTACCTTCTAAGAACAAATCCTTCATAAGCCCAATTCTAGCTTCAGATACAAGCAATTCACCATTTGGAATTCTCCAAAGGGCAGTCAACGGATTAATTACAGCGTTAATTAATAATTTCCGGTAAATATGGTCCTCGATTTCATTCGACATAACACTTGCAAATCCTGCTTTTTGGAATTCCCGGTTCAAACATTGTTCACACTTTTGTACACTCACAGCCCTACTTAAATTTGCACCATTCTTCTTTGAAGATTCACCTATCCATGTCTGCCCTTGGCCTGTATGAAGCACAACATTTGAAGCTATTCTTTTAGCCGCCTCTGTCGTAATGACCGAATATATACGCCACTCAGGTAATATAGAACGAATTAATGGGACGTGTCCCGACCCATTTTGGAAGCAAAGAATACCGTACGTCTCGCGGAGCGATTGCTGACTCAATTGTGCCAGCGAGGTTGTACATGCCTCTTTCACATCCCTTTGCTTCGTCATTAAAAACACCCAATTACCTGGTTTTTGCTCCCATGTATCCACGAATCGAGCAAGTGTAGCGATTTGAATTGAAGGAACGTTCAAATGCTGATCTGCCATTTCATCTGCACTTCGGATATGTAGCCCCTGCTGGTTTAATTGCAGTACTTGCTGTTCACTTCGGCACCATATACGTACTTCATTGCCAGCAGCGGCCAACTTGCCTCCATATAGCAAACCTAGTGCGCCACCGCCAATAATATCCATTTTCATTCAAGCTTCACCTACTTCACTAATATTCACTTTTTTATTATAACACTGTGCATCGAACAACTAAAAACCCATGTGCAACGTACTTGGGTACGTTATCCACATGGGTTATTATTTCCTATAAGTTCTTCTCTTCAGGCTATTCCATTCGTTCCAAGTTACCATTAGCATCCATTTTGAATCGCGTTTTGTTCTCTTCCTCTTCCTCATTCAAGAAAGACAAGCGTCTCGCACGATCCATAATTTGAATTAGAGCTCTGTAATCATCATTGACGACTCTGTAATCCGTCTGTACTGCATTCACTTGTTTAGATAATCTCTCATTTAGAATCCGAAGTTGATCTAATTCATCATCCTTCTCACGAAGCTCCTTCTCGAGCATTTTTAATTGACGACTATTCTCTTGAACCGTTCCTTTCCACTGTCTGAGGAATCGTATGACAGCATCCATAGACAAGGTTTCTTCACTAGTTCCATCGACCTTGAAATAACCAAGATCATCATCTGTCGTCGTCAAACTTGCCAACTGTAATCCCGCTGCCGACGGTTGCTTCTTATAGTAGCTCCGTTTTTGGCGCTGTGCTTTGGCAATACTAATGGCTTCTTCGTACTTTTTACGTACACAACTATTCCAACGGAATCCACATGCCGCTGAAGTCCTTCCAATCCTCTCTCCTACCTCCTCGAAAGCCGACAACTGTGTGCCACCTTCACGAATATGGCGTAAAGTTACTTCAGCCAATATAAGGTCATCTTCTACACTCCATGCATCTTGTCTCACTGCTGTCATGCTATTGAGCCCTCCTAACAACGTCCTAAAATAACCATCTTCTTAACCGAGAGTTAACCCAGTATGAATAAGGTATAAAAACTGCTTAGTTCATTTCTATGCCTCTCATAGAGTTCATAGAATCTATTTGATACTATTTTGTATTTCCATTTTATCTCACACTCATACACTCATCTTTTGGAATTGACCAATTATTTACTTTTAATTCTTTTCAACAACAAATGTTATTATGTTATTGATAAGTTTGAATATTTTGTTACGTTTTTCATTTACAGCTTTTTATGTAAACGTTATAATGGAGCAAAGAATACTGTTTGACCGTAGAAATGGAAAGGGGGATATGATTGTGGGACGCATGTTTCGAGTTCTAGGTTTCTTCACGCTTGTAATTGGGCTAATGGCATTTGCCGGAAACATGACTGAAATGGCTCTGTTGTTCTTTTTACAGACTGCATTTTTTGTCATTTTAGGTTATCTGAAATTTACGGAGAGAACCTACATACTTCTCTTTTGGGGCTATATGATCGTGACTTTCACCGGTTTTAGCTATTGGACGATCTTTGAAATGGGTTTACCGTTATAAACATTTGATATGGTAATGACCAAAGAACAAGCGAACTGGCACAAATGCTGGATTGCTTGTTTTTTTGTTTTTAGTTTCATCAGCACTTTACACTGTTATTATAGAGGTATGATATTTTTAAGGAACTTCACATATATTTATATTAAGGGAGGAGAGATCACCTTGAAATCCAAGAAATACGTTCGCAGCATGATATACATATTATTATTTGTAATCCTAAATACATCCTTACATAATCAGAATGTTATATACGCTGAACCTAAACTTACTCCCCCCTCTACTACAGATACATATACTCAAAAACTGCTTCAAGACAGCCTCTCCATTGTGGAGATCGATAGCGAGATTCAGCGTATAAGTGCTCGCCAAACTGAGATGGAACAGGAACAACAAAGATTGCAGAACCAGCTTCTACTGAAGCATGAACAAATACAAGCTCAACAAGCTCAAGCAGGAGAAATCATTCGCTCCTATTACATGGGAGAACGCGACTTTTTATTTGCTTCCATCCTTTCAGCCAAGAGTATTAGTAATCTTGTCATGATTTATGGCTATTATGAAATAATTATGGAACATGATCAAACTGTACTACGAGACTATCAAGAGCAGCTGAAGGACATACAAGCTACTCAAAAGATTATTACTCGAAATGCTGCGGAATTGAAAGAAATCATGGCTCATCTAATTCAACAAAGAGAACGTGTAGTTGTCTTACACCAAGAAATAAAGGAGGATCTAGCTACTAGTAGTAATCCTGAGGCAATGAAAAAAATGATCGGGGAATTCACACTTTACTGGGAAAATATAGGGATGTATGAGGTCAAACGTCACTTTAGAGCATTATCTGCGGCAATGAACGACTTACCCCAATTTATTCAGAAAACAGAGGGAGCAATCCGCATAAGCGGTACTAACTACTCTATTAATTTGAAAGAAGATGAGCTAAATGAATTTCTACGCTCAAAAGATAAATTATTTAATGTTTTTTCCTTCCATTTCAACGAAGGGTCCATTACAACCTCTGGTCAAAGTGGAAATTTAGAAATTGAGATTACAGGACACTACTCTATCGTGAATGAGCCTAAGAACGGCATTATGTTTCACGTTGATAAATTACTATTTAATAAACTAGAACTACCTGATACGACACGCCAGTCGTTGGAAAAAGAATTCGATCTAGGATTCTATCCACAACAACTTATTTCCTTCGTCAAAGCTACTGAAGTTAGCGTAACAGACAAAAATTTGCATGTCACTTTAAAGCTATCAAAATAAATTGAACTAAAGTTTTGCATGCTCAATTAAGGTTCAACACCAAAATCAGTACTTGAAAAATGTATCGTGTTGATAACTGACCGCTACGCGGATGGATTGTCCAACCGAATCGCTACAACCAGCATAAAATTCTATTTTCAGCAAGTACTGATTATGAATTAGAACCTCAATTAATGCTCCTATTTTCTCTTTATATTATCTTTAAATTCCTTCTTCGTTATTGAGCCCTTAAGAAGCTGATCTACATTGTCAGTCAACGTGCTAAGATCATTACTTTGAATAGATTTAGTATTTACTTCTCCACTATTCTCCAACAATTTATTCAAAGTAATAGATAAAACTGATGAGGACGAAGATGGGTTATATAGAGATGTCAGAACCGGCAAGTGATGAGTAGCCTTTGACCACTCCAACTGAGTCGTGGGAGACGTCATATAAGCAATCCATTCTGCTGCCTGTTCAGGCAGAACGGAGTGTGAAGAAACAGCTAAAGCACGACTACGCAGAAGAATAGGATGCTTAGCGTAAACATTGTCCGACAGTTCTAGAATCATCCCTTGTTTCTTTACTGCAGCAGCATTCGAATAGGGAGATATAACCAATGTAATACTCTCTTTGGCCATCCCCTTCCATTCCTCTATATGCTTATCCATGATATACATATAAGGTAATGCCTGTTCAATCCAGTTCAAAGATCCATCCTCTGGATTCGAAATATCTCCCCCAACTTCCCCCAATAAAGTGGCTAAGCCATATGGCTGCTCAGACTCAATCGCAAGTAAATATTCACCCTTGGATTCTTGAAACTTTACTAGTAGATCAGTCCACTCCTGCACGGTCTTCGGTGGCAGCTCAAATCCTAATGCCTCTAATGCCAGGGGTTGCCATAGCAGTACATAGGGATCCATATCGTAGGGAATTCCCCATTGATAGCCATTCCACTCCATTAAAGAAAGTAATGCGCTCATTCCGTTACTCTCTGGTGAGTGTGTGCGATAAGATTCTACCGGAAGTAAATATCCCTTCGTCGCTAAAGAATACATATCTTCACTGTTTACTAACATCACATCAGGACCTTCACCCATGGCTAAAGAGTCAACTAGCTTATTAGAATCTAAGGCAATATTAGAAAGCTCAGTTTGAATTCCTGTGACTCGCATGAAACCTTCATTTTTCTGCTGAAGCTGTACGAAATCTTCTGCTGATAATTGTACCGTTATCTGAATGGGTTGTTGATTCATAGTTAGGTCAGGTGAATCTGGAGATAAGTGACGCGATGGATCTTTAGTGTCATTCAATCTATTATTGTAAGCGAAATCAAGACTTGGAGATAAACTGGTTAAGGATAGCAAGAGAACAGCAAATAAGAACCAATAATTTTTACGCTTCATCATGCCTTATAAGCTCCTCTCATCCTTTTCACCTATATTATCAAATATACAACATGCTTGTCTTACCATATATTTCCTATTTAATCTAAGAACTAAAGAAAAGCCTCAATTACACGTTTATTCGTGTACTGAGGCTCTTGTATTATTTAACTTCATTCTCTGATTGTCTAGGATTATTACTCGGGAAATAATGTTATAGCAAGTCTGCAGCTAACTGCGCCAACTTGGAACGTTCTCCCTTTTCCAACGTTATATGACCACTAATTTGTTCTTCCTTAAATTTCTCTACAATGTAGCTTAACCCGTTACTTGCAGCATCAAGATAGGGATGGTCAATTTGTTCAGGATCTCCCATCAAGATTACTTTACTACCTTCACCTGCCCGAGACACAATCGTCTTGACTTCATGGCGTGAAAGATTCTGCGCTTCATCAATGATAATAAATTGAGAGGGAATAGACCTTCCCCTTATATACGTGAGAGCTTCCACCTGAATGCTACCCAGTCCCATTAATATTTTATCGATATCCCCGGACCGCTTTGTATCGAACAGAAATTCTAAATTATCGTAAATAGGTTGCATCCACGGTCTTAGCTTCTCTTCCTTCTCCCCCGGTAGATATCCAATATCTTTACCCATCGGAACTACAGGACGTGCAATCAGTAACTTTTTATATTTATGCTCATCCTCTACTTTCGAAAGGCCTGCTGCCAATGCAATCAGAGTCTTTCCTGTCCCGGCCTTACCTGTTATGGTCACCAGTGGGATTTCATCATTCAATAACAGTTCTAATGCCATCCGTTGTTGAGCATTTCGAGCATTAAGCCCCCAAATAGGTTCATTACTTAAATACAGAGGTTCAAGCCTTGTAGCCTCAGCATTCACCTTCAATATAGCAGACTTCGTACTACCCAATTCATCTTTAAGGATCACAAATTCATGAGAATACAGAGGGTACGATAACTGTAATGATTGAATAGATAAGAAACGGCAATTATAGAACTCATCAATGACTGAGGGGTGAACCCTAATCGTAGAGTAACCATTATATAGTTCACTAAGACTGCCCGTACGATCTGTAAGATAATCCTGCGTTATTAAACCCAGAACATCAGCCTTAATTCGTACCAGCACATCTTTACTTACAATAACAACGGGACAAGACTCAGACTTCTGTTCTTCTTCCAACTGATAGTTTAGTCCAACCGCTAAAATCCGATTATCATTCGATACCTCTCCGAACATTTCCTGTACCTTAACAAAACTACGGTGATTCAGCTCAACCTTGAGTCTTCCACTATTTTCCAGCTTCACGCCACTGTGCAAGTGTCCTTGTTCCCGGAGTCCATCTAGTAGCCTTGATACTGTACGCGCATTACGGCCAATTTCATCCGCATTTCTTTTCTTCGAATCAATCTCTTCCAATACAACAGCTGGTATAACAACATCATGTTCATCAAAGGTAAATATGGAATTCGGATCGTGCAGCAGCACGTTAGTATCTAATACATAAATCTTTTTCATCTAGACCCCTCCACAGCGTATTCATATTGGATACATACATTTGTCCGTCCGGGACATGCTAAGGTTAGTACAAAAAGAAGGTATGAAATAAATAACTCCGTGAAAGGACGGATGTCATATGAGAACATATTTAACCTTAATTCTCATGCTCTCTCTACTGACTAGCTGCGGTACGGCATCGAAGAACGCATCACCCTCTCCTCAAAGTAAACATGCACCGAACACGATCCATCAGCAAAACCAACGATTGAACCAGTTATCTGTGAAATCTAACAACAAAGCAGAGCAAGATCTATCTGTAAAAGAACACCTCGAAACCATTGCCAAAAGAGTACGTGGAGTCAGTAATGCTCATTGTGTCGTCATGGGTAATACCGTTGTTGTAGGTATTGATGTAGATGGCCACTTAAGTCGTTCTCGTGTAGGAACAATCAAGTATTCGGTTGCTGAGGCGCTTCGTAAAGATCCACGTGGTATGAACGCCATAGTCACTGCAGATATGGATTTATCTCACCGAATTGCTGAATTGGGCAATCACATTAAAAAAGGACACCCCATATCCGGATTCTCTTCCGAGCTGGCAGATATTGTCGGACGGATCATTCCACAGCTTCCTAAAGATGTCAAACCCCAACAAAATAATCCATCCACCAAAAACTTAACTACACCAACCAACAAAAATCGATGAAAAAAAGCCTAGTGATAACTCACTAGGCTTTTTGCATGGCAGAAAATACTTGTCCGTCCAACTTTTCTGAAGCACGGCGATCATATGTTTTGACGTATTGAGGAGCAGCAGAGAGCTGTGCGCCATAAAACAAGGCGTTTCGCACAGCTTCTATACTAATGTCGAAGCAGCACATTCTGAACGGAACATCAGGTAACAAGTCACAAGCAACAATAGCTCTACCATTAATGGCATGTACCGTTCCTTCTCCAAATACCGTAATTGTCACCATCGGATTACATTTGATATTCTCGACTAATCGTGAACGATGATCAATCGCGAGACGTAATGTGGAAGCATTCACAGCATAAACCCACGAAATGGCGCTAGAGGTTGGTCCTCCGGTCTCTGCATCAACAGTGCTTAAGAGTACAAATGTTTCGGATTGTAACTGTGATAATAAGTTGTCAGTCATTTGTGTGACAGCTTCGGACATCATACCAGCCCCCTATACGGTTCAATTCGTTCTATTCTATTGTATTATAACACAGGTAAAAAATTGCATCCAAGTATTAAGGATTTGTTGTATCTGTACTACTATCTACTGATTCTACAGACTTCCCAGCAATCTCATCCTTCAATGACTGTTTAGCTTTAGACAGTTCTTCATTATCAACATAGACATAAGGGCTTCGCCATGTTCCAGTCACAGGCATAAACTTCACATTATCCTTGGATATATTCCAATATGTTGCAATTACATTTTTCAGCTGATCTTTTTCTAAATCGGTCTCCATGTTATCAGCTACGGCATCAAGCACTTTACCAATTTTCGTCACGCCACCTAATGTTTGCATCTGATCAATTAATGAGTGTAGAACTTCACTCTGACGCTGGTTACGACTAAAGTCATCGGATTCTTTGGTTCTCGGCTTACAGCCTGAACTTGACTTACGATATCTTACATAACCAAGTGCGTCTTCACCCTCAAGCTTAGCAGGCCCTTTTTTGAGATTAATGTTCGTTCCATCAGCATTATCAATATAACACATGTCCATGCTTATATTTACGTCCACACCGTCCAGCGCATCCACCACATCACTGAAGCCTTGGAAGTTAATGACCGTAGCATAATCAATAGGCACGTCCATATATTTGCTAAACATCGCTTTCATCTCATCCGTAGCCATTAATCCAGACTTCTTCTCTTGGCTTAAGAATTTAGGATAATAAGAATTAGCCTTACTCTGAGTATATCCATTCAATTCAATTAATGTATCACGCGGAATCGAAACTATCGTTGCCGACTTCGTATCAGGATTAAGAGCCGCTATCATCATAACGTCAGTTAAATGCGTTCCTGTCTTTGGACGGTAATCCGTACCTAGAAGAAGCATCGTGACAGGCTTTACTTTCGCTGATGCTTCAGGAGCTACTGGATTATTATTTCCTGTCTCTAGAACTGTACTATCGGCTTTCAGATACAAGTAACCCACATATCCTGCAATCGCTAACACAGCCACGATAATGACAATAAGCATGAATTTCAAAAAGGTTTTAAAAGGGCTTTTCTTTTTTTTCTTCTGCGGTAGTTTTTTTTGCGGCTTACTGCCAACTTTGGCCCTTGGTGGCAGTTGCGTATTGCTAGGACTCATCTTTAACACCTTTTTTCTTTTGGAATTAAAAAAGTAGCGCCCTAAAATACAAGGGCGCACAATTATGAAGCTCACTATAATCGTTCACTTGATCCTTAACTTTCCTTGGCGGAGGCTTCTGTCTTTTTCTTCTGCCGACCTTCCACAAAGTATCGAATACGCACTAGAAGCATTAGCCCAACGGCAACTAACAGACATTGAATGATCGGTAGCTTATCATGTTGAAAGATAAGCAACATACCGGAACCTAAAGCCATCAATACATAGAGTATGATCTCTTTCAATAACGGTAATTTCTGATGAACACGAAATACTTTGTTATACACGTAGGTGATCAATACAAAGATGACAAGATAAGCAATAATCGGATGCGATGCAAACCATACTTGCACGTAGGGTTCACTCCTTTCATCAATGGACCTGATCTTAACTAATAAATATTAGTTAGAGTTTGCCATTTTGCGGTTTTTCTCAGCACGTTCACGTTCACTCTTATTCAAAATCTTCTTACGCATACGAATGGATTTAGGAGTAATCTCACATAATTCATCGTCATTCAAGTATTCCAAAGCTTGTTCCATAGAGAAGATTATTGGTGTTTTCATTTTCACTGTTTCTTCTTTGTTAGCAGAACGAATGTTGTTCACAGCTTTCTCTTTACATACGTTAACGACGATATCACTATCACGCGTATGCTCACCAACAATCATACCTTCATAAATCTCAGTAGCTGGTTCTACGAATAGAGTACCACGATCTTCAATACCCATCATAGCGTATAATGTAGAGCTTCCGTTCTCACTAGAAACCAATACACCTTTCGAACGTCCACCAACTTGACCAGATACGACAGGACCATAGCTATCAAAAGCATGGTTCATAACACCATATCCACGAGTTAGTGTAAGGAATTGAGTACGGTAACCGATTAGTCCACGAGCTGGAATAAGGAATTCCAAACGCACGTTACCTGAACCGTTATTGATCATGTTAGCCATTTCTGCTTTACGTTGGCCAAGACTCTCCATAACTGCTCCCATACTTTCTTCAGGAACATCAATCATTAGACGTTCAATCGGCTCACTCTTCACACCGTCAATTTCTCTAACGATAACGGAAGGTTTGGAAACCTGTAATTCAAATCCTTCACGACGCATATTCTCAATCAGAATCGTAAGGTGAAGTTCACCGCGACCTGAAACGATGAATGCTTCCGGTGTTTCAGTATCATCCACTCTTAAACTAACATCTGTTTCTAATTCTTTATAAAGACGTTCACGTAATTTACGGGAAGTAACCCATTTACCTTCACGACCAGCAAAAGGACTATTGTTTACAACAAAAGTCATTTGTAGTGTAGGCTCATCAATTTTCAGTACAGGCAATGCTTCTGGATTATTCGGATCTGCAATAGTTTCACCGATGTTGATGTCTTTAATACCCGCAATGGCTACGATATCTCCAGCGCCGGCTTCTTCAACTTCAATACGTTTCAAACCTTGGAAACCAAAAAGCTTCTCAATACGTGCTGTTTTACTTTTGCCATCACGCATGATAACTGTTACGGGTTGACCTTGGCGAATAATACCACGGTTAATACGTCCAATAGCGATCCGGCCCATATATTCGTTATAATCCATCAACGTTACAAGAAATTGAAGTGGTTCGTCCATTTTCTCGGTTGGTGCTGGAATTTTTTCAATAATGGTCTCATACAGTGCAAGCATCGTTTCGTCCTGTTTCTCAGCATCTAAACTTGAAGTTCCGTTCAATGCAGAAGCATAGACAACTGGGAAATTCAATTGCTCATCTGTCGCTTCAAGTTCGATGAACAAATCAAGCACTTCATCAATAACTTCGGATGGGCGTGCTGCCGGGCGGTCGATTTTGTTCACGACTACGATCGGTGTTAAGTTTGATTCCAAAGCTTTACGCAGTACAAACTTAGTCTGCGGCATACAACCTTCATAAGCGTCAACGACTAGCAATACACCGTCAACCATCTTCATGATACGTTCTACTTCTCCACCGAAGTCAGCGTGACCTGGCGTGTCCATAATGTTGATTGTGAATTCTTTATACGTTATAGCTGTGTTCTTAGCCAATATGGTAATGCCGCGTTCACGTTCCAAGTCATTGGAATCCATTGCGCGTTCTTGCAGTGTTTCGTTATCCCGAAAAATCCCCGATTGCTGCAGTAATTGATCGACAAGTGTCGTTTTACCGTGGTCAACGTGGGCTATAATCGCAATATTGCGAATCTGGTCTCTTGATTGCATGGGTAATATCCATATCCTTTCATATTCAACTCATCTATTCTGTCTCACAAAAGAAGCGCCGGACGTTCATGCCGACGCTTCAACATATCCTTTATATTATAATTATTTATATGAAATAATCAAGTTTTTTCTTGAAATAAAACATGGTAAATCAATGGATAATTACCAACTCCGATTCCATTTACTCTTACTTTTTCTCTCTCGCCCCCATATTAGCCAAGCTCCACAGGCAATAAGTGCTATGGCCAGTATATAGATTACACCTGTATGTAATAAACTGAAGAAGAACAAGACAAGCGCTAGTATACCCAATAAAACAGATACAGTCAGGATACCTGTGGCCCTCGGAGATTCATAAAGATAATACTCGTACAATCCTACCGCAATACCTAGCACCAACGCAGGCCATAAGCTCGCCATTAAATGCCAACCCCATAGGTTACAGATGGTGAATAGCAACCCCCATACCGTCAAGATTCCTGCTGGAATAAGAAGAATCGGTTGGAGACTACGTCCATAGAACAGAGCATGGAGTAACAATCCAAGCACTAATATGACAACCGGCCATAGGGTGCGGCCAAGAAATCCGAACACGCCAAGCTTACCCAATAGAATTACTAATCCTGCAATTACGATAAACAATCCAAGCTTCACATCATTTTTGGAGGACATCTCCACCACACCCTCTTTCTCATGATATTATCCACATCACGAAAATAAATTTTGACAGCTTTCTTTCTTTAGTTTATCTGAATAGCGCAAAAAAAACCATATTTCCATCATTTATTTTAATAAAACAGAAAAAGTACGACATTCCCGGATAGGTAGTCAGTATTATCTATTTATGAAATAAACGAGAAAACTATGGTTGTTGTTTCTGAAATGAAAGTGATGGCTATTATACTTTAAGTGACTTCATTCTCTTAAACGTTCCAGCACCCATTACGATCATCGCTAAAGATATAGGTAATAACAAGTGTAGTTCAGACCATATCGACGTAAGATAGTGACCAAAGCTTACATCCTGAAACATCATGTCGCCAGCGGTATAGGCCAATATTCCAGCTCCTATATAAATAAGAATCGGATAACGATGCAACCCATTTACAATAATACTACTACCATACACGACAATCGGAATACTAAATGCTATTCCAATCACAATTAAGGACAAGTCACCGTTAGCCACGCCTGCAATAGCCAGCACGTTATCTAAACTCATAACGAAATCTGCAACCAATATGGTACGAATAGCTTTCCATATGGATACGTTCCCCTCTAACTTGACGTCCTTTTTATTCTCAAAAATAAGTTGAAATGCAATCCATAATAATAACATACCGCCTAAAGCCTGAACGTACGGAATTTTGAGCATGATCACAGCCACAAAAGTTAATCCGCATCTCAAGATAACGGCACCCATAGACCCCCACCATACAGCTAATCTTCGCTGTTGTGGAGGTAAGTCTTTACTTGCCATTGCAATCACAACTGCGTTATCTCCGCTCAACACTAGATTAATCATTAAGATTTCCAAGAGCACGCCTATTTGTTCCACGGTACAACCCCCTCCCTTTTACATCTATGAAGAAAATGGGAGATCTATGCTTGACGTTCAATAAAAAATCACCCTATAATGAATCCACTTTGTTTACACTTCCGTATACAAAGATAGAGGAGTGACATAATCATGGAAACATCAGTACTTACTTTTGTTGCTGCATTACTTAATATTGTATTTCTAGATCTCGTTCTAGCTGGAGACAATGCCATTGTCATTGGTCTTGCAGCAAGAAATCTTCCAGCATCTACTCAGAAAAAAGCTATCTTTTATGGAACAGCCGGAGCCATTTTACTTAGAATTGTCGCAACTATTATTGTAGTCTGGTTATTAGATATCCCTTGGCTGCTCCTCATAGGTGGAATTCTACTCGTCTGGATTGCTTACAAGCTTATGACTGATGACAATGACCACACAGATGTCAAAGCAGGTCAGACCTTATGGACTGCTGTTCGCACTATTATTATTGCCGATGCAGCTATGGGTCTTGATAACGTCATTGCCGTTGCAGGAGCAGCGAATCACAATATCGTATTGGTCGTTATTGGTTTACTTATTAGTGTGCCGATTGTTGTATGGGGTAGTACCTTGTTTATTAAATTAATCAATCGCTTCCCTTGGATTATTTATTTAGGATCAGCCGTACTTGGTTATACCGCCTCAAATATGATGACAGAGGAAAAGATGTTTGCTACTTTTTTCGAACATTATCCCGCTCTTCGAATCCTGTTTATTATATTGGTTACCGGAGGGGTACTTGTGGCAGGATTCATGAAAATTCGTTCAAATCAACAAAAAAAATCTACAGCATCATAATAGAATACAAAGGGGCTTCTCGTTACCGAGAAGCCCCTTTGTATATTTAAAAACCCTTGTTACATATTTAAAACCAATCCTCTTGCATGTTAGCCTGCTCCTTAGTTCTAGCCTCTCTACTCGGAGATAAGATAATCGTCTCCGTCCGAGAAAAAGCCTCTTGTTGCAATTGAGGTAAAGAAGTTAGTGAAGCTTCAATTCTCTCCACAATCCGTAAACTCGGGTTGGTGCTCGGGAACTCCGGCACAAATAACGTGCAACAATCCTCATATGGCTGGATGGAAAGGTCATACGTCCCAATCTTTTTAGCTATTTCAATAATTTCATTTTTATCCATCATGACGAGTGGTCTTAGTAGCGGTAGATCTGTTGCTCTACCAATCGCATTCATACTAGGCAGTGTCTGACTTGCAACTTGACCAAGACTTTCTCCTGTCAATAGCGCAAGTGCCCCTTCTCTTTCAGCAATCATTGTAGCAATTCTTAACATCGAACGTCGCATTAGCGTAATAATAAGACTGTCCTGACCTATTCCTGTGAACGAAGTTTGCACATCTGTAAAAGGGACCAAGTGAAGCTTAACTTCACCTGAATATCCTGATAATACTCTCGCAAGATCAATAACCTTTTCTTTGGCCAACTGGCTTGTAAAGGGATAACTATAGAAATGTACACATTCTACTTGTAAACCTCTTCGCATAGAAGACCATGCAGCTACTGGACTGTCGATCCCTCCAGAGAGCAATAGTACAGCCTTCCCATTACTTCCCCGCGGGAACCCCCCAACAGCAGATATGACTTCACAGAAAATGTACGTATCTTTCTCTCTAATTTCTACACGTAGCTCAAGCATCGGCTTGATCATGCTCACGTTTAGCTTCTGAAAATTTGTTAATAGCAACGATCCCACCAGATGATTCATTTCATGTGAGGAATGTGCAAACCCTTTCCAGACTCTTCTAGCATTCACTTTAAACGTTGTATCTTCTTGAATATTCAACTGTTCTAAAAAATCCTGACATGTTGTTAATATTTCTTCTAAATTTGACGCACAAGCAATAACTGGACTAATGGATGCGATTCCGAACACTTTTCTCAGAACAGGTATGAGTTCGGATGCAATCTCTCCGTTTAAATGAACATAGATTCTCCCAAATTCGCTCCTTAGCTTCGCCTTTGGAAACGGGGTTAATACGGATTCCACATGGCGAAGTACAGATTTCTCAAATCTTCTACGATTTTTACCTTTTAATATAAACTCGCCAAAACGTAGCAATAGCACGTCATAGTTCATCATCTCTTCATCCCTCTCTGCAAGAACGGTTGTAACCGTTCCACTACACTACGAATTGCATATTCTAGCTGTTCTACATCATTCTCTGTGTGACAATCCCCCAAGCTGATCCGAATTCCACTTGAAGCCTCTTCGGAAGTTCGCCCCATGGAAAGTAATACTTTACTGGGTTCTGCAAGCTTGGAAGAACATGCCGATTTCGTAGAAACCAGCATATCAAGCTCTTCCAGCGCGTGCAGGAACACTTCCGACTTCATACCTGGGTAAGAGAAGTTCACAATATGGGGTGCGCAAGCCTCGTCACTATTCAGTACGATCCCCGGTATCTCCCGAAGCGTCTGTAGTAGCCTATTACGCAACAAAGAGATGCCTACAGTGAAAGTCTCCTGCCGTTCACCAGCGATCCTCATCGCTTTAGCCATCGCAACAATGTGTGGAATGTTCTCCGTGCCGGCGCGCATACCCAACTCTTGAGAACCTCCGGTTAGAAGTGGCGTTAATGCAACTCCTTCTCGAACATATAATAGCCCTGTCCCCTTGGGACCACGAAATTTATGAGAGGAAAGCGTATATAGATCAACGTCCCATTTGCGAAGATTCACCGATAATTTACCAAAACCCTGCACTCCATCCACATGAAATAGTGTACGTGGATTTTTTTGCTTAATTAGCTTGCCAATCGCCTTAATGGGTTGAATCGCTCCGACTTCGTTATTAACGTGCATAATGCTGACAAGTGTTGTATCTTTTCTGATCTCAGATGCAAGTGTCATGGGGTTCACTTGCCCACTTGAATTAACAGGAAGAAAAGTAACATCAAATCCCCATTGTTGTAATTGAAGAAAGCTTTCATATACGGATGGATGTTCAATTTCTGTAGTGATGATATGCTTACCACGCTTTATGTGCTGAAGTGCAGCTCCCTTAATCGCCATGTTGTTCCCTTCTGTAGCTCCTGAAGTGAACACAACTTCCATAGGATTAACCCCGAGTGTGCTTGCACAACCTTCACGTGCACGTTTGATCAACTTTCCGGCATTCTCCCCCAGCGTATGCATAGAAGAAGGATTACCATAATGCTCCTTCATAACCTCAGAAATGGTTCGTATAACATCTTCATAAGGTGGCGTGCTTGCAGCATGATCCCAGTATATCAATTAAATGACACCCCTTTCCTTCAGAACAACACAAAAAGATCAACCATTGGGAAGGATTCAAAAAATTAAGCAGTTCGAATCTTTTGCGTCATCCCCAGTGTGATCCATTGTCTAATGCTATATAATTGTCTGCTTTACACTTCGTATTTAGAACGAGCATTCTGCACTTTGGAAATATAATTTCTTGTCTCCTGTGGAAGCAAGTTAAGATTGTTCATCAGCTCTGCATCACTAGATAATCCCAAACGCTGCACTCTTCCAGGACCTGCATTGTAAGCAGCTAACGCCATATTCTCTTGTCCATCAAATCGCTTCAACTGATAAGCAAGATAACGCGTCCCTGCATCAATATTCTCTGCGGGATCAAATGAATTACTTACTCCAAGCCCCTCAGCCGTTCCATCCATTAATTGCATAAGCCCTTTGGCTCCTGCCGAAGATACAACTTGTGGATTGAATGATGATTCTGTATCAATAACAGCCTTGATCAAATCCGCTGGAACACCATATTTACGACTAGCCTGTTTAATCAAATCATTATACGTTGTTGGTGAAGATGAAGTTGAATGTTTAGAAGAAACAACCACATCTCCCTGTACGGAAGGCTTGTTCTCTGGTACATCCCCAAGTTGCTGCCATAATAGCCCATCACTCCAAGATACGCCCGGTGGTTTCGTTAATACGGTATCATTGGCCTGTTCATTTAATTGATCCATGGTCATAATCTGTTGTAACATACCATCAAAATTAGAACCTCCACCAGAGCTAATCAGCTCTTGTAGTAGTTCTTCTTTGTTACGTATAGTAGCTGTTTCTTGTTGATCTATATATTGCTTTGTAGACACAGAGTCGATTTGCATATTGATCTCCCAACTTCCATCATAATCTGATTCATTCATTTTATCATGTGAGTGTGTCATACGCTACATTTCTCTAAAGAAAGTTTGAAAGAACAAAAAAAACCCCCAGCCTCTAATGTAAGAGAATTTAGGGGGTACTCAAAAAACTAGATCATCGATTTATCTTCCAAATGGAATAAGAACAAAATAACTTATCGTTGCGAGGATTCCTAAGCCCATCGACCATGCTCCTGTTGTTTTACTTCCTTGGGAATATGCATAAAGCCCCGTCACAGCTGCAACCGGACCCAAGACTATAGACCACATGAACAATGAGGCAATCCCCAGAGCTAACCCGATATATCCTGCCATGCTCCCTGTTTTACTATCTACATCTTCATCTACTGCTCCATCTACAGAACGAGGATCACGTCCACGAACAGGCGGGGCTACTTCAGCTGCATATTCCTCTTCATGGTTATGATTGAGCCTAGGATAATCTACTCTGTTCTTCCCTTTTTTATGAAGGATATTCTCATTGTGTATACTCTCATCATGTTTTACTTCACGATCCTTTTTATGCTCATCCATACCCAAAACCCCCTCATTGGAATAGAAATCATGTTATTAAGACGATTTCGGTTTAAATGTCAGACAGCAAGTTGACGATGAACTTTGAGCTTTGTCTTGGTGATCTACAAAATCTTCTTTCCCATACTCTTCAATCAGATTAATCTTGGCATGGCTGTCGATTTCAATCATGATCTGATCTGCACGGCATACATTCTGTTCACCCCAATAATTACAGTTACTCACACTGCATTTGACGTATGTTCTGGGCTCATTAATCATTAATTATCACCTCTCCTACATTGTCTCCTCTACAGGAATCGGCTATGCGACCAAACAACTGTTAGTTGATGTCAAAAATATGACTTACAGCATAAAAAACGGCCGATCTATCCTTTAAAGGATAAATCAGCCGTAATATGAATTAAGCATATATATTGTTATTTTTTAGACTCGACTTTTCACTTGCATCCGGCGCTCCGTCAAATAATCACTTTCGTAATATACAAGATCGTCCCTAAGTTCTTCGTATACTTTCGTGATATCCATAATAAGATCATGAGCTGATTGCACGGGCTTCATACGGAAACGAATAGCATCTTGTCCAGTATACGCATAGCGACCATCCTCTGAATAGCTTTCATTTTTAGGATAGAAAAAGTTGTTAACGCAGTGATGATATACGTTATATAAAGCTTTTTCAGCAAATTCGATATCAAAATTAGCTCGGCGAAGAACTATACCTAATTTCTCATAGGATACTTCAGAAAAGACAAGTAAGTGACGAAGCTCAGATAAAAAGCCTTTGTAAAAAAGGATCGTTTCCTCATCCTGTTGATCATTTGTCAGTTCTGGTAATGCATTCTCATTCAAGAAAGTTTCCAAAGTTGCAATAGAAGATATTAATTTTTCTCTCGTGGCTTCACACAATTTTTGAATATTGGCTGCTGACATAATGTTAGCTCCCCCTTATTGTACCTTCATCAATATAACCTCTTACTTTCACTTTCACCAACAATTTCCTTGTACTATCCTATCATACATTGTTCTAGAGCGGTATCCTTTTTATGTCTCTATACCCGTTTAGAATTGGAATGTCCCCCATAAATATCCAAGTATAAAAGGGGTTCCAATATCTAACGCTATCATTAACTTTTATACATATTAGGAGGTGTAGAGATGTTCCGCCGAGCCATGACTTTATTAGGCATACTAGCTAGTATAGCTGTCCTAACCTTGATTATTGTATTGCCTAGAATAAGTAATTCCAAGCCTAGAATAAGTAATTCCAACACATTCTCCACAACCACAGAAGCACTGCCCCCACAGCAAGAAAACAAGGTAAAGTTAAAGATTAGACAAAAAGATATTACATCCACCCATTTGTTGTCCCGATCAGATGCCCAAAGGCACATGTCCACATTAGTGAACACCTTGTACGATGCTAATCCGAAGCAAATAACGAAGCATGTAAAGCAACTCCTGAAAGCTCATGATCATATAGTCAGCATTACCTGGTACGATTTCATCCATCATAAACAATATCCTTATACAACTAACAATATGTCCTTGATCACTAAGAAACAGTCAAAATTATCCAACTACCAAATGATAGCCAAAAATAATATCAGTAAACAAAAATCGTATCAGTCACCTACTTTTGAAGTGGATGGTGAACAATATTATATAATCGCTGAACCCTCACCAAAAGGACTAGCAGGTGTAGTTACGGTAATAAATCTAAAAATACTGAATGAAGTCAAAAAACACCAGGATAACAATTTACGTTTAATTCCCTATCCAAAAGAAGGAAACTACCGCATTGAATCTGTTCATACAGATACATTGCGTGATATTAAAGTTAAAACAGGACATGACAATGAAAAAGCAAGCCATTATTACGAGAATGAAATTGTAGTCCATTTTCGCGAACCTCTCACCAACAAAGAGATGGTTAATATCTCTAAAGAAGTTAGAAGTACATGGGTTCGAAAAATGGGGTACGCTTATGTTTTTCACTCCTCTGACATGGATTATCATAAGCTTAATGCTTATTTCAAGAAAAAGTATAATCCTGAATATACGGAGCCCCATTATCTGTACTTAACCAATGACGTCCAGGATAATCCAAACCAAACGATGAATTCAAACATACCCAACGACCTTCTTTACAGCGAATATCAATGGAATCTTCCGGCTATCGAGACAGGCAAAGGCTGGGATTTATCTAAAGGTAGCAAAGATGTCATTATCGCAGTAGTGGATACGGGTGTTGAGGCAGATCATCCTGATTTACAGGGAGTGCTAGCACCAGGGTATAATGTCATTGACCCTGCAAAACCTCCTGAAGATGATGTGGGTCATGGAACGCATGTCACCGGCATTATTGCAGCATCTGTGAATAACAATGAGGGTATAGCTGGAATTAGCTGGTTCAATAAAGTGATGCCTGTGAAAGCACTTGATAATTCCGGTGCAGGGACCACCTATTCTGTGTCTGAGGGAATTATATGGGCTGCAGATCATGGAGCGAAAGTAATTAATATGAGCCTTGGTAACTATGCTGATTCACAATTTCTACATGATGCTATCAAATATGCTTATGACAGAGACATCGTATTGATCGCGGCAACGGGGAACGACAATACAGAACGTCCTGGTTATCCTGCTGCTTATCCCGAAGTGTTCTCAGTATCCGCAACGGATGCCAACATGCAGCGAGCTTCTTTCTCTAATTATGGAGAGTATGTCGATGTAGTCGCACCTGGTGAAAGTATAGCCAGTACTTACACGGGTAAGCAATATGCTTCCCTCTCTGGAACTTCCATGGCCACTCCTCACGTCGCTGCGATGGCAGGTCTAATCCGCTCACGAAATCCTGAACTGACGAATGTGGAAGTCATGGATCTTATGCGGAGTAGCGTAATAGATTTAGGAACTAGTGGTCACGATAAGTATTATGGTTATGGTCAGATTGATATTTATAAAGCTCTTCAAGCTGCGGGTCATGGAGGAGCCCCCTTACAATTCTGGCCACAGCATGTACAAAGCCAGATGCAGTCCGTTGTACGTAAGAAGCAGATATCTCATTAATGAGAATATGCTAAACTCTCTTAGCAGCAAGTTTACACTTGCTAAACATTATTAAAAAAACAATCCGTTCTCTCATTTCGAGACGGATTGTTTTGTATTCTGTATGATTACTTTTTTTTAGTTTTTTTCTTGGAGGATTGGGATACTTTTGCGACCGTCTTTTTCGAAGAGCGTCCAGAGACGCTTAACTCTTGTTCCTCAGTAACACAATTATAAATATGCTTCGGCACAGGAACACAATGATTTCTCTTTACCACTTTAACTGTATGAACTATAGGAACAATTTGTGGGTAGTAATGATCTTCAAAGACAATAATAGGGTCACATATAACGGGGTCCGCAGGTGGACATTGGAAACAATTATCGCTCATATGATGTAGCTCCTTTCCTGATTTTGATATAGGTTATTAAATATCCACCTATTTCGTTTGTACGATTGTCCAGTATGTATGTATATTTGTCTAAAATAGGCTTACCAAGAAGAAACGATTTGCCGTCTTTAATAGAACGGTAACCGTTTCCCTTAGAAATTAAACAGCAAAGTATAGTGAAAACTTATACTTTGCTGCTTATATTTAAAAATAAAAAAATGACCGTGTTCTTGCGGCTTTAGACCGTAAGACACTGCCACTTCGTTAGTAATCAGTTGTAAATATGAGTGTTGTATATAGTTATGAAAGTTTTCCGTAAGCCGGGTTCTGTGCTATTCGTGGTATATACGGGAACTACCCTCCCACTCCAAGCGACAATCATCTATCTAGGCCAAACATTACTGAGTGGCTCCAGCGACCAACCTGAACGCGCCTCGGGCTAAGGATGCATTCTCTCGAAAGAGAAGGCGTGCGTTCCATTAGGTCTTGCTCCAAGTGGGGTTTACCAGGAACGAAGTCACCAGCGTTCCTCGGGGTCTCTTACACCTCGGTTCCATCCTTGCCTGTGCACGCTAAAAGCGGCCATCGGCGGTCCATTTCTGTGGCACTATCCTTCAACTCGCGCTGACTGGACGTTATCCAGCACCCTGCCCTATGGAGCCCGGACTTTCCTCTCGTGGCGTCTTAAACACCACCAGCGATTGTCTGTTAAACTTTCGGGACAACATTACATATTCTACAATAATTTTATTAACTATACAACCCTGAATACATGTATCACATAAATTGGAAGGTTTCCGTATTAACGACCGATACATGTACCTTCGTATCATACTTCTTTTCCTGAAGCTTATGTTCCATCCATTCAGCTACTTTAGACTTCATAATTTTCTCTGCATTATGACCTGGATCAATGAGGGCAATTCCCGCCATCAGCGCATCCTGTGCTGTATGGTAATCGATATCTCCCGTTACCAACACATCTGCGCCTCTAAATATTGCGGGAGAGACATATCGACTTCCTGACCCTCCCAGTACTGCGGCCTTCCGCACAGATCGATTTAGATCTCCTACGACACGCACATGATCTACTTGTAGATTTTTTTTGACCACATCTACAAATTCAGCTAGCGACATCGAAGCTTTCAACTTGCCGACTCTCCCAAGACCAAAGGTCCTGCCTTTTAGATCCAAAGAATATAAATCATAAGCTACTTCCTCATATGGATGTGCTTTTAGCATAGCCTGCACTACTTTATTTCGGATGCTCTGAGGCACAATCGTTTCAATTCGGATTTCTTCAGCTGTTTCAAGTTTACCTTCTGTCCCTAGATAAGGGTTAGTACCCGCCTGAGGCTTAAAGGTTCCATAACCTTCGTTACTAAAACTACAATCGCTATAGTTCCCAATGGTGCCTGCTCCCGCCCCTAGAATGGCATCCAATACTTGCTGGTGATGACTCTTAGGAACAAAAACAACGAACTTAAATAGCTGCTCTGTATGCACTTCATCGAGGGGTACACCCTGCTCAATACCCAGGGCCTCCGCCATCCAATCGTTCATACCCCCTTCCGTTATATCGAGATTAGTATGGCTAATGTAGACGGAAATGTCTTGTTTGATTAGCTTTTCATATATTTTACCCATCGGTGTATCGGTCTGTAGCTGCTTAAGCGGTCGAAATATAATCGCATGATGAGCAATAATTAGATCGACTTTAAGCTTAATCGCTTCTTCCACCACTTCATCATTAATATCTAAAGCGATCAATACATTCCGAATTTCTTTTTGCAAACTACCCAATTGGAGACCAATTTTGTCTTCAGGTACAGCCAAATGTTTAGGAGCAAGCTGCTCCATGAATTGAATTACAGTCTGTCCTTTTGCAAACATGCAAGCACCCCTTTAATCTGCTGGATTTCCTCCGATATTTCTTTAGACTTCTCTTCTGATGATGATAAATTAGATGTATTAATGGATTCTAATATCCGCTCTAATTTAAGAACCTCTGACATCCACTTTGCAATAAATATCGGATCGGGATTCTTCAATAGCCATGGTCCCATACGGAGCAATGTGGGCATAGCAACCTCTACTTGTTGTTCAGGTGCAGTGGCATGATGTAGCATATACTCACGATATAGATCCTCGTTAGAATGATCGTAATCTCCAGACACTGGAACAGCTGTCAACACTTCGTAGACTTTACGATCTTCCTCCATAATATGTTCCGATGTTAGTACCCAGTGATGGTCCAGTAGCCACCGTCGTAATATATCCTCACCTACATTAGGTTGAAGTACGAGCATCTTTACCCCTTGTAGCTTATCTTGTCCACTGTTCAGTATGCTTGAAATCAGTCCTCCACCCATACCGGCTATCGTGATAACATCTACTTCTCCAGCAGCTATGACCTCTAGTCCATCTCCAAGTCTAACCGATATTTGGTCTTTAAGTCCGGCTGCTAATACCTGTTTAGACGCAGCATCTAGTGGACCCACATTGACTTCACCTGCAATTGCCTGAGTAACCCTGCCACTCTTAATAGCAGCTACAGGTAACAACGCATGGTCAGACCCGATATCAGCAAGTCTACTTCCATGAGGAAGTTGTTCCATTATATATTGTAATCGTCTCGATAATTTCATGTTGCCACCCACGCAATCCATTTTTTTCTTGTAAAGATTAGCACCTCTAAAGCAGATACCACTTTATCATACCTAGAAACATTATATTTTGCATCTCTATCTGATGAAACAACAAGGCTGTAAACGATATACGCCTACAAAACCATAACATGTGCTTATCATAATCAATGCCATAATGATTTGCATTGGCCAAGGAAAAGAGCTAAAATAAAGACCAACAAGACAAATCAAGGAAAAAATACCAAAAGAAAGAAATATCTTTCTGCCATTCAGTTTCTGTGAAGAACGAACAGAATTTTGATTAGATGGTTTAGGTCCATTATATAGATTCACTTAACTTACCTAGAAAAAAGACCTTGCTGCCTAAATTTCTGCAGAAGGTCCAATAAACACATTTATTCAAGAAAGTCCTTCAGCCTTTTACTGCGGCTTGGATGACGTAATTTACGAAGAGCCTTAGCTTCAATCTGACGAATCCGTTCACGCGTGACTCCGAACACTTTACCGACCTCTTCCAGCGTTCTTGTACGTCCATCATCTAGACCGAAACGAAGTCGAAGTACATTCTCTTCACGTTCAGTTAACGTATCCAATACATCTTCAAGCTGTTCCTTGAGAAGCTCATAAGCTGCAGCATCTGCGGGTGCCAAGGCTTCCTGATCCTCAATGAAATCTCCCAAATGTGAATCATCCTCTTCCCCGATTGGTGTTTCGAGTGAGACTGGTTCTTGAGCAATCTTCATAATCTCCCGTACCTTTTCAACGCTTAGCTCCATCTCCAGAGCAATTTCTTCTGGTGCTGGCTCACGACCCAATTCTTGTAGAAGTTGACGCGATACACGGATCAATTTATTAATCGTTTCTACCATATGCACAGGAATTCGAATTGTACGTGCTTGGTCTGCAATTGCACGCGTAATCGCCTGACGAATCCACCAGGTTGCATACGTACTAAACTTGTATCCTTTAGTGTGATCAAACTTCTCAACAGCTTTGATAAGCCCCATGTTGCCTTCTTGAATTAAATCGAGGAACAGCATTCCACGTCCTACATATCGCTTAGCAATACTAACCACGAGTCTTAGATTGGCTTCAGCAAGACGTCTCTTGGCCTCTTCATCACCATTCTCAATACGTTTTGCTAATTGTACCTCATCATCTGCCGATAATAATTGTACACGACCGATTTCTTTGAGATACATCCGCACAGGATCATTAATCTTGATACCTGGAGGCAACGATATATCATCATCGAAATTCATCTCGTCACCTTCACGACCTTCAGAGTCATCATTAGGACGAAGAGTGTTCACTTCCTCATCGTTCTCATTGACAACTTCAATCTCCAAATCGCTCAAATGTTCATAAAATTCTTCCATTTGCTCAGGATCTTGATCGAATGGTGATAACTTCTCCATAATATCCTTGTAGTTTAGCGTGGACCTCTTTTTACCTTGCTCAATCAATTGGTCTTTCACTTGATCAAGCGTTAATTCTGTCTCTATCTCAGTATGCTGATCATTCGCCATAATTCGACTCCCTCCTCCCTAGTAACAACCATGTAACCATCTCAATTACTGTCTCTCTAGGGCTATAATCTCACTTGCAATTTGTGCCGCACGTAAAAAATCACCAGAACGTTCTGCACCCATCATCTCTTCTTTTTTCTGATCAATCGCTCGTTGTTGAGGAACTTTATGAACTTCTCGAATGCAATCATCAAGAACCTGGATATTCCAATCACGAGGTGTATCCATCATGGAGATAGAAATGAGTGTCTTCTCCAACTGGTCGTCATGAAGCGATGACATAAAACGGCTGATATCCGGTTGTTTGCCCAGTGCATAATAGGCATATAGATAAGCAGCAATAGCTGCATGATCATCAATGTTAAAAGCATCTCCAAGGTGTTCTCCCACATAACGTGCAACTTCGGCATCCTGAAGCATTAAGGAGAGTAGTCTTCGCTCAGCGGTATGATAAGCAGGTAATAAAATAGGTGCCGGTGCTTTCCCTTTTTTATGCCTACCATTATTCCACCCTTGCTCAATATTATCCCCATCCTGCATGTTTTTTTGCATATGTTGCCGAATCAAGTTGCAATCCTGCTTAAGACTTTCATAAGAAAGATGGTGTTCAGAAGATAATTCCCTTAAATATACTTCCCTCTCTGTTGAGGATGGCAAAGCGGCAATAATCGGAAGAACTTCTTTCATATACGAAATCTTTCCATCTTCTTCTAGCAGTATATGGTTTTTTTTGAGATATATAAGTTTAAATTTCGTAGTGGAAACGGCGCCCTCAATAATTTGATTCATATATCTTTCACCGCCGTACTTTTGCACAAATCCGTCAGGGTCTAGCCCATCACTTAAAACACATATCTTAATGTTCAATCCAGCACTTTCAAGTAAGGGAATAACCTTCATTGCTGCAGCTTGTCCTGCACGATCCCCATCGAAACATACCAATACTTCATCGGCCATGGTTTTGATCATTGCAGTATGACTTTCTGTTAAGGAAGTTCCCATCGTCGCTACACCATTGTGTACTCCCGCTTCCCAAGATGAAATAACATCTCCATAGCCTTCAAAAAGAACAATTTTCCTTAATTTGCGAATAGCACTTTTCGATTGGTGTAGATTGTACAAGGTGCGACTTTTGTTAAATAGCTTACTTTCAGGTGAATTCAAATATTTGGGCTGTCCATCACCAAGTATTCTGCCAGCAAAAGCAATGATTTTACCGTTCCTATCTGTAATCGGAAACATGACACGATCACGAAAACGATCAATACAACCACTACCATCACTACGAGTTGACAACAAGCCTCCTCTTTCCATCTCTTCAAGATCAAATGAACGCTTGGTAAGAAACTGAACTAAGGTATTCCATGAGTCCGGTGCATACCCAATCTGAAATTGATCAATGAGTTTATCGGTGAACCCTCTTGATCGTAAGTACTCCATTGCGGGCTTACCGTACTCTGTATTCTTAAGCAGATAATGATAGAATTTAGCTGACCATTCATAAGCTTGTATCAGCCGTTCTCTCTCCGGATTATGCGATACAGCCGAAGATCCCTGAATCTCTGGCACCACAATTTGACTCTCTTCTGCCATGATCTTCACAGCTTCAGGAAAAGATAATCCTTCGATTTCCATCATGAACTTGATGGCATTTCCACCTTTACCGCAGCCATAACAATAAAAGATTTGCCTCTCTGGTGTCACTGTGAATGAAGGAGTTTTCTCCGAATGAAACGGACAAAGGCCCTTCATGTACTTTCCTTGTTTCGTTAAATGAACATATTTACTTACCGTATCCACGATATCATGATGCTCTAATACAGCGTCGATGATTTTTTCTGGTATATTGCCTTGTCCGGCACTCAACCTTACCACCTTCATCTCTTTAGCACGTAAATATAATTCGCTATGGTTGGACATTCTCCTGCAAATGTAGCAAAAGTTTTGTCAGATTGTGTTGAAAAAATTTTTTATCCTCTGCTGTGATTGGCTTCGGACCTTTAGAGTATTTCCCCATTCTTCGGGCTTTAGCCTGATGGTGCCTACGATCGAGCATAAGTTCTATCTCGTCATTACCATAGCTTATCCCTCGAAAGGAAATCACATAACATCTTTTAGCCAAAGCTAAAGCTGCTAGCCCATAATCCTGTGTAACCACAACATCGCCTGACAAAATATGATTGGCAATGTAAAGATCTGCACTTTGATCACTTCGATCAACCTGAACAGTAGTAACCCCTTCTTGTTCCCGAATAAGATGATCATAAGATGACACCATAATAACGGGAATATTAAAGCGGCGGGCAGTTTCTCCTATTTCTTGTTTGACAGGACAAGCATCCCCGTCAACAACAATACGATGACTCAGAATTCCAGCCAGAATATCACCTATTCTCACCTAAATGTGTTTTCTCGTATATATAATATACGCGTTCATGTAGTAAAACTCCTTCTTAATCTATACCAAACCTCTTAAAAAGAAAATAAAAGGGGTATATAAGGAACATTATTCCGAATATATATACCCCTTTGTTTAAGACATCATTACCACACTAACTTCGTAAAATCAGCGAATTTCTTCAAATCTTTATCAATTTCAGCTAGTACGGCTAAGCGATTATTCTTAACATGCTCATCCTCAGCCATAACCATAACAGAATCGAAAAATTTAGTAATCTCTCCACTAATCCGTCCTAACAACTGTAATGCTTCAGCAGCATCACGTTGCACGAGCGCCGCATGGTAGGATTCAGTAACAGCCTTCCAAGCCTGATAAAGATCCTTCTCACCCTCTTCTTCAAAAAGAGCTTCATTGATGACGGTAGGTTCAGCTTTACCCGCTAAATTACTAACACGATTAAAGGATTCTACCGTTGTTTTGAAGTCTTCTTGATGAGTCACGGCATTCATCAGTGACTCACCACGTGATACTACGGATACAATGTCATCAAAGCTCGATGAAATCACGGCATCCACGACATCATAACGAAGTTGCTCTGATAATATTTTCTTGACACGAAGCCCAAAAAACTCTAATACATCGCTACGAATTTCATCTGCAGGACGCTTGAGGTTACGCAAGCTCTCATGGACCTCTAGCGTGATACTAATCAGCTGTGACAAAGTAATTGGAAGCTCTTGTGCCAACATAATCTGCACGATCCCTTGTGCTTGACGACGAAGTGCATAAGGGTCCTGTGAACCTGTTGGGATAATGCCAATGGAGAAACATCCAATAATCGTGTCGATTTTATCAGCAATACTAACTAATGAACCTACGATAGAAGTTGGGGTTTCTTCACCCGCAAATCGAGGTTGATAATGTTCGAATACGGCTCTAGCCACATCCTCTTTCTCACCCGCTTTACGCGCATAATCCTCACCCATAACACCTTGCAATTCAGGGAATTCATATACCATTTGTGTCACAAGATCAAATTTACAAATTTCTGCTGCTCTGCTAACCGATTCTGCCTTATCATTCGAGAGCTCTAACATAGTTCCGAGGTTATCTGCTATTCGACGAATTCTACGAACTTTATCGCCAATCGTTCCAATCTCTTCATGGAATACGATGTTCTCAAGCTTAGACAGGGCATCCGAGATGCGTAACTTCTGATCTTCTTGATAGAAGAATTTCGCATCTGACAAGCGCGCACGTAGAACCTTCTCATTTCCTTTAGCAATAACGTCGATTGAGTTACTATCACCATTACGGATAGTAACAAAGAATGGCAACAATTGACCTTGATCATTTAAGACTGGGAAATAACGCTGATGCTCTCTCATAGATGTTATAAGCACATCCTGTGGAATTTCTAAAAATGCTGGATCAAAAGTTCCGTAAAGGGCTGTCGGCGTCTCTACAAGAAACAACACTTCTTCCAGCAAATCTTCCTTCATTGCGATTTCCCAATTCTTGTCTGCCGCAAGGGATTTGATTTGACTCACAATGAGTTCTTTACGCTCGTTAACATCAGCAATAACGGATTGTCCACGAAGCACCTCAACGTATGAAGAAGCTTCTGGAATCACCGCTTCGCCTCCAAGGAATCGATGTCCCCGCGTTATGTTTCCGGCTTTAACACCAGTTATCTCCAAATCAACAATATCTGGACCAAATAAAGCTACCAGCCAGCGAATAGGACGAACAAATTTAAATTCATGATTGCCCCAGCGCATATTTTTAGGGAAAGTCATGGAGGATACAATATGAAGTAATCCCTCGGAAAGAATAGTGGAGGTTTCTACACCGATACTGCTCTTCGTAACGTATATATATTCCACACCGTTCAACTCTTTGAACGTAAACTGTTCAGGATCGACACCTTGACTACGTGCGAAACCTAAAGCTGCCTTACTCCAAGCGCCAGTGGCATCTTGAGCAATTTTACGAGAGGGTCCTTTTACTTCTTCCTGTACATCTTCCTGCTTCTCCGCAACCCCTTGTACATATACAGCTAGGCGGCGTGGCGTTGAATAAGCTTGAACCGCACCATAGGAAACTCGAGATTGTGTAAGCCATTTGATGAATTTATCTTCTAGCTGCTCCATCGCAGCACGAATGAACCTCGCAGGTATTTCTTCTAATCCAATTTCAAATAGTAGATCCTTAGCCAAGTTGAACATCTCCTTTCTTACAAAGCGGAAAGCCCAGTTTCTCACGTTCTTCTAAATAGGTAGCAGCCACTTGGCGTGCCAAGTTCCGTACGCGCATGATATATCCTGTACGCTCTGTGACACTAATGGCACCCCGAGCATCAAGTAAATTAAACGTATGGGAACATTTCAATACATAGTCATAGGCCGGGAATACCAAGTGCTCTTCCATAGCTCTTTTGGCTTCCTCTTCATACATGTTGAACAATGTTAATAGCATTTGAACATCCGACACTTCAAAAGAATATTTAGAATGTTCATATTCTGCCTGATGGAATACATCTCCATAAGTAATGCCGTTAACCCACTCTAGATCAAATACATTTTCTTTATCTTGGATATAAGATGCTAGGCGTTCCATTCCGTATGTAATCTCAACGGCCACTGGACTAGCATCAATGCCACCTACTTGCTGAAAATACGTAAATTGAGTAACCTCCATACCATCAAGCCATACTTCCCAGCCCAATCCCCATGCTCCTAATGTTGGTGCTTCCCAGTTGTCCTCAACGAATCGAATGTCGTGCTTAAGAGGATCAATCCCAAGTCTGCTTAGACTCTCTAAGTAAATTTCCTGAATATTATCTGGTGAAGGCTTAAGAATGACTTGAAACTGGTGATGCTGGTATAGTCGGTTAGGATTCTCTCCATAACGTCCGTCTGCCGGTCGGCGTGAAGGCTCTACATAAGCAACATTCCACGGCTCAGGACCAATAGAATGCAAATAAGTCATGGGGTTCATCGTTCCCGCCCCTTTTTCCGTATCATACGGCTGGACAATAATACATTGCTGCTCTGCCCAGAACTGCTGCAGTGTTAGAATCATTTGCTGAAAATTCATCAGTGTCACACCCCTTTGCTCATTTTAAATCTCAATTTCGCGATCATTTCCGGTCTCTGCACAGCAAAAAGCCCTCGCTCCTACGCCTGCTGCACAGACATAGGGACGAGAACTAATATTCCCCGCGGTTCCACCCTACTTAATTACGCTTAAGCCCTTAAGACTTATGTCGCAATTCACTTTTACTCATTCATATCATGCTCCCGAGTTGCCATTTAACGGATATCCTTCCACTGGGCTTCCACCTTCCCCAGCTCGCTAATCATGTAGGATGTTAATCCACTAATTTCTCGTTCAATGCATAAATCATGAAATCAAGTATATGATGAACATCGTACCATTAGTAATTTACGATTGTCAAACTATAATCAATGCTTATATTCCGTACTTGTCCATCTGATCCAAAAAATTTCTAGACTTTAGGTTAAGTCCAAGTTGTTGATCAATGAAAGCTCTCATCATTATCTTTAACTCCGCCTTAGTCTCTTCTTTAACATCAATATTTCCAAGCTTCCTCAAATCAAGTCTTGAGAACAAACGTAATAACTTAAGCGCACGAGGACTCATCGTCATAGCTTGCATATCATGATGTTTACAGTATTTACACAGTACCCCTCCGAGTCTTGGACTAAGCAACAATTGATCGTCACTTCGTTCCTGATCACAAGAAATACAAGTATCCATTTGTGGTCCATAACCTGCCGTTTGTAATATTTTCATTTCATAAATATTGAGAATAATACCAGGGTCTTTACCTTCCTCCAGAGCGGTAAGACAAGCTTTCAGCTGCTGAAACCAGAAGCTACCTGTCTCCTCATCCTGAACAATACGATCAAGTAATTCGCACGCATAGGAAGCATATGCAGCCATGGTAAGATCTCCCCTTAAACGGTGATGAGATTCATTAATCTCACCTGCATTCAGCGTGCCCAAGCCAGTACCTGTCCTAAAAAATACATACTCGCCTATCGTAAATAATTGTGTCAAGGCAGCGTGTCGGCTCTTTACTTTCTTTGCTCCTCTGACCAATACTCCTATTTTACCCGTGTTTTCGGTGCAAAGCGTAATGATTTTGTTCCCTTCACCGTAGTCCATGCTGCGGATGACGATACCTTCCACCCTGTATAGCATGATTCTTCACCCAACCATTCACGGAGCAACCATTCATTCATTTTCTTCATAATTTACCATCTCTTCCACTACAGTGCTGTCAGCAATTTCATCACTTATCGTGCTACCTGCTTCTTTGAAAAGCAAGTAAGCATCGACATCTCCAGTCTTTGCAAAATACTTCCACGAGAAATCTCGCATTCGTATTCATCCTCTCTTCGGAAATGACGTTTGCATCTTCGAAGTTAGCATGTGCGATGTCCTGCATTATATGTGTTGCAAATCCTGACAAACGGGAGAAGATGTTATACTTCGCGGTGGAAGCCTAAATCACGGAGAACTCGATCTTGGTTGCGCCAATCTTTTTTAACTTTAACCCATAATTCTAGAAAGATTTTGGATCCAAGCAAGTTCTGAATATCATGACGTGCCAATTGACCAATTTCCTTAAGCAAAGCACCCTGTTTACCGATGACAATACCTTTTTGCGAATCACGTTCAACGAAAATAACGGCCGAGATGTTCACGACACCATTATCCTCAACACTCATAGCCTCAATAGTGACAGCGATAGAGTGAGGAATCTCCTCACGCGTTAGACGGAGTATCTTCTCCCGAATGAGCTCAGCGCAGACAAATTGCTCTGGGTGATCTGTAATTTGATCGGCTGGATAATACTGTGGACCTTCCGGTAAATAGTTATCGAGTTGCCCTAATAAAGTACTCACATTGTTACCATTTTTAGCCGATACCGGAATGATTTCCGCGAAGTCGTACAACTTGCGATATCCTTCAATAAGCGGTAGTAAAGCAGGTGGGTCAATCCGATCAATTTTGTTCAACACTAGAATAATTGGCGTTCTAACGTTCTTCATTTGTTCTACAATGTAACGGTCTCCCCCACCCATTCCCTCAGAAGCATCTACAAGAAACAACACAACTTCAACCTCACCAAGGGTGTTAAGAGCTGTCTGATTCATGTAATCTCCAAGCTTGGATTGACGTTTGTGAATCCCTGGCGTATCCAGAAATACGATTTGAGAAGTCTCTGTCGTATATACGCCGTGAATCTTATTTCGTGTCGTCTGTGGTTTATCTGACATGATCGCTATTTTCTGTCCAATCACTTGGTTCATAAGTGTTGATTTACCTACATTGGGTCTGCCGACAATACCAACAAAACCTGATTTAAATTTAGCCTTAGCCATTACAATAACATCCTCCTGTAAAATCCCATCTATATGAAATTCTTAAGCCTTAACCTGGCTCAACATTAAAATCAGAACTTGAAAATATATAGAATTGATACATGACCGCTGCGGTCAGCATAACATGCTATTTTCAGCAAGCAATGATTAAAAATTAGAGCTCTTAACCTTTAGTTCTTTCCAGATCAGAGGGTCCAAATGCACCTGGAAGTAAATCTCTTACTGTTGTTTCATGGATGTCACCTTTCATATTACCCATAATAACGGGCATATCGGGGTCACACAACTCAATCATGACCTGACGACAAACGCCACATGGAGCGATAGGACCGTCTGTATCCCCTACAACAGCCAGAGCCTTAAAACTACCCGCTTGATGTCCGTCAGCAATGGCACGGAAGAATGCTGTTCTCTCAGCGCAGTTTGAAGGGCCATACGCTGCATTCTCTACATTACACCCATAGTGTATCTGTCCATCAGCATCAACTAGTACGGCTCCGACAGCGAAATGAGAATAGGGAACATATGCCTTTGTCCGTGCTTTCATTGCTTCTTGTAATAAAGTTGCAGAATCCATTATCCATTCCTCCAAATTATCCAACTAAAACGCTCATACTAGAATCTCTAAATCGGATACTATCCCGTAAATAAATCAATAATGGGTCTATAGAATACAACAATTCCAACAACCACGGCAAAAGCCGCAGTAAAAAGAACAGCTCCTGCGGCAGTATCTTTGGCAGCCTTAGCCAAAGGATGAATCTCAAGAGAGGTCCTATCCACAACGGCTTCTATTGCCGTATTAAATAGTTCAGCCATCATCACAAGTGTAATCGCAAGGAGTAGAAATAACCAGTCAACAGAAGATACATGAAAGTAGGCAGCCGCGGTAATGACAACCACTGTAACTATAACATGTACCTTCATGTTTACTTGAGTTGTAACAGCGTAAAGAATCCCTTCCGTTGCGAATTTAAATGAAGATAGGAAGGATTTCATCGCCATTACCTACTTAATCCAACTTGAGACAGAACCGCTTCTTGCTTGCCCATCATTTCATCCTCAGAAGCTTTATCTTGATGATCATACCCAAGAAGGTGCAAGAAGCCATGCACAAACAGAAAACCTAATTCTCGTTCCAACGAATGTCCATATTCTTCGCTTTGTAATTTAGCCCTTGTTACGGAGATAATAATATCTCCAAGCACATCTGGAACGGAATTCAGTTCCTCGCCTTCTTCCAATTCGTAGACGATCTCCAATTCACCATCCAATGACTCATTCATTGCAAATGAAAGCACATCTGTAGGTCGATCGATGCCACGATAGTCACGATTCATCTCATGAATTTGGTCATCATTTACAAATGTTAACTCCACTTCACCATCTAATATACCTTCGGATTCCCCCGCTTTTTGCAAGGCCTCTTCCAGCATAGATATGAGAGTATCACTAATTTCCAGCTCATTCTGCTCGTTATTCCAAGCTAGTTGTAGACTCATATATTAAACGCTCCTTCTTGATATGATAAATCCTCTGCCTTATGACGTTTTCTTTATTTCTTCTGGATATTCAATTCGCGAATGGAATATGCCCATCACACTTTCTTTGAGCGTTTTACCTATGATGTCTAATTCCTTCAAGGTCAGATCACATTCGTTGAATTGATGATCATCCAGCCGACTTTTTATAATTTTCTCAATCATCGTTTCGACCTGCTCCACCGTTGGATTCCGCAGCGAACGTACCGCTGCCTCTACACTATCCGCAATCCCTACCACAGCAGACTCCTTAGACTGAGCTTTGGGACCTGGATAACGGAAATCAAGTTCCGTGAAATCCGGCTCTTTGCCCTGTTCTTCTGCTTTTTTAAGTGCCTTTTGATAAAAGAAATGCAAGAATGTCGTCCCATGGTGCTGCTCCGCGATATCCCTGATCGGCTTAGGAAGCTTATAGTCCTTCAACATTTCCACACCATCTCTAGCATGAGCAATGATAATCGACTTACTCAATTTAGGATCGATCGAATCATGTGGATTCTCCATGTTGTTCTGATTCTCAATGAAATAACTTGGGCGTTTAGTCTTCCCAATATCATGGTAATAGGAACCTACTCTGCACAACAGTCCATCCCCACCAATAGCTTCCGCAGCAGCTTCTGACAGATTACCGACCATAACGCTATGATGGTAAGTACCTGGCGTCTCCGTAAGTAACTTCCGCAACAAAGGATGATTAGGGTTGGATAATTCCACAAGCTTCAAAGCAGACAAAATACCAAAGGTGACTTCAAAAAATGGCATGAGTCCGATAACAAGGATCGCTGTCAATAAGCCACTCGCAAATGCAAATCCAATCGTATACAACGTCTGAATCTGATTCCATTCCCCAGCATCAATGAGTGTCAGAATAAAGACAACTAATGATCCGAACAGACTTACCATAATCCCCCCCTTAAGCAAAGAAGAACGTTGACTCGCTCGATGTATGGCAAATATAGCAACATAGGAAACTGTCATAGTAAAAAATCCAACATTAAAATCAAACATTTGCCCCTGGTTCACATTCAAGATGATGCTTGAGAGAACACTAAAAACCATCGTACAGAAGAAGGCAAGTGTCATATCCAGCAGTAATGTGACTAACATGGCACCTACAGCTACAGGAGCTAGAAATCCGATATCAAAACTCACATTATTCTGAATAATACCTATAACATTCATGGATACAATCGTAATCGTGAAGATAACAATAAGCATTAGCAATTGGGCATTATTATATTTAAATGTATGCGTACTAAAATGCCGAATAAACATATATAATCCAAAAGAAAGCAAAGCGGAAAGCATAAGCAACCCAAGCTGAGGCCAATAATTAACTTGATTCTTGAGAAGCTCATTCTCAGCTAAGAGCGTATAGATCTCCTCAGTTATCATCTGTCCCTTATTAACTAGAATATCACCTTGCTTAACAAATACAGTCGCTGTATTCTCACGTGCCTGTACTTTAGCTTCCTTCGTCTTCTCATCGTCATAAAATTTATTTGCTGTAATCGTTAGTCGTGCAATTTCCTGCACTACTTCTCTGGATGTTCGTTGACTAAGAGCGCTTGTACTCACCAGTTCCGCTACTTTAGCTCTTGCAGTCTGAGCATCGATCACCTGATCATTATTTAGCTTAGAGACGATTTCTCTCGCAACAGGCTTCATCTCCTGAATATCCTCGCTGCTGAGTCTTGGCATCTTAATAAATGTCTCTTCTGGGATGCGATAGGTTTGCTGGTTAATAACTTGAAGCATTTCATCGATTAGCTTGTTCGAGTATGTACCCGAGCTCTTATTGGAATTCACGAAATTCTGAATGAAATCCTGTGCCCGCTGAGGGATTTCTTGTCGATAAATAGAGACTTTATCTTGACTAGATACCTGGTCATCTTGATTCAAACGATCAATTCGATCAAGGATTTGCACAGCTAAGCCGTCGTTCCGTAATGGAATGATGCTATACAAAGGCTGTACCTTATCAGCTGCCTCTTCTTGCGCTTTCAATGTCGCTTTATTATTCGGAAGTTGCATGGGAGACGTAATCTCTTTCTCACTACGTGTCCCGACCTGAATATCATATCGTTCAGGCAATAGTTGAGGTGCGAGACTAATATAGAATAACAACACTAGAAATAAAAACAGAGTATAGCGTGCCATCACGCTATACTTAAGTCCTTTATTTTTAGTTGACAATGATTTTTCAGTAAATAGTTGCTTCGAAGCCATAGAGACAATCCCCTCTATCCTTGGTTTTCTGCAGCTCGGTCGTAAGCGACTATAATCTTCTGTACCAACGAATGTCGGACCACGTCTTGTTCCGAGAAGTATACGAAACCAATCTCATCAATCACACTTAATATCGAGTTTGCTTCCACAAGCCCAGACTTTTTACCTCTTGGTAAGTCAATCTGAGTCACATCACCTGTTATGACCATCTTGGAGCCAAATCCTAGCCGAGTCAGGAACATCTTCATTTGTTCGGGCGTTGTATTCTGTGCTTCATCCAAAATAATAAATGCATCATCAAGCGTCCGTCCCCGCATATAAGCAAGGGGGGCAATCTCAATAAGTCCTCTCTCGAGAGATTTAGCTGTCTGGTCTGGACCCATGACATCAAATAAGGCATCATACAATGGCCGTAAATATGGATCTACCTTTTCCTGTAAATCACCCGGAAGAAATCCTAAATTCTCTCCAGCTTCCACAGCTGGGCGAGTCAGAACGATCTTTTTAACAGAACCTTCCTTCAGTGCAGCCACTGCTAGTACAACAGCCAAATATGTTTTCCCCGTTCCAGCTGGTCCGATAGAAAACACGATATCACGCTTCTTGATCGTCGTTACATAATGCTTCTGACCGATCGTCTTAACTCGAATCGGTTTCCCACGATAAGTCGTCGTTATTTCACCCTTGAACAGATCTAGTAATTGATCCGCCCTGAATTCCTTAGCCAAGTCAATCGCGTACAGCACGTCACGTTCCGTTAAAACGTATCCATTGCGGACAAGCTGAAGCATCACCTCGAACAATTGCTGTAGCATTTGTACTTCGCGGTCTTGACCACGAATAGTGATTTCAGCTTCACGTGAATCAATCTGTGCGGGTATTTGGGCCTCAATCATTTTTAGAAAAGTATCCTGGGGTCCGAATATAGCTAAGCCTTCCCCCGCGTTCTGAAGTGATATTTGTGTGCTATGCGTATACTCTGACAAATAGCCTCATTCTCCTTGGTTATATACTATAGTTTGTTCTTCCGTTATCGTCTCTTCTACTTCAAAAAGCACTTTCATATAAACTTTACCATTCTCTTTCTTCTCATGCAAAATTTTTTGACTAATCACCTTAGAATCATTGCCATATTTCGCGAAAATATCACGGATTGCACCTTCAAGTCCTTGCTTTTTGGCTTCTTCGCCCGTAATCGTCTCACTCGTGATTTCTGTTTCCATTACTTTCTCTGTCATCCAACCTACAGGAAGTTTCAAAGAACGCCAAGTTAATGGGTCTTGTTCCTCTACTATATCATACTTCTCATAGGGAACTTTACCGTATCCCCAAAATTGAATACCCCGATTACCCAATACAAGGTACTTCCTACTTCTAGTTTCCCCTGTGTATACCTTATGCTTCTGCACTATAGGCACTTTGATATTGTATTCATGCCACACTAAACCCTTCACTTCCCCCTTAGCTACAACCGCCTGTGAGTTCGCTTCATCACCAAGAAGACCCGAAATCAGTACCTGACCTTTCTTAACTCTAATATTCTTAGCTACAAGCGGACGTCCCTGCTCCGCATATATATTTGTAATCACCGCATCTCTTTTACTTACCAGATGTCTTGGGCTCACTAACGGCTTAGACTCGGGTTCTGAAGCCTCTACAATGTGAATCGTGATACTCGTCCCTTTTTTATCTATACCGACCCAAGAAGTGCCAGGGAGCTTCATATTCAGCTCCTTAGATAGCTTGTCCAGATGCTTTAGCCGGTAAGTCCACTGAAATGGACGTATCCCTTCTTTCTGAGCAGCTTCTAATACATCTTCTGTAGCTATCGTAACGTTGCCCACAACCTTCACATCCCAGATCAGAGAGGAGAGGAGAAAGAGTAACATAAAGAATGTAATCATCCCTACAGCAAAAAACTTGCGCTGTTCAAGCTTTACTAATTGAAAGGGAATACCTATCCGCTTCTTCACATGTACACGGCAGCCTGTCCGTTTCAACAAAGGGCGGAGATCATGAAAATCTTTCAACAGTACCTTCATTTCCGCAGTATTCGATCTAGACGGGCTTACATCCCATACATGAATACCCGATTGTGTTAAGGCATTAATAAATGATTCTATATTCCCTTTAGTAATTAATATAACAACATATCCACGTAAATGAGTTAGCGTTGGGATTTTCATTGATTCCCCTCCGTTCCTATGTATTTAACATTAGCAATCGTACCCTCTATCATCACTTCCTGTGGCATAATAGAACGAATCATCAGTTCCGAACCCTCCACCTCTAGTGAGCCTTGGGTAAGCGAAAGAATTAACTTCTCTGGTGAGAAATGAAGCACGCCGCGATGATTCTCGATAAGCAGCTCTTTATTACCGACCATTGTCAACCTAGGCAAATCAAATATGATATCCTGCGGCAAATCAAACATCTCATATGTCCAATTTCGCAGCTTACGGCTGATCCGGGTCATACGAATGTCTTCCCCTTTCCTGTACTGTAAACCATATGCGAGGATTATGATTTTTATGTAAGGATTTACGGCTTAAATACTGTAAGATCAAGAGAAATTCTATTTAGACATGCAAAAAAAACCGATCTTTATATAAAAGATCGGTTTCTCGTACTTGAGCAGAAAAGCTTTAGTTCAACCTATATACATAGCGTTTATAGTTTACGGCTAACGTATGCACGCTTAGCTCGTGGTGGTCCTAATATCTCTGCCCAGACCACACCCGTTCTCAGGTGCTCTGCATTATAAACTTCAGATTGTCGATTCAATGAATCATCCGATAACCTATACGCATCTTCACCTTGAGTATCTCCCCCTGCAATCTTATCGAGGGCAGCAGTTACACGATTTATATCGTTCTGCATCATCTGCTGGCGACCTTCCATAGAGTCCTCTAATGAACTTTCCTGCCACATCTGGGATACCCCTTCACCACTCTCATATTCAGACGAAGATGAAGAGTGATATTCAGGAACATCTGTGAAGTGACGATCATCCATCTCTATCGTAGGTGAAGATGATGATGGATACTCATCTCTTCTGTCGTCATTAGATCTAATAGGACGCTCTACAACTTCGCGTGGTCCACCGAATGTTGGCATGCCACTTGTCTTGTCTCCCTGTTTCGGTTTGTTTTTATTTCCAATTGCAGAATAAATAGCAAATCCGACAACAGCTATAAGCCAAATAATATTCATGGGATACATCATTCCCTACTTATTATTTTTTTGGATTGTTAGAACTATCTCCGCTGTCTCCCGTTTTACCAATAGATCCTCTCATTTGAGTATCTGCCTCGATATTTTTGAGATTCATGTAATCCATGACACCCAGCTGTCCAGAACGTAGCGCCTCTGCCATTGCAAGAGGTACGTCTGATTCAGATTCCACAACTTTTGCTCTCATCTCGATGACACGCGCCTTCATTTCTTGTTCTTGTGCTACAGCCATTGCACGACGTTCTTCAGCCTTGGCTTGAGCAATTCTCTTGTCTGCTTCTGCTTGTTCAGTTTGTAGATAAGCACCGATATTTTTACCAACATCTATATCCGCGATATCAATGGATAAGATCTCAAAAGCTGTCCCAGCATCCAACCCCTTAGAAAGAACTGTGCGAGAGATCATATCTGGGTTCTCTAATACATCTTTATGAGAATCACTAGAACCAACCGTTGTTACAATACCTTCACCAACACGAGCAATGATTGTCTCTTCACCAGCACCACCGACCAATCGATCGATATTCGCACGTACGGTAACACGGGCTTTAACTTTGACTTCAATCCCGTTTCTCGCTACCGCAGCAACAATTGGCGTCTCAATGACACGTGGATTTACACTCATTTGAACAGCCTGTAACACATCACGACCGGCTAGATCAATCGCAGCAGCACGTTCGAATTCCAATGGAATATTCGCTCGCTGAGCCGCAATCAATGCATTGACTACGCGGTCAACATTACCCCCTGCTAAATAGTGACTTTCCAACTGATTAATATCAAGTCCTAAACCAGCTTTCGTAGCCTTAATCATAGGGTTAACAATTCTACTTGGTGTAACACGACGCAACCTCATCGCTACCAATGTAATAATGCTAATACGTACGCCTGATGACAGGGCCGCAATCCACAGCATAACTGGGAAAAAGCTGAAAAATACGCTTAAAACAATGATCGCCACTACCGCAATCAACAAAATAGGAATTAATGTCGCATCCATTATTTGTTCAACCTCCATTTTTCTATTTGGTATAACCTAGTAAATCAGTATAATATAATACTTTGCTAGATTGTAACCCAGCTAGGCTAGTCAACAATCGGTTTAACAATAATACGTGAGCCCTCAACCTTCACAACATGAATAGTCATGTTATTTCCGATAAACTCTCCATCGGTAACCACATCATAACGCTCTCCATCAATTAACACGGTTCCTGCAGGGCGAAGCGGTGTAACACTAACACCATTCTTACCCAGTAAATTTTCCTTACTTGCAGATGGTATATAACCCTTTTCTTTGGTAAGTGCGTCATTAAGTATGAATCGATTCCATATACCACGTTTCTTAAAGACAACGGCTACAAGAATGATCACTATCAAAGCGGATACACTTGCAATTCCTAAGGATAAGGCAACATGAGAAGTACTGTAGGCTGCACGAACTACGCCAACAATAAGACTTGCAGACCCCAGTAAACCTAGTATACCGAAACTTGGAATAAACAATTCAAGTGCCATCATAACCAGTCCAATGATAAAGAGCACCCATGTCTCAGATCCAGCGAATCCTGCCACATAGTTACCAAAGAAATAGAGGCCGAATCCAATAATACCCAGAATACCCGGAACTCCAAATCCAGGAACGATTAATTCAATAATCACACCTGCGATCCCCATAAAGAGTAGTAGGGTCATAACAACACGGTTGGTCAGAAATTCCGCTACTTTCTCAGCACCCGTATGTTCAATACGAAACACATCATCTGTAGAATAGCCCATTATTGTAATGGATTCTTCAACAGTATTAGCTATCCCATCTGCATAGCCAACTTGACGAGCCTGATCACTAGTCAGGGAAATAATATCTCCTTTCCCCTTGGTGTAATCAATTTCAGGCATCTCGACTACCATATTGACGTCAGTCATACCTTCAGCTATTTTAGCATTCCGTCCATTAATTTCAGCTGCACCTTTCATTTTGGACTTCCAAAATGCAACTGTCTTCGGATCTTCAATGGGATTACCTGTAACCCCATCCACCAGAACGGCTGCCCCGATCATACTCCCAGGTGCCATAACAATTTTGTTCGCATTTAAGGCAATGTAACTTCCAGCAGAAGCAGCATCACCACTTATGTATGCCACTGTCTCAATTGGGCTCTGACGAATCATCGTACTAATCTTCTCAGCTGTGTCGACCCGCCCGCCCGGGGTATTGATCTCAAGTACAATAAGTGATGCATTCATACTCTCGGCTTCCTTAAATCCCCGCTCCATGAATTTCTCAAGTCCTCTTTCGATAGCTTGATCCACCGGGATAATGTATACAGCCCCACTTTCAACATCTTCTTTAGGTGCTACTGTAGTCGCATTAACCGTTTCGCCTAGAACCGGGAGAATCAGACCTATTAGGAGTAAAGTCAGAACTAAGGATGACACGATTCTTTTCATTAAGGTCATAGCTATACCTCCTTCCTCTCTTATTTAATCCATCCCTCTAAGTATTATGTGTCCAACTTATGAGAGTTACTACGTTTCACTCCAATTGAGGTTTCAAAAAATAAAAAACACCCCTTACGATCAAGGGATGTCTCTGTTATGTTTATTGCAGAAATTGTTGAACCACTTGGTTCACAAGTTTGCCGTCAGCGAGTCCCTTTACCTTAGGCATCAGGGCACTCATCAATTTCCCCATCTCGGCTTTCGAAGAAGCACCGGTTTCATGGATGGTCTGCTGTACAATGACTTTAATTTCTTCTTCAGAAAGCTGGGTTGGGAGATACTGGCTAATTATATCAATTTCTACTTTCGCATTTGCGGCAAGTTCATCGCGTCCTGCTTTTTCATACTCATAGAGGGCATCTTTGCGCTGTTTGATTTCACGACCTAAGATATCAAGCACTTCGTTGTCATCCAAAGCTCTTTTCAAATCTATTTCAAGATTCTTTATAGTCGAACGAACCATTCGAATGGTGGAGAGTGTGAATTTATCTTTACTCTTCATTGCTTGCTTCATGTCTTCGTTCAATCGCTCGCTAAGATTCATGATTGTAAAATCCTCCTAAAACTTTCTCTTACGAGCAGCCTCAGACTTTAGCTTACGCTTTACGCTTGGCTTTTCATAATGCTTGCGTTTTTTCACCTCAGCCAAGACGCCATCTTTAGCGATGGAACGTTTAAAGCGACGAAGTGCAGCATCGATTGTCTCATTTTTACGAACTTTCGTTTCAGACACCAGTTTTCCCTCCCTCCGACCAGACCGTCCAAGAGTATAACACGGTTCATCAACTTATATTATATGTGAAAGAGAAATAGAGTGTCAACCTACAACTTTTTTTTTATGAAATACTTATACTCAGAATTAAAAGTTTACGATTGATGGGAGCTAGAATTGCCTGTTAGAGCACCTACTTGGGCTCCTCCGAGCAAATGATAGTGAAGATGTTGTACTGCTTGTCCACTATCGGGCCCACAATTATTAATCAGTCTATAACCAGATTCATTGACACCAAGATCCTTAGCCACTTGCTGTGCCACTCGATGCATTTCAGCAATTAAGGATAGATCTTCCGAACCTACTTCGTTCATGGAATCAATATGTTTCTTAGGTATGATTAACACATGCACAGGAGCTGCCGGCACAATATCATGGAATACCAATATATTCTCGTTCTCAAATACTTTCTTTGAA
>DASXLR010000142.1:0-33176 GCA_036496075.1 Paenibacillus sp. | reverse complement strand
CGTCTAGCCGGAAATATTTGTGTGTTCTCAGGACAATCTGGGGTTGGTAAATCATCACTCATTAATGCGCTAATGCCTGGATTAGATTTAGAAACTAATGCAATAAGTATGAAACTAGGCCGAGGGAAACATACGACTCGTCATGTTGAATTAATTGAATTAGATAACGGTGCTTTTGTAGCAGATACGCCTGGATTCAGTCAGCTTGACTTCTTAGAGATGGAAGTAGATGAGTTATCCTCTTGTTTCAGAGAGTTCGCTTCATTAGCGGCTAACTGTAAGTTTAGAGGGTGTAGTCATCTACATGAACCAGGCTGTAAGGTGATTGAGGCTAGAGACAATGGTGATATTGCCTTGGGCCGTTATGAGAACTACAAGCATTTCTATTCAGAGATAAAAGAGAAGAAGCGGAGGTATTAATCCTAATGATTAAAATTGCACCGTCTATATTATCAGCAGATTTCGCCAAGCTTGGGCAAGAAGTTGCCGAAGTTGAAGCTGGTGGGGCAGATTGGATCCACGTTGACGTAATGGATGGACACTTTGTTCCTAATATCACATTGGGTCCACCTATTGTGAGTGCGATTCAGCATCACACAAGCCTACCTTTAGATGTACATCTCATGATTGAACAACCGGAACGGTATGTTGCTGATTTTGCCAAGGCTGGCGCGAAGGTCATCACGGTTCATGCTGAAGCAACTAACCATCTTCACCGTTTGGTGTATATGATCAAAGAGCATGGTGTCATGGCAGGCGTAGCCATTAATCCAGGTACTCCTGCCTCAGTTATCCAAGAAATGTTAGGTGACATTGATATGGTGCTTGTGATGACTGTAAATCCTGGTTTTGGAGGACAAGCCTTCATACCACACACGCTCCATAAAATTCGGCAGCTACGTCAATGGATGAACGAAGCCTCTTATCTTGATGTTCATATTCAAGTAGATGGTGGAGTTACAGCTGAGACAGCCCCGAAAGTAGTAGAAGCAGGTGCAGATGTGCTAGTGGCGGGGAGTGCCGTATTCGGGCAGAAGGATAGAGCGCATGCGATCTATCAAATTCGTCAAAGCATAGGAGGAAAGTAAGTAATGACTTTCAAAGAGGCGTTCTGGCTTACGCTTGCAAGTCTAGGTACAGGCTTTTTGATTGGTATTTACTCATTGTTAGCATCTCCTATAAATTTGATAGCGTCAGTGCTTGCGATGATTATCGCTTTTTATTATTTCCGAAATTTTCAACGTAAGGGTCTAAGAATCGGATATGTTATATTCGTTATTCTTTACTACATCTTTTTTATATTTGCGGTGTCAGTGTATAAATTTAATCAGCTTGACCTTACTTTGATGCCAGGCATAGGGTGAGATGTCCCCGCATAAACATGGTTACATGAGCAGATTTCTCATGTAGCCTTTTTTGTTTATATATCAGAAGGTGAAGTTCATCATGCTGCTTTTTGATATTTCATGGTAAACGTAAGATGTAGGCATGGGAAAGATGGGGAGGGTGAGGTATGAAATTTTACACATTCAAGCTACCAAGGTTTTTGGGAGGGTTCGTTAAAGCCATTCTTAACACATTTCACAAAAGTTAAACTACTGCAGTGACCTTACATCAACATCAAGGAAATCTGACAGAGGTGCCAATCGTGCCGTCCACCAAATCTAGATGTTTCAACGCATCAAAAAAGCACCTGCTGAAAACAAGGTGCTTTTTGTTTATATGCTATTGTAGATATTAGGCGCGAGTGACTTTACCAGCTTTTAGTGCACGAGTGCTGACGTAGACACGTTTAGGTTTTCCATCGACCAAAATACGAACTTTTTGCACATTAACGCCCCAGGTACGTCGGTTACGGTTGTTGGCGTGAGAAACATGATTACCGCTGCCTGGTTTTTTACCTGTCACATGACATTTGCGAGACATAGATTACACCTCCTTGTTACAATACACCTGCATAAAACAATACTTATATATAATATCACAGCAAAAATTGCTTCGTCAACCATTAGCAAAAACATTTATTTCTTATGACTCTTATAGTACAATATTGTATAGCCCTCATTTTGCTTGCTTGGGCAACGATTTTTTGAGGGTAATGAGGCATAGATCGGACATTACTTCTAGCCCAAGTAGTGAAACTTTTAGCATTAACAAATGAAATGATTTATTATATGATAAGCGTTTAGAATAAAGTTGATTGGTGGAGATAGGTAACGTAAGGTCTTCATTGAAAAGAAGTCATTGAAATATACAACAGATGCGAGTTTTGATGCAAGCTAGGAAGGGGATTTCTCACTTGAGTAAGCGTTTTTTGAATGGAACAGATTTCACAGGTATGGTACTGCTTGGTGCGGAACAATTACAACAGCATGCAGAGCACGTTAATGCCCTTAATGTATTCCCAGTACCTGATGGTGATACGGGAACAAACATGAATTTGACGATGACTGCGGGAGTTACTGAATTAAAGAATAATAATACGGTTTCTATTGGATACAGTGCAGGTGTATTATCTAAGGGGCTTCTTATGGGAGCGCGTGGTAATTCAGGAGTTATTCTGTCCCAATTGTTCCGTGGATTTGGACGGTATGCATCAACTTATGAGGAATTGAATACTCAGCAATTTGCTGCGGCATTGCAGATTGGTGTGGATACAGCATATAAAGCTGTAGTTAAACCTGTGGAGGGGACAATTCTTACTGTAGCGAAGGATGCTGCTAAACATGCGGTCTATATATCACGTCGTACAAGCGACGTCACAGAACTGATGGAACAAGTGCTTTTGAAAGCTAAAGAATCGTTAGCTCAGACACCGGATTTGCTTCCGATCCTTAAGCAAGTAGGGGTAGTTGATTCAGGTGGTCAAGGACTTGTCTATATTTATGAAGGATTTCTACAATATCTAAAAGGTAATGTTACTATACATCCATCGGTCAATGCTTCCACAGATACGTTGACTCCAGTGCCAAGTTATACGGTTACACCGCTCCAACCACAACCTACTCTAAATGTCCCGATTACGGCGCAATCTCAGCTTGAGACGGAAGATATCGAGTTCTTATATGATATGGAATTTTTCATCAATCGTCAGTTAAGCAATACGCAAACTCCATTTCATGATGAGAAATTTCGGGAAGCCTTATCAGTAAATGGGGATTCTATCATTGTTATTGCCGACGATGAAATCATCAAGGTACACGTTCACTCTAAATGTCCTGGTGAAGTATTGAATTTGGCTTTGCAGTATGGTGAAATCACACAAATTCACATTCTGAATATGCGAGAGCAACATCGTGACTTGCTATCAGCAGGGATGGAGAGTGCGCCTATGCCAGAAATATTTGCCGATATTCCAATGCCCCAGAAGACGGTTGTAGTAGCGCCAGCTGAACCTCCTGCTGAAGAGATGGCTGTGTATGGCTTTATTGCAGTGTCTTCTGGTAAAGGGATCACAGAAATTTTCACAAGCTTAGGTGTGGATGTAGTGCTGTTTGGTGGACAAACCATGAACCCAAGTACAGAGGATTTCGTGAATGCGATTTCTTCCATTTCAGCGCAGCATATTTACATATTACCGAACAACTCCAATATTGTACTTGCTGCAGAGCAGGCACGAGAACTGCTTGAAGGAGAGCGTAGTGTCACAGTTATTCCAAGCAAGAGCATCCCGCAAGGGATGGCGGCTGCCTTTGCATTCTTGGAGGAAGAGGATCTGGATAATAACACAGATAATATGTTAGTGGCGATTACTCAAGTGACTTCTGGACAGGTAACGCATGCTATTCGAGATACTTGTATTGATGAACTGGAAATTAAAGCGGGTCAATTTATTGGTATCGAAAATTCCAAAATTGTGGCGGCTACGGAGAGTATACTTGCTACTTGTCAGGATTTATTATCCAAGATGCTAGTGAACGGGGATGAGGTCGTCACGGTCCTTTCGGGTGAAGAAGCTGATCCTAGGTTGACCGAGGAACTTGATGCATGGTTACAGGAGAACTATCCTAAAGCAGAAATAGAAGTTCATGAAGGCGGACAGCCGATTTATTATTATATATTCTCAGTTGAATCCTAATCGATCATTGTGAAGAGGGGGATTTTCTTGGCTCATACCATTATAGTAACGGACAGTACTGCGGATATTCCTGCGGAGTTAGTACAGAAACATCATGTTTATGTCGTTCCTCTGCGATTATTGTTTGGGCAAGAGACATTTCTGGATGGTGTAGATATATCAGCGAAACAGTTTTATGATCGATTAGCTCAGGCTAAGGAGCTTCCGACAACGTCACAGCCGTCGCCTGCTGACTATGTGCGCATCTACGAGCAAATTAGGGAAGAACATCCAGGGTCACCGATCCTCTCCATTCATATTTCTTCTGCGCTTAGCGGAACTTATCAATCGGCTCTGATTGCTAAGTCTATGATGGAGGAAGAAGCTGATATAACGATTGTTGATTCATTGTCAGCTTCCTATGGGTTCGGTCTGTTAGTCATACATGCGGCTCGGCTTGCAAGTGAGGGATTGGCTGTAGAGCAAATTATGGAAGCAGTGGAACAGTTGCGGAAGCAACGGAAACTTTATTTTCTGGTGGATACACTTGAATATTTGCAAAAGGGAGGGCGAATCGGCAAAGCGGCTGCTTTGTTTGGTACCCTACTCAATATTAAACCTATTCTCTCTATTGATGAAGAGGGTATCATTTATCCAGTGGAGAAGGTTAGAGGCCGTAAAAAAGCTGTAGCTCGAATGATTGAATTATTTCAACAAGACTTGGGTAATATCAACAAAATAAATGTGGCAGTAGGACATACGGCACACCCGGCTTCGGCAGAATCCTTTTTGGAGGAGCTTTCTAGTCATTATAAGCTAGAAGAAGTCGTTCTAACGAACGTTGGCGCTGTAGTAGGTAGCCACGTTGGGGCGGGAGTCATTGCCGTATTTATATGGCCGGCTTGAATCGAGGTATAAATCATGAGTATAAATCTCAGTCTAGATCAAATTTCGGTGAAGCAGGTACGTGGCGTGAGTGCCCTCAAAGAGGGGGAGCTTCACGCCTTTGGCATCTTTACAGTTAAAGACTTAATAGAATACTATCCTTATCGCTATGAGGATTATCGTCTTCGTTCTTTAAGTGAGGTTAAGAGTGGGGATAAGGTGACTATTCAAGCCAAGATCATGGGAATCCCAGTTCTACAGCGTTATGGAGGGAAGTCCCGATTAACATGTAAAATGATGGCCGAAGAGTGGATGTTTACCGCGACATGGTTCAATCGCCATTTCTTACGGGATCAATTAACGCCAGGTCGAGAAATTATTGTGAACGGGAAATGGGATCAACGGCGGATGCAATTGACAGTATCAGACTCAGAGTTCCCAGATCAAGGGGTGAGACGGGGTGGGTCATTGCAACCGGTATATTCTGTAGGCGCTAAGATTACGCAAGCTTGGATGCGCAAAACGATAGGACAGGCCCTGCTGCAGTATGGGGATATGATTCCCGAAATATTGCCTTATTCTCTTTTAGAAAAGTATCATTTATTGCCGAGAAAGCAAGCTATTACAACCATCCATCAGCCAGAGGATACGAAAGAAGGACAACAAGGGCGCGAACGGATGGTGTATGAGGAGTTATTTCTTTTTCAATTAAAAATGCAGGCCTTTCGCTCGTTGACCCGGGGCAGAATGGACGGTGTTGTTCATACGGTTGAGAACGCAGTGGTGCGTGAATTTGTCCGCAGTCTTCCATTTGAATTGACGGATGCGCAGAAGCGGGTCGAATTAGAAATACTGAAGGATATGCGGGCTTCTTATTGCATGAATCGATTGCTTCAAGGTGATGTGGGGTCAGGGAAGACGGTCATTGCAGCCATAGCTCTCTATGCTAGTGTGCGATCAGGATTCCAAGGTGCTTTGATGGTGCCTACAGAAATACTGTCAGAGCAGCATTTACGATCGTTAGTACGCTTATTCGAGCCATTTGGTATTTCTGTCGGTATGCTAACAGGTAGTGTGACAGGACGTAAGCGCAAGGACCTATTAGCTGCATTACAAATGGGGATGATCGATGTTGTGGTCGGTACACATGCGTTGATTCAGGATGAGGTGTTCTTTCGTAACTTAGGACTGGTCGTCACGGATGAGCAGCATCGCTTCGGGGTGAATCAACGGAGTGTTCTACGACGTAAAGGGTACAATCCGGATGTGTTGACTATGACAGCGACACCAATCCCACGTACACTGGCTATTACTGCTTTTGGCGATATGGACGTCTCCACCATAAACGAACGACCCAAAGGGCGTATCCCGATCTCTACGTATTGGGTGAAGCATAGCATGATGGAGCGTGTGCTCGGATTCATCTCTCGTGAAGTGGACCAAGGTCGTCAGACCTATCTGATCTGTCCTCTCATTGAGGAGTCAGAGAAGCTGGATGTGCAGAATGTTATAGATCTACATATTCAAATGCAACAAGCTTTTCCCACCTATCGGGTGGGACTACTGCATGGCCGAATGACACCTGTGGAGAAGGAAGGAATCATGCAAGCCTTCAACAATAATGAGGTTCAACTGCTTGTCTCAACAACGGTGGTAGAAGTCGGGGTCGATGTACCGAATGCAACACTCATGGTTATTATGGATGCGGATCGCTTCGGACTATCTCAACTGCATCAATTACGTGGACGTGTCGGTCGTGGAGCGCATGCCTCTTATTGTGTTCTGATCGCAGATCCGAAGACGGAGATCGGTCAGGAACGAATGCGAGTGATGACAGAGACGGATGATGGGTTCGAGGTGTCAAGACGTGATTTAGAGCTAAGAGGCCCAGGAGATTTCTTTGGTACGAAGCAGAGTGGGTTGCCTGAATTCCGCTTAGCGGATATGGTTAGTGACTTTGCTGTACTGGAACAGGCGCGAGATGATGTTGCACTCTTGGTCAGTGATGATTCTTTTTGGACATCTCCTACGTATGCGCCACTTCGTCATTATTTACAGCAGGAGCAGATTTTTGAAGGAAACCTAATTGATTAGGCAATTGGACAAGACTCCCGTCATATACTAAATAGAATTGTAATTGACGGGAGGTGCCAATCTTGGGTTACCAGCAGTACGGAATTACCCCGCAGTTAGTGGAGCGGATTAAGCTCAAAATGAAAAACCCGGCCGCCAAAGAGCGTGTCAAAAAGTTACTTGATGGCCTTAATAAGTCCGATCTACAAGACAGCGCTAAGGTGCAACGACTTGTAAAGTCTATTGGGAGCGCTCTGCATGAGAAGCTGACTCCTACGGAAGAGGGGCAGATTACTAAATTTGTTCTATCTCAGCGGATTGATCCTAACAGCACACTTCATCTGATTAAGCTGTGGGGTATGTTTCGTTAATACTCGATCTATGTTGGAATTCAAATCCTCTGCATGGACATATAAGTCACATGGCAGGGGATTTGTTATGTCAATTTGGCGATACATGAGGGAGAATCGTTTCTTACAGAATTCACTTCTGTGCTGACAGGATCGGCTTGCATAACCTCAGCGGGATAGGGGACGAGCAGTTGTTGTAGAGAGGGTGTTGCAATTTCTTTGCGATTCAGCCATTTCATTTCATCTTCTGGTTTCAATATAACAGGCATGCGATCATGAATAGGGGCCATTAACGAGTTGGGGGTTGTGGTAATAATCGTGCAAGTACTTGTCTTACTGCCGTCTGGGGCTATCCAAGTATCATATAATCCTGCGAAGCTGAACATACTGCCGCTTCTAAGGGTGATCCGATAAGGTTGTTTGCTGTTCTCACGCTTCTGCCATTCATAGAAACCGTCTGCTGGAATTAAACATCGCTTGCGTGCGAAAGGGATCTTATACGCAGGCTTGTCTTTCAGCGTCTCACTGCGTGCATTGATCATCCTGCTCCCCATACTCTCGTCCTTAGCCCAAGATGGTACGAGACCCCATCTCAGCTCTCCTAGTCGGAAGTTCTGCCCGTCATGAATCACAGATACTACGAGCTGGGTAGGTGCAATGTTGTATTGCGGATGATGGTATGGAACAGCCAATGCTGCATCGATCTGATAGCGTAGCATAAGTTCTTCAAGCGTAACCGTTAAGCTATAGCGACCACACATAAAAACACCTCCTCACGATTAAAATATCTTAATCATATTAATTTGTCCTTATATTAAATGCAACATAGCAAGCTAATGATCACCTGTCCAAAAGAATTGTGTGAGTAAAATAAATCAATATCGAATAGGGCAGATTAACTATTAGGGAATGCTACCTATTTTAGGATAGCGTCCGATTACATTTAAATTTTCCATCGAAAGTGGTGCAGTAATGACATATATCCTACCCATACAAGTCGCCTTTATAATATTTAGTATCTTGGGTTTCTTCCTAATCATTCCTTGGATGATTTATAGTTATAGAAAATATGGTTTTTTCAGTTTATGGACCTCATTAATAGTTTACTCCTTCAGCTTCTATATGTTATCAGCCTTATTTCTAGTCCTGTTGCCTCTTCCGACAACTCGGAATACATGCGCCCTTCAATCACCTGATACGGTTTATTATTCATTAGCCCCATTTTCTTTTATTCGGGATACATTTAAAGGAAGTGCCATTGTATGGTCGCAACCCACTACCTATATTCAACTATTTAAACAAAGCGCATTCTTACAAGCAGCATTTAATTTCATATTATTGCTGCCACTTGGAGTGTACCTAAGATACTTTCTTCAGGAGAAACGATACTGGAAGAGGGCATTTGGTTTAGGTTTTGCACTTTCCCTCTTTTATGAAATCACGCAACTAACAGGAATTTATGGGCTTTATACATGTCCTTATCGCATATTTGACGTTGACGATCTTATATTGAACAGTACGGGTGCTCTTTTCGGTTTCCTTATCGCTCCCGTAATACTAGCTTTGTTTCCTTCTAAAAAGAGCGTTTTAGCCAAAAAGGAAAAAATACTTAAGGAGAACGTAGTATCACCCTTAGCGCGGTTACTAGCTGTAATAATAGACTTTTTAGTTATTGGAATCAGTTGGTCGCTAACAATTGGGCTATTTACATCGAGTAGGTTTATAGAGATTATTTTTACCACGATAGGTTTTCTTGTAGTATTCTTTATTCTGCCAGTTTTTTGGGGAGGAAAAACATTAGGTACAAATATGATGGGATATAAACTTATAAGTACGGTGGAAAGTAGACCTTCTTGGCAAGCATTTTTAAAAAGGTGTTTGGCGTTATATTTGCCTTGGGTGATATTAACATTACTAAACGTAATAACGGGTATGAAGATAGATATAAATTCCGATTTATATCCTTATCATGTGTGGGTCAGTCTTGTCGCATTCATTTTTGTGTTTATCATGTGGTCTGTCCTGTTTATCCATGCCATTCTCGTTATTTTCAGAAAAGATAATCGTCCCTTTTACTTTGACTATGTCGCTAATTTAACACTAAGAAAAAAATGACCTTAAAAAAGGCTCAACACCAAAATCAGTGCTTGAAAAATATATCGAGTTGATAAATGAACGCTACGCTTCTCCACTACAATCAGCATAAAATTATATTTTCAGCAAGCACTGATTATGAATTAGAACCTTAAAAAATAAATTCCATTCATGAATCTTCTTTTTTAAGGTTCATGTAAGGTTTAAATTAAAATAGTGTAAGGTCAAGGAGAGATAATTAAAAAAGAAATTGAAACTATGTTTACGTCTTCTATAACGGAGACGGGTGAAAAAATATAAATTAGAGGTGAAACATATGAAAGGAAATAATATTCTATCTTCTTTATGTTACTTTAGTATCTTTTTTGCACCGTTCCTATTCCCACTCATTGTATTTTTTGTAGCGGAAGAGGATGTGAAATATCATGCTAAAAAGGCATTGTGGACACATCTTATCCCTTATCTCGCTTTAATTGCTGGGATTGTGGCATCTGGAGCGATTGGACTGAGTACACAAACTGAAACTACAATGGTCATTGGTATAATCGTAGCCTATATTATTTTTGCTGTTATTGGGATTTACTTTTTCATTTGGAATATTGTAAAAGGTATAAAACTGTTAAGAGAAATTTAATTTCCCATAAAACGGGGCTCTCTTTTACTTATGGAGGGCTCTTAACGGGACAATATGATGAGAATAAACAGTTTGAGATATTTGCAAATAAAATTTTGGATTCGTTATAGTCTGAAAAGGGCAGGTCAGAAGTTCATGTTTTTTAATTTTTTTATCATAAAATACTTGACTCCTACTTCAGTTGTAACTATAATGATTACATCACAGGTGGTGTTAATCTAAATGCATTCTACATTGAAGAGAAGGCATATTTTTTTGCTCTAGTTGTAACTTGTTTAGTTACAACTAAAGACTAAATGATAAAAAGTGAGGGAATTTAATATGACTGTAAAAATAAAAGCTTATTCAGATTTTATATGTCCATTTTGTTTTTTAGGGAAAGGTCCTTTAGATGAAATCGTAAAGGAAAAAGATGTAGAAATAGAGTGGATGCCATTTGAATTACGTCCGAGTCCCTATTCCAAAATTGATCCATGGCAAGACCCTGATAAGTTAAGTTCATGGGATGCCTTTATTCTTCCTACTGCGAAAAGGCTAGGAGTTGATATGCGTTTACCGCATGTTTCCCCTCATCCTTATACACATTTGGCTTTTGAAGGGCATCAGTTTGCAAAGGAACATGGAAAAGGAAATGAATTTCATCATAGAGTATTCACTGCTTTCTTCCAAGAGGAACAAAATATTGAAGACATTGAAGTATTAACAGAATTAGCGGGTGAAGTTGAACTTTCTAAGGATGCCTTTAGAGAAGCGTTAGTATCACGGAAATATCGTGAAGTGCATCAAGAAGCTATAAAACATGCTTATGAGGAAGCTAAAATTACGGCTGTTCCAACGTTTATAATCGGTGATGAAGTTATTCAAGGACTAGCTAGCAAAGAAAGATTAGCACAAGTCATTGAAAAGGAATTAGAAAAAAATAAAACGAACGAATTTGATGGCATGCAATCATGAGTCAAAAAATGAATTTAGAGATTATTCGTAGCACATATGAAGGTCCATCCTCTTCCAATGCCCAGCATTTACTGGCAGCTCTTTCAAAGCATGTAGAATGGACAGAAGCTGCAGGGTATCCATATGGTGGAGTATACAAGGGTGTAGAAGCTGTCATGGAGAATGTATTTAGTCGTTTGACATTAGAATGGGATGATTATAAAGCGAGTGTAAATACGTATCACGAAATAAAAGACAAGGATATCATTATTGTTGAAGGAGTTTATTCCGGCACCTTTAAAGAAACTGGAAAAGTATTTCAAGCAGATTTTGTACATGTGTGGGAACTTGAAAACGAGAAAATCATGAAATTTAAACAATATGTAGATAGTCATCTTGTTCAAAAGGCTATGACAGTCTAAACTAAGACCACTATAAAATTATAATAATATTTATTCACCTTCGTCGAGGTATAATCTATATATTTTGACGGAGGTTTTTGTCATGGATGAAAAGATTGATTTCGGATATTAATGGATATTAAGGTTGCTGTAAGGTTATGGCTATAACCAGATAAGGTTGAACGCTTATAATTTAAGTTAATCATACTTAGAGTAGACAGGAGTAAAGAGAAATGACTTTAATCAAAAAATGGATGGCTTTAAATAGTTTCCAACTTAAGCTAATGGGCATCCTCTTGATGGTATTTGACCATGTGCATCAATTTTTTCACACAGAAGGAATACCGCTGTGGTTCACCTGGCTGGGACGAATTGTTGCACCTATCTTTTTGTTTGCCAGCGCGGAGGGATTCCATTATACGCGCAGCAAGTCTAAATATTTGCTTCATTTGTACGTAGGCTATTTGTTGATGCTGATGATGTCGGCTATGATTTCATCTTTTTTTCCAAGCGATAATATACTTATAAATAATATTTTTGGAACACTTTTTCTTTCTGTATTATACATGGCCTTGATTGATCGTTTTATAGAAGCGATCAAACTCCGGAGATGGGGAGCTATCGTTTGGTCCTTCGTTCTGATGCTATTGCCGATTATATGGGCATTTTTCTCCATGTTTATGTTTTCATTTCTGGCCTCCCAGGAAAAAATATCCATAACGGGACTCTATATGATTCGATTTTTCCCGTCTCTTCTTATGACTGAAGGATCTTACATTTTTGTCTTGCTTGGAATCATGTTTTATTATCTGCGTAAGTACCGTATGGCCCAAATAGCTGTTCTGGTGGCTTTAAGCCTTTTCCTTGGGCTCAGTTCACCTGTGCCTATGTATAATCTGTATGGGAACTTCCAGTGGTTAATGGTGGTAGCGGCAATCCCTATTTACCTATACAACGGACAGAAGGGGAGAAACATGAAATACTTCTTCTACCTGTTCTACCCTGCACACATTTACTTTCTTTATATACTCGCTTATTACTGGAATCGATAATCCATTTCACAATTGACAAATAACGCTAATAAGCGAGGAGAAACCACTCTCCTCGCTTATATTTTGTTTAACCCTATTAACTTTTTCCAAGGATTGCTGCACATCCTCCATTCTTTTTACGGATACAAATAATACCTCTTGATTAAAGAAGGGGCGTTGGGTGTATAATACGGGTACTAAATAACGAACAAACGTTCCTATTGAGAGGTGATCCGTATGTTAAAGAAGCAGAGAATAGTGATGTTAATTGATATGCAAAGTTTTTACGCAAGCGTGGAGAAGGCAAAAGTACCATCTTATGAAAACAAACCCTTAGTGGTGGCAGGAGATCCATCCAGAAGGTCAGGAATAATTTTAGCGGCGTGCCCCTTAGCTAAAAAGAAAGGGGTAACTACTGCAGAACCACTTTGGCAAGCCCTACAGAAATGTCCTGAGCTGATTATTGTAAAGCCACATATGCAGGAATACATAGAAGTTTCGACTCAAATCATGAAGATTACAGAGTCGTTTACGGACTTAGTGGAATCCTACTCCATTGATGAAATGTTCTCAGATCATACTTCATCAATGCACTTATTTGCTGATAATCCGATTGATTTAGCAAGGCAAATTCAAAATAAAATCTACAATGAGACAGGGGTTTTTGCGAGGGCAGGAATTGGAGAAAACAAAGTAATTGCGAAGCTCTGTTGTGACATGATTGCTAAAAAAACTCCTAATGGTGTATTTCATTTACAAAAAAGCGAATTACATAAATACATCTGGGATAAACCAGTTAGAGACATGTGGGGAATCGGATCAAGGATGCAGAAACATCTTTGGAAGATGGGGATTATGACAATAGGAGATTTAGCTACGACACCTTTGGATAAGCTTAGATCTAAATGGGGAGTTAATGGAGAAGTTATATGGCGTGTTGCCAACGGCGTAGATGACTCTCCTGTAACAGTAACAACGCATAATGTTCAAAAAGATATTGGAAACGGTATGACCCTTCCTAGAGATTATATCCAAGCATGGGAAATTGAAGTGGTTATTCTTGATATCTGTACAGAAGTCTCAAGGAGAGCAAGGAAAAAGGGATTGATGGGAAGTGTGGTTTCTGTAAGTGTTTCTGGCGTTGATTTTGATCACCCTACAGGATTTCATAGACAAATGACACTGGAAGATCCTACAAACATAACAACGGAGGTATATGACGCTGCAAGGAAAATTTTTCATACGCATTGGGATAGAGAGCCTGTGAGAAGAGTTGGTGTTTCGTTATCCGAGCTATCCGGTGCTGGATCTTATCAGTTAACGCTGTTTGACGATAAGGAGCATCAAAGAGTCATTGATAAGGTTATGGATGATATAAAGGATCGATTTGGAGATATTTCCATTCTGAGAGCAAGTTCAATAACCTCTGCAGGGCAGGCAGTTGATAGAGCGGCCAAAATTGGGGGGCATTATAGATGAGTAAAAAATTGCAAGGAAACGGATTGTGGGAATCGAGTCGGATGATGTTACCTCAACACAAGGAGCACATTATTAAACATCAGAAACAGTACAACAAAAAAAGCCGCCCAATCATTCATGAAGATGAATTGGAGATAATGAACCAAAATATTAGCAACTCACTACACTATAAAGAGGCCATAAAAGTTAAAGTGTTTAATGAGTATGATCATCATGTAATCCATGGTGTAGTAACAGAAATAAGCCAGTTCACCAAAAAATTCAGGATGGAGATAAAAGAAGGATTTGAATGGATTGATTTTGATGAAATTGTAAGTGTTCAGTTAATGTAGGGGGAGCTTAAATGAGACAGACACAAACGGAACTTCTACTTGTCAAAAAATATATTGAGCTACCTATATTGCTTGATGTTCTCGAGTATGATAAACAGCAAATAATAAATAGTAGAATGAGCTTAAGGAACTTGTTTAGCGAGTATCTAAGCAGCGTCCAAAACCAAGTTAGCAAAGACTTTTATATAATTAAAAATGAATTAATAAGTAAGAACATTAGGATAATCGAAGAATCAAGAACGGAAGATAGGGTTATAGGTCAATATATATGTAGGGGATATCAACAGCAAATTGAAATGTTATGGAGTAAAGTTAAGTATGACTCGGAGGTGATGTTGAGCGAGTACTTAAATTAAATTCAGTAATCACCTCCAATTAAGTTGAATACCACCATGAAACGATAGATTAAACCATGATATAATTCCTAAAAAGATAGGGGGCGATTGAAAGAATGATAACGAGAGAAAAACTTGAAAACCAACAAATATGGTTATATGTAGTAGCTCTTATTATAGGTGTTATTGTAGGGATAGCGAGTCCCGAAAAAGGTTCATTACTTGGTATAACAATTTCTCCAATTCTGGCTGTTCTTTTATACGGGATGTTTGCACAAATCCCCTTTTTAAATTTGCGTGAATCCCTTGGAAATACAAGATTTATCGCTGCATTGCTGTTGGCTAATTTTGTTGTAATCCCTATTGTAGTCTGGGTTTTAACGCAATTATTTCCGCAGTCACCGCCTGTTTTGGTGGGAGTCTACCTAGTTCTGCTTACTCCATGCATTGATTATGTGATCGTTTTTACCCAGCTTGGGCGTGGAAATGAAAAGCTAATGTTAGCGGCAACCCCTATTCTATTTGTTGTTCAAATGATATTACTTCCCTTTTATTTATGGTTATTTATAGGGGCAGATGCTGCACAAATCGTAAAGGTAGGGCCGTTCGTGGAGGCATTCTTGTATTTAATTGTATTGCCGTTATTGATTGCGTTAATTACTCAGTTGTGGGCTAAGCGCAAATCCCGAGGGCAATCTGTATTAGAAGCAACTGCTTGGTTACCAGTTCCGTTTATGGCATTAGCTCTTATTGTTGTGGTGGCATCCCAAATTGGGAAGGTATACAGTGATTTTGATGTGATTGTACGTGTAATTCCGATTTATGTATTATTTCTTATACTGATGCCTTTTCTGTCTCGAATGCTTGCTATCTTGTTTCGCTTAGATGTAGGAGCAGGGAGGGCGCTTATTTTTAGTTCGGGAACAAGAAATTCGCTTGTCGTTCTTCCTTTAGCGTTGGCTTTGCCGAATGAATGGGCTACAGTAGCCGCGGCAGTTATTGTAACTCAAACTATTGTAGAGCTGGTGGGTGAACTTGTTTATATACGAATTATACCTTCGTTTGTCCTTCGAGATAAGCGGCAGGAAAAGCACTTACCATGAATTATCCGTTAGATTATTCTGGTACAACAAGGAGATCCAGCGATTTAAAATAGAGACCTTCTTATATTGATGAGTTGTATCATATACTTGGAAATTATTTCTGTAAAGAAAGATGCGGTTCAAATTTGGCTATATCTTACATTCTGGAAGACATATTCAACATCTTTCTTCGATTTACTCCATCCAACTCTTTATTCCTCTTTATATCTTACAAATGATGAAAAAACTAGCATGACGTAGAATTTATGTAGAGAATCAATGAGTGTTCAATATGTATTCGCTTCCACATGCGTTTTTAATCGAAATTGGCAGAATAACCCTCATATTAGAGTTTTACTTTAGAATTCCATAGAGCGTATGATTCATTTCAATAACTTGATATTTTCATTCCAAACGCTGAATTCCCGAATAGGGAAATGGGGGAACCAATCGAGCCACGAATGTGGTTTCATGGGGTGAATCCTTATGCTTGCAACACAAGCAACTTAGGTAGGGCACTCTCAAGCCCGAATCCGACAGCTAACCTCGTAAGCGTAGTTGAGAGAGAACCGTGACCGTAGCCTCTACAGTGCGTCTATTTACTGTGAAAGAAGCCCGTGAGCCGAGTTTCTCTGCTCTAGGGCTTCTTTGTGTTTTATTCTTTGTAGATGAGGAGAAACGTATCATGTTGCAATTAACTGAGTATTTCCCTTGCTTGGGAGAGAAGGAACGGTCTGAATTAAAAGTAAGTCATATGGAAATATTCCGATTTGATTCCAAAGTAGTAGAAACACTCAATCCTTGGGACAGCGAACTTTGCATTTGTGGATTGTTAAAGATTTTCAGCCACGGTGTGGCTGGATATGCAGAGTATGTCATGCCGGACACGGGAAAAAATATCGACCTCGTCCAATGGGCCTCCGTCTTCATACATTTAAAGGGCCTTTCCATTACGGAAAGTATGCGTTACGTGCAAGATAAAAATGAAGCATGGGGACCCATTAGGAAAACACTGGTAGAATGCGCATTGAGCGACCTTGCATCGAATCTAAACAATCCTATTCAACAATTAGAAAGGGTCAGTCATTCTCGGGAACGTTCTTTTTTATTTGAGCGTTCTCAAGCGTACTTTGCGTTTTAGAGTTCTATTCTAAATTAGGAAGCCTAGATAGCCCCTCCTTCTATTACTCTTCCAAGCTACCTGCTGGGCCAAAGAATTCAAAATGGATTCTTTCCTTGGGCACTTTCCATTCCAGTAGAGCCTTAAATATGGTGCTCATAAAAGGAGTAGGTCCGCAGAAGTAGAAATCGGCGTTCGGATCTGCGACCTCTTGAAGCCATGGCAGATCGATGTAACCCGATTTATCGCAGTCTTCCCCTTCAGCTGGAGATTCATAGCACACATAGGATTTCAGATGAGGATGGCATTGAGTCAGTTCTTCTATTAATCCCTTCATGGCGTGAAGTCTTCCATGGATAGCAGCATGAATATAAGTTACCTCACGTTGAGGCTGCTCAGCAGCTAACGTCTCCAGCATACTCACCATTGGAGATAGCCCAACGCCTCCACTAATAAGAACTACCGGGATATCACTATTTAGATCCAGCGTGAAGTCCCCGGCTGGAGCGCTGACTTCCAATACAGTACCTATATCAACGGCTTCATGTAGGTAAGTAGATACAACGCCTGCTGGCTTATTCACGGCTTCGTCTTCTCGTTTAACGGTGATGCGGTAATAAGGCTGTCCTGATGCTGTCGATAGACTGTAGTGGCGAATGTGGGTGTATTGTTCACCCTCAGGTTGAACGCGTACAGTGATATACTGTCCCGGTAAATAAGAGGATATAGCGGCTCCGTCCTGAGGGGTAAGGTAGAAGGAAGTAATGAGTTCACTTTCTTTGATTTTTTGACTTACGACAAAGTTTCTGAATCCACGCCAACCCCCAGGTACCTCCGCAGCTTCACGATACATATCTACTTCAACACCGATAAAAGCATCAGCGATCACGTCATAGGCCTTGGCCCAAGCACCGATAATTTCTGGGGTCGCTGCATCGCCAAGCACCTGCTGAATAGCAGATAATAGCGTTTCACCTACAATGGGATAATGTTCAGGTAATACACCTAATGCACGGTGCTTCTCAGCAATCTGCTTCACTACAGGTAGAATGTTCTCTAATTGATCAATATTAGCAGCCGCGGCGATCACGGCATTAGCAAGGGCTGTTTGTTGTTTACCTTGACGTTGATTGGCATGATTGAATATATTTAATAATTCGGGATGGTTCTCGAAAAGCATGCTGTAGAAAGCAGTAGTGATGGTCTTCCCATGAATTTGTAACACGGGCACGGTTGATTTAATAATTTCAATAGTAAATGGGTCTAACATTATACATGACCTCTTTCCTGCAATCGGATAGTTGCTACTTATAAATCGTATAGAACGGAAGAAAGAGAAAGTGTGTTTTTCGTCACAGGAAAAATTAATAAAATGTGAACAAAATAATACTGCAATGATATTATTCACATAAATCGTAGAAATATAATAAGGTTTCGGGACTGATGTTGAAATCATCATCATCATCATATGCCTGGAGATGAGGTTGAATTAGCTCGGCGTGATTTCCAGGTATCGGTTTAATTCAAGTGTTGCTGCTGATCTGATATATGACCAGGGCATAGAGAGACGGCGATGATATCCTCGACATAGGTATAAGATCTCAACACCGGAATCCGTGCGTGATTCTTGGTTAATACGGATGCCACGAGCCTTCATATGAAGACGAAGGGTGGGGATATGGTTCATTACTTGATCTTGAATCTCTGTTAATCCTTTTACATATACCGTCTGCATCTTTAGTGTGAGTGTCATCATAGAGCGCATGTCACGCTCTAGAACATCTCGCATAATAACGTACAATAAGTACTTCTTCACTAGTAGGGCATCCTCTTCTAATGGAGCGGGAGGGAGAGAGGTAGCTTTCATCACAGCACTTCCTTGTATAAATTATGTTTTGAGAACATATGTTCTATATTGTGTTCATACTAAGGGAGGAGTATTCCTTATGGCAAGCACCAAATTTATGCAAGGGGATGATGTCCTTCTGTTATAATAACAAGATAAGATTGAATATTTTCGTTAATCTATTAAACAATGGAGGAACATAACATAATGCTTTTACATAAGGGAGAAATTTTATTTCATCAAGGTGATAGTGGGGAGTATCTGTACCACATCAAAAGTGGATTGTTTAAGGTAACACGATTACATGAGAATGGAAATATCGTGCTTTTTAACATTCTATACTCAGGTGAAACGGTACCACACCATTCTCTGATTACACCTAAAGATGCACACGGCACCGCTATAGCGCTTATGCGCAGTGAGGTGGAAGCAATACCTGCCAAAGAATGGTACCGTCAATTACAGGAGGATCATAATAAACCGATGGAAGTTGCCCTATTATTGCAGGAAAAATTACGATTTATGCAGCAGCGTCTTGATCACTTGACGGTCGGTACGCCAATGGAACGATTAGAACTTTTAACGAAGTGGCTGGAGGATCACTCACATGGAATGAATTTCACGGATATGCTTACACAAGAGGAAATTGGGCAGTTGATTGGTGTACGAAGAGAAACGGTAAATCGGTTGCTTAGAGGTCAATAAGTTATCGTGTGAAGTGATTACCAATATTTTATTCGAGGTAGCTGTTTAGCATTTGTGGTGATGGTGTTATAATCATATATAGAAACTTATTCAAATAGAGAAAGGATCAGGATACCATGTGTCCCCGAAGGAACATTCCCCAAAGGACGATCTGGAAACGTTATGATCTCTCATACACTTAGCGCCTTTCGTAGAGCAATGTCGGATAATTGATGACAGAACAACCTCTACGAAAGAAGGAAGCTAAGGATGCGAAGGACCACATCCTCCAAGTTTGTTCCTCGTAGATGGTTGTATTGTTTATGACCAATATTCTACGATTAGAGGGAAACTTGTATGAGGAAAAGAGAACAACTGATTTCAACGATACAACAAATCGCCGTAATGCTGTTAGGAACATTTTTACTGTCTTTTAGTTATTATCATATTAATTTTCAGAATCATTTATCCGAGGGTGGATTTGTGGGCCTTGCATTATTAGGCAAATACGCCTTAGATCTACCACCAGCACTTAGTATGATTATACTAGATATTCCTGTGCTTTTGGTTGCGCTATTTATCAAAGGTCGCAAATTTTTAATGAATACGATCATTGCAACGGTATCCTTTTCTATCTTTTATGAAGGAATGGAGCGTTACTCTACGTTGGTTATTGATATGCAGCAGAATTTATTTCTCGCTGCCTTGTTATCCGGGGTAATGACAGGATTTGCGACTGGTCTGGTACTACGTTTTGGAGGAGCCACTGGTGGAGACGATATCCTATCGCTTCTCATTAGTCGTTGGACAGGAATGAAGCTTGGAAGTGTCTTTTTCTTACTGGACGCGATTGTTCTTCTGCTCTCTCTATTTTACTTACCCCTTAGGGAAACGTTGTATACGATTCTAGCTGTAAGTGTTGCAGGTAAGGTCATTACGTTAACAGTGACCTATCAAAGACGGAAAACTCCACGTAAGGTCAGGGTAGCAACCTCTGTATCCGTACCTAACAAGACGGTTACTTCTAAACCGATACATGCAATACACAATGGAAACTAACATAAGATAACCGCTCTGTTCTTTTTATAGAACTGAGCGGTTTTTTATTGTAATCAAGGTATAGGGCGGTTCTAAAAGAAATAATACTGTTCCCTTTGCTGGGCTGGAGCATATGATGAAATGAAGAAAGTGTAGAAATGGAGAGTGACCTATGACAACAATCGTTCCACCGCCCCTAATCCCCCCGATCCCCCCAATGGTAATTTATCGAGCTGATCCGAACATGATGCAGACGATTAGGCACAAACGGGATCAAGTTCATCAGATGGCTCATAAATATATGAATCATCCCATTCGTGTTCAAACAGTCGATGGGCACGTCTACCAAGGATTGCTCGTCAATTTGGATGGTGGCCACTTGTATTTAAATGTATCCGGTAATCCACAGATGAGCCGACAGTACAATCCTTATTATAATAATGTGATCTTGCCTTTGGTGCTTTATGAGTTGCTGGTTATCACATTGTTATTGTAATGAGAGAGTCAGAGATAGAGAAGTGAATGGCAGAGAAAAGAGCGATGCCGAAATTTAAAGGCGCCGCTTTTTGCGTATTAAGATCATGTTTACTTGCTTAAACGAGATTTACACTATGGAAGGGAAGGTATTGGAGTATAATGGGGAAATAAATATTTACATCGACTCAGATATTCAGAAAAGAGGAATCAGCACGTAATGATCAAATATCCGTTTTTGGCAAAGGGTGCGACCATAGGTGTGACAGCACCTTCATCTGGAATGGAAACTGTCCTACATAAGATGCTTAAACAAGCTTCTAGCCGTATGGAGGCGGAAGGATATAGTATTATTTGCGGAGACACAGTATGGACTCAAAATAAGGCGAAATCTGCGCCAGCCAAACAGCGTGCCCAAGAGTTCAATGAAATGATACGAGACGATCGTATTGATGCTATCATCCCCCCTTGGGGTGGTGAACTGCTTATTGAGATTCTTGAAGACATTGATTTTGACCATATCGAGAATAAGTGGATCATGGGTTATTCAGATATAAGCCTGTTGTTGCTGGCGATAACCTTAAAGACAGGGATAGCGACTGCGCATGGAACGAATTTTGTAGATTTAAGAGGGGAAATCACAGATGACACGACAGCGATGTGGCAGTCGGTCTTAGCAACATCAACAGGAGGATTTATCCTTCAACATTCATCTGCTCAATATCAAAAAGAATGGCCGCCGCAGGAGAACCTTTCACTCAGTGTATTTCATTTATCAGAACCAACCTATTGGCGAACGACTACAAATCGCAATGTGACTATCAAAGGACGTTTACTGGGTGGCTGTATAGACGTGATACGGCATTTAATTGGCACACCATACGGTGATGTACATCATTTCAGAAATCATATGATCCATGGCGAACCTGTATTGTGGTATCTTGAGAATTGTGAATTAACAATAGTGGATTTACGTAGATCGCTTGTTCAAATGAAGTTGGCAGGTTGGTTTGAGAATTGTTCGGGTATTATGTTCGGGCGAAGTAATGCGAATCAACCTGTCAACGATTACACCGCAGAAGATGTATATCAAGAACTTTCCGATGAGCTTGGGTTTCCTATTATTTATGATGTAGATTGTGGTCATGTGCCTCCACAAATCACCTTGATTAATGGAGCCTATGCAGAAGTTAAAGTGACTGAAGGTAAGGGAACCGTCATGCAATATTTCAATGAATAGCAGGTTGATAAGAATATGGCGTATGCTAAAAATGACGTATCCCAACAGCTTGTTGGGATACGTCATTTCTGTTATTTCTGTAAATTCACGATTCTTTAACTTTTGGGACGACGAATTCGTTTATCCTTGGTTCCCGTTATTCTCAAATAGAACGCGATACTCTGAATAACCTTCCTGCTCCAAGTTTTCTTTGGGTACAAAGCGGAGGGCAGCAGAATTAATACAGTAGCGTAGACCCGTAGGTCCTGGCCCATCGTTAAATACGTGGCCTAGATGCGAATCGGCATCTTTACTACGTACTTCCGTACGAATCATAAAGTGAGTAGCATCCGTTTTCTCCTTAATCACATACTCTTGAAGTGGACGGGTGAAGCTTGGCCAGCCACAACCAGAGTCATACTTATCAACAGAACTGAACAAAGGTTCGCCCGAGACGATATCAACATAGATGCCTTCGCCATGATGGTCCCAGAATTCATTCTGGAATGCTGGTTCAGTCCCATTCTTTTGCGTAACAGCATATTGAATTGGAGTTAAGCGTTGTTTCAGATCTTCTTTATCTATGGACGGTGTCCAATGAGTCTCAATATAGGCATCTCGCCCGGACCCTTTGCGGTACCGTTTGTAGTGGGCTGGGTTTTTCTTGTGATAGCCTTGGTGATATTCTTCTGCCTCATAGAATGATTTAGCTGGAAGAATGGGCGTTACCACGGGTTTGTCGAAACGTTTGCTCTGTTCTAGTGTTTGTTTAGAAGTTTCAGCTTTAACACGTTGCTCATCCGTATGATAGAAAATGGCTGTGGCATAAGAGCTGCCTCGGTCATAGAACTGTCCGCCTTCATCGGTAGGATCAATCTGTTGCCAGAATAGCTCTAGCAATTTCTCATATGGGAACACAACGGGGTTGTAAGTAATCTGAATCGCTTCTACATGTCCAGTTGTATGCGTACATACTTCTTCATAAGTTGGATTCTCGGTATGTCCACCGGTATACCCAGAAACGACCTTTAATATCCCAGGAAGTTCCTCGAACGGGCTTACCATGCACCAGAAGCATCCGCCCGCAAAAGTAGCTTTTTCACTCGTGGTCGGTTGTAAATCAGTCATAATATCACTCCGTTTCTTTGACTGTAAATGATTTAAGTCACTTTCATTATAATTCATATTGTCTTTAGAACCAAGAACAGGGATAAAGTTGCTCCGAATAGCGCGTCGTTTCAAAGCCGCTTTATATAGACTTAATAATATGCCGAGTAGTACTAGATAAACCGCTAGAACGGATAAAGTGGTATAAGGACTGGAGACTAGGTTCCCACCCAGATAAGCATAGAGTACAATACCAGGGATTTTACCGATACCTGAGGCAAGGGTATAGCGCCATAAAGAAATAGATGCAACACCTGCATAAATGTTCACTGCCATCTGGGGTACAATGGGGAGCAAGCGTGCGATGATGACAGCCATGAAGGGATGAGTCTCAATCGTTGTAGTAAATGATTGAACCCATGGTTTCTTGGCGAGGTAACGTCGTCCTTGTTCACGGAAGGCATATCTTACGATACCATAAATGATAACTGCAGCTAGCGTAGTACCTAGCCAAGAGATGATAGAAGCCCATACTACACCATAGGTATATCCTAAAGTAGCAATGACCAATTTGTATGGAACAATGGGGAAGCAAGCTAGCAGAGTAGACATAATAATGAGAAGGGTCAGGGAGTCGTTATGGTTCATCCAGTCCCAAATAATCGTTTTATTTATAATGGCTGTTCCCAATAGGAACACATAGAGGAGCAGCGGCAACCATTTCTTCATTTTATAAGCACCTCTATTTTCAATTACTATTAACATTATATATAATGTTAATCAATAGTTTTGTAAATACTAGTATCTAAATAAAGGTGGAAACGAAGTATGAAGAATAGAACAGCTAAGCGGGTTGCTTTAATTGGAATTGGAAATATTGCTCGTAAAGTTTATTTACCACTCTTGTCCCACCATAAGGGGGCAGAGATCGTAGGGATCATGAGTCGTTCTGCCGCAACTGTTGAAGAAACAATGAACTCTTATCGTATATTACAAGGGACAACGGATCTGTCGACTTTGTTGTCTTGGGATATAGATGCTGTGTTTGTACACAGTCCAACAGAAACGCATTATGAGATTGTGATGGCCTGTTTACGGCATGGATTATCAGTGTATGTGGATAAGCCACTTTCCTACGATTTAAAGGAAGCCGAGGAGATGGCTAACTTTGCTAAATCAAAGGGATTGCTGCTGGCTGTAGGGTTTAATCGGCGTTTTGCTCCAATGTATACGGAAGCTAAGACATGGATGGATGAAGTGGGTGGGTTTGAACAGTGTTTTGCATCGAAGCATCGTACACGGACACAGCAAGCGAGTAGTCGTGTGACCGTGTTTGATGACTTGATCCATATGCTCGATACACTGTTATGGCTTGGTGATGATCAAGCTTATCAACTTCTTCAACATCAACTAATGAGTAATGATGAGGGGAAGTTGAGACATGCTTCTGGTGTCCTAGATTTAGGTGAAGGGAAGACAAGCTCGTATAGTATGGTTCGAAGCGCAGGGAATGACCTCGAGAAGCTTGAACTTCACGGACACGGGCGTTCGGTCGAAATTGTGAACATGGAGGATGGCCGTTTTTATCAAAAAGAAAGTGCACCCACGACACGTTCATTTGGGAACTGGGATACGATTCTTCATCGTCGCGGTTTCAGCGACATCGTGAACCATTTCCTTGAGCATATAGATGCTCCTGAAGATTGTACGGTTTCGGCGGATAAGGTACTTGGCAGTCATGTATTAGCAACGGAGCTTGTATAAGAGGGCATCGTAAGCATAATCTATCGTGCTGAATAGTCGACTTTTTGAACACGTACTATAAGTATATTTCTAGAAGAAAGGAAGAGAAGAATGGACGATGAGCAAAAGCTATCTCTTGAGGAGCAAATTAAGCAAAGTTACCGTCAAGATGAAGATATGATGATCCTTGTATTCGCACAGTGGTGTATTAACAACGATCTAGATCCGGTGCAATTGTATAGTGAGGCCTATCCACATCAGCTTCATAATGAACAGTTATTGAAGGTAATGGAGCTTACCGTATCTAAAGAAGAAGCTGGAGATATTCCAAATGACACAGTGCTCGGTGTCCTTTCTATGTTTGGCAATGATGATCTTGCCTTTGTTGTTACAGAAGCAATTCAGTCGAAGACAAGCTTGTAATTGAAGCCATAATAATGACTAACTAAGCGGCGCTCCTGCAATACAGGAGCGCCGCTTAGTTGAAGTATATAGGTGTAATCACATCAACTGTTCTCGGTTAGCTAATCGAAATTGTTTGGGTGACATGCCGTATCGAGAACGAAAAACGCGGTGAAAATAAGTGTAGTTGGCAAACCCAGAAGTCTCTGCTACATTCTCCAAGGACATCGGACTGAATATAATCCGTTCCCTAGCCATGTCGAGCTTCACATCTAATGTATACTGCATGATGCTTGTTCCGAATGCTTCTTTAAAAAGATGGACTGCACGTGAGACACTTATCCCTACATGGGCAGCTACATCTTCTAACTTGAACATATAAGAAGCATTTTCCTCAACATAATGTTTGATTTGATATGCTAAGTAAGTCTTATGCGTCTTGATTGGCTGTTCTTTTAGCAAACGATCTATGTCTAAGCATAGAATTCTCAGGTAGTAGCCAGGTATTTCAGGGTAGGGATTCTCCATACGACGTTGTTCGAGTGCGATTTGCCGAAATAAGTTCAAGAATCCTTCGTTCAGGGGAAAGCTCATGCGTGTAGGCCGATCTTGTCGGTTCCACCATTCATCGACCCAGGTACCCCCGAAGAAAATATGGTAATCACCACTCTCTACCATTAATTCACCAAGTGAATTTACTTCTTGATCAATCTTTAGTTCGTAAGGTTCACCTGGAGAGTAGAGCAGCAAGTCTCCTGCCTCAATCATGCCTAGCTTACCGTCATATCGAGCGCGGCAGCGGCCATCTGTTTGGAGGCGCATCAGGTACGTTTTGACTCCATCCGTTTCTGAGCTGTGGAAAGGTTTCTGATGGAATGAGAATCCTGCTATATACACTTGACACGAATCTAGGGTGGACATTTACCTGTCTCCTTCTATAAATAAAAAATAATGACCAGATTGTTCATGTTTGAATCATATTATTCATTTTAATATAAAAGAATTCGGAATACCATTGTACTAAGAGCAATAAGTCACCTTTGGAAGTCCTAGGAGTGAGATAGAGTTGAAGAAAATGAAAGTGGGTATTATCGGTTGTGGTAATATCAGTGCTATTTATTTAGCCAATCTTAAGAACAGCCCGGTTGTAGAAGTTATTGCATGTGCAGATTTAATCTTAGAGCGAGCAAGAGCACGTGCCGAAGAGTACGGTATTGCAAACGTATTCACAGTAGGGGAAATACTGGCATGTCCTGATATTGAACTTATTGTTAATTTAACTCTACCTAGTACCCATGCTGCAATTGATAAAGCTGTATTGGAAGCAGGTAAACATGTATACGGCGAGAAACCGTTGGCTACTTCTTTAGAAGATGGCAAACGAATCTTAAATATAGCAGATGACAGAGGGCTCCGTGTAGGGTCAGCTCCAGATACATTTCTAGGATCAGGAATTCAGACGGTGAAAGTTGCAATTGATGCAGGAATGATCGGTAAACCCATTGGGGCTACTTGTTTCCAAATGGGTGGAGGTCCAGAGGGGTGGCATCCAGATCCTGAATTTTTCTATGAGCCTGGTGGTGGTCCAATGTTGGATATGGGACCTTATTACATCACTGCATTAGTGGAGTTACTTGGACCGATCTATCGTATCAGCGCGAGTACAGGTATTCAAAATCCTACACGAACCGTTGGATCTGGCCCGAAAAAAGGGAAACAAATTCCTGTTCAGACAGCAACGCATTTTGCCGGTACGATGGATTTCGAGAATGGTGCAATGGTTACGATGATTACAAGCTTCGATATTAGAGGGGGTTCCAATTTACCTTGGATGGAGATTTACGGAACGGAAGGAAGTTTGATGGTTCCGGATCCGAATTTCTTTAACGGTGATGTGAAGTTGCGCCGAGCAGGTGAAGAAGAATGGAAATTGTTGACACCCGTATTTGAAAGTACCCAGAATGAACGGGGACTCGGAGTGAATGAGATGGTGGAGTCCATCCGTGCAGGTCGTGATCACCGCGCTAATGGAAGACTTGCATATCATGTACTTGAAGCCATGTATGCATTTCAGAAATCTTCCTTAGAGGGTAAGCACATCATCATGGACAGCACATATGAATTCGAGCAACAGCCACAAATGGCAACTTAACTTATGTACTAAATCTTCACAATATAAACTAATTTTATGATCAACCAATTTAATCAGAGGTGATACTTATGTTGAAATTAGGATTGCAATTGTACACAGTACGTGAGGAAATGGAGCAAGATTTCGAAGGAACGCTGAAAAAAGTAGCTGAGCTTGGGTATCAAGGCGTGGAATTTCATACTTTCTTTGGACGTAGTAGTGCTGAGGTCAAGAGATTACTTGATGAGAATGGTCTTGTTGCACTAGGAACACATACGCAATATACAAGTTTACTGAATGATCTCGATTCAGAGATTACGTATAATAAAGAAATTGGGAATAATAAAATAATCGTTCCTTACTTAGGCACAGAGCAACGTAATTGGGCTGAAGTATTTACTAATCTAAAGCAAATTGGTGAGAAATGTCGTGAACAAGGAATCGTATTGTTGTACCATAATCATGAATTTGAATTTACAGAATCCTTTGATGATCAGACTGTATTCGATGCCATGTATGCGGAAGTTCCAGCATCATTACTTCAAGTGGAATTAGACACCTGCTGGGTTCATTTTGCAGGATACGATCCAGTGGAATACATTCATAAATATGCTGGAAGATTGCCAATAGTTCACTGGAAAGATATGAAGAAGCTTGAAGATGGCTCTCCTTTGACAGTGGAGCTTGGGCAAGGTGAAGTGAATCTTGGTGCCATTGCTGAAGCTGCTGACAAGGCTGGCGTAGAGTGGATTGTTGTAGAGCAAGACTTATGTCAGAACCCACCACTTGAGAGTATTGCATCAAGTATGGAATGGGTAAAAAATTACAAAAATAACGGGGGACCCATACATGTCTAAAATATTGAAAATTGCAATTCTAGGTTGTGGAGGTATTGCCACTGGCAAACATATGCCGAGTCTATCGAGACAAACGACGGGAGAAATGGTAGCATTCTGTGATATTGTCCAAGAACGCGCTGAAGAAGCAGCTGTAAAATTTGGTGCTGAAGGTGCTAAAGTATATACAGATTATAAGGAATTGCTTAAGGATGAAAGTATTGACGTGATTCATGTATGTACGCCGAATGATTCACATGCCGATATTACGGTAGCTTCTTTAGAATCAGGCAAACACGTTATGTGTGAGAAGCCGATGGCTAAAACTGCAGCGCAAGCTAAAGAGATGTTAGCAGCAGCTAAACGCACTGGCAAAAAATTAACCATAGGATATCAAAACCGTTTCCGTGACGATAGTTTATATCTTAAAGAGATGTGTGAGAATGGCGAATTAGGAGATATATATTATGGTAAAGCTCTAGCTATTCGTCGTCGTGCAGTGCCAACATGGGGTGTATTCTTAGATGAAGAGAAACAAGGTGGAGGTCCACTGATCGATATCGGTACGCATGCACTTGATCTAACATTGTGGTTAATGGATAATTACAAGCCGAAGAGTGTTATGGGTTCAACCTTCCACAAACTTGGAAGCCGTGAGAATGCAGCCAACGCATTTGGTCCTTGGGACCCTGAACAATTCAAAGTAGAAGATTCCGCTTTCGGATTTATTACGATGGAGAATGGCGCTACAATCGTCTTGGAATCCAGTTGGGCACTGAATGTCGTTGAAACGGGTGAAGCAAAAACAATTCTAGCGGGTACAGAAGCTGGAGCGGATATGAAAGACGGTTTGCGCATTAATGGCGAGAAGATGAGTCGTTTATACGAAACTCAGATTGCTCTAGAAGAAGGCGGAGTGGCTTTCTATTCAGGTACAACAGAAACCGACGCGGATCGCGAATGCAGAATGTGGCTCGATGCCGTAATTAATGATACAGATCCTATCGTAAGTCCAGAACAAGCACTCGTTGTAACTGAAATTCTGGAAGCGATCTATGAGTCGGCTAAGACAGGCAAAGCGGTTTATTTTGACTAATATAAACGCATGTAAATGAACTGAATTTATATACATCATAAGGAGGAATAGCATTGAAATTAGGCGTGTTTATGGTACTATTCGGCGGACGTAAATTAGAGGATGCTCTCGACTATGTAGCTTCCAAGGGACTCAAGGCTGTTGAGATCGGAACAGGAGGCAATCCAGGTAACGAGCACTGTAAGCCCGAAGAGCTTCTAAAGGATGCAACAGCACTCAAGAACTTCAAGCATGCAGTGGAGTCGCGTGGACTTACAATTAGTGCACTGAGCTGTCATGGTAATCCGCTTCACCCTCAGAAGCATCTAGCACAAGCGGATCATGATGATTTCATCAAGACAGTGGAACTTGCTGAGAAACTTGAGGTTCCAGTTGTTAATACATTCTCAGGATGTCCTGGAGATCACGAGGATGCTAAATATCCGAACTGGCCTGTAGCTCCATGGCCGAATGACTTTCAAGAGGTATTGAAATGGCAATGGGAGAACAAGGTTATTCCTTATTGGACAGAACAAGCTAAATTTGCAGCTGACCATCATGTCAAAATCGGTTTAGAACTTCATGGAGGTTTCTCCGTGCATACACCAGCTACCTTGCTTCGTTTACGTGAAGCAGCTGGCGAAACGATTGGAGCGAACCTTGACCCAAGTCACATGTGGTGGCAAGGAATTGATCCGGTACAGGCGATCCATATCCTAGGACGTGCTGGAGCGATTCATCACTTCCATGCTAAGGATACTTCCATTGATCCAATTAACGTAAATAGATATGGCCTTACGGATATGCAATCCTATGGAAATATGCTGGATCGCGCTTGGCAGTTCCGCAGTGTAGGCTACGGACACGATAACAAGACGTGGGCAGATATGATTAGTGCATTGCGCTTAGTAGGATATGATTATGTTGTGAGTATTGAACACGAGGATGCCCTTATGTCTGTCGAAGAAGGATTCTCTAAAGCGGTTCAGAATCTTCAACAAGTACTTATTGAAGAACCTATTGGAGACATCTGGTGGGTATAGATTATTAATATTGAAAGACGGTTACTCATTGAGGTGGCCGTTTTTCTTTTTGAATTTATGTTTAATTATCCAGTAATCGTTAACTAATATAGAAGTGTAAACTTTATTTCAATCTATATATTTTGAATTGAATGTTTTAAAACACTATGAAATGTAGTAAAATGAAATATACTTACTAAACGAAAGTTATTATTAAGCAAAATACAATGAGGTGAAGGTTTTATGGAAAGCAAACCAATGCATTTATGTCCACGTTTTGAGACTGCCTTTTCTTTTCTTGGCAAACGTTGGAACGGACTGATTATTCAGACATTGATGGATGGACCTAAGCGATTTAAAGATATTTCTAATCTTATTCCTTCAATGAGTGATAAGATGCTCTCTGAACGGATGAAAGATCTTGAAGGTGGAGGTATTCTTGTTCGTCATGTATATCCCGAGACACCTGTTCGTATTGAGTATGAATTAACGGATAAAGGTAGAGGTCTTAGACCGGTTATGCAAGAAGTCCAATTGTGGGCTGAAAGCTGGGTGGAGTAAACGGAGGAGGGGATGATTTCATTGGCGGATATCATCATCACCATTGGTGCCGGACCCGCAGTAGGCAGCGCGGCTATTTTTAGTGCCAAAGCAGGGAAAGAAACGATTGTGATTAAGTAGCTTGTTAGAAGGTCCCTTCACGGTTCTGTGATACGGGGCTTTTTTTGTTTGAAGTGCATATCCTTATGTATCTTTAAACGTAAGTTGTAGTATAATTTGATCAAAATGTGCTATTTGGACTGAAGGAGAGTGAAGAAGTTGCGAAAAATTGTACTTTCCCAAGAAACCACTTATGGCATTAGACATATCGAAGAACTTGAAAGTGCCTCGCTTAAAGTTCAGACTATATATGACAAAGCTTCTGATATGCTACGCCTTTATGTACCCATATCGAGTACGTGGAACAGTTCGCTCATAGATGATGATAGCATTATTTATCAAAAATGGATTTATGGTTCCAAAGGATGGAAATGTGTAGGAAGTGAGCATCAAAAGGCGGATGAGTCGGGTTCGCTACAAGTGAAATTACCTCATGCAAAATTACAGAGTTTAATCTTACAAATGATGATTTGGTCACAGTATGAGAAAATTATTTTATTTCACCCCATACTGGGTCAAGAAGCTTTTTATAGTGGTGAAGAATTAGAGACTATTTCATCTTATTTCGTACCTACTTATATGAGCGAGACTCCACTTGTTAAAGAGGGGAAACCTTTTAAGAAGGCTAAAATATCTTTCCCTGTTTATCAAGAGTGGATATCTACCCCAACTTTATCCATCTAATTCTGAAGGAAATGAATGAGATGCTCTTTGTTCTCTTTTAAGGTAGAATAAAGAGAGAGTCTTATTTTCAAGGTGGTGTGCAGATGAGGAAATCATACAAGCAATGTTCTGCTATGTTCTCTTTCATTCTAGTCTTTACGATAGTGTCAGGATGTAGCTCAGCTAAGAGTACTGATGTGGTTATTCCGATTGTTCGATCGGCAAGTAACTCATCCGGTATTTCAATTAATATGGAGGGTAATTTTATACCGTCTAATTCGATTAAACAATTGGAACAGAGTTTAATACCAGGTGTGTCCATAAAGGATGCCTTAAATGCAAGTGGCGTGGTGACTATTTCATCTGAAGGTCATCATATTGAATCGGTTAATAATGTGTCGCTTGATTCTGGATTAGAATGGTCTGCGGAGATAAACGGTAAGGATCTTGACAAGGAAAATTGGGATAATAGGCTTCAAGCAGAGGATAGCATTAGTATTGCTGTTCAATTTATAGATGGATCTAAGAGCGGGGATACTCGTTCTGTCGTGATCTTTACAGTCAATGGCGGCATAGTACAGCCCAATATTTCACACTCGTATATTAATCCATATTTAGAAGAGCAAAGCATCCGAGAAATGCTGAGAACAACAGGAATAGTAGTGCTTAGTGATAATGGCAAAATTATTCTTATGGTGAACGGTTATAGTCCAAAGGCTAGTGAAAAGTGGATTGTGAAAGTTAATAATAAGACATTGCTGGAGAATGGACTTGATATGAAGCTTCAACCACAGGATGAAGTCAAAATTGAGTTAGTAAATAGAGATGATTCTTTGTAAGACTACCGCTAGAGGTAGTCTTTTTTGTTCTTGTGACATCAAATTATTTTATTCTTTGTGATTGGAATCACAATGGGTGATTGTATACAGGTGTAATTTGTTAAGTATAAATAGAGCAGGAATACTAGGAGGAATAAACGATATGAATACACCGTTATTTGATAAAGATGATAAGGTTAGTGAGATTGTAATTAAATTTCCGAAAGCAAGTGACTATTTCCGTGATTATAAGATTGATTTCTGCTGCGGTGGAAATCGTCCTCTTCAAGAGGCGCTTAAAGAGCGGGGTCTAGAGTTGAATAGAGTACTTGATGAACTTCATCATTTAGCGGATAACCATGCCGGTCTTGATGATAACCAAGGAGAGTCCAATGTTTATGTCGAAATGGACTCAGCGGCATTGATACATTATATCGTAAGTAAGCATCATGATTATTTAAGGGAAGAACTTCCCGAGATTCAGAAAAATGTGACTAAGGTAAATCGAGTTCATGGCCATCATGATCTTCATCTAGTCGAGGTGGAAGAGTTATACACAGCATTGAAGAGTGAATTGCTTGAACATACGACCAAGGAAGAAATTGAAATTTTCCCTCAGATGATGACTTGGGACGAGACTACTCAGGATTCC
>DASXLR010000141.1:0-9964 GCA_036496075.1 Paenibacillus sp. | reverse complement strand
AATTTTTTTGAATCTACCGCTCTTTGCGGTGAAAATTCAGGGGCAAAGGCGCACGCTACGCTTCTCCACGACAATTCCATCCTCTCCGCTACGATCAGCATAGATTTCTATTTTCTGCAAGCACTGATTATGAATTAGAGCCAATATTTATACTTTTAATTTCTTGGAATACTCCCACTTCGATTGCCTTTAGGATATTCCAGAGTCATGGAAAAGGACAAGTCTTTAGCAGATCTATCCATTTGAAGAGCTTCATAAAAACTCCCTTGTGACATTAAGGGTAGGCATTGTAAGGAACGATGCTTTGGAGATTGACGCATTCCGCTGTACTCCTTTGACATGATCATGATGTGTGGTGATGCTTTACTCTAATCATGTCCAACGTCAGAATGAACTATGCGGATAACCGACTATCTATAATGATCGTCACGGGTCCCCAGTTCGTTAAGGAGACATCCATCATCTCACCAAAACGTCCTGTCTCCACTTGCAGACCTTTAGATATCAATTCACGATTAAAAGATTCATACAAGACATTAGCCATCTCAGGCTTCGCAGCCGCCATGAAATTAGGCCGTTTCCCCTTGCGACAATCGCCATAAAGCGTAAACTGAGATACGGAAAGTATTGCCCCTCCTGTATCAAGCACACTGAAGTTCATTTTACCTTCAGCATCTTCAAATATTCGCAGTCCCGATACCTTGTCCGCTAAATATTTAGCGTCCTTCTCCGTATCTTCATGGGTAACCCCTACTAAGACCATTAAGCCTTGTCCTATGGCACCGACAAGCTCGCCATCAACGGTGACCCGAGCTTCCTTACATCGTTGTATAACCACTTTCATAAGTTATGCTCACTCCTTGTGCTTATCTCCACATTACTGGATAATACGGTGAACTGTATAAACATCTTTCACACGTTTGATCTGCTCTACGACAGATTGAAGATGATCCGTATTTCGGATAAGGATGGTCATATGCATCTGAGCCATTTTATTCTTATCCGAACGTCCTGTTACTGCCGATATGTTCGTCTTGGTCTCAGACACAGCCTGTAGTACCGCATTAAGTAGGCCATTCCGATCGTGACCTGTAATTTCTATGTCAACGCTATAGTTAGCCTCAATCTGATTCTCCCATTCCACTTCGATTACCCGTGCTGCCTCTTCTCCATCATCTGCAGTAGGGATATTCGGACAGTCACTTCTATGGACGGATACTCCACGTCCACGTGTAACATAACCGATAATCTCATCACCTGGAACTGGATTACAACAGCGGGCAAAACGAACTAACAAATTATCAATTCCCTTTACACGAACACCATTCGTAGGGCGATTTCTCTTATCGGTCGTTGGCGCTTTGATCTCTTTAATCTCTGAGGTCAATTCAAGCAGATTCGCTTCTTCTTGTTCCTTACGCATTTTCTCCGTTAGACGTGTACAAATCTGCGAAGCTGTAATACCGCTAAATCCTACTGCTGACAACATATCATCAATATCATTGAAAGCAAACTTTTTAGCTACTTCTATCATTTTGTCGTCTGCCATCCATTCAGAAGGCTCTAGACCTAGTCGCTTCAGTTCGCGCTCAACAGATTCACGACCTTTTTCGACATTCTCTTCCCGTCTTTCTTTCTTAAACCATTGTTTGATCTTACTTCTGGCGTGGGAAGACTGAGCGATCTTGAGCCAATCCTGACTCGGACCGTAAGAATGCTTAGACGTCATAATTTCGACAATATCCCCGGTTTTCAACTTATGATCCAAAGGCACAATTCGACCATTTACTTTAGATCCTATCGTTCGATTTCCAACCTCTGTATGAATTCGATATGCAAAATCTAGCGGAACAGATCCTGACGGTAATTCAATAACCTCGCCTTTAGGAGTAAATACGAAGACCAGGTCAGCAAAAAAGTCCATTTTGAGCGATTCGACAAATTCAGATGCATCCTTTGCCTCATGTTGAAGCTCCAAAATTTCACGGAAAAATGTCATTTTATTCTCGAAATTTCCAGTTACAGCACTACCTTCTTTATATGCCCAGTGAGCAGCAATACCAAATTCAGCCGTTTTATGCATATCCCATGTCCGAATCTGAACCTCTGTAGGCTCACCATTCGGTCCTACAACTGTCGTATGCAACGATTGATACATATTTGCCTTCGGCATCGCAATATAATCTTTAAACCGTCCAGGCATCGGCTTCCATAAGGTATGGATAATCCCCAGAGTCGCATAACAGTCTTTAATATTGTCCACAATAATGCGAATGGCAAGCAAATCGTAAATTTCATTAAATTGTTTGTTCTTCGTAGTCATCTTGTTAAACACACTGTAAATATGTTTGGGACGACCTGACAAGTCACCCTCAATACCCATCTCATCTAACTTTTCTCTAATCCGAAGAATAACGGTCTCAATAAATTCCTCACGTTCAGCCCGTTTCTTATGAATAAGATTGGCGATCCGATAATATTGCTGTGGATTGAGATAGCGCAGAGATAAATCCTCCATCTCTCCTTTAATAGCAGAGATACCCAACCGATCAGCAATAGGACAGAAAATTTCCAACGTTTCATAAGCAATTCGACGTTGACTTTCTTCTGACTGAAATTTGAGCGTGCGCATATTATGAAGTCGATCCGCTAATTTAATAACGATGACTCGAATATCTTGGGCCATCGCAATAAACATCTTACGGTAATTCTCATTCTGCTGTTCCTCTTTAGAACGAAACTGAATACGTTCTAGCTTGGTCAATCCATCCACTAACATCCCACAGGTGTCGCCAAATTTACTCCGGATATCCTCTAAGGAGACCGTGGTATCTTCAACTACATCGTGCAGAAGAGCAGCAATAATGGAAAGTGTATCCATTTGCATGCTCACGACAATATCTGCAACCGCAAGCGGATGCAAAATATAGGGTTCTCCTGATTTGCGCACTTGACCGTGATGAGCTAGTTCTGCAAATTCATACGCTTCACGAATGCGAATCAGATCATGTTCTTTTGTATAGGCTTCAGCCTTTTCGAGTAATCGCTCTATGCCCACTAGTCCTATCCGATTCCCTTCTATATAAAATGGAACCCGCGACTCTTTCCTTCTGTGCAGGTTCCCTCCGTGTGATTTTATATAATTATGACGCTTGAGGCCGAATACGTCAACACTTCATCAATGGGCATTAAAGGGTAACAAGTCAATGTCCATAATCAACCCCTAAGTCAACTAATCTAAAAATGTAGTTGAAATCTGTACCAAATCTATATAATCTATATAAGATTGAAATTAGAACCTAGGAGTGAGCTTCGTTGCAACGAGAAATACAAGTGAATGAACGACTACCTTTTGGCCCAGGTTTTTTACTCAGCCTACAGCACTTATTCGCAATGTTCGGTAGTACAGTATTAGTACCTAATCTATTTGGTGTAGATCCTGGGATGATTCTATTGATGAATGGTATTGGAACTTTATTCTATATTGCCATTTGTAAAGGTAAAATCCCAGCTTATTTAGGCTCAAGCTTTGCCTTCATCGCCCCTGTGCTAACTGTTCTTAAATCACATCCCGATCAAGGCTACTCTCTAGCCCTCGGAGCTTTCATTGTTACCGGAGTTATTTTTTGTATCGTTGCACTCATTGTAAAACTTGCAGGCACAGGCTGGATTGATGTTGTATTCCCTCCCGCTATTATGGGTGCAATCATTGCAACGATCGGACTTGAACTTGTGCCTGTAGCGGCAGGTATGGCGGGATTGATTGCTCCTGATCATTCAGGAGATTCATGGGTTCCATACCTGCCTACAATCATTATATCCATGACAACCCTTGGAATAACCATTATCGGAGCCCTTATGTTTCGTGGATTCCCCAAAATCATTCATATTCTAATCGGTATTATCTCCGGATATACTTTAGCCTATTTCATGGGTGAAGTTAATACTGGAGCCATTTCTGCAGCGCACTTCTTCTCCACTCCGCAACTAATTACACCAAGCTGGAATTGGTCTGTGATCCTAACCATCATTCCAGTCTCTCTGGTTGTTGTCGTGGAACATATAGGTCACTTACTTGTCACTAGTAACATTGTAGGGAAGAATCTTTCTAAAGATCCTGGCCTTCACCGATCATTATTAGGGAACGGAATTTCTACCATTGCATCTGGCTTCGTAGGTTCAACCCCAAATACGACCTATGGTGAGAATATCGGGGTCATGGCTCTAACCAAAGTATATTCTGTATTTGTTATTGGTGGTGCTGCTATTATTGCCATACTGTTATCCTTCTCTGGTACCTTCTCTTCTGTAATCACTAATATACCGCCTGCAGTTATGGGGGGAGTATCCTTATTACTATTCGGTGTTATCGCAGCCTCGGGTCTTCGAATATTCGTAGAACAGAAAGTTGATTTCTCCAAAGCAACGAATATGATTATGGCAACCATCGTCTTAGTCGTCGGCCTGAGCGGTGTGAAACTAACACTGTGGGATGTAGAACTTAAAGGTATGGCTCTAGCTACGATCGTAGGAATTGCACTTAGTCTATTCATCAAATTAATTGAAGTGCTAGGACTGTCTAATGAACATGAGAAACAAAAAGATGAAATCCAAACAAGTTGAGCAGTTCTACTTAGTATATTAGTTCACCAAAGAGCCCCTTCCTAATAATTAGGAAAGGGGCTCTTTGGTCATTCAACATATTTATATATTTCCCGGGAAACTAATCTGTTAATCTTCGTAGTTTAGCAATGTAAAGACTTCAACGTCTGACAATTTATTGCGTCCATTCAAAGGTAACAATTCGATTAGAAATGCAGCTCCTACCACGTTCCCACCAAGTTGACGAACCAGATTAACAGAGGTAGAAATTGTGCCGCCTGTAGCTAAAAGATCGTCAGCAATCAAGACGTTTTGACCTTTTTCAATAGCATCAGTATGCATAGCTAAGCTATCATTACCGTATTCCAAATTGTATCCTGCTTCAATCGTTTTATAAGGAAGCTTCCCACTCTTACGAATGGGAACAAACCCAACACCTAAAGCGTAGGCTAGGGGTGCACCCACCACAAAACCACGTGCTTCTGGACCTGCAATGACATCAATTTGAAGATGTTGTACTAATTCTTTCATTTCGTCAATCGCTTTGCGATACATAGGACCGTCACTAAGTAACGTCGTAATGTCTTTAAAGCTGATTCCCGGCTGGGGGAAATCAGGAATAACACGAATATAATTTTTTAAATCCAAATGAATTCTCCTCCTATTATCATACAAAATGCTTTCGTTAAGCTCCCTGTAAACGGGTTATCATCCAACTCGTCAGTTGCGAAGTGTTGGCATAAAGAAGGTACTGCTCCATTTCCGCAACAATCTCAAGTTCCCGGAAATAACGTGATGTCCCCAAATCTTTCTTAGAGGGTTTCGTAACAAATCGGATATAACCGTCACTTCGCTCGATGAAGGAAAGCTCTTCAAATACGTCCATCATCATCGAGAGCATTCTTACAGAAGCAGAAGACTGACGACTAAGCTGTGTCAGAACTTCGTTCTCTAGTATAGGTCCTTGCCCCATTCTAGACAATAGAATATACAGCTTTTTAAACAATTCTCGATCAGGAATTTGAAGCTTCTCTCGTCCATCTTGTGTTGGATGTAGCATGAAAATATTGTTTAACGAGTTAAACGTAGATAACATTTCTTCTAACTGTCGTGATGATTGAGGCGCATCTAACACGAACAGCGTCGTAATGACTTCTTGTCCGAACGTATCAGCACTGGAATTAGCTGCTGTAATTCCAGTCTCATCATCATATACCCAAAGAGATAGATCATTCAATTGGTTTCTTAAGTTAGGTTGTCTTTGTTCATCAAACAAAACAGCAATTTCAGCAGAAGCTCCACGAAGACGTGGTCCTAACATTTGCCGGAAACGATTCATTTCAGCACTAGCATCTGGCGTTCCTCGGAAATCAAATACCTGACGTTCAGGTATCGTGAAATCATGTAACATTAACTGAAGCTTACGAGTTCCATTCCATTCATTAATCGTGAGCTCTCCGATGACATCTAGAGCAACCCCTAGTGTCAATACCTGCGCCAGCTCACCTTGACCAAACGCTACAGCATCCAGTTTACTGTTTCCCTGCTGCAGAGACAGTTTAAGGTGTTGGCTCTCACGCCCCATCGTGCGAGTCTCTTGAAGATCTAAACCGCGTATAACAAAACGTGGTACAGGATTAGCCATACCAAATGGCTCAAGTAGCTTTATTCCCTCGATTACAGATAAGGGTAGATCCGCTAGCTTCCATTCCCCATCTGCCTCAGTCACGGGAACAAGGTCATCAGGCGTTAAAATGCCTTCCGCATATTGATCTAAGGCGGCCTCAAAATCAGTAAGCTGATCTCGATGTAAACTCATCCCTGCTGCGGCTGGATGTCCCCCATAATGATCCATTAGATGATCGCATGAAGTTAAAGCTTTATAGACATCCAAGTTAGGAATAGACCGAGCCGAACCTTTACACATGCCAGTCTCTTCATCGATACCCAGTATGATGACAGGTCGATAATACCGTTCTAATATTTTGGAAGCTACAATGCCGACAACACCCACATTCCATCCTACACCTGCAAGAACAATAACAGAGGGGACTCCCCGCTTACTTATCTTGTCTTCCAGCTGCGCCAGTGCCTCTTGTACAATATCTTCTACAACCTGTTGTCTCTGTTTATTCAAACCATCTAATTCATGAGCTAATCTTAACGCCTCAGAAGCATCTTCTGTCGTTAGAAGAGCCACAGCTCTCCCCGCATGATCCAGCCTTCCACTTGCATTAATTCTGGGAGCCATACCAAAAGCAACATTCGTAGAAGTTACATTCTCCTTGACTACAGCACTGACCTCAAGCAAAGCCTGAATACCAGGGAACGATGTGCTGCGCATGGATTCGAGTCCATCACGTACTAGAATTCGATTCTCTCCTGTAAGCGGCATTAGATCAGCAATTGTACCGATAGCGACCAGTTCTGTCCAGTCCCTAGGAGGATTACCTATCAACGCCTGTGACAGCTTATAAGCTACACCTACCCCTGCTAAAGCTTTAAAGGGATAAGGGCACCCCGGTAATTTAGGATTAATTAATGCATAGGCGTCAGGCAAAATAGCGGGAGGTTCGTGGTGATCTGTAACAATGACATCCATTCCAAGCGAATTAGCATAGGCGATTTGATCCACAGCACTAATGCCAGTATCTACTGTAATTAGCAGAGAGACTCCTTGTTGATTAGCCCAATCTAAAGCATGGTTATGAAGTCCATATCCTTCATTTGAACGATGGGGAATATAAATATCGAAAGATGCACCTAAATGACGCATGAGAAGAATCATCAGAGATGTACTTGATACCCCATCAGCATCATAGTCACCATAAATTAATATATGTTCTTCGTTATCGATTGCCTTCTTTATTCTAGGGACCGCCTCTGTCATCCCTAGAAGAAGAAAAGGATCATGTAAATCTTCCATGTTACCTTTTAGAAACAAGTTGGCCTCTTCTACGGTGTTCATACCTCTATTGACTAGTAAAGAAGCCAATAATGGAGAAAGTGATAATGCCTCCGATAATTCGTGAACCGTCTCCTTAGCTTCACTGATTTGCGGAGGGTGCCACTTATACTTCGAATGAAGCAATGGTCTTCACCTATCTTTCCTTGCTATGTTCTAAATCATCCATTATTTATCATCATTGAATCAATGTTGGGAGGTCCCGATCTGACAAATCATGATTGGACTTATAAGGGTACCCTGGATCATAAGGAACGACTTGTATAATAGCATCACTAACGTGAAGGAACCGATGCATAAGTAGTTTTTTAGCACATTCTGCAATATCATGTGCTTCAAATACTGTAATACGTGGATTCACACTTATTCTTACATGAATAATGACGTAATGCCCTTGTTCCTGTGCTTTCAAATCGTCTACCGTAATGACCCCATGTACTCGTTGAACTGTATCTATGAAATTGGTGGAGTTCTCTTCCTCAAGCTCTTGCTGAGTAATTTTACCTTGTACAGCATTCACAATAAGTATATATCCACGTCTAAGAACAATACATGACATCAACAAAGCTGCCACAGAGTCCATATATAACAGCCATGGCCAGCTATACGTATCACCAACCATCGATAGAAATACACCTATAAATACAATTAGAGATGTATATATTTCATAGCGATGATTTATTATATAACTTCTATGCTTCCCATCATTGATATTCTTAGATTGACGATATTGGTATTGAAAAATAGCCTCTTTAATTGCAATAGAACAAAAAATAGCAATAAGTGCATAGGCTCCGGGTGCCTGTAGTCGACCGGAAGAAAGGTCCCAAATAGCGGCAGCGGCAATTTGCAGCCCCCCCATCAGTACCAATACGGAAATCAGAACAGCTACTACCGATTCTATTCTACCAGATCGTTTCTTACCCCGGTCATATCTCTTCCTTGTCCATGGAAGCTTATCAGCTAATGAAGTTGCAGCTCCTGTTGCTGAGTACAAGGCATCTCCAAGTAATGCTTTACTTTCAGAGAAATAACCCACCGCTCCTTTTATAACCGCAAGTGCTAAATCCCCAATGATTCCTGTCCAAGTGATGCTTTCAGATTGTGATGAATGTTCAATACTCACATTAGCCCCCCTCTAGCAACTTCAATGCCGATATTCAAGTCGAAATATGGCGGAGCCGTCACATATGTAATCGACGGTGTGTGATACTGTAAGAACAAATACAGGGTATATCATTTAGAAAGCCGCGTCGTCTTTGACGCGGCTTCTTTTTCATATCATTTCTTAAACTTTTGAAGGATTACTTGCCTTTTGACTCTTTTGTTTACTCTTTAGTAACACCCAGAATGGGCTCGCAATAAAGATCGAAGAGTAAGCACCGAATAACAATCCAATCACCATAGCTAACGAGAACATTTTAATCGATTCTCCTCCAAATAAGTAAAGGAAGAATGCTGCAATGAATACAGTAAGTGCTGTGTAAAGAGATCGAAGAATCATTTGATTCACGCTCTTATTAACCAGTACTACTATATCATCATGTGTTTTCGTTTTACTGAATCGTAGATTCTCACGGATACGGTCAAATATAACGATTGTATCATTGATCGAATAACCAATGATCGTCAGTACCGCTGTAATAAATATCAAATCAACTTCCAGACGGAAGATGGAGAATACCGTGATTACCATGAAAGCATCATGGAGAAGAGCTAGTATGGCTGCAAGAGCAAAACGCCATTCAAATCGAATACCCACATAAATGATAATCCCGATACAGGAAATCAGAACAGCATAGATCGCATTACGACCAAGCTCTTTAGCCATTTCCGTATCCACTGTGTTGATCTCAAAGGAAGCATTCTTGTCCAGCTTTAGAATAGCTGCCTTAAGTGCACGATCGTGATCCTCATTTAGTACTTCAGTAAATCGAATATTAATTCGTTTGTCACCTGGTGTGATGCTCGCATCATCACCAATTCCAATCTCATCAAGAATGGGTTGTACTTCGGCACTTGTAAGAGCTTTAGAAGTAGATATATCTACGTTAGATCCAGCACGGAAATCAACACCATAATTTAATCCAAAAACGCTAAGGCAGATTATACCAACAATGGTTAGGATAATAGAGATCGTATAGAAATACTTGCTCACACCAACAAAATCAAATTCTTTTTTAAAGCGCACGAATTTCACTCTCCTTTACCCCAAATTGCTTGGGCTTTTTAAGCAAACCTGCTTTAACCAGAAGGGTAAGCAAGAAATGGGAGAAGTAAACGTTCGTGGCAATACTCAATACGATTTCTACAATGAGCACTAACGCAAATCCTTTTACAGCACCCGTTCCATATGCGAACATGACGCCTGCAACAATGATAGTCGTAATATTGGAA
>DASXLR010000140.1:0-13574 GCA_036496075.1 Paenibacillus sp. | reverse complement strand
ATATTTGCAGTCAGGTCCGAGACTATCTATGAGAGCGACTATTGACCGAATAGATGAAGATCCATTAATTGGTTACCGTCTTTCCAACTTGGCTGTCCTCAGTCACGGAAAAAATTCAAGTAAAGCCTTATCAAAAGTTTGCTACGTGTTTGAGATTGATTTTGATAACTCATTTAATTATGAAACAAAGAAAAACTATAGGAAATTCAATAATCGTGCAGACGCATTAAATTTCGTCGGGGTCAAACATCAATCTAATACAGGGAGACTATATGAAGTCAATGGAAAGCACTATCTAATTCAGTCAGAAGCCGTAACATTAGGATTAGAGGAGATGGCGGAGCATGAGTATGAAGATTTAGAAGAATATACAGCTTACGTTCCTGTTGGAATTCTTGAATGCAGTGATGGAGAAAGAAGAGTATTACGACAGCAGATCCGCTTCCCCTATATGAAAGTAGTTTTAAAAGAAGCAACACAATAAGAATACATAGAGTAAGCCGAAGCAAGAGACGTTCTAAGGAATGATAAGTTTGAAACAATATATGTAACAAGGTGGAATTGAAGTGTCTTAGAAGTCAAACGAGAAGATCGAAAACGTGTGAGGGAATAAATTAAAGAGGGAGAATGAATAAATGACAACTATAAAAACAACTATTAATGCTGAGAAAATTATTATTAGTGGGGAAACTTACATATCAATGAAACATGAAATTGCATCATTAAATGAAAAACTAAATCAAGCACAAAGTAGTCTTGAGAAATACAAGCTAATTTTAAATAACAATAACGTTTTATAAAAATACCAATAGGTATAGTACATACTTTTTTGTACTATACCTATTTTTAATAGTTTAGTAATTTTGGGTTTTGTAATTGAGTTATAATAGAATACAAAGTCAGGAAAAGAGGGATTACATGATAATAGTAGCAGGTTATGGAAGAGTAAGCACAAAGCATGATGACCAACTTAACTCTCTAGAAGCTCAGATTGATCACTACACAAATTATACGAATGACAAAGAAGGTATGGAGTTATATAAGATGTATCATGACTCACTGTCTGCGACCAGATGGGAAAATAGAAAGGGATTCAGAGAACTATTACATGATGCTGGTTTAGATGTCTTTACTAGTGATAAAGGGACTATGGTAATCGAATTAAGTGATAGAGAACCTTTGTTTACTAAAATTTTGGTAAAAGATGTGTCTCGTTTCACAAGAAATGTGAATGACAATAGAATTTTCACTCTACTTAGAGACAAGGGAGTGTATATTGACTTTACAAATATGAATCTATCAACAGAAAATATGTCTGAGGAAACAATGCTTCAAATCATGATGGTTTTTTCTCAAAGAGAATCGCAAGACAGATCTGAGAAGGTGTTATTTGGATTAAAGGAAAGTGCAAAAAAAGGGCGTATAAGAATGCGTGACAACTTGTATGGATACAGATACATGAAAGAATCAAATAGCCTTGAAATTATTGAAACTGAAGCCGAAGTAGTACGTCTTATATTCAGACTGTATCTGGAGGGTAATGGAGTAAGAAAGATTATGAATTATCTAGAAGACAATAATATACAGAGGAATGGAAAACCCTTTGCAGCGACAACATTAAAACGTATTATAAGTAATCCAGTCTATAAAGGGACACTTATTCGTAATAAAATGGCTTCACCTTTGGTATTTTCCAATAAGAAATCAGCCACTCTTAAAGATGATTCCGAGTGGGAAGTATTTGAAGATAGAATCCCATCTATTATAGATATTGAAACTTTTGATTCAGCACAGTTAATTAGAGGAGCTAAAGTTAACCACAAGAATAAGAACGGACTTAAACCTCCTACTGGAAAATATGCTGGTCTTGTGAAATGCGGGAAGTGTGGAAAGCAATATACGCAAAATAAAGATTCATATAATGGAAGAGTTTTTTTGAACTGTAAGACTAAGAAGACAAAAGGAACTAAAGTTTGTAAATCCATCAATATTACTATTTCTTGGTTGGATGAAGCTGTAGATGAATTTGTTGACTCGGGTTTGGAATCAACAATTGCTGATTTTAAGGAAAGTTATGTTGTGGAGCTAGAACTTTTAAAAGAAGAATTGTATGGGAGAATAGATAATCAGCAAGTTAAGGAAGCAGAAGAATTAAAAGAAAAGATAGAAGATGTGAAATTACGCAAAAAAAGACTGGCTACATTATTTGTATCAGGAAGCTTTGATGAAGAAACGCTCGAAAGTATGGCTATCGACTTAGATCAGGAGTACGAGATATTGCATGAACAATATACAAGAACATTGTTATCAAATGATGAAATATATATCGAGATTAAAGACATAGATACGACAATTACATCCCTGCATGAATTTAAAATCAAAGCTCAAGTAACGAGAGAAAATGTATTAAGGTTGATTAGTAGTATTACTATTAAGGAATTTGAAGACTTTAATAATGATGATGGGCTAAAAGTTTATGGGAAAGGAGTTCAATTTGACTTTGAATTCAGAATTTTTGAAAGGTTAAATGAAATTGTTGAAAAATATAAATTATTAGGCAAGGTATATACACGCAATATTATCAGTGTAGTCAGACATTTTTAGACTTATAAAATTACGGGCTTTGTGTTCAATAATTGAAGTCTGTGGAAGGCCATTGGATAAATCTACCTCTACCTCGATAATAACCCCGTCAATTCCATATAGACACGCACTATGCATTTTACCGTACATAACAAAAAACCTCTTTTCTGTTTATGACATAGATTAGGCATCATGTCGCATTAGAAAAAAGGTGCTTCCATTTTTTCGGGAATGATAATATTAGATAAATTGTAGAACCATTGTATGATGTTGTCAAGTGAGTTGTTTCATTTATATTTTACACAATTAAAATTATGTAAATATAATGCGTTATGGGTATATTTATAACAATTAACATGAAACGTTGGGATGAATATGCTAGAATTAAAGAAGAAGAGGTAGGTGATATCAAGTTATGAAAGACGAATTAACAATGAATCATATCCCTGAACCCAATCCGCACTTGTTACTGAATAACCAGCTTTGTTTCACGATCTATGCATGCTCTAGGGAAATTACGAAGTTGTACCAACCCACGTTAGAGAAATTGGGGGTAACCTATTCTCAGTATCTAGTGCTGTTAGTGTTATGGGAACATAAGGAGCGTACAGTTAAAGAGTTGGGTGAAGCGCTATATTTGGATTCGGGCACTTTAACACCCCTTCTGAAGAGAATGCAGGCTGCAGGACTTGTTCATCGTGTTCGATCTACAGAGGATGAGCGTAAAGTGAACATTACGTTGACAGATAAAGGTTGGGAGCTCCAAGAGCAAGCGGTGCAGATACCTGAAGCTATGTTTCAGCACGGGTGTGTCTCAGGAGATGAATTCCAAAGTCTACTCTCCCAATTCAAGAATTTACTGGATCGAGTTCATGAGTCTAATGTGCGGACAGGTCATAAATAATCGTACAAATAAGTAGAGAGTGGAGGCATTATAGTAATGCTTTTCACTCTTTATTTTACATATATTCCCAATCATTCGCAATTAGGAATGAAAACGATATCAAAAGAGTGTGTATTAAAGTGTAATAATTAAGGTAAGCGTTTTATAATCATGTTACAATAGGTTGGGTTTATATTTTTTTCCAATTAATAATAATTATTCGATGTCATTGTCTCGTCTTGTTGCAGTCATGTTGATAGGAGGATCTCGTAAATGAATATCCATGAATATCAAGGAAAGCAAGTATTAAAACAGTATGGAGTTGTCGTTCCTAACGGCAAGGTTGCTTATACGGTGGAAGAAGCTGTAGAAGCTGCGAAATCGCTGGGAAGTCCGGTGACGGTAGTGAAAGCGCAAATTCATGCGGGTGGACGAGGAAAAGCTGGCGGCGTTAAAGTGGCAAAAAGCCTGGATGAAGTTCGTACTTATGCAGAGGAAATTCTTGGAAAAGTGCTAGTGACTCACCAGACAGGACCTGCAGGTAAGGAGGTCAAACGCCTTTTAATTGAAGAAGGCTGTGATATCCGCAAAGAGTATTACGTCGGAGTCGTTGTAGACCGTGCAACTGGACGTGTCGTAATGATGGCATCTGAAGAAGGTGGCACAGAGATTGAGGAAGTGGCAGCTGAGACACCTGAGAAAATCTTTAAAGAGATAGTGGATCCAGCGGTTGGACTGCAATCGTTTCAAGCTCGTAAGCTAGCATATGCGATCCATATTCCTAACGAACTTGTAAACAAAGCGGCCCAGTTTATGGTGGCATTATATCGAGCTTTTGTTGATAAGGATTGTTCTATTGCAGAAATTAATCCATTAGTTATTACAGGAGACGGACAAGTTATAGCACTAGATGCCAAGCTTAACTTCGACTCTAATGCATTATTTCGTCATAAGGACATCCAAGAACTTAGAGATTTGGATGAAGAGGATCTGAAAGAAATTGAAGCCTCTAAATACGATCTGAGCTATATTGCGTTAGATGGTAATATTGGATGTATGGTCAATGGTGCTGGACTGGCTATGGCAACGATGGATATTATTAAATATTATGGTGGCGATCCGGCGAACTTCCTAGATGTAGGGGGCGGCGCTACTACGGAGAAAGTAACTGAAGCATTTAAAATTATTTTATCTGATGAGAAAGTTAAAGGGATATTTATCAATATCTTTGGCGGTATTATGCGTTGTGATGTTATTGCTAATGGTGTCGTTGAAGCCGCAAAACAACTCGGTTTAACACGTCCACTAGTCGTCCGTCTCGAAGGTACGAATGTAGATTTGGGTAAGAAAATTTTGGCTGAGTCGGGACTTAATATCGTTGCTGCGGATTCTATGGCTGATGGTGCACAGAAAATTGTCTCGCTCGTAAAATAATTACTTTTAAATCGATAGGGGATGTGAAGTAACCGTGAGCATTTTAGTCGATAAAAACACAAAAGTTATCACCCAAGGGATTACGGGGGCTACAGGTTTATTCCATACCAAAGGAGCTCTGGATTACGGAACTCAAATGGTGGGAGGCGTAACGCCAGGTAAAGGTGGCACGGAGGTTGAAATTACGTTAGAGAATGGGGAAAGCGTTAGCCTACCTGTATTTAACACTGTTGTAGAAGCCAAGGCTGTCACAGGTGCAACAGCAAGTGTAATTTATGTTCCGCCAGCTTTTGCTGCAGACTCCATCATGGAAGCGGTGGATGCGGAATTGGATCTAGTGATTTGTATTACTGAGGGTATACCTGTACTTGATATGATCAAAGTATCACGGTATCTTGAAGGTAAGCAAACAACACTGATCGGACCGAACTGCCCGGGCGTTATTACGCCAGGGGAATGTAAAATTGGCATTATGCCAGGTTATATCCATATGAAGGGACACGTCGGTGTCGTTTCTCGAAGTGGAACGTTGACTTATGAAGCTGTTCATCAATTGACAACTCGCGGAATCGGTCAATCTTCAGCTATTGGTATCGGTGGAGACCCTGTAAAAGGATCAGAATTTATCGATATTCTAAACCTTTTCAACGAAGATCCGGAGACCTATGCCGTTATTATGATCGGTGAGATTGGCGGAACTGCTGAAGAAGAGGCAGCTGAATGGATTCGTGACAATATGACGAAGCCTGTTGTAGGATTCATCGGAGGTGTAACTGCTCCTCCTGGTAAGAGAATGGGACACGCAGGTGCCATTATTTCTGGAGGAAAAGGGACAGCGAAAGAGAAGATTGCCAAACTCGAAGAGTGTGGTATCAAAGTCGCTCCTACACCATCTGAAATGGGATCTACATTAGTTAGCGTTCTAGAAGAACAAGGGATTTTGGAAAAGTGTACTGCACAATAATCTAACGATTTTTGTATAATCAATAACAAGGTAAGCAACCTTTTTTTCTTATATGAGAAAAAAGGTTGCTTCTTTGCGTTTATTTAGTTCTATAGAACTATTCGCGAGAATGTAATTCTCGACATTGAGGAGGGTATTATGAACTATTTAAGTGAACGAGAAATACTTATTGCACTGCATGAATTAGACGGGATTGGATCCAAAAGTATTGAGAGATTAATGAACAAGGGAGCATTATCGGCTCATATGTTACATTTTAATGATCAAGATTGGGAGCAGGCAGGTTTGCCACGGGATAAGGTAGGATCGGTGATAAGGCAATTGTCATTGGATCGGATTGAGCAGAGAAGTTTAGAACTAATGAATAGAAAAATTAAAGTGATAACGATTCTGGACGAGGAATATCCTGCTCTATTAAAAGAAGCTCATCAGCCTCCATGGGTTTTGTATTGTCTTGGAAATGTTGATTTGCTTCAATCGATTGCCATATCAATGGTAGGTACTCGTATACCAACAGCTTATGGTCGGAAGGTCGGGGCTGTATTAGCGGAGGGATTGTGCAAAGCGGGAATGACGGTCATTAGTGGCTTGGCTAGAGGAATTGATAGTGTGTGTCATGAAGCTTCATTAATATGCGGTGGAAATACAATCGCAGTGATGGGAACGGGGATGGATGTTATTTACCCTGCGGAGAATCGTACATTGTATGAACGAATAGCAGCTGAGGGACTTATTGTAACTGAATACCCGTTAGGGACACCGTCACACCCTGGACTCTTCCCACAGCGTAATCGGATTATCGCAGGGCTAAGTTTGGGTACATTAGTAGTAGAAGCAGATGCCCGAAGTGGTTCCTTGATTACTGCGGATTTAGCGATGGAGGCTGGGCGTGATGTGTATGCAGTTCCAGGGCCTATTACATCTCCTAAAAGTCGTGGGACACTTGAGCTTATTAAACAGGGGGCGAAGATGGTAACATGTACGCAAGATGTATTGGAGGAGTATGAGTCGCATTTGCTAGAAGTGGGCAATAATCAAGAGGATTTGAAGAAGCTAAGAATAGAAGAAAGGCTATGTTCACAAAAAGAGGATTTGACAACAGAGGAGATTCAAATATACCATATACTCGAGCAGGGACCATGCACACTGGATCAATTGTTGCTGAAAAGTCAATGGGATTTTGGACATTTGCATTCAGTTCTGTTATCTTTAATCATAAAAAAGCAAATTACCCAATTAGCTGGTGCTATATATAAGATCATATAATGTGGGTTTGACGGATTTTAATGGTTTATTGTAAGAGAGGAGATTATCTATGGCAGATTCACTCGTTATCGTAGAGTCGCCTTCAAAGGCGAAGACGATAGGTAAATATCTAGGTAGTAAGTATATCGTCAAAGCTTCCATGGGTCATATACGGGATTTACCGAAAAGCCAAATTGGCGTCGACGTTGAGAATGATTTCGATCCTAAGTATATTACAATTCGGGGTAAAGGTTCGATCTTGAAGGAATTAAAAAGTGCTAGTAAAAAAGTTAAGAATGTCTATCTAGCAGCTGACCCGGACCGCGAAGGAGAAGCAATCGCTTGGCATTTGGCAACGGCGCTTGAGCTTGATCAGACACAAAGCTGTAGAGTGGTCTTTAATGAAATTACGAAGCAGGCTGTGAAGGACGCTTTCAAAACACCACGTAAAATCAATATGGATCTAGTTAAAGCTCAACAGGCACGAAGAATTCTGGATCGACTTGTGGGGTATAAAATTAGTCCTCTTTTATGGAAGAAAGTTAAAAAAGGACTTTCTGCGGGACGCGTACAATCCGTAGCGGTAAAAATCATCATGGACCGGGAAAATGATATTGATGATTTCGTCCCGGAAGAATATTGGAGTATTACAGCTCGGTTATCCAAGGGTGATTCTGAATTTGAAGCTAAATTCCATCGGATGAACGGAGAGAAGAAGGAACTATCTCGCGAAGAGGATGTACAGGAAGTCCTGAAAGCGATCGAGGGAGCATCTTATTCCGTTAGTGAAGTGAAAGAGAAAGAACGCCAAAGACATCCTTCGGCTCCTTTTACGACAAGTTCACTTCAGCAAGAGGCAGCTCGTAAACTTAATTTTCGTGCAGCTAAGACAATGTCCGTAGCTCAACAGTTATATGAAGGTGTTGAGTTGGGAAAAGAAGGAACAGTTGGTCTTATTACTTATATGCGTACGGACTCGACTAGAGTAGCTGTATCTGCACAAGAAGAGATCAAAGCGTTTATTGAGACGAAATACGGTGAAGCTTTTGCACCAGAGACGCCTCGTCAGTACACGAAGAAAGCAGCAAATGCTCAAGAGGCCCATGAGTCGATTAGACCTACATCAGTCCTTCGGGAACCTGACACGGTAAAAGCATTTATGAGTCGTGATCAATTTCGCCTTTATAAATTAATCTGGGAACGTCTTGTAGCTAGTCAGATGTCGTCCGCGGTGCTGGATACGCTTTCGGTAGATATTACTGCTGCATCTGTAACGTTTCGTGCTGTTGGTTCCAAAGTTCGTTTTCCTGGTTTCATGAAGGTGTATGTTGAGGGAAATGACGACGGTGGGACAACGGATGATGATAAATTTCTCCCGGCGCTTCAATCGGGTGATACTTTGAGCAAACAAGAAGTTGAACCGAAGCAGCACTTTACGCAGCCACCACCACGATATACAGAAGCACGACTGGTGAAGACTTTAGAAGAACTAGGTATAGGTCGTCCAAGTACGTATGCTCCAACGCTTGAGACCATTCAAAAGCGTGGTTATATTGCAATGGAAGAAAAGAAATTTATGCCAACGGAATTAGGCGAGCTTGTGATTGAACAGATGGAGCAGTTCTTTCCAGAAATTCTGAATGTTGAATTTACTGCACATATGGAAGAAGATCTTGACCACGTGGGTGAAGGATCAGAAGACTGGGTAAAGGTACTTGCTGAATTCTATGAAACTTTCAAGAAGCGATTGGAAGTTGCCGAAGAAGAAATGAAGGAAATAGAAATTGAAGATGAAGTTTCTGATGAAATTTGTGAGAAATGCGGGAAGCATTTAGTATATAAATTGGGTAGATTTGGTAAATTTTTGGCATGCTCAGGATTTCCAGATTGCCGCAACACGAAGCCTATCATCAAAGATATTGGCGTAACTTGTCCAACATGTAAAGAAGGTCATGTGGTTGAGCGACGTAGTAAGAAAGGTAGAATTTTCTTTGGGTGTGATCGTTATCCTGAATGTGAATTTGTTTCTTGGGATCGCCCATCGCTCAAACCATGTCCTAAATGTGATTCTTTAATGGTAGAGAAACGTAACAAACAGGGAGTTAAATTACAATGTACATCGTGTGATCATGTAGAGATGGTTGAAGATAACGACACCGACGATAGTGCAGAATAGTCATCGCAGGAGGTAATGAAATTGAATGAACCACAAAAAGTAATCGTTATTGGTGCGGGACTTGCTGGCAGCGAAGCTGCTTGGCAAATAGCTAGTCGGGGAGTTCCCGTGAAATTATATGAAATGAGGCCTGTCGTTAAGACTCCGGCTCATCATACAGATCAGTTTGCTGAATTAGTCTGCAGCAATTCACTACGTGCTAATGGATTAACCAATGCAGTAGGTGTATTAAAAGAAGAAATGCGGATGCTGGATTCACTTGTTCTTGGAGCAGCTGATCGACATGCTGTTCCAGCCGGAGGAGCATTAGCGGTGGACCGTGATGGATTCTCTGGAGAAATTACAAGCACTCTACATAACCATCCATTGATTGAAGTCATTAATGAAGAAATCACGCATATTCCTAATGATGAGATTGTTGTTATTGCGACAGGACCACTCACATCTCCTTCCTTATCAGCAGATATTCGTGAGAAGATGGGCCAAGAGTACTTCTATTTTTATGATGCAGCAGCTCCAATTGTTGAAAAAGACTCTATTGATATGAATAAAGTATATTTGGCTTCTCGTTATGATAAAGGAGAGGCTGCATATTTGAATTGTCCTATGAGCGAAGAGGAATTTGATGTCTTTTATGAGGCGCTTATTGCTGCGGAAGTCGCTCAGCTTAAGGATTTTGAAAAAGAAATATATTTCGAAGGCTGTATGCCGATTGAAGTCATGATGAAGCGTGGTAAGCAGACAGCCCTTTTTGGACCCATGAAGCCCGTTGGGTTAGTCAACCCACATACAGGAACACTTCCCTTTGCAGTTGTGCAATTGCGTCAAGATAATGCTGCGGGGACATTATATAATCTTGTAGGGTTCCAGACTCATCTTAAGTGGGGTGAGCAAAAACGTGTCTTTGGATTAATTCCGGGACTTGAGAACGCTGAGTTCGTTCGTTACGGAGTTATGCACCGCAACACATTTATTAATTCACCCAAACTTCTTGAGCCTACCTATCAGCTTAAAAACAATGAAAAGCTCTTTTTCGCAGGGCAGATGACAGGAGTAGAAGGGTATGTGGAATCAGCAGCATCAGGTCTTATAGCGGGTATTAATGCTGCAAGATTAGCTCGTAATGAAGAGTGTATAGTTTTCCCTCACCTAAGTACGATTGGGAGTATGGCTAAATACATTACTACAGCGGATTCCGATAATTTCCAACCGATGAATGCTAACTTCGGACTTCTACCTAATCTGGAGAAAAGAATGCGTAATAAGAAGGAAAAGAATGAGCTTCTTGCGGCGAGAGCCTTAGAGAGTATCACGTCCTTTATTGGGGAGGCTGGCTTGGCCAAGCTCGATTAAAGAACAACAAAGGAGGTCATAGAGATGGATTTAACATTTCATGCAACAACGATCTGCGCAGTACGACATCAAGGCAAAGCAGCAATTGCAGGTGACGGACAGGTTACCTTTGGAAACAGTGTTATAATGAAAACAACAGCGAAGAAAGTAAGACGACTGTATCGTGGGCAAGTGATCGCTGGATTTGCAGGCTCCGTTGCAGATGCGATTACTTTATTTGAGAAATTTGAAGGTAAACTAGAAGAACACCACGGTAACTTACAGCGTGCAGCTGTGGAATTAGCCAAAGATTGGCGTCAAGATCGTATCCTGCGTAAATTAGAAGCACTCATGATCGTCATGGATAAAGAGGGGATGCTTCTTATTTCAGGTGGTGGTGAAATTATTGAACCTGATGATGATGTGATTGCTATCGGATCCGGTGGAAACTTTGCCTTAGCGGCAGGGCGCGCATTAAAACGTCATAGTCATGATCTGGAAGCGAAGGACATTGCGAGAGAAGCTCTTCAGATTGCATCTGAAATTTGTGTGTACACTAATAGTAATATTATCGTTGAAGAGCTATGAGGTGGAGTAATCTAAGCTTAGAGGGGTGAAGGAATACATGATGGATAATCAATCGTTGACGCCCAGACAGATCGTAAGTGAACTAGATAAATATATTGTTGGACAGAAACAAGCTAAGAAGTCGGTGGCTGTAGCTCTTCGTAATCGTTATCGACGTAATCGGCTTCCTGAGGATGCGCGGGATGAGATTGTGCCTAAAAACATTCTGATGATCGGTCCTACGGGTGTAGGGAAGACTGAAATTGCAAGACGTCTCGCCAAATTGGTCAATGCGCCATTTATCAAAGTTGAAGCAACCAAATTTACTGAAGTTGGATATGTGGGACGCGATGTTGAATCGATGGTAAGAGATTTGGTAGAGACAGCGATTCGGATGGTCAAAATGGAGCGCAGTGAAAAGGTACAGGAGCGCGCTGCGGAGATGGCGAATGATCGAATCGTACAAATACTGGTACCTTCTTTCGCAGGCTCTAAGACGCAGAAGAATCCATTTGAGATGCTCTTTGGGGGTAACAATAATGAACAGAACCCTCCTGAAGAGAAAGAACCTGATACTGGGGTGAAAGAACGCCGTAGACAAGTGAAGTTTAATCTTTTGTCTGGTAAATTAGAAGATGATATCATTGAAATAGATGTCGAAGATACTCATTCCTCGATGATGGATATGTTCTCAAGTCAAGGGAATGAGCAAATGGGCATGAACATGCAAGAAATGTTCGGTAATCTTTTGCCTCGTAAGACGAAGAAGCGTAAGTTAAGTATCAAAGAAGCTCGTGAGGTTCTCATTCAAGAGGAAGCTACGAAGTTAATTGATATGGACGATGTGATTACGGAATCTATTCATAGAGCAGAACAATCCGGGATTATATTTATTGATGAACTTGATAAAGTAGCGAGCCAGGGGAAAGGAACGGGTCCAGATGTCTCACGAGAAGGTGTTCAGCGTGACATTCTTCCGATTGTAGAAGGATCTACGGTCATGACGAAGTATGGGCCTGTGAAGACGGACTATGTGTTATTTATAGCGGCAGGTGCCTTTCATATTGCCAAACCATCCGATTTAATTCCTGAACTGCAAGGGAGATTTCCTATTCGTGTAGAGCTAAACAGTCTAACTCTGGAAGATTTTGTGTCTATATTAACTGAGCCGCAGAATGCTTTGACGAAACAATATGTTAATCTGCTTAGGACGGAAGATATTGAACTTGAATTCGAACCAGAAGCTATTCGTGTAATCGCACAAATGGCCGCGACAGTGAATCAGAATACGGAAAATATTGGTGCGCGTAGACTCCATACGATCCTTGAGAAATTATTAGAGGATTTGTCTTTTGAAGCACCGGAATTGACATTGGAACGTATGACTATTACCCCAGAATACGTAAAAGAGAAACTAGCGGATATTGCACAGGATCGAGACCTAAGCCAGTATATTTTATAACTAAAAATGGGATTTTCATAAATATTTTAACACTAATTAACAATAAATTCTAAAATTTTGATATTAAGAATATGAAAATTCCGGCTAATTTCCTAGAAAGACCTATTTAAATATGATTTTGAGAAAATTTAATTAAAAATGAGAAAAAAGCCCTCTTTTTACACAAAAGATAGGGCTTTTTTCTCATTGTAAAAAAACCCAATCAATAAGAAACTTAGGTTACGACAAAATAATAAAATTTTCTACGCTAGTCCTATATAAATTTCAATAATAATTACAAATTTTGTCGAAACAAAAGAGGGATTACGTTTTGAATGTGGTAATATGTAGGATGATTATAGTATTTCACAAATATTATATGAGATGTTTGAAAGATTTTTGGAAGGAGGGTGAACAGAATTGAATTTGTTAAATGGAGCAAGTTTCCAAAAATTAGAAGGTGCCATTCAAGCGGCAAATAAAAGACAACAGGTTATTTCTAATAATATTGCAAATGTAGATACACCGTATTTTAAACGTTCAGAAGTGTCTTTTGAGAGTCTGCTTCAACAAACAATGGATGGTGGTATGCCAGCACTCAAAGGAAATAGGACCGACGAACGCCATTTTGTTATTGGGCCAACGTCATCGGTCCCTTTGCCGGTTATAAGTGAGGATACATCTACGGCTATGAATAACAATTTGAATAACGTAGATATCGAGCAAGAAATGTCCCTCTTGGCTGATAATCAACTTCGTTATAATGCCTACATCACACAAGTGAATGAAAAAATTAAAATGATGCGCACAGCTGTTGAGGGGAGATAAGATAAATGACTTTAAGCAGTAGTTTTGGAATTAGTGCTTCAGCGCTAACGGCGCAACGTGTTCGGATGGATATCGTATCCTCCAATATTGCGAATGCCCAGACGACTAGAGCAAGTGTTGT
>DASXLR010000139.1:0-13114 GCA_036496075.1 Paenibacillus sp. | reverse complement strand
CTTTTTACTCATCATATTCACCCCATCTTGAATTCGAACTTTGGAAGATTTGCCTCACTAAGACATCTCTTGATTGAAACTAATGATAGCACCATCACTCTCATTGTTCCAAGATATAATTTCTATAAAAGCTATAGGTTTTGACTATAAGGTGATCTGAAAGTAAGCCTTAACGCAAGAAATCATGATAAATATACTTTTACGATCTGCGTGAGTTTTCGCATCATTACCGTTCAATAATTTTTCATTCCTGAAATCGGATGATAATTCGAATGATTTTTTCAATCCATTCATGAAAATCACGTGAATTTTACATAAACAATCAAGAAAAAGATAATTATGTGTGGATTTTTGTTATAATCAATTCAATTCACATTTTATGAATCAGTTATAGAAGAAGGGGACGTTAGCATTGACAAAAATTATTAAAACCTTAACTATTGCCGGAAGTGACTCCAGTGGAGGCGCAGGCATTCAAGCAGATTTAAAAACATTTGAGGAATATGGCACTTACGGCTTCAGCGCCTTAACTACCATTGTAACAATGAACCCAGACAAGGGCTGGCATCACAATGTATATCCGATCGATGCCACGATTGTTGCAGAGCAGCTGAAAACCATCTTTGCAGGCGGCCCCGTCGATGCTATGAAAACCGGCATGTTGGGAAGTGTGGACATTGTCCGTGTTGTAGAGCAAGCCATTAAGGAGAATCACCAGACCAATGTAGTTATTGATCCAGTTATGGTATGTAAAGGCGAAGATGAGGTCCTGAATCCTGAAAGCGCTCATGCCATCCGCGATTTACTGCTGCCCCTGGCGACCGTGGTAACACCTAATTTATTCGAAGCAGGTGTGCTGTCGGGTGTCGGTAAGCTCTCTTCGATTGAAGATATGAAGGAAGCTGCTCGCCTTATTCATGACCTTGGAGCGCGTAATGTCGTCGTTAAAGGTGGAAAAGCTCTAGGCGGAGATCATGCTGTAGACGTCTTCTACAATGGTGCTGATTATACAATCTTTGAAGCAGACAAAATTGAGCCCGCAACGAATCATGGGGCTGGCTGCACCTTTGCCGCAGCAATTACCGGTGGTTTAGCTAACGGTCTTCCTATCCATGAAGCCGTTGCGAAGGCCAAAGATTTTGTCTTAGCTGCTATTCGCGCCGGCTATATCTTCAATGAATATGTGGGGCCTGTCTTCCATGGAGGCTACCGCTTGAATCGTTAGAACTAGCAATAAGTTATAACTTAATTTAAAAACGAATGGCAGTCCAGAAGGTTAACGTATACCTCTAGACTGCCATTTTCATTTTCTTAAATGTACTCTGCGTGATGGTCACCTTTGGTGACGTGCGTTTCGAATATCCCAGTTCTTTACCCTAGCCTTATTATCGCATCATTTGTGCAGATTTTACGGAGGGCCTTGAGCTAGATTTCTCCTTCAACGTCATCAAATAACTCATTCAAATATCGCTTCTTATTCTCAAGGAATCTTCTAGTTATCTGATAATGTTCTGTCTCCTCATATTGAATCTCACGGATGGGCGAATCATCGAAGCTAAGAATTTGTGCATCAGGAAATCCAAGAATAATGGGAGAGTGTGTTGCAATAATAAACTGTGATGTATCCTTTAGATCGTATAATAATCTAAGAAATGCGAGTTGTCTTGATGGGGACAAGGCCGCTTCAGGCTCATCCAGTAAATAAATTCCTTTGCCACTGAATCGATTGACAAATAAACTCAAAAAGGACTCTCCGTGTGATTGTTCATGTAAAGATTGACCTCCATAGTATCTCTCTGCACCGATCGAGTCTATATGTGTAGCAAAATTATAATATGATTCTGCCCTTAGAAAGAAACCTTTCGTTACTTTGGGTAGCCAAGACAATCGTATGTGTTCACCTAATGCAGATCCCGAAGCCTCCAGACTATAATTGTTGTTTCTACCGCCACCAGCAGTATTAAATCCACATTGGTAGGCTATAGCTTCAAGTAACGTAGATTTACCTGAACCATTCTCTCCAACGAAAAAAGTTACGTTACTCGTCAATTTTATGACATCCATGGTTTGAATAGTAGGAATTGAAAATGGATATTGATTATCTTGTTTTATCTTTTCTCTTAATAGTTCAACATTACGAAGGAACATGATCTCTCCTCATTACTGCTCGTTATTTAATCCTGCCATTTTCAGAATCACATCCATTATACATGATCTACGCCAGTCAATTAATCTTGCTGAGTTAGCATCGATGTAACACAATTACAAATAACTTGTTAATTTGGAACTAGAGTAAAGGGCTGAATTACTTCAGCCCCTTCTCATCAAACTGTACGTGAGGTTTTCCCTCATACGGCTTTCCGATGTTCTTCTTTCATGTGCATGCAGATTACAATAACGTTTTAAGTCCACCTTGTTTGGCAGTATATTTTACCTTTTGAAATGACCCTATCCATCTTCTGCGTTGTCTCTTCTAGGCATACCATCGGGTTAGTCTTTGCAGAATGTACCAGTCCAGTTTGGCTAATTTCAATTGGCGATAGTTCGTGTAGTAGTAATTTCTCCATCCTTGAATCTTTGGATTGAGCCATTCCACATGTTCCGCAAATGAGCGTAAACGCATGATTGGAGGTGACTGTCTTTCTTTAACCACTTCCCGAATACGTTCTTCTGCTTTCCGTGTTAACCACTGTTGCGTTGCGTAGTGCACGCTACCCTGAGATGTTTCTGCCTTGGTTCTACGATGGTGCATGCCCAGAAAGTCGAAGCATTCTTCTCCTGTCCACAAGTCTACGATACGGGTTTTGGTAGGATGCAGCGTGAGTTCTAGTCGCTCCATGATGGTATGAATTAGCTTGTACGCATGGTCTGCGGCTCCCTTGTTAGTTTTAACCCGTTTCCATGCTTCACACAGAACGTCCCACCGGTAGACTTTGTCATACAGAGCATGGAATTTATCACCACTCGCTTCGCCTTTCAAGCTTATAGAGCACCTCTTCGCGATTTTTTTTCGTGCATGGGAGAGTCTCCCCAGTTCACTGCGTTATCTTTCATACCATGCAGATCCCTTTACACCGGAGGATTCCTCGCTGTTGTCCCAAGTTCTTCACAGCTTCCTTGGCCTTCGTCTATATTCTCAAGACTCGGCTTCCTCTTGTCCCTCTTGCGAGGCGTTTTTGACGATGCGGCAGGATTCACTTGATGTTACGGCCTGGTATGTCGCTCGCCCTGTCTCTAACAGGTACTTTCGTCGATGCGCTTTTACGCACAGATTTCGCCATACGCAAGCATCCTAGCTACAAAGGTGGCTTGGCCCATCCTTTGATTGGACTTTCACCACTAGATAATGTGTGCCTCTGGGCACGCAAAATAAAAAAAGATCGCTTGATTAGCGACCATGAAGAGTATAATATCTATTTGGCATAAATATTTTCTAATACTCAAATTTTATATATCTTTATTTGTTGAACTAGCTGTTCTGGATTTATTCCTGATATTTATCTCCATTTCTTCTGTAATCTTTTATTGTTATACGTTTTAATCTTCTTTCTCGAAGTGAAGAGATTACAATGTCTCCAATCTAAGGGAAATTTCACTGTGCTCACTACCTGCCACGCTTTGTATTGTAGTCTTCCAGCTCCCTCCCATTTGAAACCAAATTTATTTCAGGACTCAATCACGTTCAAACCTATGCCCTGCCTAGCTACATTTAATAATATAATACAGGTCATATCCATATCTCTCGCTATTGGTGGCTTAGATAGAGTCTACCAAAGAGGATTCACCCTTTTTAATCTGCATAACCTATGCTTTGGTCGCTACACTGATTGGTATTGAGTCAATTATATCAAGTTAATTTTCACATCTGGTCCAGCAATCCATCCATAATATCGATTTGCGTTTGTAATTGTCCTTGCAACTCCGTGAAATCTTGACCTGGGTTCATTGGGAATATATGAATCGAATCCTCGGAAAGGAACAAATGCTTTTGTAACCTGTCCTTGGCTTCAGCATATAACGCCCATACCTCACGAACTGGACGAGGACTGTACATTTCACGAAAACGTCTACCTTCCTCTTCTCCGTATAAATACTTGGAGTTACTATCGCGTTTGTAAGCGATTAGCTGCTCCATTTCTTTAGGTCTGCTCATTAAGCTATAATTAGTATTCTGCCAGAAGTTACTCACTGGACGATATTTAAAATCTATTATTAAACTACCAACGTAAACCTCTTGCTTATAATAGTCTATCCTAGCATCAGGTCGATTATTTTTACCCATATAGAGTGGCGCTCGCTCTATACCCGTTCCACTAGCTGTGATCGGCAATACCCCATCATAAACGTAATGGATACGTAGATCTCCTTTTAACATCACAATCTGCTCTCCGCTTGGAAGATAAGGAATTAGCAGCGATTTTTCCTCAACCAAACTGTCATATAACCAACCTGATTTGGGCTGGAAACCTAACTTGTTCAACAACTTTAAAATTTGAATAAATCCCCACATTTCATAAAGTTTATCAGTTCGCTTCCACTGATAACTAACTGTTGGATCAATATATACCTCTATTTCTTCTTCTTTAAGATCTCTATGGAGTTGGAATAAAGCTCTATAACGAGAATCCGAAAGGAGATTGTGTGGAATATGCGTAAACGTCTTATTCGTAATCTCCTGATACCAAGGTGCATGAACAACCATTAGAAACCCACTCTTTATACGATGTACGAATTGCCAATAGTCTTCCAAAAGAAGGGAAACCCGTTTTTTCTCCACAATTTCTCTGCGAGTACTCTCTTGATATTGAAATCTTTGTAGTTCCTCTAGTTCATGAATCACCCGATTCTGATAGAAAATCAATGAATCGCCGAACTGTTCCAACAAAACAAGCACGTTTCGAATAATAAATTTCACCCAACGGTTTTCTGGCAGGTCGTAATCTACCGTATTGAACGGGGTACGTAATTGCCCCTCGTGGAATGATTTCGTTTGAATAGTACGTACTGTCACATGGTCAATCCGTCTTGCACGGTTTTCCCTTGTCCATCGATATTCCTTTTTTATCCGATAATTAGCTTTCTTATAAATATCAGTTAAAGCCGCCATAACCGAAGGGAAATGTCTTTTTATCGTCATAAACTGTCTCAAAAGTTGAGGAGGGAGTGCTTTATTCTGATTGTCTGCTGCGGAATAAACATTTTTCACAAAATCAATAGCAAGCCCCCTCAATGTATATTCCAGATCCCGTTTCATGAGCTCTAATTGATCCTTAGTTACCTGTTTCGGACGTACATTAAACGGGAGGTAATAAATAGATCCTCCCGTTATGACCTTAGCCAAATATGTACCCGGAATTAGTGGATAATAGTCCTTTGCATACAATGCAATCGGCGTGACTGACGGTTTTAAATATACATCGCCGTTCTCATCAATTTCTAACTTCTCGTCTGATAGCGATTCTAACCCATACATATATAAACGAGCATTTTTGTCGTTCGCTTGAAACAGAATACTCAGCAGTTTGTTCTCCATTAATTCGAAAGACATTACCTCTTCTAGAACATCTTCTCTCGTATAGAAGATTTCAACATTATCCTGATGGATGTTATTGTAAAGAAAAGAGATACTCACCGAATCTAATCTTACACACTCACTCTTTGACATGGAACTATACTGTAAAGCCATTGACCTTCAACTCTTTCGATTTTTGGTATATAGTACTCCTCGTTTTCGTAAATTTCGAGACGTTGCTGTATTTTTCTATCAGCTGGTAAAATACCCCTTCGACCCTATCCTCGGAAATTTTTCCTATTAGGCCCTTTAGCAGTCCTTCCGGCCCTCTCAATTTAGTCAAGATACGTTGTACGACCTGAATATCGAACGCATCTTCTCTGCTCAAGAATGTATTAGTAGGAAGATTTTTAAGATAATTATCAATTTGCTTGACTACACGCGGTCCAATACCGAGATTCTTGTTCTCTTTCTGCATTTCAATATGGAGCTCCCATAGAAGGCTCAGCTCGTCATCGGTTAGAGATACTGGACTTTCTTGCTTCTTAAATTTGTTGAACTGATCAAACGTATATGGCTTACGTGTTTTCTCTTTTACATCTCGTAAATTGCGATTTTTAAGCATTTCATAAGGTTGCACATCCAACGTTATGACATTAGCGCGATCTAGTACCTTGTCCGAGAAATGATATGTTGACTCATCCAAGTTGACCGTGCCAACAAACACGACGTTCGGACCTATATTGATTTCTGGGCCGTATTGCGCCGAGTTATAGATTTGTTGCACAATTCGATCGCTATAAAGTCTTAGCATCCGACGATTGGGTTCCATCTCCAATACAGAAAGAAACTGTGAAAAGTAGTGTTCAACTCGTGAAAGATTCATTTCATCAAAACAGATTACGAACAACTTGTTACGCTCTTGTTGTGCATAGAATAATGCGTCTACAAGAGAAGTATCACTAGGACGATAAAGCATGTTCTTTGTGTCTACATAACCAAGTAAATCAGTGTCGTCTGACCATGACGGGCGTACTGGAATGAAAATGAGCTGACTTACGTCAAGCCCGAGTGCTCTACCATAAGCTTGTACCACTTTAGATTTTCCTGTTCCACTCATACCCGCAAGTATTGTAAGAGCGTTCGATTTCATCGCTGTGTGAAAATTATACAAGTCCTTTTCGGAATATTGAAGACCCATCTCACGTGTGATGATTATAAAATGTTCCATGAACTCTTCTTCCTTATCTTGCATATCGTCTTCTACTATGAGATAGATATCATCCTGATCTTCCTTATCAAAATTCGCTTCTTCATCTGGACGTTTTAATTTTGCGATTTCAGGTTGTAGAACCTGTCTAAGGTCATCTACAATAGGGTGAGTCTTTTCAAGCTCCCTTTCTATTTCCGTGTAAGCATCTTGGTCCACGAACAACAATGCATCTTCGTCATTACCTTCGCGATAAACCTTTTTCTCCCAACGTGCAAATGGAATCGCTCTTACACCAGCATTCGAAATAAACGAAAATCCTCCATGTGCATACTCATGTTTATCAAACATTCCATAAGCAGTGTATGTATTTTCCTCATTCCATAATACAATTGACGGTGTATCGTCCGGTTCAATTGAGATACCTTCAGCGGTGCCTACGTACTTCCCTTGAATTAGTGAGTCAACAAATTCTTCTTCAGTCATTTGGTTTACCGATCTACTGAAGATGGGAATCGCTTTGAATTGCCCATTTACCTTATAGCTTTCCAATTTTGGAATAAGACGAATTTCAGCCGCCTTATATACTTCCTCGTGATTAGAAAGAACCTTTCTGTTTGGTTTAAACAACACAAGACTGTCCAAAAGAAATTCATTCAATTCACTGACACGGTTATATTCATTTTCATGAAAATTTTCTTGGAACCCGTATTTCTCAAGTTCCGTAGAATAACAAGTAAAGAGAGTTTGATTTCGCGGAAAACTCTCAGGCATTTCGTTAATGACCTTAATAAAAAATTGGAGGTAATTTTGAGAGTTCACAAATACAGTTTTAAATCTTCCAGTTAGCTCATAAGTCTCTTCGTTTGTTGATAATACACCTAAGAAATCAATATCCCATTTTCTTCTCTGTAACAATTAAATTCCTCCCTTAGTCACGTATATTGCTATGATCTCTTAATTCATTATAAGTGCTGAAGCCTATAACCTTTGTCCCATATCTTTCGTTTAACAGGTTTTGTTTCAATGTGGATAAACGGAACTTGATAAACCAAATTTCTTCCGATTGTTCCAAAATTCCTGTCTGAATCGTCTCTTCCAATTGATTCGGTATAATTAAGTTAATTGTAATAGAGTTAATTTCTTCCAAACCATCAGGCATATTTCGATCGATAATCGTTACTACTCGCCTATTCTTCAATTGTTCTGCTTTTAGTTTTTCATTTTCATTTTCCATTACATTTTTTTCTTCAATTAATTCATTCATATTTCGAATAAATTGTGCCTTTTCTTTTTCAAACTCTTTCACAGTTTCTTTCGACTGCTCGAGTTTAACTTGAAGGTCTTTAATTTTTCGGTCCATAGAAGTAATTTCAGATTTTCGTACCTGAATGTCTCGCTTGAGACTTTGAAGTTCTTTTTGATCTTCATTTTTGAGACTCTCGATTTGGTCAATACTTTTTTTAAACTCTCTGTTTGTTTTAATTATTTCCTTTTTTTGCTGTTGCAACTTTTTGTTCTCTGCTTCAAGCTTATCGGTTTCTTCTCTGAGACATCTATTCTCTTCCAGCAAATTTTTCCACTCTTCTTCATTGAGCACCAAATAATCTTGTTCGCTCTGCAGTGTATCTGTTTTAATCAATTCTACTTCAGACAGTGCCTTATTTTCTTCCTGAATAACATGACCGTAAAGTTGAATCCCTTTATTAATATGTATTGGATCAATCTGAATCATCAAATACATGATCATATCGTTCACTTTAACTATCTTGGAGTCCAGTATCTCTTCCCAAATTGCATCTGTATCTTTTTCGCTAAGTGCAACTAGCTCTTCAAAGCTCTCAAAATATTTTTTGGAGAGTTTTCTCAGAAAAAATTTTACTTTTTTAGCGTTTTGCGGTTTAATTATTTCTGTTTCGAGTCGACTACGAAACAATCGTATTTGCTCAGTTTTGATTTTTTTCAAGTCGCTGATCCCTTTTATTCCAATTCGTGACTTTGTGGTTAACGTTTCGTTGATACCACATATAAGCTGAACTATACTCTTATCTGAAAACCCACTGTATATCCATTTCCACACATCTCTTTCCATTAAAGGTATCGCCTTCATTTCCTTGTATATTGTTCTGCTTTGTAATTATAGGCTAATTTTGATAAATTAGAAATAAATAAAGAAAATAGAACCATATCTTAGGTCCTATCTTTTAGCCCTTAAGGTGACTAAGGCCTACACCCCTTAATCCCTACCTGTTAAACCTCCAAACGTATAGTTCACCCACACATCCATCCATTCATGTCTCCAAACCCTTGCCCCCGCAAGGGTTAAATTAAATCTTTCATCTCCCTTACTTCACTTCTTAAATACTAAAAATCTGCCGATGATCCATGGAAAGAGTATAGTATTTTTTTGAGATAATCGGTGGAATTCTGATTCAGCATGGAATTTTGAATTGTCATCGTAGCTTTCTCAAAACTCTCGCAGAAAAACCCAATATTTCCCATATGTCCATGTTTAAACCCGTACATATCTACCTCATTTTTAATTCTGATAACCCACCATTTGCTGTATACCTCTTTGACAGTAAATGTCTTAGTAAATGACGTGATGCTTTACATTTCTGAAAATAGTTACTTTATTAAGTAGAATGACTTATTCCAAAGATAACAAAGAAAGCTACAAATGAACATAGCGTTCATCTACAGCCTCAAAGCTCCTAATTTATCCATCTACCCAGATACTAACGTGCTTAAATATAATTAAGCATGAAAGTACTGAGCACAAGAGCGCGGTGGAGATTGTGGTTTGGTGTATACTGAGTCTTTATTATATACAGTCGATACATCACCTTAAGTTTTTTGGATTTAAACCTTGTAAAGTTTCAGGAATAAACATTCCATCTTTACGGATCAATGTATCATCAAACCATATTTCTCCACCACCGTATTCAAGTCTTTGGATATTAATAATATCCCAATGAAGCTCAGACCAATTCTCATTTCCAGGTGAGCCCACAGGAACACATCCATGAGTGAAGTGGAAACTCCCTAATATTGAATAAGATTTTTGGTTCTAATTCATAATCAGTGCTTGCTGACAATAGAATTTTATGCTGATTGTAGCGGAGAGGATGGAATTGTCTTGTAGGCGAACGCTTTGCTCCTGAATTTTAACCGCAAACAGCCGCATATTCAAAAAAATTTGGGGGCAACAGCGATTCGGTTGGACAATCCATCCGCGTAGCGGTCAGTTATCAACACGATACATTTTTCAAGCACTGATCTTGGTGTTGAGCCAGATTTTTAGCTAATTGTTCAATTCGTTGATCTTTCATCGTCAAACTCCTTCAGTATGTATACATTGATGTTCATATCATTTCTGGCTAACTTTATCTATTCGCTCATCGGTATCGCAATTCCTATATATGTAATGTCAAAGGATATCACCCAATAAATTCTTATCATATGAAAATGCAGCCCCTTTTCTTAGCATAGGCTGCATTGTTCATATGATTGTATTGTATTGTATTCGAATGCTACGATGCTAATGAAGCTGCGTTTACTAACGAATGAAGATCTAATTTCGCAGTACTGTCGTATACGATATCAGCACCCGCAATACTTAATAAGCGCTCTTCCCCGATCCCAACAGCGTACATTCCCGCTGCTTTAATGGCTTCGATTCCCGCTTGTGCATCTTCAATGCCAATACAGTACTTGGGATCCGCACTTACAGCTTCCGCACCCTTCAAGAAGATATCCGGAGCAGGCTTTCCTGAAATCCCGTCCGGATTCACAATATATTGGAATTTGTCTTCCAATTCGAGAGACTTCAGGATTTGAGGCGCATTCTTGCTAGCGGATGTAAGCACGACAGGAATGTGTACTTGATTCAACTGTTCTAGCAATTCCCGAATCCCCGGATACGTGTTCTCAGGTGAAAGATGGGTGAGCAAAGAAACATAGTGATCATTCTTTTCTTTTGCCAAGGACTCCCGCTGATCCTGAGAGAAATCATGCTCACGTTTGCCATGGATTAAAATGCGTTCCAGCGATTCCATTCGACTGATCCCCTTCAGCGTTTCATTAAATTCCCGGTCGATATCTATTCCAATATGATCCGCCATTTGTTTCCATGCCAGATAATGATACTCTGCCGTATCCGTGATAACGCCATCCAAATCAAATAATACTGCTTGTAGCTTCATCTTCATTGCCCTCCTTCGTTGAGACTAACCGTTAATACCTGATCAAAGCTGTATTCGGTTCCATAGACTTCAATCGTTACAGGCATTTGATTCACTGCTTTGATGACCAGTTCATTCTTCGTCACGACAACCTCCAAACGTTGTCCTTGCCAGTTGATCGCGAACTCAAGCTTGTTCCAATGTACCGGCAGCTTCGGATTCATTCTTAACGTTCCATGCATCATCCGCATGCCGCCAAATCCCATCACAATGATTTGCCATATCCCACCCATTGAAGCTGTATGCACACCTAAATCTGAGGACTTCATTTCGGGTCCCAAATCAATTTCGCAGGCCTGTCTATATAAACGATAGGCTAATGAGGTATCATTCAAATCGTTGGCCAATATGGCATGCGTCGATAAACTCAATGAAGAGTCGTGGATCGTCTTTGGCTCGTAATAATTGTAGTTAGCGATCTTGACCTCTTGGCTAAACTTGTCCTCTAACAAGTAGAATAAAATCATTAAGTCAGCCTGCTTCGATACTTGAATATCACTTAACTGCTCTAAGCTATAATCTTCAAAGATAGTATTCACATGCGTCTGATTCTTATATTTCGTCAAATCAATGATTCGTTTCATCAAATACATATCATCTTGCGGAATAACCAGATCCTCTTCTCGCGGCTGTGGCAAATACAGCTTGCCGATGGCTTCATTCCAAGCAATGTAAACTTGGTCCAACTGAAGTTTTTCATTGAGCGTGTTAAACACATCGGTATTCTGTTCCTTTAACTGCTGATAGTACGTGATCGCAAGCTGTATATTCTCATGCGCGAAATAGTTCGTAAACGCATTGTTGTCAACATGCTCCTTATATTCATCCGGGCCAATGACATTGTTAATCCCATAATGCTGTTTGCTGTCATCCCATTCCAAGCGGTCGACCCAGAATCTCGCCGTATCGAAGATGATCTCATAACCATGATCATCCATGAATGCCTGATCGCCGGTAACCGTGTAATATTGCCACACAGCAAAAGCGACATCCGCAGTAATATGCTGCTCAATAAATCCGGTCCAGATCTTCGTCTGCTTCCCTGTCACAATATCTACTCGGCCCCACTCCTGTGCAACTTCCCCTTCACTTGGCCAAGCCGCTTCCCAGGGATACATAGCTCCTTCATACCCATTACTTTGTGCTTTCTTCCGTGCGCCCTCCAAGCCTAAATAACGATAGGTCAGCAACGAACGAGCAACCTTTGGATTCGAATAGATAAAGAAAGGCAATATGAACATTTCCGTATCCCAGAACGAATGCCCCTGATACCCTTCGCCGCTTAACCCCTTCGCCGCAATGCCCATCCTCCCGTCATGAGCAGGCGTCATAACTGTCAAATGGTACAAGGCAAATCTAGCTGCAAGTAAATCGAAATCATGCTTTGAATCAATGTCCAAGGTGTATAAGCCCCATACTTTTTGCTCCCAAGCTAGCGCATGCTCGTGTAGCAAAGCATCGTAACCTTCTGTCTCACTGGCTTTTAAGCTGGACAACGCCTGCTCACGCATCGCCTGTAATTCCATTCCCGCGAATTCTTTATCCCGTGAAGTATGAACCGTAGTTAGTTTCTGCAGCGATAATTTTTGTCCCTTAGTCACGGTACACTTATACGTTAACATAACCATTCTACGGTCAATGCGCATGAAAGGATCTTCCAACGCAACTCCGTCTAGACTAGCACGATGAACGGTATGGAACATAAAATCGATATCTGATTCGACGGTTTTCTGGAGTAATTCAATGTACTTCTTATCGTAAATCCGCTTCTCCCCTTCATAGAAGTGCTGCACCCCACTGTTGGTTACTTGTGCATTCACACCACTCTCAACATAAATTTCAACATCTGCACTAAGAGCTTCAATTTCCATGTTCATGGCAATGAGGTGCAGGTTATCCAACGACACAAAACGTTTGAAAGTGAAGGCCACTTCTTTCCCCGACGATGTTAACCATACGAACGATCTCGTTAACTCCGCTACTTTCAAATTCAAAGTGCGTACATAGTTCTCTGTTCGTGAAGGTGTCACATCCAACCGTTCGCCGTCCACACGAATATCGAGTCGTGTCACATCCGCAGCATTCGGCAATTCGGATACCTCCAGCGAATTTGATTTGTTAAATGTACCGGCCACGAATAAATTCCTT
>DASXLR010000138.1:0-6211 GCA_036496075.1 Paenibacillus sp. | reverse complement strand
AATTTTTTTGATTAACCGTTCTTTACGGTAAAAATTCAGGGGCAAAGGCGAATGCTACGCTTCTCCACGACAATTCCATCCTCTCCGCTACCATCTGCATAGATCTCTATTTACTGCAACCACTAATTATGATTTAGAGCCATTATTAAATCTAAAAATCAACTTACGACCATCATTAGATGTTTCACTGCATTCCTCTTTATACGTCCCGCCAGCATACCCTTTGATGGTTTTTCTCCAAAAGTTTTGTGCTCTTACATTTGCTTCAGTGGGATTAGTCTGTAACTCCCAACTGCCCATATGATTATTAAAAACTTCTTTCGCTGCATTTTCTGCGATATCCCTACCTCTAAATGGTCGTAATAAAAAAAATTCATTCATATAGAAATCGCTACCATGGGGTGTAAAAGGCGGTGTTGCCACTAATGCAAAACCAGCGGGAATTCCATTAACCTTTATTAAATATGGATAGAGTATGGATGGCTTCTCCCACCATATGTCGAAGACTTTATTCTGTTCGTTTAGAGTCTGCGTTCCATCATCTTCATATACTCCGTACTTGTTGGGCAGCCATCCCCATATCTCTGATAAATCATGCAAATATAGTGGATAAAGATTGTTAATAATAAACTTCGTAGATGGGTCGGTTAAGTGTATTGCGATATCAATAATGTTTCCTCCGTTCGTTACGTATTCCTGACGGTTAAAGGGCCTGGATGAATATAGATACTTCGTAAGTTAATCTGTTATTACATGGTGGTTATCTATTGTTATCCGAAGTGTATCCGATAAAAATGTGTACAATGAGAGGTCATTTATTTAATAGTTCTTATAATACACCTGACTATTATACCATTTTAATCCAATCATATAAGGACATCAATTATTGTTTTTGCCAATTACATAATAATAAAACGCTGAAAGTATAAGCGTTTTAATTTTATGATTAACATTTCCATTAGCATCGGTTACAATAAGGTCACGATTACATAGTAGGACTTTCTGGAGGTGCTCATGATCCGCTTCTATCGATCCTCTCCCTTCTACATTAGCCGAGAGAGAAAATCGCACTCAAGCATTCCTTCGGTACATTATCATGACGCTTATGAAATTCTCTACTTGATCTCAGGCGATCTGTATTATTGTATCGGCAATCAATCCTATCAAGTCGTAAGCGGTTCATTGCTGCTTATTAGAATGAACGATATGCATAAGCTGATCAATCCGAACGGCTCAACTTTCGAAAGGGTTACTCTGCTGTTCAAGGAAGAGTACCTATGCGGCTTGTTAGCCGAGGAGTCCTCTTTCCATCCGTTGACCCCTTTTCAATCTGGTTCAGGCACGATCCGACTAAGAGGCCCGGAACAGGGTTTTATCGAGGAAATCTTTGAGAAAATGATCGCTGAGCAAGCGAAAGGATTGTCCGAATCAAGCCTTTACCTCAAAGTCCTATTAGCGGAGCTGTTGATTTTCATACATCGCAAAATAAACAGCGGTTGCCAACAACACCATCTCTCGTCAAATCGGTTTCATCATCATATTTCCCAGGTTGTCCATTACATAAATCATCATTATGATCAGCGCCTGACCTTAGATGATATTTCCAGACGATTTTACATGAGCCCCTCTCATCTAAGCCGAACTTTCAAAGAATCCACAGGATTTACCTTAATCGAGTATGTCAATAATATTCGAGTCAAACAGGCTTGCTACTTCTTGAAGGAGTCCAAATTGCCGGTTTCAGAAATCGCTGAACGCGTCGGCTTTGAGAATTTAACCCATTTCGGACGAACGTTCAAAAGTGTTGTTGGCCGCTCTGCCCTCAAATTCCGTAAATCATGTGAAATGGTTATATGATCATGACAAATAGGAGCCAGATTCCTTTACAGTGGATTTCTGGCTCCGCATAATACCGTTATCTTGGCATTTAAAGATCAGATTGACAGTTAATTCACATTACTGCTATATAGATGCCCGCCACCAATGCGACTATCGTTCTGTGCCGTTGTTCCTGTTGTGGCACCTGTTGCAAATACAACGTAACCTGCTGAACTATCCAAGTTCACCGTGTTGTGATCGAAGGCATTGTTCGTTCCTGTTACATAAGCGGTACCATGTGTTCGAACCTGAAAAGCATCCACAATGTTCACATTTCCATTTCGGTAACCCTGATTGTAACGAATGATCGTGTTCGCACCCTTTACATCCACGAAGCTATCCGCGCTGTTCTCGCCGCTAATTCCAGTTCCGTTGAACGTACAGTATTCGATAATGGTACCACTCGCACCTTCTTTCACATCAATGTGTTCAGCTGTAATGCCACCATCAAACAGGGTATGGCTAATCACATTCCCTGTTACAATATGCTCATAATTCGAGCTGGAATCAGATCCTACGTAAGCTCCCTCGCCGTAGCCTGCTTGATATTTACCCGTGTCGTAAATTGTTGAATATTCAAGTGTATTATAGGAACTGCCATCGCGGAAATGAACACCCTCATCCCCAATATTGTGGACTTTGACGTTGTTTACAAGATTGCTATTTCCGTTATCGATCATGATTCCCTTTTGCGCATTAGTAATTTCGATATGACTAATTTGCCAATTGTCGCCTGTCAGATGTAAACCATAAGAGCCATCATTCACATTTACTCCTTTTAGAATAGCAGGATTGGTCGGATCACAGCTAGTTAGAATGATGGGGCTGGATGATGTGCCATTTTTATCAGAGTAAAAGAGTCCTTGACCCCCGGGATCTCCACTCGTTGAGCGATTTCCTGTGTAAATTCCTGGAGCAATGGAGATGACCGAGCCAGGTGTGGCGGTTTTCAGTGCATTTTGAATGGCGGATGTCGTATCCAGTGCTAAGGTGCATCCTGTCGGCGGCGTTATGATGCCTGCCTTCGTTGAAACCGTGGTCGTACTGCTTTGTACTGAGACATTCCCCGCGGCGTCTTTTGCTTTAATAAAGTAGCTGTATTCCGTGGAAGCAGCTAAGCCTGTATCACTCGTAGAGGAGCCCGGTACACTTTTGACCCAAGTCCCATTCCGGTATAGCTCATAACTTGTTACCCCTACGTTATCGTAGGAAGCATTCCAACTCAAATCAATCTGGCTACTAGACGCTGCGTTTCCATTCAAATTTGTTGGTGTAGTCGGCGCCTGCGTATCCCCTCCAGCATCCACGCCACTGCTTACGATAACGAGCTGCGGTTTATTTGCTATATTCTCATTGCTGTTTAACGTCGTATACTTGCCTGCACTCTCTTGTAGAACGAAGGAAGCAACAACATCTCCCCCAGATTCCGCTATCACATAAGAGGTAACATCTATTTCATAGTAGTTGTTCGAGTTATTCATAAATACGCTTCCAACTGAAATACCAGCCGCAGGCTTGTTGTTCCAGGTTATAGATGATTGTGTCCAGTTATCCGCTGACTCATATGCCGAAAGAACCGTATTCCATGAAGCACTTCCATAAACCCTCAATTTGGCGCTGGTAATCCCAGGGATTCCTGTAAGATCGAATTTAAGGAAGGTAACGCGTGAACTGATGGGGTCATTTTTGACAAAAAGAGATGCATTGGTTCCATAGTTTGAATCAGGGCTTATTTGTTGTACGTAGGAATCGTCCGATGGATTAAGTGTTGTTATGCTTATCGTTGCGGCCATCGCCGAGGTAGGAGTTATCATTATGAGTGATGAGATCAGAGTCATAGCCAATGCCTTACCTATATTCCGTTTAATAAACCTCAACATGTAAATCAATCCTCCTCAAATGTATTGCTTTACATCACTAAGTATACGAGACGAAAAAGGATTCATGTATATTCCTGAGCCGAACGGAATTATTTTAGACAATAGTAGAAAAAATCGGCGTTTTTTCACATATATGCATTATAATTTTAATAACTTAGTTATTTAAGCCCTGTTTAATAAAAATATTCTTAAGTATACTCTTGCTAGATAATATGGTGATGGATATAAATCCACGATGGGGTTAAAAGTGACTTCGGTGTTGCTATGGACACAGAATCATTTTTTCTATATGTGACACACCTTTTACCCTAAAAGTATAAGCGCTTAAATTTTATAATTAGAAGGGAGGAAAATATTTAGCTCATAACCTTAATTGTTTTCACCTCTAAAGTTAAAGCGCTTAAATAACTAGCTAATACGTAGAATACAAATTATATGCTTAAACATCACATTATTATTGGAGGAATTATATGTATATGACAAGTACTAAACCCAAAAATAAAGTAAAGTTTTTTGTTATCATGCTTTGTTTTATCGTCATTGCTTCATTCTCTGGGATATCTAATCCTATTCAAACGAAAGTTTTTGCTGATGAGAATATTGCTCCTTCAGAGGAATATATCGATTCAAGTGAGTTATATGATGATCCAAATGAGGTAAACGAGGATTTGTTAACCGAAGAATATATGACAACAGCCATTGATCATGACGCTAATTTCTCTCCAGCGACGCTCCAGTTCCTAAAGAGCAATACGGGCCTTGATGGCGAACAGTGGAATAACATCATGAAGCTCATCAACAAACCAGAGCAAGATTCTCTCGATTGGATAGAGTACTATGGTTATTGTGAGAAACTCCCAGATAAACGTGGATATACGATCGGTATATTCGGGGCTACTACAGGCGGTCCCAACGACACTGGCCCTGATGGTCCAGAATTGTTCAAAGAATTTGATGCTGCTAGTGGAGCTAGCAACCCATCGATTCAAGGTGGATTGACACGTGCCGGTGTAAAAGGAACAATGAATGGTAAGATTTTGAATATTACCGATAGCAATAGTGTTTTTGTGAAAAAAATCAATGCACTCCAAAACAATGCAGCATGGAGAGAAGCGATGTGGCGCACTTTCTATAACGTATATATCAAATACAGTGTGCAACAAGCGAAAAATCGCGGATTCAATTCTGCTCTGACCGTCGGATCTTTCATCGATACAGCACTAAATCATGGAGCATCTGGTGATTCTAATAGTCTCGAAGGCATACTCTCCCGGTCTGGAAACAGCACCAACGAGAAAACCTTCATGACCAATTTCTATGCCAAACGTACCTTGATCGTAGATACCAATGACTACAATCAGCCGCCCAATGGCAAAAACCGTGTGAAACAGTGGAGTTCTCTCCTGAACTCGGGTGAGACAGATCTGAAGAATGCCGATGCTGCAATTATTAAAGTCACAGGCTGGGAGATGAAGTAAATAAAGGTCGCATTCCCAGTAATCTTGGGAATGCGACCCATTTTTTGAATCAACTGAATTTATGATTTCAATTCGTCCAAACGAACTGCACGATGTTCACGAGCTGAAATATTAGACGCTTCCATTAGCTTCGTTAGCTCGATCGCACATGCAATGTTCTCATCTGCCGATGTATCCTGCTGAATGTGGGTAATCCACTGCTCGAAAGCACTCACGCGATTGTCAGGTACAGGGATTTCCACCCAATCATTCTTATATTCCTCTCTTTGCGAAGTCCGAATGAGCAGCTTGTCATCAGGTGTTCCGAACAGAAGGGTTCCATCCGTACCATGAACTTCTATCGTAAACGGAGAGAAGTTATTTACGAATCCCGCTTCCACCACGCCGATAGCACCAGAAGCGGTTGATAGCATGGCTACAGCATTATCTTCTACTTCTTTTCCCGTGATATAGCCCAATTGTGCATTAACCTCAATCGGTTCCTGTCCTAAAAACAAACGTGTTAGATACATAGGGTGACATCCAAGATCAATTAGCGCTCCACCAAGACATTCTTCGAAATGGTAAAAGTGCTCCGGCAACCAGCCTGCTGTGGCACCATTATGAGATAAACGAACACGCACGTACGTCACCTCTCCAAGCAGCCCTTGTTTCAATACATCTTGAATCGCAAGTGTGTATCCGTCATTTAATCTTGGAAGGGAAACCGTCAATTTCACTTTATTGTTATCCATTGATTTTATGATTTCTGTGACTTCACTCAGCGTAGGGGCAATGACCTTTTCCGTAAAAATATGTTTGCCCGCTTCAGCTGCTTTAATCATGACCTCCTTGTGCATCGATGTAGGCGCATCCACAATTACAGCGTCGATATCATCACACGCCAGCATCTCATCCAATGAATCGAAAAAGAGTACGCCTTGTTTATCTGCTGCTTCTTTCCCCCGCGTCGGATCTTCGTCCCAGACTGCAACG
>DASXLR010000137.1:0-39608 GCA_036496075.1 Paenibacillus sp. | reverse complement strand
CGTAGATGTTTTACTACCATGATGGGCGATCTTGATAACATCTACCCCCTGTAATCTCATGGATAGCTTAGATTCATCCTCAAGTATAATATTCTCGCTTGCTACATCCATGTCACCAGTAAATAACATTCGTACGCCATTCATAGTTAATACAAAAGATATCGAAGAATGATTCTGCTCCTTTACAAGGGGCAGATCAGCCTGTTCGTCTCCTGTCATTTCAGGTGATAAGAACGTTATTTCGGTATATCTATCTGTTTGATGAAACATATCTTGATGAATAGCATAAACAGGTATACCCTTAGTAATCGCTGTAGTCAATAATTGTTCAATACTCGTCTTCCCCGAAAGCGTTCCATTAAATAAAAAAGCTTTCACAGGAATTTGATCCAATACTGCCTGTAATCCACCTGCATGATCTTGATCACCATGCGTTAGAACAACAGCATCTAGATGATGGATTCCGCGTTTTTTCAACAAGGGAACTACGACTTTAGCTCCAACCTCAAATGGCTCCTTTCGAGTTCTCCAGCTCTCCTCTGCTTTGCGGAAGTTCACTGTTCCACCACCATCTACTAGAATATTCTTTCCTTCAGGCGTAGTAATAAGAATGCTATCTCCTTGGCCAACGTCCAAGAACTGTACCCTGCCTGCACCACTCAAAGAATTGGGTTGGTATCCTGTATACAACAAGATTGCAAATAAGATTACCAACGGAGCAATGATCAGTTGTTTCCACTTTAGCCCTTCCCTCCTCCAGTGCCCTAGCTGCTGTTCTTCTACCCTTTTCACGCCTTCTAGTGGGATCGTATCAGATAGGTACTGGAAGTGGTTGTCGATTGTGTACCCAAGCTCTAATGAAGTAGAGAAGTAAGTAAAGTACGATATAGTAGCTACCTATCCACAGAATAGATGGACTCCGCCATATCATGATGAATGCCTCATATGAATTCATCCATTCAACGAGCGCAAAGGTTATATTATTTAGCCATTCAACCCCCATTGCAATTCCTCTACCCCCAGAGGTCCATGCCGCTCCAACCACCAATGTAAACATGCCAAGTGGCATAGTTACAGAAGAAATTATAGGAACAAGGATTAAGTTCGCAATAACAGAAAGTAACGAGAATTGATTGAAGTAATATATAGTTAGCGGAAATGAAATAAGCTGCGCGACTACCGTTACAGCTAACGCAATCGCAAATTTGCGAGGTAACTTTGACAACATCGGCAATAGAAGAGGTACATAAATCAGCAGTCCTAATGTAACAATAAAAGAAAGTTGAAAGCTAACATTTAGTAATAAGTAGGGGTTCCATACCAACATGATAAGCGCTGCCGCACTAATGATATGCAATCCATCTTTGAGAAGCCCTTGTCTCGCTGTATAGAGTGTAATCATACTCATGATACCCGCACGGACAACGGACGGGCTAAACCCAGTAAGAAGTACATAGATGGGTACCAGCAGAATGATCAGGGTAAACTTAGTTTCTCGGGTAAATCTGAATAAAGATAACAATAACATAAGACAGGCTATATATACGGCCACATGTGTACCTGATACAGCTAATATATGAGTTAAGCCTAACTGAGAGAATTGACCATAAGTGAACGTATCCACGTCATCTTGCATGCCAATAACTAGCCCCTTCATGTATCCATCATGCGGCTCTTGAAACAACTGAGTCATCTTTATAGCCAGAGTCTCTCTTAATAAATCATTCATTCGGAATATAGATATCATATTCCACGAAGACGGTGGTGTTACTTCTATATTTGGGATTCCTTGTACTTTCATGATCCAATGGATATCTTTCGTCCGTAAATAATTTCTATAGTCAAAACCATCAAAATTACGAGCTATTGCTGGCTTTTCCAACGTGCCGCTCAGCTTCAACAAATCACCACGTTGCCATTGTCCAGCCTCAAGCTTCTGCTCCTTAGTCTGAAACTTCACCTGCACAAGGACTTTCTCGGATACACTAGATTGATTAACTCCCGATAACCTAACTTCCAGATCCGCCCGATCCCCATCCACTACCACCGCTGTAATCATCGTTCCTGTAGCTTCAACTAACATCCCTTCTAGCTTAATCTCTTCTTGTTGCAGAGCGGACGGTAACGAAGTTACATTTAAATAATCATGCCATTCCCAGTAACCTCCTGATACAGTCACCGATAACCATACCGCAATAATTAGCCCTATTCTCTCTTTCAGGATCCACACAGAAGCTAGAAGTAAACAGGTTATCCCTACCCACAACCCCATTAAATGCTTACCAGAATACAGACAGGCTACACTACTTCCAACAACCCAAGCTAGGGTAAATATCAATAAGGGTCTACCCTTCACGATCACCCTCACTCCTTTTGAAATTATTAGTCAAGGATAAATGAATGCGATCTCATAAGTAAGGCATTCATTTACCGATGCAATACTAAAAAGGTTAGATTTTCAAATATTTCACAAAAAAAGAACCCCCTTTGCTAAAGACGCAAAAGAGGTTCTTCCTCCAAACCATATAATTGTAAAATCAGATCAGTTAGATACAGTCATTATGGTATCAGCAGGAGGTTCATATTCATGTAACTGGCGAAAAATAATACCCATACTATTCATCATATGAGTCACCTTGTTCGTATCCTTAGGGTACGGTCGATGAAATACAATTTCAGTTATGCCGCTATTAGCTAACATATTAGCGCATGTCCAACAAGGTTCATCGGTTACATAGACCATACTTCCTTCTCGATCTACACGGTCTGTAAACAGAAGTAAATTTTGTTCAGCATGTATCGTCCGAATGCAGCGTTGTTTCTTAATCATTTGCTGCTTCCCATCAATCTCAATTAACTCCACATCTTCAGCAATCATACAGCCTGCCTCTGAGCAGTCTGGCATTCCCATAGGTGCTCCATTGTAAGCTGTTCCTAACAACTTTTTCCCTTGCACTAGAACGGAACCTACATGTCGACGTGAACAACGAGAACGGGTAGAAACCATATAAGCAATGTCCATGAAGTACGTGTCCCAATCTTTACGTTTATCTGTCATCTTCTCAGGTTCCCCCTGTGTTCTTTCGTATAGCTTACAATTCTACATGTGGAGCTATTTTCTGCAACATTTTTGTACCGATCCCCTTAACATTCAAGAGATCTGATACCTTTCGAAAAGGTCCCTTAAGATTACGATACTCCAAGATAGCTTGAGCCTTCTTCTCCCCGATACCCGGAAGATTCGTAAGTTCAGCTGCTCCCGCTGTATTCACGTTTATTTTCAAGACATTAGAAGATTCTTGCTTCGTATTAGGAGTAATGGACTCTGTAGTGACTGTAGTCTCAACCTTCTGCTCAGGGATGGTAACTACTGACTTCGTCTCTGAAGAAGTTGAATGATCAATGATCACTTGAGGACTTCCTTCTTCTGAACTAGTCGCTGCTACAGGGCTTGAACGAGTCTCTGTTTTACCTTCAGACTTCAAACCCTCAGAAACTTCATTTCCCCCTAATACCTCTGCTATTTGTAAATTTAAAGGCTCCCAATCCTGAATACCATTATCCTTTCCTGTACCGGACCACAGAATCAAGCCACTGCCTACTAAAGCCGCTATCACGCTTATTCCTTGATGCATACGTCTCATTTCTTTACACCTCTATCACAACATAATGGAATAACAAATAAAATAAATGCACTTTATATGACAGTCACTCCGCAAAAATCGTCATCAGGTAAAGGTTCTAGCGCATATGTTATGAGTAGGACTACGCCATTACCGTAAAGCATGAAAGGAGGAAATGTCCAAATGAGGGTAGGATTTATAGGAACTGGGAGTATGGGAAGTCTCTTGTTGGATGCCTTCATCTATTCTGATGCAATACATCCCAAGCAATTATTTGTAAGCAATCGTTCCGCACCTAAGCTACTTCACCTATCAGAACGCCACGAAGGGCTTCATGTATGTCAATCCAATATCGAGACAGTCAAAAATAGTCATGTCATATTCATCTGTGTGAAGCCTCTGCAGTTCGAAGCTGTCATACAAGAAATACAAGATCATATACAACCGGAGCAACTATTGGTATCTATAACAAGTCCAATACAGTTGTATCATCTGGAGAATAATCTATGTTGCAAGGTTGCCAAAGTTATTCCAAGTGTAACGCACAAGGTTAACAGCGGATCTTCTTTGGTCATGTATGGAAGCAGATTAAATGATGAAGACAGACTACTATTACAGAATCTGTTATCTCACATTAGTAAACCTGTGGAAATCAATGAATTACAGGCCCGAATTTTTTCTGATTTCTCTAGTTGTGGGCCTGCATTTGTTAGCTTTTTCTTAACCAAATGGATTGATGCTGCTGTAGAAATGACAGGCGTAGATAGAGAACAACTTACAAACCTGACCAGTGAGATGATACTTGGTACAGGTAGGTTGCTTACGCAAGCTGAACTAACTCCACTCCAACTTCAAGAACTTGTCGCTGTTCCTGGTGGAATTACCGCCCAAGCTCTAGCTCAGTTAAACCACAGCTTAGACGGCGCCTTCCACAACCTGATCACCACGACTCATAATAAGTACATGGAAGATTTACAGAAGCTAGACCAATCACTCGGTCAACATGAATCTAACCGACCACAATATTGACCAATTTCCCCGGAACAGCAATGATTTTGCGAATGGACTTGCCTGCAATTGCTTGCTCAACACTCGGAAGAGCCAAACTATGTGCCTGCATCGCTGCTTGATCCATATCTTTGGAAATCAAGGTCCGTTGTACGATCTTGCCGTTCACTTGCACGACAATCTCTACTTCCGCATCTACTGTCCAAGATTCATCAAACGTTGGCCATTCTGCATAAGTGATGCTCTCCTCATGTCCAAGGCGCTGCCACAATTCTTCGGAAATGTGCGGTGCCAGAGGGGACAGAAGTTGTACAAAGTTCTCTACAGCAACACGTGGCAACTCTTCAGTCTTGTAAGCTTCATTCACAAAGATCATTAATTGACTAATCGCCGTATTGAAACGTAAGTTATCCACATCTTCCGTTACTTTTTTAATAGTCTTGTGCCAAATGCGCTTAAATTCATCGTTGCCTTCACCATCGACAATTTTACTATGCAAATTGCCTTCTTCGTTAATCAGTAGACGCCATACACGGGAAAGGAAACGGTGGCTTCCTTCTACACCATTTATGTTCCATGGCTTAGTAACTTCCAATGGTCCCATGAACATTTCGTATATACGTAGTGTATCTGCACCGTAGCCCTCTACAATTTCATCTGGATTAACCACATTGCCACGTGATTTACTCATTTTCTCATTGTTGGTACCCAGAATCATCCCTTGATTCACGAGTTTGTGGAACGGCTCCTTCGTATCAACTATACCTAGATCATACAGAACCTTATGCCAGAAACGTGCATATAACAAGTGAAGTACAGCATGTTCTACTCCACCAATATACAGATCTACAGGAAGCCACTGCTTTTGTTTCTCCTTAGAACATAGCTCTTCATTATTGTGCGGGTCAATAAAGCGTAGGTAATACCAGCTGCTTCCTGCCCATTGAGGCATGGTATTCGTCTCGCGCCGAGCCTTCATTCCCGTCTCAGGGTCGGTCGTCTCCACCCAATCAAGTACATTAGCCAAAGGTGACTCTCCCGTACCTGATGGTTTGATTTGATCTACATCGGGTAGGACAAGCGGTAATTGATCCACGGGAACGGTCTTCATTGTTCCATCTTCTAAATGAAGGATTGGAATAGGCTCTCCCCAATATCTTTGGCGGCTAAATAACCAGTCACGCAGACGATATGTTATTTTGCCTTGACCTTTGCCTTGCTCTTCTAGCCAAGCTATCATTTTTGCGATAGCCTCTACATTCAGCAGACCATTCAGCCATTCGGAGTTCACGTGTTCTCCGTCTCCACTATAAGCCTCTTCTTCAATATTACCGCCTTTAACCACTTCCACGATTTCTAGTCCGAACTGTTTGGCAAATTCCCAGTCACGAGAATCATGCCCAGGTACAGCCATGATAGCGCCAGTTCCATATCCAGCAAGAACATAATCTGCGATCCAGATCGGCGCTTTAGCCCCATTCACTGGGTTAATAGCATAGGCTCCTGTAAATACACCGGTCTTATCTTTAGCTAAGTCTGTACGTTCCAGATCACTCTTGTGCGAAGCCTGAGTCTTATAGGCTTCTATTGCTGCCAATTGCTCTTCTGTTGTAATCTTAGTCACTAATTCATGCTCTGGGGCTAGAACACAGTAACTTGCGCCGAACAAAGTATCCGGTCGTGTTGTAAAGACCGCTAATTGAGCATCATGACCTTCAATATCAAATTTCACTTCGGCACCTTTGGATTTACCAATCCAGTTCCGCTGCATATCTTTAATACTCTCAGACCAATCCAATTCCTCCAAATCATCCAACAGACGATCTGCATATTCTGTAATCTTCAACATCCACTGTCTCATCGGTTTACGAACAACTGGATGACCTCCACGCTCACTAAGACCATCTATTACCTCTTCATTTGCAAGGACAGTACCTAGTGCTGGACACCAGTTTACTGGCACCTCAGCTATGTAAGCTAGCCCCTTGTTATACAGCTGAATGAATATCCATTGTGTCCATTTATAATACTCAGGATCTGTTGTACTAATCTCACGGTCCCAATCATACGAGAAACCTAAGGATTTAATCTGGCGCCGGAAATTGTTAATGTTCTTAACCGTAATATGCTTTGGATGTTCTCCTGTGTCTAATGCATGCTGCTCAGCAGGCAAACCAAAAGCATCCCAACCCATAGGGTGAAGTACATTGTAACCGCGCATCCGTTTATAGCGTGATATGATATCTGTTGCCGTATATCCCTCTGGATGCCCTACGTGTAGCCCCGATCCTGATGGATAAGGGAACATATCCAATGCATAGAATTTAGGTTTCTCTGGATCTTCACCTGTCTTAAACGTTTGATTATCTTCCCAATACTGTTGCCATTTCGGTTCAATCGTTTGTGGCTGATAGCCATGATTCTGTTGTTGTTCACTCATCACTTTTGCTCCTCCTTCGAAATCATACACATAATCAAATATGTAACGTGTCTGGACAATTACGATTCATAATATGTACTCATCAAAAAAACCTCTCATCCTTAGCGTATAATCGCTAGGGACGAGAGGTTTGATTCCCGTGGTACCACCCTAGTTAGCGGAATACATTCTTTGTCTTCCACTCACTTTACACCCTTAACGTGGGTAAAACGATGATATTTCACGGGAACTTCTCCATTCATATCATGACTCCGAGGTAAGTTCATTTCAATCTATCAACCGACTTGCACCCATCGTCGGCTCTCTGAGTGATATTTCGAAATTAATACTCCTCATCAACGTTTAGAATATTCAATTTAATGAACATAGTATATAGAATAAACACGATCAAGTCAATGATCGTATCCACTTCATCTTTGAATGTAATATAAAGAGAATATGCACACATCACTTTCATGTATAAATACTCCCCTCTAAACTAAGACTAATATTTGTCTTTCCAATTCAATCTAAGGGAGTGATTACATGCGTGAAGGAATGATTCCTACTGTTCTTGGAACTGTAGTATCTGCATCTAGCGCTGCACTGCTTGGAAGCAAGTATAAACTTGCTGCGTATGGAGCTCTAGGTTTTGGTCTCGCGCACATCGTGTTAGGAGCTATTGACCTGGTCGAACATCGTTAGGGTTGGGAAGATACAAAAAGGTAAGTCAGATTGAAATAAGCCTTGGACCAAAGGGTCCAAGGCTTATTTAGTTTATAATCTATACAATGAGCCTTTTACTGTGGATTAGTCGTCCAAAGTCCTGCTGTCTTCACAAAAACACGCTGTGGTAGCTTAAGTGTTGCCAATGCTAACTCAGCCACATCTTCCGGTTGCATCATCCGATCTTCGTCTCCGACTTTAAGACCTGCATTACGAGCTAAATCCGTATTCACGGTGCTTGGAGTTAATGCAACAACACGAATATTAAACTTACGTACTTCCTGTAGCACCGATTCAGTCAAGCCTAGTACAGCAAATTTGGATGCACAATACGCAGAACCTGTTGCAAATCCTTTCTCTCCTGCAGTAGATGCTACATTAATAATATTACCGTCATTCTGCTCAATCATCGTTGGAAGCACTGCACGAGTTACATAATATGTCCCCATCAAATTGACTTGCATTATTCTCTCCCATACTTCCGGCTCCATCTCAAGCAGTGTACCAAACTCCGCAATTCCTGCATTGTTAATTAGAATATCAATCGTACCTAACTGCTCCTTAAGTGCAGCTACAGCCGTATTCACATCATTCTGAACTGACACATCTGCTGTCGCGATGCTAACTTTAATGCCATACTTGGCAACTAAAGAGTCCCGCAAAACTTCCAAATCAGTCGTCGTTCTTGCGATGAGTCCAAGATGCACACCTTCTTGGGCAAGTGAAGTTGCAATCGCAAGTCCAATCCCTTTACCTGCACCTGTAATAATCGCTGTTCTATTCTTAAGTTCCATTATATCGTCTCCTGACTTTAATTTATTAAGATTTGTTTATTCGTCTAACTCATTTGCTTAAAGGGAATACTTCAGTTTCAATATTATCACAAACTTATCCCTGTTCAATAGAAATGGTTCCTGAATAATTCAGGAACCATCTCACAAGCCTATATAAGAACTGATGATCGCTTCACTTTACAGCTACATAGAATAGCCGCTGTGCATCATCTTCTGCTTCAATCCATTTAAAATCAGCGTAGCATTTCACATCACGAAAGCCAGCCTTTATAAGCTCTACTTTCATCCAATCAGGATCATAGGCCCGCTGCACATGAATTTCTTCGAATCGACGATATTGATCACTGCCCTGTTCATCTCGCGCGAAAATGCTCAAATGATGCTCAATCTCACATCGTGAGACATCAAGATCACAAGTCCATATATAGGACACAGAAGGATCATCATACACGAAGGGCTGTTCATCATCATAACGCTGAATCGTGCGGGGATGATGTACATCGAAGAGAAAAGTCCCACCCGGTTTAAGTCCACTGTATGTACGAGCAAACGTCGATTTAATATCTTCTTCATCCAGCAAGTAATTGATACAATCGCAAAAAGAAATGACGGAATCCACAGACTCTGGAAGCTCCCACTCCGTCATGTTCTGCTGGACCCACCGTATACTACCTTCACGAAAAAGACGTTTACCCTGTGGAGTCCCATCCATTTTGCCACGTGCAACAGCGAGCATATCCGCAGACAAGTCTATTCCCGTCACTTCAAATCCTGAATTAACCAAAGGAATCGTAATGCTCCCCGTTCCGCAACCTAACTCGACTACGCTGTGAGGCATTCCATGTTTCTCCCAAGCCGTTTGCGCAAAACGTATCCAATCAGGATACGGCATGTCCTCCATTAATTCATCGTATACATATGCAAATTTTCGGTAGGATGACATGATGACACCACTCTTTCTAAGAACTACCGCTACCTAAATATCATGTCAAGGTTATGATTGTTCTTCGTTTCTTTGCTCAGATTCTGGACTGACTAGGTACGTCCAATTCTCTTTTTGAACAATCAGACCTTCCTTCAACAATTTACCCATAGCTCGTTTGAAAGCGGCTTTACTAATGCCGAAACGCTCTTTGATAATATCTGGTGGCGTAGCATCAGAATAAGGCATTCCTCCACCTGGACGTTCCTTCAAAAAGGTTAACAATCGATCAGCATCTATATCTCTGCCAATTTCCTTGAGAGGAGCCATAGAGAGGTTAACACGACCATCTTCACGAATATGACTAATCCGCGCTTGCACTTCCTCGCCTAGACGAAGCATCCGTGTCCGTTCAGTAGAATGGATCAGACCAATGACACCGAATCCCACGACGCCGCCATCAACAAGCACAAACGTCCCCATCTGTAATGTCTTATATACCGTCGCCGTCACCCATTGATTCAACCATGAGTCAGGAGCATTAAAGGATAAAGGAGCCAGTTCATATTCTCCAGCTAACTTAGCTAATAGCCGACCCTGCTTATCGTGTTCCATCGTAACAAATACAGAATCTCCGACCCGAGGATGCAGCTCTTTAATTTCAGGTAGTTCACGAATCGGTAGTAGTAATTGTCGTCCTAGACCCATCTCCAAGAAACAGCCCATACGAGGATGTATATCTGCAACGACCAGTTTCGCCGTCTCACCCAAAGTCAAATAAGGCACCTTCATTGTCGCAGCTAATCGATCTTCCGTATCGAAGAAAATAAATACATCCAAAATATCACCAGGTTTTATTTCCTTAGTGATTTCTGTATAGTGCAGCAGCACATCAAAATCATCCCCGTATAGAAAAAAACCATACGGAGATACTTCACGGGCCACTTCAAGCGAGACAATTGTACCCGCGACTAAACTCATACGTTCTCCACGACCTTGGCGTCAGTCCATAACCGTTCAATGTTATAGAACTCACGCTCATCACGATGGAAGATATGGACGATAACATCACCTAGATCCATAAGTACCCAACGCGCTGAATCCATTCCTTCAATACCACGAATCGTAGATCCAGCGTCCATGGCACGCTTACGGATTTCAGTTGCGATCGACTGTACCTGTACATCCGAGTTACCATGACAGATTACAAAGTAATCTGCAATAAGTGATATTCCTCTTAAATCTAGGGCAACAACGTTCTGTGCCTTCTTATCTTCTGCTCCTGCTACCGCCATGCTTAACAATTCTTTAGGTTCAATAAATTTTTGAATCATGAATTCGCCTCCAATTGCTTAATTAAATCATTACGTGCCAATACAGTTAACGGATAAATAATTTGTTTTCGTGACACTAACAGCGTTATTGTGGAATCAAAACCGGCCACAAGACCCTCTTCTAAACTATGGTTGGCGAGTTCCCGAATATTATTCACACCAGGGTAATCTCTTCCAGGTTCGATATAGTCAGCTAGGCATACAATCTTATCCATCAAGGTCATTCCAATACGCCCTGACGTATGATAACGAATAGCATCTAGTACCTCAATATCATCTATTCCATAATCATACTTTGCAACATATGCCCCTACTTCAGCATGCCACAATTGTTTGCTATATAACAGGAGTTCATTCGATAACTGCTTATCTTGCAACACACTCTTCAATTTCTCTACAGGCCAATACTTTGCCACATCATGTAGTATAGAAGACAACTCAGCTTTCTCTGCATCAGCACCATATTGATGTGCCAGCTTTATGGCTGAGTCCATAACACCCTGTGTATGCTGCCAACGCCTCTCTGGCATTTGCGAGGACACAGCTTCAATGAGTTGATCACGACTATATCTCATAAATTCCGCTCCTAACGATATATTCATGTACAGGTTCTGGGACCATATACCGAATCGAGTGACCCGACATAGCCCTTTCTCTTATCTCAGTCGAAGAAATATCCACAAGTGGCATGTCAGCTAAGAGTACTTTACCTTGTAAATATGAAGGTAATGCATCAATTTCTAAGGGGGATCCCGGACGTCCTACACCAATAAAGGTGATCATCTGTGACAATTCCTCGATCCGATCCCACTTAGGTAAATAATTGACCATATCGGCACCAATAATGAAATGGAAATTCACTTCTGTATAGGTTTGCTGAAGCTCTCTGACCGTATCCATGGTATATGAAACACCACCCCTACGCACTTCCAAATCAATCATTCGAAAAGAAGGATGATCGGCAATAGCAGCAGCTACCATCGTTAAGCGCTGCTCCCCTGTTGCTCCAGCGATCTCTTTGTGGGGGGGGATGTGACTTGGCATAAACCAGATTCCATCCAATTGGAAAGAGTCTCTGGCAGATTCCGCCGCCAACAGATGCCCTATATGAATCGGATCGAAAGTTCCACCCATGATACCTATCTTCATGGTTATTCCCCCTACCTTAAGGCAGTTGAATTTGTTTATTATCCTTAGATTCTTTGTACAATACAATCACTTTTCCAATGACTTGTACCAATTCTGAACCTGATTTTTCAGCAAGTTCTGCTGCGATCACATTCCGATCTTCATGAGCACTATTAAATACGGTCACTTTCATCAATTCCCGCTTCTCTATCGCTTCTTCGATATGACGGATGAGGTGATCGTTAGTTCCCCCTTTACCTACTTGAAAGACAGGATCTAGGTGATGTGCAAGGGAACGAAGGTAACGTTTTTGTTGTCCAGTTAACATGTAATGTCAAAACTCCTTAATTTCATATATTATTTCGGGCTCAACACCAAGATCAATGTTTGAACTTAAAATATACTGTGGATAGGTGACCGCTACGCGGACGGATTGTCCTTACGATCGCTGTTGCCATCAGATTTTTTTTGAATATACCGCTGTTTGCGGTGAAAATTCAGGGACAAAGCGTATGCTTACGAAGTAGCTTTCCAAAGGAAAGCTTTTAGGCGAGCGCTAACGCTTCTCCAGGACAATTCCGGTATCGAAGCTACGATCAGCATAGAATTATATTTTCAGCAAACATCGATTATAAATTAGAGTCTTAATTCAATTGCCTTTATCAGCTCTGGAGACTATCCAGCACGGCTTGTCGCATCACTTCTACTGGAGCTGGCACGCCAGTCCAATACTCAAGCGCATATGCACCTTGATTCACGAACATACCAAGTCCACCGTGTATCGTGCACCCTCTGTCCTGACTCCTTTTCAGTAATTCTGTGTTCAATGGATTATAAATTAAATCACTGACCACAATTCCTGAAGGAATTCCGTCTGGATCGATGGGTACAGCTGAAATATGAGGATACATACCTACAGATGTTGTGTTAATAATGACTTCCATGTCAGGTAAATATGAAGATACCTGTTCCATACTGATTCCATGAATGTCTACTAGAGACTTCCATTCGTTCTCCATCTGAATTGCTTTGTCTTCCGAACGATTAGCAATGATCAGAGTCTCAGGCTCTTCTTGAGTTAGAGCATGGATAATCCCACGCGCAGCCCCACCTGCTCCTAAGACCATGATCCGCTTACCACGTAAATCTGCCATAGCTTCGTCCTTCAGTGAACGGACATAGCCTATCCCATCGGTGTTGTAGCCGGTTAGAACTCCGTTATCATTTACAATGGTATTAACAGCGCCAATCATATGAGCTGAATCATCGATGATGTCCAAATATGCCATTACTTCTATTTTATGCGGAATCGTTACGTTGATACCCCTGAATCCAAGTTTCTTGATCTGCTTTATCGCTTCTCCTAAATCATCCCGAACCACATGAAGAGGCCAATACTCCCCCGCTATCCCCAGTGCGGCTAAAGCTGCATTGTGCATAGCGGGGGACTTGGAATGACGGATTGGATCGCCAATAACTGCTAGAAGCATGGAATCTCCACAAGTTGGTATATCATTCCATAACTCTTTCATGGCTTATTCACCACCTTCCCATGATTTAATCTATATCAAAGAAGGTCTAGTTAGTACTTTGATACCACGAGGTGCATGTACTGCAATCGTAGCACCTTGATCACTATTAATTTTGACCCAGCCTAATCCAGAAATAAATACATCGGAACGTGATCCACGTTTAATTCGAATTTCATGTCTTATCCACTCTGGGAGCTTCGGAAGATTCTCAACGTTTGGAGGAGACAATATCTCACCCGCATGATCCGCATACAGTGAATCTGCACGTTCTAATTTCGTACGATGTATACCAATTTTATTGCTAAGGAAACATGTGAATGATTGACGTTCTCCTTGGATAAAGTCAAATCGTGCCATGGCTCCAAAGAATAACGTCTGGCCCTCATTTAGCTGATACACCAGTGGTTTAAGTGGATTCTCAGGCATCGTTGCTCCAAGATCCTCGCGACTCACGATCTCACTGAAACGCCAAGGATAAACAATACCCGGGGTATCGATAATATGATGTCCATCGTCAATAGGTATATTTACCATATCTAATGTTGTTCCTGGGTAACGTGAAGTCGTCAATTCTTCCTCTAGATCGCTGTAGTCTCTAATAAGACGATTAATCAATGTTGATTTACCAACATTAGTTGCTCCTACTACGTATACATCCCGATCACCGCGTAAAGAATTCATCGTCTCAAGCAATCTATCGAAACCCTGATTCTTCTTGGCACTGCAGAGGATGATTTCTTCTGTCTTCAGTCCGTGTTCCTTTGCTTGCTTCTGCACCCAATTCTTAAGTTTATTCCAGTTCGTTACTTTGGGAAGAAGATCGATTTTATTTACAACAAGAATCACAGGGTTATTCCCTACAAAGCGCTGTAATCCCGAAATCATACTACCCTCGAAGTCAAATAGATCTACGATATGAATAACGAGTGCATCCTTATTGCCAATCTGGCTCAATAGCTTCAGAAATTCATTCTGATCTACAGTTACGGATGATGATTCATTGTAATTTTTGATACGAAAACAACGCTGGCAAATGATAGGTTCTTGTTCCAACGCTTTCTCCGGTACAAAGCCCGGTAAGTCAGGTTGCTGCGTTTGCAGAGTAATCCCGCAACCGCCACATTTCATGGCCTCTTGCTCGCCAATTGCTTCATTCATTCTCTGTGTTCCTCCTCGAGCCATAATCCTTTTTTCCGAAGATGTGTCAACGCGATCCGTTCTACTCTTCGGTTCATTCTTGTCGTCCATCCTTCATCTTGCACAGAAATCGGAAGCACCAGTACCGTCAATAGACCGAGCCGATTACCACCATACACATCCGTCAGCATTTGATCGCCTACAACAATGGTCTCTGTATTGGAAAGTCCCATCCACTTCATCGCCTTATGAAAATGGGCATTGAAAGGTTTACGGGCTTGATGTACAAATTGAATATCCAAAGGAGTCGCAAAAGCCGATACCCTTGCCAATTGATTATTAGATACAATGATGAGTTGAAAACCAATCTTTTTCACCAATTCAAACCAAGCGATCAATTCCGGATGGGCAAGTGGTGTTTTGGCACCAACGAGCGTATTGTCCAAATCCGTAATAATCCCCCGGTATCCCTTTGCATATAAGTCTTCCAAGTCGATATCAAATACTGTATTTACCTGTAATTTAGGCATCAGCATTTCAAACAAGTCCAGTCACCTCAGTTTCATACGACAAACTATACCATAATGTGATGCGTTAGTACAAAACAAAACGTCCCTCTTGCATAAGCAAAAAGGACTCAAATGCACTGTTTTTTTATTTTTTTGTTCTCATCAGATCCCTAAGCTGTACTGCATAAGAACGAACTTTACTCCAATCCTCACTCGACACGGTCTCCGGACTATATCTGGCTTTCTCAAAAAGCTGTAGCAACGGTGTCAGTGATCCGATAAGTTCTGGCATACTTCGCTCCCACCCCATCACAGCTTCACGAAGTGTCTGATCGTCATTTCGCGTCATTCCACGCTTATGCAAATAACGAAGCCAACGTTCTGTTTCAACCACCACTTTTTGATCAGCAGATAAAGGCGTGCCTATCCTTAATCGTAGGATGAAATAATGTAAAGAAACGCGCAAACGCCACGCGATATAAGTTATACAACTTATTACTATTAGTATTGCACCTACAGTCATAACTTTAATCATTCGTGACGACAAAAAGGTTGAATTATTCTCAGGAGTATTCTCATTGCTCTGAACTTGCTCCTCATCTTTCTCTTTGTCCAGTGTGTCTAAGTCGCTTATATCCTGCTCCGTTAAAAGCGCCATATCAAAACCTGGTGTCGCTTCAATGGGTATCCAACCATAAGAAGGTCCGAAATAAGCCTCCACCCAAGAATGGGCATCCGCATTGGTTACCGTGTAGCTTCCAACATTGACTCTATTCGGTTGTCTCATCTGAAACTCCGCCATATTAGGTTGACTACCGGGGGCATACCCTTTGACCCAACGTGTTGGAATATCAAGTGAACGAGCCATCATAACCATCGAAGTTGAGAAGTAATCACAATATCCTGCTTTAATTTCAAATAAAAAACCCTCTACGAAATCATCACTCTTTTTCAGTGAAAGATCTGGTGTATTCGTGTACAAATAGTTGTCTTGTAGATATTGTTGTAATAAGGCCACTTTTTCAAAAGGAGCATCCGTTGATTTCGTAATTTCCTTAGCCAGATTTGTCACTCGGTCCGGGAAATCATTAGGTATTTGTAAATATTCAGTTTCATCATAATTAGCGTATAAATCATCATAACTTTTCTTCTGTAGCTCTTTAACTGGAATAATTGGAACCTCAGATGTAATTGTATATCTACTAGGATAATTAGCCTGCTCAGCTTCTATATTCCAATGAAGTTCGCCTTGAGATCCTTTCCATTGCAGCTTAGAAGTATCCTTCTCTTCATTAATCGTTTGAACAGAAGCAATGGTATAGGCACCGAACAGTACGGGATATTTATTATTGTTCAACATCGTTACCTTCTGCTGCAACGTCTCCGTTTTCACTTTGGATGGAGACTCAACTCTGAGCTTCTCGTCTGCATCCACGTCATCGTAGGCTCGGGCCTTACTGGGCTTATCCGCCCATCCGGTCCCAGAATAAACTTTTCTAGTCTCTCCACGCCAATAACTGCGTTTAGAAGAAGCGATCGTCATGACTGGAGAATAATCGAATTCGAATCCATTGCCTAGCTGGTTATCTTCAGCACTATACCCTGAAGCAGCATTTGAAGAACCATGAATACCCATGCTATCATCGTTACTAGGCTCTGAACTCTCCGTTACTTTCCAGTCCTTCCATATCGTATAAGGATCTGTGAAGATCGGCTTAACCGTAGGCATGTTTACCCCTAGAAGAAGAATAAGTGCAAAAACAAGTGAGATATGTACAACCATCTCCCGTGGATACTCGATGAGATGTCTCCATCCCCTCGGGTATCTCTGCTTAAAGCGTTGTAAATGCTGACTTACTAGCCAGCCCATAAGCGCAAATACCATCCAAGCCACTTCTACCCATGATACCTCCGCTGTAAAAGAATCCAGAATAGTAAAAGTAGCAATATGGAGTCCCATAAACAGAAGAATACGGCGCTGAGTTGTCACGAAGGCGGCGCAAAATATATAAACTATCCAAGTGATCAGAGCAAACCAAATATATGGATACATATTGCCCATGAATTGCTCAATTTGATTTACTACTCCCCCTGTAGAAGGAACATATTCGGAATAAGAAATAAGCGTAGAACGAGTGACAATCAACATCATAATACCTTCAATTACAATTCTATAAAACAACCTCAATGGAAGTAATATTTCAATAACAGCAATAAGTAATAAAATTCTTCCCACTAATGCAGTTGTCTCTGAATACCAGATGGATTCTGTATAAGTAAGCCACTGCAAAGCTACAATCCCTATCCATATATACGAAAAAACCTTAAATCCATCATATTTCAAAAAAGAGCGGCTCTTATCCCTCATAATGCTCTCCCTCCTATCGCGCTAGGTAGATCTTGTAGAGAGGAAATGGAGCACCCGTAAATTCCACGCGATCTCAATACCGATGTGAAATCGGATTTACTTTTTGCGGAAGGATTTACGATTTGAATATGAGATGGACTCATTCCATAAGTATTCGCCCATCTTATAATATCTAGAACCGGTTGCCCACTTAATGGACTTACTAACACAAAGTAAGAACCCTGAGGGAACCTACGAGTTCCAGCCTCTAACTTGGGAAGAATATTACCTTGTCCGTCAGCATCTAGATCCACAAGATGATAAAGCATTTTTTGACGTTCTATCTTACTTTCCGATGGAACAAATACATTCAGTTTACTCCCCAAAGTACATAATCCTATACCAATCCGTTCTCGGTTCCCATACTCTAGCAAAGAGGATACCGTCGATACAGCAAGCTCAAACTGCTCGGAGCAAGAATAATGAGATGTTGTCGCGTCCAGAATCAACATCGTTTTGGGAACAGATTCATGTTCAAATTCCTTAGACTTCCATGTGCCTGTCTTGGCTGTTGCATTCCAGTGTATTCGAGAAATTCGGTCACCGTATACATAATCACGTACACCATTAATTTGAGTAGTCTCTCTGCGGGAAGAAGACAATGCCATTTGTGGCCCAGCATGACGAGAGTTCCGATCAAACAATTGCCAATAGGGAATAAATATGGTTCGTGGCTTCACTCTGAATTGTCCAGGTGCATATAACATGCCCTTATGTTCCAGCAAGCCAAATATATCTTTACTAGCGCATTCTGTCTTCATAAAACTATAGCTTCCACGTTCTAGTGGCGGGGTCTGAAATCTTAGTTCGCCTTTTCCACGAAAACTCGGAATAACGCTCTCTTCAAAAGACCAAGATTGTCCATTATGCCTTTTCAATACATCCTTAACAATAATATAAGGAAACGGAAGAAAGCCAGGGATGTGAATATTGAGCTTCACATGAACCTGATCTCCCGCATATAGAAGTTCTCCACGTTCTTCATTTAATGTCATATTACGATCTCCGCTACCACGGCGAACCCCACTATAACTTCCGACAATGAAGTACATAGCCAACAGATTGATCATGGCAAACAGCATAATAGACGTTTTGCCGCCTTGAAATAGTACGTACAATAAACTGATCATCCATACCACCATTACTGCCCATAATTTAGGTGAACGAAGTCCAGTTTTTAGTGTCAACCCTAACTGGCGCATGTTTATCGCTCCATAGTAACAGGCACATTCACCTGTTGGATGATACTCTGCAATACCGACGTAGCATGAATACTTTCAAGTCTTGACTCGGGACGCAACAGAATACGGTGGGATAGAACATAGGGAGCTAATACCTTAACATCATCTGGAAGAACAAAATCCCGACCTTGCAGGAATGCATATGCTTTACATGCCATCATGAATGATAGCGATGCTCGCGGACTTGCCCCGAGCAGTACAGCTTTGTGCTCCCGTGTCTTCCTGATAATGCCTAGCAAATAATCTGTTATAGCGTCACTCATGTAAATGTCGCGGATTTCAATCTGCATCGCCGCAATCTGTGCCATATGCGTAACTGAGGCGAGTCTATCGATGGGTTGTCCATCTTGCTGTTTTAATAGTAAGTTTTTTTCCGTTGCAGCATCTGGATAGCCAAGACTCATCTTCATCATGAAACGATCTAACTGCGCTTCAGGGAGCATATAAGTTCCCTCGAAATCAATGGGGTTCTGTGTAGCACAGAGCATAAAAGGCTTCGGCAGCTCATGGGTTTCCCCATCTACAGTCACGTTACGTTCCTCCATAACTTCTAGAAGGGCAGATTGCGTCTTCGTTGTTGCACGATTAATTTCATCAACAAGTAGTATGTTAGTCATGACAGGTCCGGGTCTGAAATAAAACTGTTCCTCACGCGGATGAAATACGGAGACTCCCGTAATATCACTCGGTAAAATATCTGGATTACATTGAATCCGACGATATTCACCGTTAATTGATTTCGCAAGTGCTTTAATTAATTGGGTCTTCCCTGTACCTGGTACATCTTCAATAAGAACATGCCCACCAGCTACAAGTGCCGTGAGCAGTAATTGTATTTCGAAAGATTTACCTAAAATACAAGATTCTAAATTGTTACGAACTTCTGAAATAATTTGAATAGATTCATTGCGAATCGACATGTATTTCAGGCCTCCTATGTATAAGCATTTCTTTTATTGTACATGATGAATAGCGATAAAGTACATCGTTAAGAATCTCTATTCTACGCAGGTACGTATACAAAAGTCTGTAAACAACACGCAAATAACCGGAAACATAAGTTTCCGGCAAAGGGTATTTATACTATTTCCTTTACAACGTATTATCCACGCGGTTTCACCAATAGTGCGGCTAAGAATGAAAAGATAATCGCCGAGGATATACCAGCGCTTGTCACTTCAAAAATCCCTGTCACGACTCCGATCCATCCATCTTTTTGCAATTCTATCAGGGCTCCATGCACTAAAGAACTGCCGAAGCTTGTGATTGGAACAGAAGCTCCAGCTCCAGCAAATTTCACTAATGGATCATACCATCCAAGTCCATCAGCTACTGCTCCTGTAACCACTAACGTACTCATCGTATGCGCTGGTGTTAATCTGAATCCATCCATCATAATTTGTCCTACAACACAGATCAAACCGCCCACTATAAATGCCCAAAGAAACTGCATCATCATGATCCCTCCATTTCGAGGCTAATATTAAATTTCCGGGTCTGTCCATCGAGTAATCTCATCGTCAATGACCTCCCTGAATACCAAAAATTGCATAGATGATGCCTACAAAGAACGCTGCAACGACACCAAATACAATCACTGAACCTGCCAGCTTGAACATGTTGGATCCAACTCCAAGTACCAATCCTTCTGCACGATGCTCTAAAGCAGCCGAACACATAGAGTTCGCGAATCCAGTTACAGGGACACTTGTTCCTCCACCAGCCCACTGTGCAATTTTGTCATATACCCCTAAGCATGTCAGCACAACCGAAATAATAATCATCACAGCTACAGTTGGGTTACTTGCCTCAGTACTAGTCATTTTGAAGATAGCCATGAAAGCTTGTTGAACCCCTTGTCCAATAACACAGATCAAGCCACCCACGACAAAAGCCCGTATACAGTTTCTCAATATATTTCGTGAAGGTTCATGCTTTTTAGCTATTTTCTTATACTCTTCCTGTCCTAATGAATCACCTCTAGAACCTACTCCCTTGCTCTTCGTGTTCGCTGACAAATTAAGAACACCTCCTAACTTCATTCATTCTATTATCATTATTTGCCACTATCCTCACTGTTATGTTTGGTAAATCATCCAAATTAACAAATAGCCACCCTCTATAGAACTAAGGATGGCTGTTCTCGTATAATACAAGTCTGTTTAACAATGTAATTGATGCTTATAATCTTGTTATGCACCGTCAATAAAAAAGGCATAATAAAGCGATAATCAGCAACATAAACAAGACAAAAATAATAACAAATTCTCTCCTAACCGGCTCCATGATCTGTGCCCCTTTCTAAAACTTAGTACGGAGCATTTAATCATTGCATTTTATTCAAATGTCGTAATATTGGTGCTTTTAATTCAGACAAAGAACGTAGACAATCACTAGTGTAAAGTTCATACTAAAGAAAGTGTGATTGAAATACATAAATGTAGCATACAAAAAAGGAGTGTTCTTCAGATGAACCAAACGACAATGGATCTATTTCGTAAACTAACAGAATTCCCTGCCGCCTCAGGCTTTGAGAGAGATTTACGTACCTGGGTGAAAGAGGCTATGTCCTCATATACGGAAGAATTTGTACAGGATAGACTCGGAAGCTTATTTGGCGTACTTCGAGGGGATGAGAATGGCCCTAAGGTGATGGTAGCCGGGCATTTTGATGAAGTTGGTTTCATGGTAACAGGGATCACAGATACGGGCATGATCCGCTTTCAGCCTCTTGGAGGATGGTGGAGCCAAGCCGTTCTTGCGCAACGGCTGCAGCTCATAACGGACAACGGCCCCATTATCGGAGTGGTTGGTTCTACACCAACACATCTTCTAGATGAATCCCAACGCAGTAAACCTGTAGATATCAAGTCCATGTATCTAGATATTGGAGCAGATAACCGTGCAGATGCAGAATCATTCGGGATACATCCAGGTCAACAGATCGTTCCTATTTGTGAATTCACCCCGCTTGCTAATCCGAAGAAAATTATGGCTAAAGCTTGGGACAATCGTTATGGTCTTGGCCTTGCGATTCAATCCTTACAAGCTCTACACAAAGAAAAGTTACCTAATACAGTCTACATCGGTGCTACCGTTCAAGAAGAGTTAGGTCTTAGAGGTGCCCGTACATCCGCTAACCTTATTCAACCAGATATCTTTTTTGCTCTGGATGCTAGTGCCGCTAATGATATGACAGGAGATAAGAGCCAATTCGGACATATTGGTCAAGGTGCATTGCTTCGTATCTTTGACCCTACCATGCTAACGCATCGTGGTCTTGTGGAGTATGTACAGGATACTGCCGATACTCATAAAATTAAATACCAATACTTCGTATCTCCAGGTGGCACAGACGCAGGTCAAGTACATCTCAGTGGCATTGGTGTTCCTTCAACAGTCATTGGCATTTGTTCACGCTATATTCATACCTCTTCTTCTATCATCCATACAGATGACTATGAAGCGGCTAAAGAGTTGTTAATTACCCTTGTAAAAGGCCTCGACCGCACAACGCTAAACACAATCTTAGAGCGTAGCTAATTTAATGGGAATAGATCGATCCTGACGGTCTTTTTTTTGCGCAAACACAACAATTTTCCAAATCTCCTTCTATAATTACGGCTCAACACTAAGACCAGTTCTATTATCAGCAAGCGCTGATTATGAATTAGATCCATAATGACAAGGCACAACAAAAAGAGGTTCTCCCTAATGGCAGAACCTCTTATGTGTTGCTGTTAAGGCATCACTTGCCCTCTTGCGCTTATATAAAGACAGTACCATTCTTCTCTAGTCATCAGTTGTGATTGCCGCTCAGCATCTTTACAAGCAATGATACGATCAGTATTAATAGTTCCAATCACTGGTTGAATCATCGCTGGATGCTTCATCAACCAGCCGAGTACAATAGCTTCTGGAGTCGTCCCCTTCTCTTCTGCCATTTGTTGTACCAGTGCAGCAGTCTTCTGCACATTCTCGGGCTCATCCTCTACAGAACGTCCAGAGAAGCGACCTTGTGCTAGTGGTCCCCATGACTGGATTTGAATATTTTCCATTTGGCAGTGCTCCATCAATCCTTCGGAGAAGTTTACATTAGCCCCTGATTCTTGATTCACCAGAATACTCTGATTCAAGAAGTCCAAATGACCTAAGCTCATCTCCAACTGATTCACAGCGAATTGATCTGGAATACTACGCTGAAGAAAGCGCATTTGAGCTACACTCATATTAGAAACCCCGAAGTAACGCACCTTACCCGACGATTTAAGCTGCCCTAAAGCTTCAGCAACCTCTTCTGGCTCCACTAACGGGTCTGGACGATGTAGAAGCAGGATATCTAAATATTCAGTCCCTAATCTCCCTAAAATCCCGTCAACAGATTCTAAAATGTGTTCCTTAGAGAAATCAAAATGTCCTGGAACAGAGCCGTCAGCTAAACGTATACCACATTTGGATTGAATCACCATTTGTTCGCGAAGGTGCGGACGGTTTCTAAGGATTCCACCGAATGTCTCTTCAGCTTTACCCTTTGTATATATATTGGCATGATCGAACATAGAAATACCAATGGAGAGCGCAGCATCTACCGCCTTCTCTGCTGAGAGCCTGTCCGCTTCCGTAATGGGGTCACTGTTCCAACCTCCACCGAACGGCATACATCCAAGTACTAAGCGGCTAGTTGATATTCCTCTTGATATTAAAGGCATTACTTTCATCATGTTCCTCCTCATGAACTAGTTGGATTTATCATTCTATTATAACGCTTATAAAGGCTCCGTGAACAACCTTTTATTCATTACAAAAACCGTTCGGTGTCATTACCGAGACGGTTTTGGACATCTATTCTCTTCCAAATTAACGCTTAACCTTATAAAATTCATGATAAAGCTTCATCAGTGCCCGTTTCTCAATGCGAGAAACATAAGAACGTGATATGCCAAGCTCCTTAGCAATTTCCCTCTGTGTACGTTCTTCCCCGCCCTGCTCCAGTCCAAAGCGACCTTTAATCACTTCTTGCTCCCTTGGATCTAAAATATCCAGGTTACGATAGATTTTGCTCTTCTCAATCTTAAGCTGGACCAAATCTGCTACATCATCCGCTTCACTGCCGAGAATATCTATCAGAGTAATTTCATTTCCTTCTTTATCCGTTCCTATCGGATCATGTAGAGATACGTCTTTTCGTGTCTTTTTGAGAGAACGTAAATGCATCAGTATTTCATTCTCAATACAACGGGCGGCAAAAGTGGCCAATTTGGTCCCTTTATCTGGCTGGTAACTCTCAATAGCTTTAATCAGACCGATCGTCCCGATCGATATAAGGTCTTCCAGATCCTCGCCTGTATTATCAAATTTCTTGACGATATGTGCCACTAGCCGCAAGTTATGCTCAATGAGCAGGTTACGCGCATGCCCGTCACCTTCGGCCATCAGCTTTAGGTATTTGCTCTCCTCCTTCTCAGGTAAAGGCTGGGGAAAAGCGTTGTTTTTGACGTACGATACAAGCAGTGACAGCTGTTTAATGAACAGTGCAATTGTCGCGAACAGTCCCATAAATCGGACACCCCCAAGCTGGATTACCAGGGATGTCACGTTCCCCCGGCGCTCAATTAAGTCGATTCTTCATTATATGAGGGCTCCTGCCTATAAGTGCATGTACGTGAAATGGACCGTAAAATAAAGCCACCAGGTGCAGTAGCTTTATTTTACGGTCTCCATGATAGCTTAATAAGCTCATTACGGTCTCTATTAAAGATGAATTTTCTGTTATCCAATCATGAACTGATCGTTTTTCGTGAATTGCCAGCAGTTTTGTCTGATTTTCAACCCCAAGCCGCGCCCAGGTGCTTCGCAATAAACATAATTGGATTTTTAATATCTGTCTTATCCATGTGAAGAACCAGTTTACAAGGCCGCCTAGCCAGCCCATACTTGGCAATACGGACGATGTATGTCGGAGGAAATGAACACAACGTTCATTCCTAGACGAAAAATAATATCGTTCTCTACTCCGCAAGATTACACGTGAGGAGTACATTTCAATTCACGCACTCATGTAGAGTGCGACTGGAAGGAAAAAACCATGAGGGAGCGGAGCATATATTTCAATCCACGCACTCGTACAGAGTGCGACGAAAGTCTCCCTCGATCTCCATACCCGACGCCTTATTTCAATCCACGCACTCGTACAGAGTGCGACGCCATTAACCTTTTAGTTTCCATCATTTCTCGTAATTTCAATCCACGCACTCGTACAGAGTGCGACTAAGACGTAAAGAGGATGTTACCGCAGTTAAAGATTTCAATCCACGCACTCGTACAGAGTGCGACCCAAGTACATAACTTTCCTTCTCCTTTCTTTTAATTTCAATCCACGCACTCGTACAGAGTGCGACGTAAGCAATTTATTATGAAGTAGCTCATTATGAAATTTCAATCCACGCACTCGTACAGAGTGCGACTACGGTGACCTGTACTATGAAGGCAGGCGTATGGATTTCAATCCACGCACTCGTACAGAGTGCGACTAGAAACGCGTTTATTTCACGCTCAGATTCAACATTTCAATCCACGCACTCGTACAGAGTGCGACTACAAACACTAAACGAGTATATTCTGCGGTATATATTTCAATCCACGCACTCGTACAGAGTGCGACTTGTGGAGTTGAGTACTAACCCCCTCGGCATTGCACATTTCAATCCACGCACTCGTACAGAGTGCGACTCGTTGCGTACTTAGATGAGGACTTGCGTGACCTATGATTTCAATCCACGCACTCGTACAGAGTGCGACTGGAATCGTAAAGTATAATCTAGTCATAAACGATATTTCAATCCACGCACTCGTACAGAGTGCGACAATCAATACTGACCATCAACTGGAGGGGAGGGAATTTCAATCCACGCACTCGTACAGAGTGCGACAAAGTTGAATGACGGGATCACTAAACGAGTTGAAGATTTCAATCCACGCACTCGTACAGAGTGCGACATGACGAAAATGGCAATCGGATATCCAGTGTTGAATTTCAATCCACGCACTCGTACAGAGTGCGACTCCGGCTGCAGCAAGTTGTCTCCTGTTTTCGCTAATTTCAATCCACGCACTCGTACAGAGTGCGACAAATGACTACACCATCGAGCAGACGCCAGAGGAATTTCAATCCACGCACTCGTACAGAGTGCGACTCACAGAGGTCATTGCCGATAACGTTCGTTTCCTTATTTCAATCCACGCACTCGTACAGAGTGCGACTTTGAATTCCTTGAGCTCGTCCCCTTGAAGAACATTTCAATCCACGCACTCGTACATAGTGCGACAAGGGGGACAAATAATCATGAACAAAATCAACATTTCAATCCACGCACTCGTACAGAGTGCGACGAAGAGAAGAGAACTCAACAGAAGAGAACTCAACAATTTCAATCCACGCACTCGTACAGAGTGCGACATGATATAGGGAGTTGTATATATGGACCCAAGTATAATTTCAATCCACGCACTCGTACAGAGTGCGACTGTGTGTCTGCTGCACTTGTATCGTACCTTATCAATTTCAATCCACGCACTCGTACAGAGTGCGACTCAAAGCGATCTCGCAAGCTACTGGTGCCGAGTTTATTTCAATCCACGCACTCGTACAGAGTGCGACAGGAATTTTCAGAGATTTGGCTAGACTTATATTTATTTCAATCCACGCACTCGTACAGAGTGCGACACTTCGTCGTAATTCTGTATTAGAAGGTCGGATATTTCAATCCACGCACTCGTACAGAGTGCGACAGGGAAACTAAGTCAACAACGATTGTGGGTAAAATTTCAATCCACGCACTCGTACAGAGTGCGACAATAAGGAACAATTGATAGCGTTAGGATTAACGATTTCAATCCACGCACTCGTACAGAGTGCGACAAGGAGCCATAACCACCTATATACTCTCTCCAGAGATTTCAATCCACGCACTCGTACAGAGTGCGACGTCACTAGATTCAGAAAAGGCGCACTCTATCTCATTTCAATCCACGCACTCGTACAGAGTGCGACTGACTTTGATCTTAAAGACATACCTACTGATAAAAATTTCAATCCACGCACTCGTACAGAGTGCGACGAAATTCCTATACTCATATAAAACAATTGAAGGATTTCAATCCACGCACTCGTACAGAGTGCGACAGTTGTACAATCTTCTACAGGTTTGGGGGTGGGATTTCAATCCACGCACTCGTACAGAGTGCGACATCGATCAATGTTCCAGATGGTTATTATAGTGTATTTCAATCCACGCACTCGTACAGAGTGCGACATAACATATTTAAGTTCATCCGATCCATCCCTTTATTTCAATCCACGCACTCGTACAGAGTGCGACTGCGAAAAAGTAATGAAAAAAGTAGATTTTCACCGTTTTTATAGTAAAAACAAATGAATCCATCCTTTTTTCCTCGCCCATAAATCCAATATTATCTAAATCAAGGATATTGTTCAATTTTTTCAGGTGCGAACCTCCCAGGGAATTCATGTGTGCTTCGGGTTCGCACTAGAAAATCAGAGGCCCTTCAACATCTAAACTCGACTTTGCTCCGATATGTTTGACCTTACGTTTATGGTTATTTCCTAGTATATAAAACCTTAAACTATCGACAGTTGGATCAATTAATTCTTCTAATTCTATTTCTAGCTTTTTTAATTGTGCTGCGTCAACAATGCATTCGAATACTGAATTTTGTACGCGTACACCATAGTCCTCACATTTCTTAGCGACTACCCTCAGCCTTCTTGTTCCACCATCGGATATCGTGCTAACATCATACGTGATCAATACTAGAATTACCGTTCACCTACTTCCATAGAAATGGCGGGTATGCATCAATATCTCCTCTAATGAAACGAGCTAAAAGAAGAGCTTGAGCGTGCGGAACAAGTCCCCAAGAGATCTTTTCCTTTAGAAATGGATGTGTAATCTTCTCTTCCTTTTTGTCTTTCCACAATTGTAATATCTTTTTACGCGCGTCGTCCGTCATAAGTACGGCACCGCTTTCTTTTTTCAAAAAATCAGATGCTTGTACTTGTTTCAAATTAATTAACGATAGAACGAATCTATCTGCGTAAACACTTCTCAATTCTTCCATCATATCAAGCGCGAGTGACATCCTGCCTGGACGATCCCGATGTAGAAAACCAACATAAGCGTCTAATCCGACACCCTCCAGTGCTGCTCCAACCTCAGAAGATAGTAATGAATAAGCAAATGATAATAGTGCGTTCACGTTATCCAGTGGGGGTCTTCTATTTCTGCCTTTGAAGAAAAATTCTTTCTTCTGTTGTAGTATCATATCGTCCATTAAAGAAAAATAAGCACTTGCAGCATTTCCCTCTACCCCCCGCAACACTTCTAAATCCTCAATGGTCATTAGTTGTTTCATCGACTCTGTTAAATGCGCTGACACGCTTTTGAATTTCTCAACATTAATTCTCAAAGCATGATCTCTTGTCATTCGTTCTAAAGTCCATTTCGCATTGTACAACTTTCCAACAAGAAAATGCCTGGCAATATGCGCACTTTTCATCTCATCATCTGAAATTCTGTATTGCGTTTTCCTTAACACGACATTTCCGTTAGACGGTCCGATGACTCTTGCACGAAAACGACCGTTACTCGTTAGAAATACGATTGCGATATTCCGTTCTACACAAGCAGCCATAAGAGCAGGACTAGCCCCTTGATGTCCAAATGTACAAATGGCTTCCAAATTATGTAGTGGTACTCGACCGATGGTTTCATCATCTTTCATGATAGCGATATTCTCACCTTTTAATGAAAGGTAAGCATCTGGTGTTGTAATATATATTGTATTTAACAGCCTTCTCATTCTGCCAACATCCTTTTCATATAACGTGCGACAGATTCCTTGGTTAGTAACTCTGGTAAGCAAATATGACGTAATGAACAACTTTGGCAGTGTTCCCCTGTTTTCACACGAGGTGTATGCCGTCTTTGATAATATTCGTGCATACGTTGAGCTGTTTTTCTCACATCATTTTTCAAATCTTCTGTTATTTCTACTTCTACCCGGCGCCGAGTTTCATGATAAAAGAGTTCCCCTCGAGGAACATTGCAATATAACATATCTTCTAAACATATCGCTTGTGCTACGAGTTGAGAGATGTCTGACTGGTCTTTTTTGGGCCGACCTCTCTTATATTCAACAGGTATTGGCAAGTATGTTCCTTCTTCATTTTGTAACGGTACGCCATTTGGGTCTTTATGAAATTCTACGACATCGCAAATACCTGTAAGTCCCAATTTGGAAGAGTGCACGGGTAGACCGCGAACATATAATACATCTTTTCGCTTTTCTCTAATAAAGGGGTCATCTGCTTTCTCATGTAGATGGCTCCCTTCAATCGTTAGAACATTCTCTTCCCATTCTTGTTCGATATGAATTAGTGCCCATTGTCTTTCGCAAAACTGGAAATGCTGAATACCTGACAATAAGAGAAACTCAGATGCATCATAGTCCGTCATATTCTTTCACAGGTAAACCCTCTAACTTCTCCACTGTGATCGTATAGTCATCTATCGACTTAGGAATTGCATTACTATCTTTCAATCCTACCTTAATAGAACGATGTACTTTGGCCGATGAAAATTGACCTAATTTCGAATTGTGTTCCCACCAGAACACTTTATTTACTTCCATACTACCGTCTGGTCTTGCTGATGAAGAATCATTTGCGAATAATGTAATAAATGCCTGTTTCAACTTCTCACTATCCTCATCAGAGAATCCCGTTCTCTCAGCTAACTGTGGATTGATACTACCGCAGAAAAGATATACTCCAAAATCAACGCGATGCTTCATCCCCATAGTGTCGGAAGTCTTCCTACTTGGGTCCTTCTCATTCGTCGTAGAGTTTACACTCTTCGTAATTTGCATACTCGTAATTTCAACAGGACTAACACTTGTTGCCGCATGAATAGAAACAGGCCCCCGTACTCCTACTGAAACATCCGTTCCTTTAAAAGCGAACACTTGTCCGAATGCGCGAACATCATACCACGCTTTACTCGCGAATGTTTCAACTAATTCCTCTTTATTCGGTGCTTTATTATTCTTCGCAAAATACGGCGCAACATCTTCATTTCCTAATACACGGTCATTAATACTACGATAGCCATCCGTACGACGTTCATCTGACTGTACTAAGATAGATTCCCCTGCATCTTGTAAACGATTGCGAAGTTTCCTCTTAATCGCGACGTCGGATACTTCTCCGTGTCCATCATAATCTTGACGCGGGCGATTCCCATTCAATGGATCTCCGTTCGGATTAGCTTTATCTACTGTAAACACAATAGCAAAATCAATTTTGTTCTGAATTGTTGTCATCCTTATTCTCCTCTTTCTGTTCTTTTTTTGTGTAAAGATCTTTCACCTGACTGCTATATCCAAGTAAGAATAATGGGCCTAAAGCATCATTATTCATATCAGCGATTTGAATACGGTCTTCAACATCTCGAATCATCTTATTATAATAAGACATTTCTTCCCCTTGGTTGACTTGATAAGGATGGATTTGTTTGCGGATCGTCATCCATGTACGTGCAGGACGCTGTGAGAATGCGTTGAAATAGCGTAGAGCATTCGTTGCACGGTTGTCTTTCCGAAGTTTAAGCTCGTTACGCTCTAGCACTTCCGCCACACCAAGCAACCTTCCAAACAAATAGTCACGCGTTGAATTTCCAAGGTCTAACGTCATATTTATTTCCTCCTTTTCATATTGTTTACGGATCAATGCACAAGCAATATTCAATGTTCTTTGCCATTCGCCTGTCCGACTTAATAAGTCATCCTTAAAGCTCATCGGATTCTTCACCCGGTTAAAGATCGTTCTTACGATATCTTTAGGTATCGCTGCACGTTCAACGATGCAAGGTAGTAACCGCGTAAACAATTCCTTTTTTATTCTGGGATCTGCTCTGTCACCGTAGACCGACTCAACAATATGATAAGTTGAAGGTGTCCCTGCGTAATCTACTACTTTTTTGTTATTCTCATCGTAATAGGTCTGATACCACTTGCACGTACGATGCCAATGGGATAAGCAGTCTAGGAACAGCATGCTGTTTAGCTCCTGGTAATACACGATAGCTAATCTTCCCGTTGTTGCGGCATCAACAGCCATCACAATAATTTGGTCAACGCCTTCGATTTGGAAGTTATGTTTCATTCCCTTGAATGCTAGTTGGACTTGTTCTGCAATGACAAGATTCGTATAGTCTCGTTCAGTCTCATCGTTAGATAACAGTTCGCGTTCCAGTTCGAGCTCCAATTCGAGCTCCAATTCGTCCAATTCATCTGATTCATTCAGGTCCCTTAATATATCCAATGTTCCCTGAAAAGGTTGAACTACCGCAGGCCTTTCAACTCCAAATGTAACAAAATGTCGCGTATCCGCGCGATATCCTTGCCGTTGAATGAGCCATCTTAATGCACTATGCGCTTTTTGTGATACATCATATCCGATCTGCACAGCTTGACTAGGTTTGTCGAAACGGCCACGATATGTAAATCCTTTGTCATCATTAGAAGAGATTAACTTGGACATATCACCCGCATTACGTAGGCGTGATCCATGCTGTTCTGCTAATGTTACAATCTCACCACTAATATAACAGAGACCTTTGGCCGCAGTTCCGTCCATTGTATGAGCTAGGTAATTTTGAAATATTTGAAAAAGCTCCTTATCTTCCCATACAGGGAGATCAGTCGACTGTTCTCTTAGCAGATTAAAGCGCACAAGTGACTCACTGCTATCCCCCGATACGACTTTATAAATATCGGGTTTCTCCATCCCATATTTCGTATCATCGCGGCTTGTCCATTTTTCGATTAACTTGCCATTCTCATCTACAAATAACACCTTCGCTTCCACAAGATCGCGGATAACATTACCTTTCTTAACGTAGTTGTATATTAGTTCAACCTTGGGATGACTGAATTCACTCGTTGCCCAATCTTCCATCTGTTCGATATATTGTGGGTAATTATCTGCGCGTTTCTGCGTCCCACCATACTTCATATAATCTGCTGCTACATAAAACAACTTATCATGTATAAAATGTCCCGCTACCTTTGCTCCGGCGCGATTAGCAGAGTTTAGCGTTGCCGGCACAATAGTTCGTGCTTTCTCTTTTGGTACAACCTCTGCTTTGAAAAATTTACCCTCACGATCTAATGTCACTTCAATTTGTGCACTTTGAGTCACATGAGAGATTGGCAGCAAAGTGAAACTTTGACCTTCTCCCCGCGGTTTAAACACTCCCACTTGCTTGATATTATTGTCGTACACATCATACAAACGCTTCATCCAGCTCATTTATTCACCTCCCCTTGGAACATTTCGGAATACTCTTCCTCTACAGACTTCAGATTCTGACCAAGCGTGAATGCTTTTAGCTCCTGCTCTTTAATGGAACGTACAGTAAGACAATCTTCGGGTCTATCGAATTGGATAACACCATTCTTCATCACAGGAATACAAATCCGTGCTTCTAATTCATATCTGCCAGTCTCATCTGGGTAGTTAAATCCATGGAACATGGAGCCGAAATTAATCTCCCCATATTCATCGTAGTAACTCTTGCCACTTTCAAAATCACAAGCTTCAACATAACCTTGACACTCTCGACTTCCAAGATATATATCTCGCCGTCCCCCTCGTTCAACTGAACGCTTCGCGACGTTATGATGTTTATTCTCATTGCGATCATGTTCAAGGTCGGTGCGTTGCTGATTGAACTCAAAGTGAGCGCGAACTTGATATGATGGGTTGCGTAAATAAGTATAATAAGCTAGCTCATTGGATGATTCATGATGTTTCGTCGGCCGTACGCCCTTCACTTCCGTTTGTATTGGATTCATTACTCTAACTTCGTCAATATACCAAATTATAGTAGGCTTCCAATAAATAGATTCAACAATTCCTTTTAGCGCTTGATATGTTGGTATTTGATACGTGAACTTTTCTCCGCCAATTTTAGTGACAGGATCTGTAAACAAAGCGTATTTACCATGTACAATAAATTCAATACCGTTTCGCATTATTTCTCACCTCCCTCAAAAATTAGTTTGACTCCATTCTCCCTCACCTTCAAGAGATAGACCAAATTCCTTATGATAGCCGCTATCTTGAAGCGCATATATCCCTTCAGTACGAAGCGGATATATCAACTTCTCTTTATCTAACTGACGTAACGTATGACTATACACATTGACACTATATAGCTGAGCCTTTTTTAGCAACAGATTCAATTGATCGTAATCACGGATCTCCTCGTTCAAGTCTGCTATTAATTTCCGACCTTCATCGTTATACGGAACTAATACCCCTGTCGTTGGAGCCTCAATGACTTCGAAATGAGACTCTAATGTCTTGTACATCGATCGTACTAACGTTCTCGGGCTCCCCTGTGGTACAGCTTCGTAATACTTTTGACTATGATCAATCAATTCAATTAGGGGGATATTAAGCTTGGAATCTGACATTCGGATTTCTCGCGCTGCCTTCGTTAAATAGAAGTCAAAATAAGTCTGAATCGCTGCCGGACTAAGCAGATCTTCAGCTAATTCACTTCGAGTTAGGACATCTTCTTCAGTCACCCTTTGACCTAATACAATTTCAGGTAATCTAGATAACTCTTCGTCTTGGGCACGTATAATATATACCGTTCCTTTGGCGTATTCACCATTGCGGTTACAGCGACCTGCCGCTTGGGCGATTGAATCTAATCCCGCCAATGAGCGGATCACACATTCAAAGCTAATATCTACTCCTGCCTCGATGAGTTGCGTACTTACGCAGATCACTTTCTCATCGCCTGGCTTAAGCTTCTTCTTTACTTCTTTTAGAATATCCTTACGATGCTGCGGACACATTGATGTACTTAAATGATATACGCTGTACCCTGATGATTCTTTTAGCTCATGATACACATTTAGGACTGCCTTTTTCGTGTTTAAAATAATAAGTAATGATTGCTTATCTTCCAATTCATCTAACGCAAAGTTGCTAATTTCGTTCGCATTCCAACCTTGCGTCGTTACTTTACTTTTGATCGATACTCGTTGAAACGCTTTCACAACATCAGGCAAATCTTTCACCATTTCGGCATCTGCATTCATCAGTAGTGGATATGCTGTTGCAGTAAGCGATGGCTGCGTTGCTGTGCACAGGATAATGCTGCTCTTACCAAAGTAATGTAGAAAGTTCACAGCGCTATTAAATAAAGAAATATGCTTGATAGGTACAGATTGCACTTCATCGAAGATGACAATCGCATTAGTCAGATTATGTAGTCTACGTGCTTTACGAGTTCCCTTACCATAGAATGTATCTAGAAATTGTACCATCGTGGTGAAAATAATCGGGTGATCCCAATTATCTCGTGCTAACTGCATCTGTTTCTGTGAATTTTGTTGGTAGAAATCTGGTTCGTCATCACTCTCAGCATCATCAATTACATTCGCATGATGTTCCAAAACCATGTCTTTGTTCTTAATAATTTTCCGAACGGCATCCGCATTTTGTTCTAATATTGTGGTGTATGGAACGACATAGATGATTCGATCCTTTGCTTCTAAATGCGCGTGCTTCAACGCATATCGTAAGCTTGCAAACGTCTTCCCACCACCTGTCGGAATCGATAGTTGATAAATGGATGAAGGTTCGTCTGCTAAAAGATCGCATTGCTCTGACATCGCTGCACGTAGCTCGTTGATCGGATGTGACGCATCTGGACCTGCCGCCCATTCTTGTAATTGATCTATCAAATGATCATAACTCTCTTTAAAAAACAACTGATTCGATGGATATAATTCCGATGGATCATCTTCATCAAATCGACGAGAATCTGTACGATCCGCATCAATAAGACAACTGAAGATATACTTCATTAATATACTATAGTAGACAAACCGAGAGATGTGACTTTTCCCCTGCCATTGCTTCGATAGTTGTTGATGTTGCAATAGAAAGGTTTTCATTTCCTTCAATGAGGCCTGATAAAGTTCTTCAACCCTCGCTTGATTGCCTGGAACGCTTAAGAATGTTGTGCATACTTCCTCGTAGTAAGGAAGATCTTCCCTACATACCCTTCTAAAGAAATCAGATTGACTCCCATCCGTCTCCAAAAAGTTCTGTAATCCCGAATGATGTGATAGAATAACCATCCCTACCATTTCGATCACAATATTGGATATACTCTCGCTTAGCTTTTCGGGAGAATCAATATAATATTTTTCATATAAATACTTCGCCCCTGCCGACGAATGATCAATTTTTACAGAAGGTGCTCCTAGCTTTTTCACAGCATTTTCAATATATGTACTGAACGCTTTCGTATTCTTCCCCATGTCATGTAAATAACCAGCAAGCTCCGCCATAGATTGAACGTTCACCTTCTTGCCGAATTCCTTCGCAATAGCTGAGACCGATTCTAAATGTTCTTGCACCGTTTGTTCTTTATAATCAGACTTTCTCATATGAGCAATCATGAACACATCTCCTTATCCATAACAGATTGTCGACACTAAACGCAGCAGTTACTTCCTAATCTTAAGCACTCCATAAACAACATCTTATTCGTGATAGATCCGGATATTCTTTTTTGTTTCTTATCTTAATTGGTCTTCAGGTCCTTGCGCATATGGTCATAGCTTTTATTAAGATATCCTTTTCCTCTTCAAGTTCTTTAATTCTGGATTTGAATTTCTTGACCTCTACGGCAGAAATCTGTTCATTATCTACCCTGATTTTTTTAGTTACACGCTGTCTGGCTTGCTTAGCTGTCATGAATCGACACAACCTTTCAATATAATTGTAACATTCTCCCATTACATGTCCACTGATTTATAATAGTTCCAGTATCTGTTTGTTTGAAGGATTACCTCTAGCACGACTACAAAAGCTTACGCATAATAGTTAACATTGGATTGCTGAGACGTCCCAGCGTTTATTCCCTTGAACTTCATGCTCAGTTTAGTGATTTCTAAATTTGCTAAGGGTATGAAGAAGTTGGCCAACGTTCGTGCATTTGCAAACGATAAAGGAGCGATCTGTTTCAAAGTAAATAAACTCTATGATTAATATATTAAATAATATATAGAATGTCAATTTACTTATTAAAACAAAGGTCCCCTTTTACTAAAGCAAAAAAGGACCTTTTTCTCTTCATATTAAATAATATATATTTTCAATCCACGCACTCACATAGAGTGCGACAAAAGATGTGAAGAATTATAACATTGAAACATTAATATTTCAATCAAGGGACTCACGCAAAGTGCGATGAGTTAGAATGCTCTCATATGCGCATGCTAGAGAATTTCAATCCACACACTCACATAGAGTGCGACAAACGCTGAAATTGATAGCAGTAAACATCCGTACGTATTTCAATCCATGCACTCGTACAGAGTGCGACTGATAATCAAACGATGACATGTATTTCCTCCTAAATTTCAATCCACGCACTCATACAGAGTGCGACGTTGATTCATTTCATAAACGGATGCCATGTGATCAAGATTTCAATCCACGCACTCATACAGAGTGCGACGAATGCTGAGGAAGCAGACAGTGAGACGATGCGAATTTCAATCCACGCACTCATACAGAGTGCGACGTGTAGAGATGTTTTTTGGATGATTTATGTTGTATTTCAATCCACGCACTCATACAGAGTGCGACGGCTACAGGAGAAACGTTCTACACAGTTGATTCGATTTCAATCCACGCACTCATACAGAGTGCGACTGCGAAAAAGTAATGAACAAAGTAGATTTCAACCCATTTTAAAGTGAAAATCAATGAATCCATCCTTTTTTCCTCATTTTTAAATCCAATATTATCCAATCAAAGGTTGTTATTTATTCTTTTCTGGTGCGAACCTCCTAGGGAATTCATGTGTGCTTCAGGTTCGCACTAGAAAATCAATGATCACTCAAACATCTAAGCTCGACTTTATCTTTGTATGTTTGTCCATATGTTTATCATCATTTTCTAGTATATCATACCTGCTAATTAACCAAAATAAGGTATTCATAATTTGAAAAAGACGACCACCATTTACAAAGTTCAAACACTCCTAACGAAAAAGATGTGAATCGAATCGTTGATGAGAATTAGGTTATAATGATTACACTAGAAACCTATTTAAATAATGATGCAGTTTTTTTAAAAATCCCTATTACGAGAGTCTCTTACCTTCACAATAAATGGAGAAATGGCATCATTTGGCGATATTCGGTAGTTGTTAAGTAAGTTGCCGCGAATTACTAGAATACACAGTACCTCACACAAGTGGTAACCAGCCTACTGATGTTACTTATTATTATGTAGCCCTGCTATAGCAAAAGTTCGCTGACAGATTGTTGTCAGCGAACTTTTTTTAGGTTGATAGGAACTCCTTTAATCATTTATATATTCACAATCATCACTCTAAACAGGTTTATTAATGACACGGAAGGTCCCTGTTCCAAAAGCGCATAAATCCCCGTCCTCCGTCCTTGCAAAAGCTTGTGTTGTAATCATTTTACGAGAACTGTGTACGATTTCTGCGGTTACAAAAACCCGTCCTCTCTCTGTCGGTGCCACATAGTTCATCGTTAAATTGCTTGTGACTACGTTATCATTCGGTCTGGCAATCATCGCAACCAATCCCATCGCTGAATCGATTAACGTCGCATGCACGCCTCCATGAAGAATACCGATTAGATTCAAGTGATGCGGTTTAATTTCAATGGAAACGATCACCTTTGACTCACCTAGTTCTTCAATTTCACACCCCACGAATCCCCAGAATGTAGCTTCAGCTATTTTCCCCCAATGTTCAAAGTTAGGATGTACACCATCTGAATCCGTTTTCATTAAAAGTCCTCCTCACTTTTTCCGCTCTCCTAATTTCACCTCATGCATGGGTCTATCGACTGGAACTCGACATGCTTGGCTTGTTACTTAAGCGTATTATCCGTATCTTCGTCAATTAGTTTCCGTCGCAGCACTTTACCGACCAATGTTTTTGGAAATGTAGCTCGAAACTCATAAATTCTAGGGACTTTATACACCGCCAGTTTTTCTTTACACCAACGTTTTAAATCTTCCTCATTGGCTGTAGATCCTTCTTTCAGTATAATGAACGCTTTCACCGTCTCACCACGATAAGGATCCACCACACCCGCGACAACGGCTTCTTCCACATCCGGGTGTTCGAATAGTACTTCTTCCACTTCTCGTGGATAAATATTGTACCCTCCAGCGATAATTAAATCTTTGCGGCGGTCTAATATATAAAAGAATCCGTCGGTGTCCATCCTTGCCAAATCTCCCGTATAGAGCCAGCCATCGCGAAGTGCTTTATTCGTTTCATCGGGTTGTCGCCAATACCCCTTCATGACCTGTGGACCTCGGATAATCATCTCACCAATTTCACCCTGTGGCATTTCTTCTCCGGTATCCGGATGAACGATACGAGCTTCCGTATCTGGAAAGGGAATCCCAACAGAACCGGCTTTGCGCTTCTCCCAAAGGTTGTTCGCATGCGTTACTGGTGAAGTCTCTGTCAGTCCGTAACCCTCGATCAACGTGCCACCTGTAATACTCTCGAACCGCTCCTGCACCTCATGGGGTAAAGAGGCAGCGCCACTAATACAAATTTTGACGGAGGACAGGTCGAATTTGTGAACATCAGGGTGGTTGATGACTGCAATATACATGGTAGGTGCTCCGGGAAATACAGTCGGTTTCAAACGGTTCACCGTCTTAAGCACCTGACCAATATCGAAACGTGGAATTAGAATTAACGTGCCAGCCATATGAACAGATTGATTAAGTAACACCGTCATACCGAAGACATGGAAAAAGGGAAGTACTGCTAAATAGCGTTCTTTTCCTATTTCAGCGCGGTAAAACCAAAGCTTACTTTGAATCGTATTGGCCACCAGATTCATATGTGTAAGCATGACACCCTTAGCGAAACCCGTGGTCCCTCCTGTATATTGAATGAGTGCCAAATCCTCATCAGCGTCAATTGTGATATCAGTAGGCGTTGCCGTCGACTTTTTCAAAAATGGAAGAAAAGACAGGACACCGTTACCGTAAGTGATTGGCTTCCCCGTTTTCTTAGTTTTCAAAGGATATAACCAATTTTTAGGGAATGGCAGATAGTCCTTAATAGAAGTCACTAAAATATAATTCAAGGGTTCTTTCTCCGTCGATTTCTTCACCCGATCGACTAGAACATCTAGGGTTACAATCATTTGGACACTTGCGTCCTTCAACTGGTACTCCAACTCGCGTGGCATATAAAGAGGGTTCGTCATCACAACGATGCCGCCCATCAGAAGCGTTCCATAATACGCGATCACGGCTTGTGGGCAGTTCGGTAACATGACTGCCACTCGGTCTCCCTTACGAATACCCAGCTTGAGCAGGGCATTCGTAAACCGGTAAACCGAATCCAATAGTACTTTGTATGAAATCTTGTTCCCTAGGAAATCCATGGCTATCTTTTCTGGATATAATTCTGCGGATTGCACCAAAAATTGCGCCAAATTCTGCTTCGGATAATCAAATGTTATGGGTACTTCAACCGGATAATGTTCTAACCAAGGTTTATTTAACATATTGGTCACCCCATCCTCAAGAATCCATTTAGAGAACGTATCTCTCCGCTTCGATCACTTTAGCAGCAATTTTCCGTTTCAAACCTAATGTGTTTACCTGCGTTCTTCTTGTCATCTTTTTCAGCACGGAGAGC